>JBFWXO010000018.1:67515-106380 GCA_050187355.1 Vicinamibacterales bacterium
CTCGGTGGCAACCACGACGTGCACCCGTTCACCCGCCACCCCCGGGAACTCGTGCAGGTCCGTGTCCACCCGGCTGCTGATCGTCGTCGACGCCGGCACGTCGCAGGTGATCGCCGTCCCGCACCGCTGGCCCGCCGTCAGCCGCTGGATGAGCAGGCTGTACGTCCCGGTGCCATCGAAGCCGAGGTCCAGCACTTCGACTGCGTAGGCCGCCTCCGTCGCCGGCAGCGTGCAGTCCCGGTTGCTCGCCGAGAACGCGTTGCAGCCCGCCACACCGCTGCCGTCCGAGGCCAGGAGCCGCCACCACACGCCGAACGACCCCGACGTGGCCGACTCGGTGGCAACCACGACGTGCACCCGTTCACCCGCCACCCCCGGGAACTCGTGCAGGTCCGTGTCCACCCGGCTGCTGATCGTCGTCGACGCCGGCACGTCGCAGGTGATCGCCGTCCCGCACCGCCGGCCCGCCGTCAGCCGCTGGAGCAGCACGCTGTAAGTCCCCGTGCCGTTGAATCCGTTGTCGACCACCTCGATCGCGTAGGCTTCGCTGGCGGGCAGCGTGCAGTCCCGGTTGCTCGCCGAGAACGTGTTGCAGCCCGCCACACCGCTGCCGTCCGAGGCCAGGAGCCGCCACCACACGCCAAACGACCCCGACGTGGCCGACTCGGTGGCCATCGTGATGTGCACGCGTTCCCCCGCCATGCCATCGAAGGTGAATCGATCGACCTCGTCGACAACCGCGATCGTCCGCGTGAGGGGCACGTCGCAGGTGATGGGCTCGTCGTCGGCTGCTTGCGGTGACGGCCCCATCAGCAGGATCTGGCGCAGGAACCGTCGCGAGAGGTTCGCGGCGGACGGGTTGACGCCTTCGGGCGAGGACGGATCCTCCAGCCGGTCCACGGCCGCGATCAGATCGTTGATGGCCACACGCGAATCGCCCTGCTCGAGGTGGCGGACCGCGTCGAGCAGCAGCGCGCGATACGCGCCGAGCGCCCCGGCTGCGCCCGGGGCTCCCGCCACGCTGGCGTCGATGAGGCGCGCGATCTCGTCATTGCGGAAGTGCGCGGCCACGCGGAACGAACTGAGCTGATCGGGTGCCAGCGTGGCCACCAGGACCGTGGCGTCGGGCAGCGAGGGAAGGAGCAGGCTCCACTGCGCCCGCCCAGTCTGGTCAGTGGACGATGGCTCCGATTCCGCGGGGGCGGCCAAACCGGCGCCGACGACCTCGGCCTCGCCGACCAGCCGGGACAATGCAACGGTCCGGCCCACGCTTACGACGCCCTGGCTATCCCGGGCCTCCACGACGAGGGGCTCGCGTGCACTCGAGCCGCCACGCTGGGCCTGACCATCGCCGATGACGCTGGTCAGGCGGATGTTCCCCGCCGCGGACGGTCGCGCCAGCGACGCATCGACCACCGGGCCGATAGACGCGGACGCGATCGGAGACGCACTCCAGCGCGTGGCCGTCGCGTCTCGGGCCAGGGCCCACGCCCGGCGTCCATCGGCGTCGACGGCCACCAGTTCTGGCAGGCCGTCTCCATTCAGATCCATGGACTCGAGCAACGTCGGCGCCCGGACTCGAGTGGCAGGGACCCAGGTCGACGAGGCCTGGGCCACGTTCGTCAAGACGGCGATCACACCCGACAGCGCGTTCGCGCTCGCGAGATCGATCACGCCGTCACCGTCCACGTCGTGGGCCACGAGCGAGCTGACGCCCCGCCCCATCTGCCATGCCTGACCGGCCGCGAATCGGCCATCCCCCTGCCCGAGCAGGAGCCGCACTTCGCCCGACAGGAGCGCGCCCACCGCGAGGTCGATGACGCCGTCGTTGTTGAAGTCAGCCGCGACGAGCGTGGTCGGACCGCGGCCCGTCGGTACGGTCATCGTCCGATCGAAGTCGCCGGTCGGCGTCCCGTACCTGACCGTCAGGACGTCAGACAGGAAGTCGACGACGGCGATGTCCGCAAAGCCGTCGCGGTCGAAGTCGGCAGCCACGAACGACTGGCCGAGCCGGGCTCTCAGCAGGCTCCTGGAGAGCGCGGCATCGCCCGCCGCGCGATCTGGGGCATCCGGCAGAGCGCGACCCGCCGCTTGGGCGCTGGCGCTCCTGGACGGCGCGGGTGCCACCCCTGACTGCAGGTCAAGCGCTTGAGCCCGTCCGGCCTCGGCGAACCCAAGTGCCGATACCAACGCCAGCGCTGCGCGGACCAGCGTCCACCGGATCGTCGAAGTCACCGCGACACCTCGTATGAAAGCGCGTGGGGGAACCACGCATTCAGACAGGACGGTCGGGCTTGAACGGCCCCACCTTAGCCACGGGGCATGGGGGCGTCAAGAAGATTTCCGTTTCGTACGGATTCCCGGAGGTCATGTCGTCAGAGCCGGCTCTGGCGTAACGAGTCGGGGCGACTGTGGCGCGAGCGGGGCCGGGATCTGCGCCACCGACCCGAGCGACTGACGCGGGTGCCTACAAGCCCGGGACGAGCTTGCCGGGGTTCATCAGGTTCTTCGGATCGACCGCCCGCTTCAGCACGCGCATCAGCTCCAGCGCGTCGGCGCCGTGCTCCTGCTCCAGGTACTTCAGCTTGCCCATGCCGACGCCGTGCTCCCCCGAGCAGGTGCCGCCGAGGCGGAGCGCGCGTTCCACCAGGCGGTGGTTCGCGGCGGCGACGCGCTCCAGCTCGGCCGGGTCGTCGGGATTCAGCATGAAGATCAGGTGGAAGTTGCCGTCGCCGGCATGGCCCACGAGCGGCGCCACCAGGTTGGAGGCCTTCAGGTCGGCCTGCGTCTCCAGGATGCACTCGGCCAGGTGGGAGATGGGCACGCAGACGTCGCTCGTCCACGCCTTGCACCCGGGGCGCGAGGCAATTGTCGCGTAGAGCACGTTGTGACGCGCTTCCCAGAGGCGGGCGCGTTCCTCCGGCGACGTCGTCCATCGGAACGAGGACCCGCCGTGCTCGTCGGAGACCTCCTTCACGAGGCGGGCGTGCTCCTCCACAACGGCCTGACTCGGCCCGTGGAACTCGAAGAACAGCGTCGGGACCTCGGGGAAGGCCGTCCGGGAGTGGCGGTTGACGATGGCGAGCTGGGCCTCGTCGATGATCTCGATCCGGGCCACCGGCACCCCGAGCTGGATCGTCTGGATCACGGTGGTGGCCGCGCCCTCCATCGACTGGAAGCCGCACACGGCGGTCGAGATCGCCTCGGGCCGGCCGTACAGGCGCAGCGTCACCTCGGTGATGACGCCCAGGGTCCCCTCCGACCCCACGAAGAGACGCGTCAGGTCGTACCCGGAGGACGACTTGCGCGCGCGCCCGCCGGTGCGGACGACGCGGCCGTCGGGGAGCACGACCGTCAGCCCGAGGACGGTCTCCCGCATCGTGCCGTAGCGCACGGCGGCCGTGCCCGACGCGCGGGTGGCGGTCATGCCGCCGATGGTCGCGTCCGCGCCCGGGTCGACCATGAACATCAGCCCGGTGTTCTTCAGGTGCTCGTTGAGCTTGCGGTGCGTCAGGCCCGCCTCGACCGTCACGTCCATGTCCTCGGGGCTCAGGCGGAGCACCCTGGCCATGCGCGTGAGGTCGATCGAGACGCCGCCGCCGACGGCGTTCACGTGGGCTTCGAGCGAACTCCCGATGCCGAACGGGACGATCGGCGCGCCGTGGCGGGCGCAGGCCAGCACGACCGCGCGGACTTCGTCGGTGGTCTCGGGAAAGACCACGGCGTCGGGCAGGCCCGGCGCGTGCCACGACTCGCCGTGGCTGTGGTGCTCGCGGACGGCCGCGGCCACGGAGACGCGATCGCCGAGGAGCGCGCGCAGGTCGGCGGAGAGAGCGGTGACGGTGGAGTCGGCCAGCGCCATGTGTCGAGCGACGGACGGCCAGTATACGCCCGGGCACGATCGGTCGTAGAGTGGCGGACGTGGCTGCTGCGCTTCCCCGCCGGCCGTGGATCCGCGTGGCGGCCGGCGTGGCCCTCGCGGCGCTCGCCCTCGGCGCCACCGACACCCTGGCACGGCAGCGGCGGATGGGCGTGTCGAACCGGTTCCCCATCCCCACCGAGGACAGCTTCGACGGCGCCTTCCACTTCTGCCGGATTGCGTTCCAGACCGGGCGCTTCAGGCGCGGTGGCTCGTGGGTGGTCGACTACCCGCGCGCCGACGTCAACCTGTCGATCCGGCTGTCCGAGCTCACCAAGACCTGGGTCACCTTCGACGGGGACCACGAACCCCGCCACTTCGTGCTGCAGCTCACGGATCCCACGCTGTTCCGCTGTCCCTTCATCATGATGACCGAGCCGGGCGGCCTCGCCCTCGACGACACCGAGGCGGCGCGGCTCCGGGAGTACCTGCTGAAGGGCGGCTTCCTCTGGGCGGACGACTTCTGGGGCGAAATCGCCTGGGAGAATTTCGAACACGAGATGCGGCGTGTGCTGCCCGCGGAGGAGTACCCGCTGCGCGACCTGGACCGCGACCACCCCCTCTTCAACGCCCAGTTCCCGGTGCAGGAGGTGATCCAGATCCCGTCGATCAACTTCTGGGCCGGCACCGGCGGCGGCACCTCCGAGTGGGGCCCCGAGAGCGCCGTGCCGCACGCGCGAGGGTTCCTCGACAAGGCGGGGCGGCTGCTCGTGCTGGCCACGCACAACACGGACTACGGGGACGCCTTCGAGCGCGAAGGCGACGATCCCGACTACTTCCAGACCTTTTCGATCGACGGCTACGCCTTCGGCATCAACGTCCTGGTGTACGCGATGACCCACTGAGGCCGCCCGCCACGGCCAAGCCGCCGCCCGCGAGCGCGGCCGGCGTGAGACGATGGATCCGATGCCGCCCCGCGCAGGAGCAATCCGATGAGAACCACGGTAGTGGCGCTGTCCCTGGCCGTGCTGGCCGCCCTGACCGCCTCCGCCCAGGAGACGCCGCGCAAGAAGGTCCCCAGCGACTCGGTGGAGATCCGCGCGCGCGGATGCTTCAAGGGCCGCGTCTTCACCGGCTCGGACCGGACGGCCGAGGACGAAGGCATCGCGCTCGGCCCGAGCGTGGCCGGCCGCAGCTTCCGCGTCGCCGCGCCAAAGGCCGTGATGGCCGACGTCAAGGCGAACGACGGCCACTGGGTGCTCGTCGAGGGCATCGTCCGCAAGGCCGACCTCGAGAAGGCGATGCTGGGCACCCGGATCGGCGGCGCGCGCGTGGTCATCGGCCAGCCGGGCCGCAACGACCCCTCGCGCGTCAACATGGCCACGCCGGCCGGCGTGCCCGTGATGGACGTGACCTCGGTGCAGTTCCTCGACTCGAGCTGCCCGATCCGGTAGACGTCGCGCGCAGCGGCCCGGACCGGGCGCCGTGATCCCCGGTCCCTGGTCCCTAGTCCCTGGTCCCTAGTCCCTGGGCGAAGTGCGTCCGCCCTCTGTGATCAAGGCACCGTGACCGACACCTGGCTCGACGCTCCCGATGTGCCGCAGGCATTGGCCGCGAAGAGCCGGATGAAGTACGGGCCGGACGGCACGATGCCGGAGACGGCGGTCGGGCTCGGCGGCAGCCCGAAGGTGCCCCAGTTCGACGCGCCGCTCGTCGTGCCCGCCTGGATCGTGTAGCCCGTGGGGATGGCCCCGGACGACGGCGCGTTCCACGCCACGTTGAGGCGCCCGGACGTGACCGAGGCCACCAGGCCCAGCGGCACGGACGGGATGGTGCAGGTGCCGGGCTGCGCCACGAGCACCGCTTCGTTCGACGGCGGTCCGGCGCCCGCCGCGTTCACGGCCACGATCCGCACGTAGTACGTCCCCGGCGGCGCGTTCGCCGCGAAGGTCCGCTGCGTGGCCGGCAGCGGCGCCACGCCGATGTTCGACAGGCCCGGCCCGGTCCCCGCGTGCAGCTGGTAGCCGGCGATCACGGGACCGATCGGGTTCTCCGTCCACTGCAGCGCCAGCCCGGTGCCCTGCACCGTGGCCAGGAGGGCGAGTGGCGCGAGCGGCGGCGCCGCCTGACCGGTCGCGAACGACACCTCGTTGGACGCCGGACCGAGACCCGCGGGCGTCTGCGCGCGGACTCTCGCGTAGAAGACCCCGCTCGGGGCGTTGAACACCGTGTAGGTGGGGGCCGTGCCCAGCGGCACGACGGCCACCGTCTGCCCCGGCGCGAAGCCGGCCTCGAGCCGATAGGCGATGACCGGCTCGGTGGTCGCCGAGGCCGGCGCTTGCCACGTGAAGTCCACGCGGCTGCGCGTGACGACGGCGGCGAGGTTCTGGGGCGCGCCCGGCAGGGACGACGGGCTCACGGTGACCACGAAGGGCGCGGTCGTGGTGAGGTTGCCGTCGGTGGCGGCGAGCGTGATGGTGGACGAGCCGAACACGCCCCGGCTCGCCACCGTGACGCTGAAGCTCGGCGTCGCGCCGGCCACCGTCACGCGGGACGCCGGGATCACGGTGAGGTTCGAGGAGGTGGCGGTGACGCTCACGGGCGATCCCTCGGGATCCGTGACCGTGAAGGCGAGCGGTCCGGTGGTGCCGCCCGCGCCGGACTCGAAGATCGTCGTCGCCCCGGGCGCCCCCGTGAAGACGGGCGCCTGGTTCACGCCGCCCACGGTGATGGCCGACGCCAGCGTCGAGGTCTGCCCGTCGGGATTCGTGATGGTGAGCGTACGCGCACCGGCCGCGGCCCCGGTCGTGTTGAGCGTGAGGGTCATCGACGTGGGGCCGTTGACGACGACGCCGGTCACCGACACGCCCGTGCCGCTCACCGAGGCGGTCGGGCGCTGGGCGAATCCCGGGCCCGGATCGAAGAAGCCGCGGCCGCCGGTCGCGGCGCCCGTCACCGTCACCTGGACGCTCGAGAGCCCCGTGGGCACGGTGCTCGGCGCCACCGCGGTGATGACGGCCGGCGCCGGCGCGAGGAGCCGCACGAGGCGGACGGCGTACGAATTGTTGGCCTGGACGTATTGCTGGAGCGTCCAGAACGTCATGTCGTCGTTCGGATCGACGCTGGTGTAGGAGTAGTCGCCCCAGCGCTGCGCGCTCGCCGACGGCTGCACGTTGTAGGAGAACGACGCGTTGCCGCTGTATGTCGCGGGGGCGTCCATGGCCCCGGCGGCATCGGTCCGCAGCCGGCCCGTGAAGGCGGTGTTGACGCGCGTGGCCGCGCCGGCCCGGGACATGCCGAGCGCGACGTGCTGCTGGCCGTTGGGCATGATCGCGCCCATCCAGTAGTGCACGGGGTTGGTGGCGGCGGAATCGAACACCGTGCCCGACTGCGCCACCGACGCGGAACCGGTGAGGTTCTGCAGCTCGTACCAGCGAATGCCGTTGCGCGTCCCGGCGCCGCTGGCGACGCCTGCCGTGCTGACCCGCACCTGGTGGGTCGTCCACAGCCGGCCGTTCCGGATGACGGCCTGCAGCAGCCGGTCGTCGAGCCCGTCGAGCGGCACGGCGCTGCCCTGGTGCGGCACGTTGAGCGGGAAGCTCGTGGTCGCGACGGGGAGAACGACGTCGGCGGACAGGCTCGGCGACGCGGTGGGGCTCGCGACCCGCTTCACCACGAGCGTCCCGGCCGACAGGTTGTCCACGCCGATGAAGTAGCCCTGGTTGGTGCCGCTGTCGAAGTTGTCCACGCCCTGCGGGGTGTAGATGCCCGACGAGCCCCCCGACGGCAGCACGGCGTCGAACTGCGACACCGAGAGCGAGTTGCCGACCAGCGCCGGCTTGTTGACGACGTAGGCCGACGTGGAGTCGAACGAGAGCGTGTTCACGTTCGGCCCGCAGAACTGGTTGACGCCGATGTAGAGCGCGTCCTCGTCGACGCCGAGCGTGGGATAGTCGGCCAGGCAGCTCGCGGCCCCGCCCACGCCGCCCTCGGTGCGCGTGTTCACCCAGAAGTGGTAGCTCCACGACGTGCCGCCGCTGATCGTGCCCGTGCTGCTCACGGCCACGACGAAGCGGTTGGGGACGGCCACCGTGATCATGATCACGAACCAGCGGCCGGTCCGGCGGTCGTAGCGCACGCGGGGATCGGAGGTGAACGCGCCGCCGGCCACGCTCGAGAAGAAGATGTCGGTGTCGACGTCGAGGACGTTGTCCTTCACGCCCGTGGCCTTGCTGATCGTGCGGATCCGGCCGTTCAGCCCCACGAGGTACTGCGTGGGGCCGACGTCGCCCATCGTGTCGGGCGGCAGGGCGTTGGTGTCGGCCAGCGTGGCCACGTCCGCGTTGGGCGAGGCCGCCGTCTGCGCGACCGCCGGCGCGACGGCGCGCGCGGCCACCGGGGGTCCCTGCCCGCCGGGCAACTCGGGCGACAGGGGGTTCTGGGGCAGGTTCTGGCGGTCCGGCCGGATCTTCCGGGCGTGCGGCCGCTCCCGCCAGTCGGCCACGACACGCGGGGTGCGCGCGGCCTCGGCCATGATGTCCGCCGTGGTCCGGACATCGGCGGCGGCGCCGCCCTGCCAGCCCGGCGCCGGGGTGTCGATCGTGCTGACTCCGATCGGGCCGTCGATGCCGGGCTGCGCCGGCGGCGCGACCAGCACCGGCCGCTCCTGCTGCAGGAGGGTCGGTTGCCGGGGGGCCTCGGTGGTGCAGGCGGCCGCGGCCAGGGCCAGGATCAGGACCGGCGCCAGGACGAAACGGCGGATGTACATAAGGTGTCCGTGTCGAAGGGGGACCTTGAGGGTTTCGGCGCGGGACGCCGCCCACGTTAGGCGCGGCGCCCCCGGATCCCGCGGCCGCGGCTGATAGCATGCACGCATGCCCGATTCGGCCGCTGGTTTCACACCGCGCACGCTCACCTTCCTCCGCGCCCTGAAGCGCAACAACCGGCGGGAGTGGTTCCACGAGCGGCGCGCCGAATACGACCGGCACGTGCACGCGCCTATGGTGGCCCTCATCGAGCGCCTGGCGGTGGACTTCAGGCGGGCCGCCCCGGAGTTCGTCGCGAACCCGAAGATCTCGATGTTCCGGCCGTGGCGCGACACCCGCTTCAGCGCCAACAAGGCGCCGCTCAAGACCAACGTCGCCGCCGTCTTCCCCCACCGGGCGCTCGGCCGGATGGAAGGCGCGAGCCTGTACTTCGAAGTGGCGTCTGGATCGGCGGCGGCCTGTACGCGCCGGACGGCCCGACCCTCCACGCCGTACGCAGCCACATCGCGGAGCGGCATCGCACGGTCGCGCGCCTCACCGCCGCGAAGGACTTCACGAGGCTGCTCGGTCCGCTCCAGGGCGAGCAGGCGGTCCGGATGCCGCGCGGATTCGACGCGGCGCACCCGGCGGCCGACCTCCTGCGCCGCAAGCAGTTCCTGGCGGTCCGCGAGGAGCCCGCGGCCTTCGCCGCGCGGCCCGACTTCTACACGCAGCTCCTGGCGACCTTCACGGCGATGGCGCCGCTCGTCGCATTCCTGAACGAGCCGATCGTGGCCCTGCACGCCCACCGCGCGCGCGACCCGCTGATGGCGGACGGCCGGGCGCGGCCGGGCCGGGCCCGCGCCGCCGACTGACGCCGGGGCCTTGCGGCGCGCGGCCCGGGGTGATGTAGTGGGATCGTCAGAGGTCCCCATGAAGACCCCGCTGAGTTTCGTCTTGACCCTGAGCGCCGTGGCGGCCCTCGGCGTCGTGACGCCGCTGACCGCACAGACCCAGCCCGCGTCGCAGTCCCAGGCGCGCGAGATCGTGATCGGCGCGACGGTGGCCGAGCGCCGCGAGGCCGCGCGGGCGCTCGTGCCGCTCCTGAAGGACGTCAAGGCGCACGCGGAACCCGGCCTCACCGTGTCGCCGGGCGGCGCGCCGCCCTCGCCGCTGACGGGCCAGCCCTCCACGCTGTTCGCCTTCACCATCAGCCGGCGCCAGGCGCGCGTGGACGGCCGCGTGCTCGAGGCGATGGACCAGCTGCTCGCCTGGAACATCGGCGGTCCCGCCACCGGAGAGCCGGAGGCGCTCTTCGACCGGTGGCTGGAGGAGCTCGCGGCCCAGGCGACGGCCGCCCGCGCGCTCAACGGGGGCGGCCTGTGCGACGTGCGCTGCGTCGTGGACCGGATGACCTCGCTGAACGAGACCTGGGGCAGCTCGCCACGCGGACGCGGAGACAACCGGGACGAAGCGCTGCTCGAGGCGCTCACCACCGTGGTGACCGGGTCGAAGTAGCCGGCGCCGGCTCGCCCTGACGCGGGCGCCGCGCGGCGGCACCCGCCCTCCAGCCGTTCATCCGGGGAGCGCCGTCGCGCTCATTCCACCTCGAGCGCGATCTCCTCGAGGATCATCCGGTCGGCCGGCACCTGGTTGCCGGCGCCGTCGATGGCGACGAGCTTCAGCGAGACCTCCTTCGCCTCGTCGGGCAGGCCGACAAGCGCGCGCGTGATGTCGAGCTCCAGGTCGAAGCGCTCCTTCACGCCCGGCTGCGGCGCGGGTCGCGCGGCGCCGTGGGCGTCGTGGCCGCCGGCCGCGCCAGGCTTCTGGCCGTGCGGGTCCGGCTCCCCGTGGCCGAAGAACGCCGTGGTGCCGGCGAACCCCGGGTTGCCGCTGGTCTTCGTCGAGGCGTTCGCCTCGGGCTGGTTGACGAACACGCGAATCTCCACGGGCGCCGGCTGCATGTGATGGCTCCTCAGCACCACGCGCACCGCGTCGACCTGGCGCCGGAGCGGCAGCGGCCACTCGAAGCGCACCACCTCCCACACGCGGAAGGGCGGGAGGATGAAGCAGAAGCGCCGGTACCGGTACCCGAGCGCGTCCACCGACACCACGTCGGCGCCCGTCTGCCACGACACGCTGTGGGGACGGGGGAACGGCTGGAGCTGGAACGCCGCCTCCGCGGCCGGCAGCGGGCCGGGATGCGACGCCTGCCACGACGCCCACAGGCGGTCGACGTTGGCGTGGTGCAGGAAGAAGATCGGGTCGTAGGCCGCGCTCGGCACGCTGCCCATGTCGCCGCCGGTCCTGACGTGGACGCCGCCGTGCACGCCGTTCACCTGGCTCTGGAACGACGTGAACGTCGCCGCGCCGAGCGCCGTCTGCGCCGTGGTGGCGAGGTCGTCGAAGCTCGTGGTGTCGATGTCCGGACGCCGTGCGGTCTGGCCGCCCCCCGGCCGCGGTCCCCCGTACAGCGGGTTGGCGACCGTCGCGCCGAGGCGGTTGACGTACGTGCTCTGGCGGCACGCGGCCGGCACGCCGGTGGACGGCCCCGACGACCAGTCCCAGTACGGCAGCGTCACGTGGCATCCCGCGCGGCGCAATGCGTCCTCGAAGGCCAGCAGGTACGCACGATGCCAGGTGAAGAAGCCCGGGGCGCCGTGCGAGCAGAACGCCGTCGGCGGGCCGCCGTGGAAGCTGGCCAGGGTGGCGAAGCTGAAGGGATCGGCCGCCGGCAGCGCGTACATGGCCGCCAGGGCTTCTCGCAGGTCGTGGAGCTCGTCCGTCGTCAGACAGTTGATGTTCTTCCTGTAGCGCATGGCCGTCCTCGGGTGGGTACTGGGGTTCATCCAGATGGACGACACCGCGGCCTTCGGTTTCCGACGCCGGTCCCGGACGGACGGGCGCTGCCGGGAGGGGAGCGGGGGGAGGGGACGCCGGCCGGAACGGCCGAGGCGGACTACGCGGGCGGGCGGGCCTGCGCGCCGCGCGTCGCGACCGCGAACAACGCGCCGCCCGCCGCCAGGGCGGCCAGACCCGACAGCAGCTGGTTCACGGTGGCGCCGGCCAGGATGCTCAGCGTGATGCCGATAGCGAGGATCGGAATCACGGGGCCGAGGGGCGCCGTGAACTGGGCCGGGGCGACGCGGCCGGCCATGCCGGGCGAGCGCAGCCGGAGCGTGGCGCCGCAGGCCGAGAGGTACACCACCAGGCGCGCCACGGCGCTGACGGCCGCCATGAACACGAACGACCCGGTCAGCGCGAGCAGCACGAGGACCACCGACGTGAACAGGATCGCCACGTGCGGCGTCCGGTACTCGGGGTGGACCTTCGCGAAGACGGCCGGCAGGTCGCCGTTCTCGGCCAGCGCGAACACGGTGCGCGACCCCGAGAGGAGCTGGCCCATGTTGTTGCCGGTCATGGAGACCACCGACCCCACGCTCACCAGCAGGCCCCCGAAGACGCCCATCACCAGCGCCGACGCATCCGCGATGGGCGTCCGCGTGGCGGCCAGGTCCGGCAGCAGGCCCGCGGCCACCGCGGCGGTCAGCGTCATCACGCCCGACGCGATGAGAATCGTGGCGATGAAGGCGAAGGGCACGTCCTTCCGGGGGTTCGACGCCTCACCCGCCGGGACGCCCGTCACCTCGTAGCCGCCGTAGGCGAAAATCAGCAGCAGGGCCGCCGCGCCGAGGTTCCCCAACGACACGGGCTCGGACGGCAGCATCCGGCCGGGGTCCGTGAAGAACACGCCGGCCAGCGCGAAGACCACCAGCGGCAGGAGCTTGCCGACGGTGAAGGCGTTCACGACCCACGAGGTCTGCCGGATGCCGCGGATGTTGATCCACGTGAGCCCGCCGAGCACCGAGAGGACCACGAGCGTCCGCGGCGCGCCCGTGGAGAGCACCGGCCAGTAGTAGCCGAGCGCGAGCGCCATGCCGTTGATCACCGAGGCGCCGCTCGACACGCGGCTGAACCACAGCATCCAGCCCACCTCGAAGCCCACGAACCGCCCGAAGGCCACGCGCGCCGGGCCGATGGGACCGCCCGTGCTGTCGAACCGGCTGCCCACCTCGGCGAAGCACAGGGCCACGAAGAGGGAGGACAGGCCGATGCCGAGGAACATCACGGTGCCCCAGCTGCCGACGATGCGCGCCACGTCGGCCTGGATCAGGAAGATCGCCGAGCCGATCACCTGATTGACGCCGATGGCCGTCAGGTCCCACTTCCCGAGCGCGCGCCGGAGCGCCGGGACCGCCGCCGGCGCGTTCACGCGCGGCCCACCCAGTCGCCGTACAGCTCCGGGCGTCGATGGCGCAGGTACAGCCTTCTCGCGGGCGAGGCGTCGTTGGCCGACAGGTCGATGTCGGCGAGGAGCACGTAGTCCTCGCCCTGGGGCGCCCGCGCGATGAGCTCGCCGAAGGGGCCGCACACGAAGGACTCGCCCGAGAACTCGAGGACGTCCTCGCGGCCCACGCGGTTGCAGAGCGCCACGTAGTAGCCGTTCTGGAGCGCCGCGACGCGCATCTCGGCCTCGTACAGGCCGTCGGGGAACTCGCCCACCGTCCCCGCCTGCGGGACCACCACCAGGTCGGCGCCGTTCAGCGCCAGCGCGCGCATGTACTCCGGGAAGTGCCGGTCGTAGCAGATGGCGACGCCGATCCGGCCGACGCGCGTGTCGTACACGGGCGCGCCGGTGTCGCCCGGCGTGTAGTAGCCCTGCTCGTGGAAGCCGGGGTAGTCGGTGATGTGCGCCATGCGGGTCATGCCGAGCGTGACCCCGTTGGCGTCGATCACGGGCGAGCAGTCGTAGGTGTCGATGCCGTCGCGCTCGAAGATGTTCAGCACGATGACCACGCCGTGCTCGGCGGCCTTCGCCTGGAACGCGGTGACGGTCGGTCCTTCCAGCGTCTCGGTGTGGCTCCGGAAGGTCGAGTCGGCCGGCCGCTGCGGATGGAACCAATCGAACGCGAGCTCCGCGAAGCACACGAGCCCGGCGCCCGCCTCCGCCGCGAGATCCACGGCCGCGAGACCCCGGCGCACGTTGTCGGCCTTGTCGCGCGTGGCGTGCTGCTGGACGAGGGCGAGCTTCATGGCTGGGGCAGTGTACTGCAGCCGGTCCGAAAGATCGCCGGCCGGGCGCGGTCAGGCCGTGCGGCGGTCGAGCTTCAGGAACGGCGTGGGCACGACGGTGGCGCCCGCCGTGTACCGGGTGGCCTCCACGGTGATCTCGATCTGCAGTTCGGTGCCGGGGGCGAAGTGGGGACGGTCGATGGTCGCCAGCGCGATGAGCTTCTTGAGGATCGGCGACCAGGCCGTGGACGTC
Source organism: Vicinamibacterales bacterium (assembly GCA_050187355.1). Classification (GTDB taxonomy): domain Bacteria; phylum Acidobacteriota; class Vicinamibacteria; order Vicinamibacterales; family UBA2999; genus CADEFD01. The sequence continues at coordinate 81,446 of JBFWXO010000018.1, forward strand.
GCCTTCCCCACCTGCCGCTTGTCCTTGTAGACGGGCACGGCCACGCGCGACGCCGCGGCGGGCACCGCGGGCGGAAGCCCCACGGACTGGTAGATCCGCTCGACGTCGGTCCAGCGCACCTCGAGGCCCACGATCTGGCGGCGGGGGCCGGCCGCGTGTTCGCGCGCCAGCGCCGCCTGCCCCACGAACGGGGACGCTTTGCCGAGCTGCACCAGCCGGCCGAGCCCCAGCTCGTACGGCGTGTACATCTGCTGGTCGATGCTGGCCTTGCGCACGCTGTGGAAGTCGACGTCGGTCAGGAGGAGCCCGGCCTCCACGCGCGCCACGTCCAGGGCGAGCATGCCGGCGGGCCGCAGCACGTGGGCGGATCCGGCCGCCACGAGGGCGTCCCACACGGCGACGGCCTGGCCGGCGGGCATCCACAGCTCGAAGCCCAGATCGCCGGTGTAGCCGGTGCGCGTCACCTCCACCGGCACGCCCGCGATGTGTCCCGAGGCCGCGCGGAAGTACTTCAGCCGCGGGACGTCCAGATCGCTCACCGCCGACAGGAGCCGCGCCGAGGTGGGCCCCTGCAGCGCCAGGGCCGCGACCTCGTCGGTGACGTCGTCCACCGCGACGTTCAGCCCGGCGGCGTGCTCGAGCAGCCAGCGCAGATTCGGATCCGCCGCCGTCCACCGGACGCGGTCGGCGGCCAGCCGCGCCACCGTGCCGTCGTCGATGACCTTCCCGTCGTCGTCGCACCAGGGCGTGTAGTACACCTGGCCCACGGCCAGCTTCGACGCGTCGCGCGTGATCACGCGGTCCACGAGCGCCAGCGCGTCCGGACCGTGCAGGTGGTACTTGAAGAGCGGCGAGATGTCGATGAGGCCGCAGCCGTTCCGGATGGCGTTGTACTCGTGTTCGTGGTGCGCCTCGAACGCGCTCACCGCGTACACCCCCGCCCAGTCGCGGAAGCTCAGGCTGCCCGCCAGCGGCAGCGTGCGCACGTGGAACGGCGATCCGATGGGCACGGGAGGGATTATAGGGAGATAGAGCCCTGTAGGGACGATGGATGCCCACAGGGACCGGGGACCAGGGACCGGGGGACCGGGGACTAGGGACTAGGTCATTGGGCCTTGGACGAGCGCTTTCCTGGTCCCTGGTCCCCGGTCCCTGGTCCCTGCAGATGTCCCGCGTCCTATACTTCCCCCCGACATGCGGTACGACGCCATCGTCATCGGCGGCGGGCACAACGGCCTGACCTGCGCGGCGTATCTCGCGCGGGCCGGGAAGAAGACGCTCGTCCTCGAGCGGCGTCACGTGCTGGGCGGGGCGGCCGTGACCGAGGAGGTCTTCCCCGGGTTCAAGTTCTCGGTCTGCAGCTACGTCGTGTCGCTGCTGCGGCCCGAGATCATCCGGGAGCTGGACCTGCCGGCGCACGGGCTGGAGCTGCTGCCGCTCGACGGCACGTTCACGCCGATGGCGAACGGCGACTACCTGTGGCGCGTGAACGACCACTCCCAGACGCGCCGGGAGATCGCCCGCCACAGCCGCAAGGACGCCGACGCGTACGACGACTACGGGATGGCCATGGTGGAGATGGGCCGGTTCGCCAAGCCCATCCTGGGCATGACGCCGCCGGATCCCCTGTCGCTCGACCCGCGCGGCCTGCTCCAGCTGCTCTCGGTCGGCCGCCGGTTCCGCGACATGCGCTACCACGACCGCGTGAACCAGGTGCAGCTGCTCACGATGAGCGCCGTGGACTTCCTGGATCAGTGGTTCGAGACCGACGCGCTCAAGGCGACCATGAGCGCCTCGGGCATCATCGGGACGTTCCTGGGCGTCCGCTCGCCCGGCACCGCCTACGTGCTCCTGCACCACTACATGGGCGAGATCGACGGGGCCTTCCGGTCGTGGGGGCTGTCGCGCGGCGGCACCGGCGCCGTGTCGAACGCCATTGCCGGGGCCGCGCGGCGGCTCGGCGCCGAGATCCGGACCGAGGCGCCCGTCGCCCGGATCCTCACGCGCGGCGGCCGGGCCGTGGGCGTGGCGCTCGAGAACGGCGACGAGATCCAGGCCGACGTGGTCGTGAGCAGCGTCGATCCGCGCCTGACCTTCGAGCGCTTCATGGACGCGCGCGAGCTGCCGGACGACTTCGTGGAAGGCGTGCGGCGCTACAAGTACCGCGGATCGTCGGGCAAGGTGAACTTCGCGCTCGACGCGCTGCCCGACTTCACCTGTCGGCCGGGCCACGGCGAGCACCTGCGGGGCGCCATCTCGATCTCCCCGTCGGTGGAGTACATGGAGCGCGCCTACGACCAGGCGAAGCACGGGGAGTTCTCGAGCCGTCCCTACATCGACATCGTCATCCCGACGCTGAGCGACTCGTCGCTCGCGCCGCCGGGCAAGCACGTGATGTCGTGCTTCGTGCAGTACGCGCCGTACCACCTCAAGGCCGGCGACGTCTGGGACGACCAGCGGCGCGAGGCGTTCGGCGACGCGGTGGTGGACGCCATCGCCCAGCACGCACCGAACATCCGGAACGTGATCCGCCACCGCCAGGTGCTGACGCCGCTCGACATCGAGCGCACGTTCGGGTTGAGCGAGGGCAACATCTTCCAGGGCGAGCTGTCGCTCGAACAGCTCTTCTTCCTGAGGCCCGTGCCCGGCTGGGCCCAGTACGCCACGCCGATCCAGCGGCTCTACATGTGCGGATCGGCCACGCATCCCGGCGGCGGGATCATGGGCGCTCCCGGCCGGAACGGGGCGGCCCGGGTGCTGAAGGACGTGTCCCGATGAGCGCCACCGTCGTCATCGGCGGCGGCGTCAACGGCCTGGTCTGCGCGACGCTGCTCGCGCGCGGCGGCCGGCGGGTGGTGCTCGTGGAGCGGCGCGGCGAGGTCGGCGGCGCCGCGGTGACGCGGACGCTCGCCCCGGGCTTCCGCGTGCCGGCGGCCGCCCACGACGTGGGTCCGCTGGACGGCGCGCTGGCCCAGGCGCTGGACCTGGCCGCCGCCGGCCTGGAGTTCGTGCCGCGCGAGGCCTGGCTCACGGCCCTCGACGGCCGCGGCCGCGCCACCACGCTGTGGCACGACGTCACGCGCGCCGCCGATGCGCTGCGGACCTCGAGCCCCGCCGACGCGGATCGCTGGCCGGCCTTCGTGCAGACGCGGACGAAGCTCGGGCGCGTCGTCGCCTCGGTCTTTCCCTTCACGCCCCCGTCCATCGACGAGCCGGCCCCGCGCGAGCTGTGGCGCCTCCTGCAGACGGCCCGGCAGTTCCGGGCGCTTGGACCCGCCGACGCGTACCGCCTCCTCCGCTGGGGGCCGATGCCGGTCGCGGACCTGGTCGCCGAGCACGTGGAGACGCCGCACGTGGCCGCGGCCTTGGCGGCGCACGGAGTGCTCGGCAGCATGCTCGGCCCGTGGTCGGGCGGGAGCGGCCTGCTCTTCCTGCTCCACGCCGCCAACGATGCGGCCGGCGACCGGCGCCTCGTGTGGCCCCGCGGCGGTCCGGGGGCGCTGTCGGCGGCGCTCCGGCAGCTGGCGGAACGCGCGGGCGTCGCCGTCGAGGTCGGCGTCCCCGTGGCCGAGATCGTGAGCGACCGCGGCACGGCACGGGCGGTGACGCTGGCCGACGGCCGGCGGATCGACGCGGCCGCGGTGGTGTCGGCGATCGATCCCGTGTCCACCTTCGCCCTGTGCGATCCGATGGCGTTCCCGTCCGAGTTCCGCTGGCGCGCCCGGCACTACCGCGCCGCCGGCACGCTCGCGAAGGTCAACCTGGCGCTGTCGGCGATGCCCGTCGTGCCCGGGGCCGATCGCGAGCAGCTGGCGACGCGGCTCAGGATGACGCCCGACGTGGACGCCATGGAGCGCGCCTTCGACCATGCGAAGTACGGCGAGTACTCGCCGGAGCCGTGGCTCGAGGCCCTGATTCCCACCGTCGCCGATCCGTCGCTCGCCCCGGCGGGCGCGCACGTGATGTCGATCTACGCGCAGTACGCGCCCCGGACGCTCGCCGCCGGGCCGTGGGACGCGGCGCGCGGCCCGTTCCTCGAGACCGTCCTCGGCACGCTGGACCGGTTCGTGCCCGGCATCAGGAGCCTCATCGTGGAAGCGGAGGTCCTGACGCCGGCCGACCTGGAGCGCGAGTGGGGGATGACGGGCGGGCACATCCATCACGGCGAGCTGGCGCTCGATCAGCTCTTCACCATGCGGCCCCTGCTCGGGTGGAGCCAGTACCGCACGCCCATCGGCGGCCTCTGGCTGTGCGGCGCCGGCACGCACCCCGGGCTGGGACTCACGGGCGGATCGGGCGCCAACGCCGCCCGCGAAATCCTGCGCGCCACCTGAACGCCCGCCCGCTGACGCCCTGGCGCACCGGCCCTTCACGCCGCCGCATGACCGAGGCCGGCGCGGGCAAGGCCCCGCGGGCCGGGCACCGGGTAAGATGCGAGGGCGGCTCCCGGATCGGCCCATGGGACACCTCTGGATTCCGGCGGCGAGGATCGTGGCGGCGTGCACGCTCGCCGGCAGCGCGGCCACGCTCGCGTTCAGTGCATCGGGCGGGCCGGCCCTCGCGACCGCGCAGGCGCCCGCGCGCGACACGCCTGCCGCGCGCGCTGGCACGGCGGTGATTCGCGGCGCCGTCGTGGACGGCACGACGGGCGCCCCGGTCCGGCGCGCGGCCGTGTCGCTCCTCATCCAGCATCCCGACGGCGAGGGGGCGCGGGCCGTGGCGACGACCGCCGACGCCGACGGCCGCTTCGAGTTCACGCGCGTGCCGGCGGGCAAGGTCCAGGTGACGGCCTCGCGCGCCGGGTACTTCGACTACAACAACGTCTTCGACGACGAGCCGCAGGACCCCGAATGGCAGCCGATCGCGGCCGGCCAGCGCATCGACGGCGTCCGGATCCCGCTCTTTCGCGGCGGCGTGATCGCCGGCCGCATCACCGACGAGTTCGGCGAGCCCGCCGTCGGCGTGGAGGTGGAGGTGCTGCGGCGCGAGCGGCGGGCGAGCGGCCTCACGGTGCGCACCACGTCGATGTTCCTCACGCCCACCGCCGACGACACGGGCGCCTTCCGGGTGTGGGGCCTGCCGCCCGGCGACTACTTCGTGGGGGCCCGGCCGAACCGGTTCATCGTCAATCCGGGCGACGACGGCGCGCCGCCGCGCGACGGCTACGCCGCCACGTACTACCCGGGCGTCTCCACGCTCACCGAGGCGCGCCCGGTGCGGGTCGCGGCCGGCCAGGAGTCGATGGGCGTGGCCTTCGCGCTGAGCCGGGTCCGCCTGGCCGCCCTGAGCGGCACCGTGCTGCTGCCTCCCGGCCTCTCCGGGCGGGCGGTGAACATCGGGGTCGGGCTGGTGGCGCCCGAGCGCGTGGACGGCTTCGTGACCCGCGGAGTGCGCGCCGACGAGTCGGGCCGCTTCGAGGTGTCACGGCTCGCGCCCGGCACCTATCAGGTGACCGCGCGGTACGTGCAGGGCCAGGGCGGCGTCCAGTACTACGGCACGTCCACGGTCGACGTGGCCGGGTCCGACATCGACGGCGTCGTCGTGCCGATGGGCGCCGGCACCCTCGTCCGCGGCCGCGTGGTGTCCGAGTCGGGGACGCCGATCGGCGTGCCGGTGATGGTGTCGCTCGTGGACACGGGCAACGCGCGCACGCCCGTCCCGAGCCCGGCGCGCAGCTACTCGGACGGATCCTTCCGGCTGGAGGGGGCGTTCGGCCGGATGCACGTTCGCGCGGTGGAGGCTCGCCTGCTGCCCGAGGCGGCCGACCCGGCGATGGCGCGGCGCGGCCTGCTGGACGCCACCCCGGTCACGCGTCCCCTGTCGACGTGGTTCGTGAAGTCGGTCACCGTCGACGGCCGTGACGTCACCGATCAGCCGGTGGAGTTCGCGGGCAGCGAGATGACGGTCACGGTGACGATGACGAACCGGGCCTCGGTCGTCCGCGGAACGGTGACGTGGAACCGGACGGCACGCCAACGACGGCCCACGGTCGTGATCTTCGCCGCCGACGAGGCCCGGTGGGATCGGCCGACGCGCTGGGTCGCCACGAGCGAGGTGGACGAGACGGGCCGGTTCGACGTCCGCGGCCTGCCGCCGGCCTCCCGGTATCTCGCCGCCGCCGTCGAGGGCGCCGGGCGGGTGGTGCTGGCCCGTCCCGAGGTGCTCGCCGCGATCCGGCCCTTCGCGACGCCGCTCGCAATCGACGAGGGCGGCGCCCACGAGCTGTCGCTCACGGCGATGCCGCGCCCCCGGCCGTAAGGATCGGCGGCGGGCCTGGACGCGGACCCCGCCGCTCGACGGGTCAGTTCCGGATGGCCGTGGCCGGCGCGATCCGCGACGCCGTCCACGCGGGGCCGAGGTTCGCGCCGAGCGCCACGAGCCCCAGCACGACGACGGCCGCGAGATAAGCAACGGGGTCCATCGTGCTCACGCCGTAGAGCATCGACCGCAGCACCGTGGCCACGACGGCGGCGAGCACGCCGCCGATGAGCATCCCTGCCAGCGCCAGGCGCGCGCCCTGCATCAGCACCATGCGCAGCACCTGGCCGCGCTCGGCCCCGAGCGCCATGCGGATGCCGACCTCGCGCGTCCGCAGGCTCACCGAATACGCCACGACGCCGTAGAGGCCGACCGCCGCCAGCAGCAGCGCGAGCACGCCCACCACGCCGATGATGGCCGCCCCGATGCGCGTCGGCGCCAGCGTCTGCTCGACGGCCTCGTTCGCGCCGCCCTCCGTCGTGAAGACCGCGTCGGGCTCGAGCCGCCACACCGCTTGCCGCAGCGCGGGCACGATGGCCTCGGCGGGCCCCGCCGTCCGGACGACGAGATCGATCGCGCGGCCCTTGCCGACGGGCACGTGCACGTAGGGCATGGGCGCCTCGCCGGCCGAGCGCACCTTGTGGTCGCGCGCCACGCCGATCACCTGGAGCGCGGGCTGGTCGAAGCCGCCGGAGTGGATGACGCGTCCGACGGCGCTCTGGCCGGGCCAGTACGTCCTGGCGAAGGTCTCGTTGACGATGACGACGGGCCGATCCTCCGTCGCCTCCTGCTCGGTGAACGGGCGGCCCTCCACGAGCGGCAGGCCCATCACCGTGAAGTAGTCGGCGCCGACGCTCACGGTGTCCACCGAGGTGCCTTCGTCGGTGGGGCCGTGATGCCCGGGCACGACGTAGTTCGACATGTTGATGTCGGGCGCGAGCGGCAGCCGCGAGGCCACCGACGCCGCCGTCACGCCAGGCAGCGCGCGGGCGGCCTCGAGCACCTGCGCGCGGAGGGCCATCGCGCGATCGACGTCGTAGCCGTTCATCTGCGGATTGAAGGACAGGACCGCGACGTGCGTCGGGTCGAAGCCGAGATCGGTGGTCCGGGCCACGATCAGGCCGCGCGCCAGCAGCGCGCCGGCCACGAGCAGGACGAGCGAGAGCGCCAGCTGCCCGACGACGAGCGCGTCGCGCAGTGTGATGCGCCGCGCCGTGCCCGCGGCCGCGCCCTCGGCCGCGTCCTTCAACGCGGGCACGAGCTCGGGCTTCGACGCCGACCACGCGGGCGCGAGGCCGAACGCCAGGGCCGTCAGCAGCGACACCCCCAGCGCGAAGGCGAGCACGGTCGCATCGAGCGAGAAGTCGAAGGTGGTCTTGAGGGGCAGGAAGTCCGTGGAGTAGCCGCCGATCAGGCTGGCGGCCCACGACGCCAGGAGCAGGCCGCCCGCGCCGCCGAGCGCGGCCAGGACGAGTCCCTCGCTCAGGAGCTGACGGATCAGGCGTCCGCGGCCGGCGCCGATCGCCGCGCGCACGGCCATCTCGCGCCGCCGCGCGGTGCCGCGCGCCAGGAGCAGCGCCGCGACGTTCGCGCAGGCGATGAGCAGCACCAGGCCCACCGCGCCCAGGAGCCCCGCGCTCGCCGCGCGCACGTAGCCGTCGAGCATCGGGTGGAACCGCACGTTCGCCGCCGGGACCAGGCTGACCGTCGTCTTCTCGTTGGTGGCCGGGTACTGCTGCGCCAGGCTCGCGAAGAGCGCCGTCGTCTGGGCCCGGGCCTGTTCGATCGTCTGGCCCGGCGCGAGGCGTCCCTTCACGAAGAGCCAGTGCGTGGACCGGCGCGTCAGGCGGGTCGTGCCGGGATCGTTGTCGCCCGTCCACTGGACGCCCGAGAACTGCAGGTGGTCCACCATCGTGACCGGCGCCCAGAAGTCCGTCGAGAGGCCCGGGACCGTGCCGGGCATGCTGGCGTCGGCCACGCCGACGACGGTGTAGGGCAGGCCCGACAGCTTCACCGTCGCGCCGACGATGTCCGGACGCGCGCCCAGCGTGTTCTGCCACAGGGCGTGGCTCAGGACGACGACGGGCGCCCCGCCCTCGGCGGCGTCCTCGTCGGGCCGGAAGCCCCGGCCCATCGCCAGCGGCACGCCGAGCACGTCGAAGTAGTTGGCGGTGACGACTTCGCCGGTGACCAGGATCGGCGAGGCCGACGTGGAGAGCACGCCCCGCACGAAGGCGTGGGCCGCCAGGCCCTGGAACGCCGGGACGTTGGCGCGGATGGACTGGAAGTCTGGATACGAGCTGGTGAGGGGGATGTCCTGGCCGCGGGGCGAGGCGTAGATCTCGACGAGGCTGGCGGGATCCTTCAGCGGGCTCGAGCGGAACAGCACGGCGTTGACCACCGTGAAGAGCGTCGTCGTCACGCCGATCCCGAGGGCCAGGGACCCGATCGCCGTCAGGGCGAACCCCGGACGCCGCACGAGCTGCCGAAGGCCGACCTTCAAGTCCTGCACGAACTCACTCATGCGCCGTTCTCCCACTGTTCACTTACGGACATGGCTCCCCGGCGGTTCTCGTCCCAGGGGCGGAGCCACCCCGGGACGTAAACGCCTGCCGCGGGCGATGCGTAGGATCGGGCACATGCGTTCCCTGGGTCCGGCCCTCGTCGTCGCCCTCACCCTCGCCGTGGGAACCACCCTGCCGTCGATGGCGAACGCCCAGCCCGGGGGTCAGACGGCCGCCGGCCAGCGCACCCCGCCGCGGATGCTGCCCCTGGGCCAGACGCCGCCCCGCGGCACGGCCGTGCTTCGGGGGGTGGTCGTCGCCGCCGACTCCGGCGGGCCGATCCGGCGCGCGCAGGTGCGGGCCTCGGCCCCCGGCGCCGACTCGAGGACCATCCTCACCGACGAGCAGGGCCGCTTCGAGCTGAAGGAGCTCGCCGCCGGCCGCTACACGCTCACGGCGTCGAAGGGCGGGTTCGTCAGCCTGCAGTACGGGCAGCGGCGCCCCGGCGAGCCCGGCACGCCCGTGGAACTGGTCGACGGGCAGGCCATGGAGAAGATCGTCATCGGGCTGCCCCGGGGCAGCGTGATCACGGGGCGCATCGTGGACGAGTTCGGCGAGGCGCTGACGGGCGCCCAGGTCCGGGCCCTGCGCTACGGCTACGCAGGCGGCGTCCGGCGCCTGCTGCCGGCCGGCCAGGCCGACCGCACCGACGACCAGGGCACGTTCCGCATCTTCGGCCTGCCGCCCGGCGAATACATCGTCTCGGCCACGCTGAACGAGGACCGGGGCGGGCCGCGACGCGGCGCCAACGCCGACGACCAGCCGTCGACGGGCTACGCGCCCACCTACTACCCGGGCACGACCACCGCCGCCGACGCCGAGCGCGTCACCCTGGGCCTGGCCCAGGAAGTGGGCGGCATCGGGTTCGGCCTGTCGCTGATGCGGCTCTCGCGCGTCAGCGGACGCGTCGTGGGCGCCACCGACCTGCGCGGCATGGTCGTGGCGATGCCGGACGACGGCGTGCGGATGGGCGGGTTGCGCGGCGGCCCGCTGTCGGCCGACGGCACCTTCGAGATCTCGGGACTCGCGCCGGGCCGCTACGTGCTCGTCGCCGGCCCGCGCGGCCGGCGTTCCGGCACCGAGCCCTCGGGCCGGCTGCCGATCACGGTGTCCGGCGTGGATCTGGAGAACGTCACGATCGCGCTCGCGCCGCCGGCCGTGGCCACCGGCGTGATCGTGACCGACACCGGCAAGGTGGGCCTGCGCGCGGGGCAGATCCGCGTGTCGTTCACGCCCGCCCAGCCGGACGCGCTCGAGGGCTTCCGCGGCGGGGGCGTCAGCGCGGACGACGACTTCACGTTCGAGCTCGGCGGCATCACGGAACCCGGCTACCTCCGCGTCACGCCGCCGAGGGGCTGGTACTTGAAGGCGATCGAGCGCGGCGGCCAGGACATCACCGACCAGCTCCTGTCCATCGAGCCCGGCGGGCGGCTGACCGGCGTCCGCGTCGTGCTGACCGAGAGCGCCTCGTCGGTGTCGGGCACGGTGAGGGACGACCGCGGCAACGCGGTGCTGGACGCCACCGTCGTGGTGTTCCCCGACGACGAATCGAAGTGGGCCTTCCAGTCGCGTCACATCGCCACGGCGCGCCCGGACACGACGGGACGCTTCGAGATCGTGGGTCTCCCGGGCTATGCGGAGTACCGCATCGTGGCGGTCCAGGGCCTCGAGAACGGGTTCACCGGCGATCCCGGGGTGCTGGCGGGCCTGCGCGACCGGGCCGAACGCCTGTCGCTGACCCAGGGCGAGGTGAAGACGCTGGACGTCCGCCTGCGGCCGTGACGGCGCGGGCCTCAGAAGAGGTCCGCGTGCCAGTAGGTGACGTCCGACGCCGTGAGCGGCGGCATGGGCAGCGAGCGGTCGCGCAGCGGCCGGATCATCATGACCTCGGCCGAGGGACGGCGCGCGGCGATCTCGACCTGCGGCGGCCGGAGGAACGACGGCCACAGGCCGGCGATGCGCGGCGGCTCCTGCGACGGCTCCCGCGCCAGCATCACCTGCAGCATGGCGCCCAGCCGGGCGCCGTCCGGGTCGCGATCGCCGGCCTCCTCGATCGTCCACTGGCCGTTCTGCGCGGTGCAGACGATGTAGGCGACGGCCTTGTGGCCCTCCTCGGCGACCAGGAACTCGGTCTGCCGGAGGCCGGACGGGCCGAGCCCCGAGAGCAGCCGCCGCGTGGCGATCGCGTGGCGGACGAACTCCTCCGTCCGATCGAGGGCGAAGCGCGACTGGGCGGCGCGCGCGGCGCCGATCTCGGCCACGTGGGCCAGGTCGCGATCGTCCCCGGCGCGGACGAGCATGGCCGGGGCGCCGCCGTGCAGCGTCACCCGGAGCGTGGCGGTCTCGAGCGGCACGGGCACGAAGTCGAGCCGCTCGTAGAGCGCGGGACCCACGTCGGAGAAGAGCAGCGCGTATTCGTGGCCCTCGGTGTTGGCGGCGTCGATCAGGTGGGCGATGAGCGCGGTGGCCGCGCCGCGGCCGCGCAGTTCGCGCGGCGTGAACACGGCGCCGATGCCGATCACGCGCCGGATGCGGCCGTCGATCCGCGCCGAGAGGTCGTACCGCTTCGCGCTCGCGAGCGCGCGGGCGCCGTCCAGGAGGACGACGCGCTCGATGTGGGCCTGCCCCCAGGACGTGCGCTGCTGGCCGGTCTGGTAGCGGGCGTAGGCCTCGAACGGCAGGCCGCCGCCCCAGACGGCGTAGGTATCGCGGAGGATCTGATCGAGCGTGGAGCCCGAGGCCGGAGTCAATGTGAGTGCCATGCGCAGCGAGACGGCAGAGCCGCCCGAAACCGTGACAGGGTACTCCAGGGCGCCGCGTATCATGTCGCGGTGACCCTCTCCGAGCTCCCGACACCGGCCGTGATCGTCGAGCGGCCGAGGCTGCTGGCGAACATCACGCGGATGCAGGCCGCCGCCACGGCCGCCGGCGTGGCCCTGCGGCCGCACGCCAAGACGCACAAGAGCCCGCTCGTGGCGCGGCTCCAGCTCGACGCCGGGGCCATCGGCATCTGCTGCGCCAAGCTCGGCGAGGCCGAGGTGTTCGCCGAGGCGGGCGTGGCCGACATCCGGCTGCCCTACCCGCTGCAGCCGGTGAACGCGGCCCGCGTGCTCGCGCTGCAGCGGCGGACGCGCCTGTCCTTCATCGTCGATCACCTGGACGTGGCCCGCAGCTGGTCCGAGGCGATGCTCGCGGCCGGCGGCCGGGCCGACGTGCTCGTGAAGGTGGACGTCGGCTTCCATCGCTGCGGCATCCCGTCCGACCCCGCCGTGGCCGTGCCGTTCCTGCGCGCGGTCGAGGCGATGCCGGGCCTGCGGCTGCTCGGCGTGCTGAGCCACGCGGGCCACGCCTACCACGCCCACTCGGAGGAGGAGCTCCGGGCCATGGCCGAGGACGAGCGCCACACGATGGCCACCCTGGCGGCGGAAGCGCGCGGGGCCGGCGTGGTCATCGCGGAGGTGAGCGCCGGCGCGACGCCGCCGGCGCGCTACTCGCTCGCCGAGGGCGCGGCGAGCTTCACCGAGTTCCGCCCGGGCAACTACGTCTACTTCGATCGCACGATGGTGGGCCTCGGCGCGGCCACGCGCGACGACTGCGCGCTGTCGGTCCTGGCCACCGTGGTGAGCGCGCCGGCACCGGACCGCGTGGTGCTCGACTGCGGCAGCAAGACGCTCGCGGCCGACGGCGTCCGGGGTTTCGCCGCGGCGGGCGGTCACGGCGACGTGTATCGCGACGTGGTGGCGCGCGCGGGCCAACAGCCCGATCCGCACTTGATCGTGGAGCGGCTCTCGGAGGAACATGCGACCGTCCGTGTCACGGCCGGCAGCGATCGACTGTCACCGGGCGACCGCGTCAGGGTCGTGCCCAATCACGCCTGCGTCGTCTCCAACCTGGTGGACGAGGCGTGGCTCGTGGACGGCGCGGAGGTGATGGGCCCGATGCCCATCGCCGCGCGGGGCAGGATCCAGTAGCGGCGCCGTGGGCAGACCTCGGCGGAGGGGAGCGGACGTGGGCGACACGGCGGAAGTCGGCGAAGCGCTCGGGATGATCGAGACGCGTGGCTACGTCGGCATGGTGGAAGCCGCCGACGCCATGCTGAAGACCGCCAACGTCGTCTTCGTGGGCTGGCAGAAGGTGGACGCCGGCCTCGTGACCGCCATCATCCGCGGCGACGTCGCCTCGGTGAAGGCCGCCACCGACGCCGGCGCCGCCGCCGCACGCCGGGTTGGTGAGCTCGTGGGCGTGCACGTCATCCCGCGTCCCGGCGACGACCTGGAGACGGTGTTCCCGATCCGCCCCAAGGGCGCGTAGTTCTTCGATCCCAACGGCGCCACCGCGCGCGCCGAATTCAGAGCACGCTGGGCGGCAGTTGCGTCGGCGACGTATTCAGTCGTCGGCTCCGATGAGTCGCGTCGGACACTCGCACCTCCCGGCGGCTCGTCCTGCCGTCCAAAGCATTTCTGGGGTGCCCCATCCCCTACCCTGCGTGTCGCCCGCACTCCCGGTGCGAGTGTCGGCTCTCTGAACGACGACGACTCATAGTCGCCGCCGACCGAACACGTCGCGGACGCAACTGCCCCGCCGCGTCCGAGGCTGACCGCGCGCTGTCTCGGTGTGCCTGCGGGCACCAACTGCCGCCGTCCCTCGCGAACCTCTCCCGCAGCGTCCGACGAAATCCAGCCGTCCTCCCATCCTGGCTCGGCGCGGCTCATGCAGCTGGCGACGAAAGCTGTAGAAGGGTGCTACCCGTCGCAACCGGTACCAACGGCCAGCGTTGACGTCCACCGAGATGCGTCGCAGAATCGCACACGACTTCGCGAGCGAACTCCGCGATGTCCGGTGGATTCGCAGCTACCGGCTACAAAGGCAGCTGTCCACACACATGAATTTATGCCGAAGGGAAAACGCCGCTGCGCAAAGAGTACGGCAAGGATCCAAGGATGACGGCCCTGCGGCACGCGAGCGCTGCTGTCGGGCTTACTGCCTTGCTGTGGGGTGGTTCATGTACCTCGCCTGAATCGAGTCCACCCGAGAGGCAGCCGGCCGCGGCCTCGGAGCACGGTTCCATCCCGGAAACACTTTCAGAGGCAACCAGGAAGCAGATCTACAGCGACGGTTTCGCCGGCGAGCACCGAGCGATGCGCGAGGCGAACGCCAAATACCCTGTCGACTACTCAAAGCCAGATGCGTTGCAACAGGTCAAGACCAAGGGCGAATACGAACGGGCGCTGATCGAGGCGTACGACCTCGAACTGATGAAGAGGCACGGAATTTCAGAACAGCAGTACCGCGCCATCATCGAGGAAGGCGTCGCGAAGAAGTGGGCGAAGCCCTCGTTTCAGGAGTGAGGGCTATTGAACATGGGCCAGCCTCGGCATAACCTCCAAATGCAGCCGACGCGGCGGGACTCGCGGGTCGGCGCGCGGCTGATGTGGGGTCGCTAGGCCCACAGACAAAGGCATCGATCATGAACCGTGTGTTCCTGTCGTCCACGTTTGCGGATCTGGCCTCACACCGCGGCGTTGTGCAGGCGGCGATTCGGAAGCTCGGCGCAGTCGATGTGTCCATGGAGAACTTTGGATCCCGAGAAGAACGCCCGCTGGAAGAGTGCATGCGATTGGTTCGCGACGAAAGCGACATGTTCGTCGGTGTGTACGCCCACCAGTATGGCTTTGTGCCGGACGGCTACGACAAGTCAATCTCTGAGCTTGAGTACCGCGCCGCTGGTGACGCGGCGCTGCCTCGATTCGTCTACCTCGTCGACGAGAACCACCCATGGTTGCCGGCAAATATCGACCGGGGTGAAGCCGCAGAACGGCTGCTAGCGTTCAAGCAAGTGCTCCTCAAGCGTCACATGTGCCAGACGTTCGGAACCGAGGATCAACTCGCGACGAAAGTTGTCGCAGACCTTGGTCGTCACATGGCGCTGCATCGCGCACAGCGTGTTGGGCCGGGCTTGGCCGTCCAGGACATCGGTGTTGATTCGCTTCGTGGTGACGCACCAGAGACACCAGACGAATGGAATGCGAGACGGAACGGCACTTACCATTCGCACCGGGACATCTTCCTCACACATGTCATCCAACCAAGCCAAAAGCCGGGTCAGCAATTCGACGTGTTCATCTACCTGATACGTCACAAGTCGACCGACCTCTCGGACGTGCGAGTCGCGGAGTTCTTTTTGGGCCCGTATTGGGAGAACAAAGTCTTTCCGGCGGTTCCGAACGGCGGATTTGTGGGAATCAAGACGGCCGCGTACGGAACGTTTCTTTGCATCTGCCGCGTCACGTTCATCGACGGCAGCCACATCTTTCTGGAGCGGTACGTCGACTTCGAGTCGCATCGCACGGGCACGCCTGGGGTCTGACATCCAAGTGCAGCCGACGCGCCGTGTGTCGCTCGACGGCGCGGCTGATCTGGCATCGTTAGCCACACCACGGAACTGTGGCCGGGCGTATACTCAAACCATCCGCCCGATGAGCAACAGCATGGCCGAGCCAATCCCAGGCGTACACTCTGATCCCGAACTGCTGGGCGGTACGCCGGTGTTCGTCGGAACGCGTGTCCCGGTCCGCGCGCTGCTGGACTACCTTGAGCACGACCGGCCGCTGGCCGAGTTTCTCGACGACTTCCCAACTGTCGATCGCGCCCTGGCGATCGGTGTCCTCGAGCACTTGAAAAACATCGTCGCGCATGCGTCTCCTGCTCGATGAATGCGTACCCAAGCGACTGCGGCGCGAGCTCTTGGGCCACGACGTACGTACAGTGCAAGAAGCGGGCTGGGCGGGCGTCAAGAACGGCGCGCTTTTGCGTGCGGCCGACGGCCAGTTCGATGCGCTGTTGACGGTCGATCAAGGGGTCGAATACCAGCAGAACTTTGCCGAACTCCGGATCGGGGTCGTGATCATGGTTGCGCCGAGCAACGACATCGATGAACTTCGGCGGCTGGTCCCTGCGGTACTCGAAGCGCTCGACAGCCTGCGGCCGGGTGCAATCAAGCGAGTGGGTGTCTGATATCGCGCTACTACCGACGGGGTGCCGGCCCAGGCCGTCGACGAAGCGAACGAGAGCGCCTCGCGGGCTGAGCGCGGAGCGCTAGCCAGACTGACATCATGCCGAAGGAGAAGACGTTCGAGCTGGGCGCGACCGAGAACACGGACGCGCGGCAGCGGGGAGTGCAACTCCTCGTCAACATCGCCGAACCGGATCCGGAGTACCAGCCGTTCCTCCTCACTGACGAGGCGTCACTGCTTGACGCTGTCGCGACAGGACCGGACGTGATCACGAGCCGCTTGATCGCCTACTTCGGCCACGATATGCAACTCGACCTGCGGCAACCCGTGTGGCAACTGGTCGATCAGATCCGCCGGCTTCGACCAGGCTGGCCAGACGATTATGGTGCTCATTGAGGCAGACGCAGTCTGCAGCGTCGGTGGTGCCCCCGCACGAGAGCGCGGCAATGTGGTCGCCGCAGCCCCCGAGTGTCGCCGTGGCGCGAGGCCGTCAGAGCTTCGTGTGAGAGGACCGCATGCTGGCGGTGCTCTTGAAACGCGGCTGGCTGAGTTCGAGCACGAACTGCACACTGCCCCAGCCCACAACAACACCCCGGCGGGCGCACTGTCGCGGGCGAGCGGCCTGATCCACGTGTCGAGCGGGTTGGGTGCGGGATCGCACGGGCGACCGGCAGCAGGTTCACGGCCGCTCGGATCAGCCGCGCGACCGACGTTTGGAGTCGCTCGGCCCGCTGCAGGAACTCGATGGGGTGTGTGCAACCACCCGCGTGACCTGCGTCGGCACCCGGACGGGCATGTGCAGCACCCGCGTGAGCTGTTGCACCAACCCGCGGGCCTGCGTGAGCACCCCGCCGGGTTACGTTCTGCACTCCGCGGGGTTGCTGCAGCAGTGGCACCGACCTGCAAATGATTGATCGATCGGCACTTATGTGCCGACCAAGAAGGCCTCCCCGCGGTTCGCTCACGCGAGTCCGCGATTCTGGTGCGGTCACCCCGCGGGTCCCTGAGGCTGGTTCAGGCTTCACGAAGGCGACCCCGGTGCGTCCTTCCGTCGGCCCGGCGAGCGCGCCCGTGAGTCCCTGCTACCGCGATTGGCCAGTCGCTCGATCGCGAGACCGGGTCCGTCGTCTGCTTCAACCGTCCGGTCGGAGGCTGCTGGAGGTTCGGGGGTCGCTCCGGGGATCCGGCGGCGTGGTTCAGACGACGCGGCGGTCGCTGCGGTAGGTCGGCGGGGCGCTCCGGTCGGTCTGCCGACGACTGAGGGCGGCTTCGTGCCGTCACCGGTCGATGCGCTGGTGCCGCCCGCACGCCAGTTGCGTTGGCGGGGTGTTCGGTCGGCGAGCGACTATGAGTCGTCGTCGCGCGGAGATCCGACACTCGCACCGGGAGTGCGGGCGACACGCAGGGTAGGGGACGCCACCCCGTCGCGCACAGTCCGCGCGTCGGGGGCCCCGGTCTGGGGGTCCCCAGAAATGCTTTGGACGGCAGGACAAGTCGCCGGAAGGTGCGAGTGACCGACGCGACTCATCGGAGCCGACGACCGAACACCGCGCCGATGCAACTGGCCTCCGGGGCGAGGAGGCGGCGCGCGGTGAGTCAGCGCAGCCGGTAGACCCGCACCGTGCCGCCCTCGTCGGCGGACGTGAGGACTCCCGTCACGTCGTCCCGGCGTTCGAGTTCGTCCACGACCGCCTCGAACGCTTCCACCGACGGATAGAACGCCTCGTGCACGAGCAGGTACTTCGCCCCGGCCGCGCGCAGGGCCTCGAGCGCCCGGTCGTCCGGGAACCCGCTCGCGCGCTCGATGAGCCGCAGGTAGTCGGGCGGATAGAAGCCGCTATAGCCGTTCAGGAGCGCGTGGCGGTGGTACTGCGCGAAGTACTGGTAGTCGGCCTCGGGCCCGGGCAGGGCCGCCGCGCGCGGCATCGGCAGGTGGGCGATGACGGTTGGCGGCAGCGTGGACAGCCACGCATACACCGGAGGCGCCGACCGGGGCATCCGGCGGACGGGCACGACCGCCGCCGACTCGGCCACGATGCCGGCCAGGATCGCGACGACCACGACGGCGGCCGCGGCCGGTGCGGAGAGGACGCGCAGCACCTGCGCGGTGCCCACGGCGGCGAGCAGCGCGAGACCCATCAGGGCCAGCATGCCGAAGCGCGCGGGCACGCGGAGCCCGCGGTAGGGCGACAGCAGCCGCAGCCACGGATACGTCCAGCCGTCCACGCCGCGGGACGCGTCGACGGCCACAGCCGTCGTGACCGCGAGCGCGGCCACCCACGGCGCTGCCGGGGCCGCCAGCGCACCGGCGGCCAGGCCCGTGCCCAGGAGTCCGGGGAAGAGACGCGTTTCCGCGCGTCCCGTGTCGGTCCATCCCCACACGCGATTGGCGGCCGGTGACGTGGCGTAGCTGGCCAGGCTCGCGCTGTAGCGGGTCACCTCCACCTCGCCCCGATCGCCCACCAGGCGGCGCGCCCGCGCGAAGGGGGCCGCGTAGATCGCGACGAGGATCGCCGCGACGGCCACACCGGCCAACGTCCGGACGACGGCTGGCCGAGGCACGGCGCCCCGGCGCCGCAGCCACTCCACGCCGGCCAGGATCGGCCACAGCGTGAACAGGAACACGCCGAAGTAGATGCCGCCCATGATCTGCCCCACCATGGCGGCGCCGAGCGCCAGCGGCGCGCGCGGGCGGCCCTCGAACGCACGCACCGTCGCCAGCACGGCCAGCGGCAGGAACGGCGTCCAGAGGGACTCCAGGTGGATCACGTGCTCCAGCCGCGCCGGCGCCCCCGTGAACATCGCGGCGGCAACCAGCGCACCCCAGCGGCTGCCGCTGATAGCCCGGGCGCAGGCGTACATCGCGAGGCCGGACGCCACCGTACTGCCCCAGAAGACCAGCGCGTACCCGAGCACGGGCGGCAGGCCGGCCCAGATGAGGGGCGTCGTCACGATCGCCGGCAGGAGGATCGGGTCCGACAGCAACTGGACGCCGGTGGCCGGGTAGAAGATGTTCGCGTCGAACAGGCCCGGCGTCTGGCCCGCGAGGCTGCGCGCCCAGGTGTAGAGCCGCCACGCGGAGAACAGCGGGTCCTGATGCGCGGGCACGAGCCAGGGGCTGGTGGCGAGCGGCCAGGTGGACGCAACCGTCGCGGCCGCGACCACGGCCGACGCCAGGGCCCACTCCGCGACGCGGCGCCGGCTGATGGGACGGGGGCCGGTCACGCGCCCGACGGGGGGCGGGCCGCGCGCCGGCGGGCCGGCGCGGCGTCCCCCTTGGCACGGCCGCCGTGCTCGCGGGCCGTGAGGCGCCTGAGCCGGGGCTCCTGGCCGAGCACGAGCAGCGGCTGCCGCGGGTTCTCGAGCAGGTTGAAGTACTCGCCCGTGGTGGTCCTGGCGTAGATGGCGTTGCCGTCGACGAAGAGCGTCACCGCGCTGCCGTCCTCGATGGCCTCGAACAGGCGGACCTTGAAGCGGGTCCGCAGCGCCGCGAGGAGCCGGCGGATGCGTCCCACCGTGAACCCGCGGCGACGCAGATCGGCGAGCACCATGAGCTCCAGGAGCTCGATCGGCGTATAGCGCCGCTCGGTGTAGCCGCCGGCCTCGGTCTTGTGCGTCGGCACGGAGGGCGGGAAGACGCCGCGCCGATCCCACCACTGGAGCTGGCGGGCGGTGAGCCCGGTGAGCGCGGCCACCTCACGCGAGGAGTAGTGGCCCTTGAGCTTCACCGCGCGGCCTCGTCGGCCGACGCGGCGCCGTCGAAGTCCAGCGAGGTGAGGCCGCCGGCGCTGTGCGTGGAGAAGGACACCACGACGCGGCGATAGTGGATCTCGACATCCGGGTGGTGGTCCGCGGCCTCGGCCGGCGCCACCAGCCGGGTCACGAACGCCACGGCGTCGGGGAAGCCGGCGAACTCGAACGTCTTCACGATGGCGGCGCCCGAGCGCCGCCAGCCGGGCAGGCCGGCGAGCCGTTCGCGAATCTCGTCGTCACCGAGGAGTGTGGCCATGCGGGTGGGCACCCGAAGGCCAGTCTACAGCCGGCCGGCGCGCGACGGGGCCAGGAGCGGCAGGGCCGGATCGGCGGTCGATCCGCCGATCAGGGCGGCCACGAGGGTGGCCGTCAGCGGCGCCAGCAGCGCGCCGTTCCTGAAGTGGCCGCAGGCGTACACGAGTCCCGGCAGCACGTCGGACGGGCCGATGAACGGGAGGCTGTCGTCGGTCCCGGGACGCAGGCCGGCCCGCGCCTCGACGAAGGTGGCGCCGGCGAGCCCGGGCGCCAGGGCGACGGTCCTGGCCAGGAGGCCGCTCACGCCGGCCGCCGTCGGCCGCTCGTCGAACCCCACCTCTTCGGACGTCGCGCCCACGTAGACGGTGCCATCCGCCCACGGCACCAGGTACACGTCGGCGCCCCACAGGACGTGCCCGACCGCGCCGGGCGCGGTCTTGATGTGGAGGAGTTGCCCGCGGACCGGGCGGACGGGCGGGGCGACGGCGCCGTCCGGCGCGAGCGCGGCGCTCCACGATCCGGCGGCCAGCACGACGTGCGTGGCGCGCAGTTCACCCTGCGTGGTCCTGACGAGCACGCGGTCGGCATCACGCTCCACCGCGGTCACGGTCAGGCCGGTCTGAACCCGCGCGCCGGCGGCAATCGCGGCGCCCGCCGACGCGGCCGTCAGCGCCGGCACGTTGACGACGGCGTGGGAGGGGATCTTCAGCGCGCCGATCACGTGCGGGCCGAGCACCGGCTCCAGCGCGCGAGCCCGGGCGCCGTCCATCCACTCCGCCGCCACGCCGGCCGCTTCCAGCGTCGCCGCCGACTGCCGCAGCCGGGCCACGTCGGCGTCGTCCACGGCGATCTCCAGCGTGCCGGCCCGGCGGAACTCCACCGCGATGCCCGAGCGTGCGACCACCGTGCGGACGAACCCCTCGTAGGCGTCCAGCGACCGGAGCCCGAGTGTGCGGAGCGCGGTGGAGTGATGGCCCTCCACCCACGGCGCCAGGATGCCGGCCGACGCCTGCGACGCGCCGGCGCCGGGGCGCCGCATGTCGAGCACCAGCACGCGGTGTCCGGCCGAGGCCAGCTCGAAGGCCACGGCGGCGCCGACCACGCCGGCCCCGATGACGACGACATCCGGATCCGAATGTGACACGCCGGTACTGTACACCGGCGGTCACGCCGCCACGGCGCGAGGCCACGCCCGTCCGCCGGGCGCCGGTCAGCGCAGCGACGACAGCCCGCTCGTGGAGCCCGAGTTCGACGAGCCGGAGGAGCTCGACGAGCTCGACGAACGGCTGCTGGAGCTGGAACTGGAGCTCGACGAGCCCGTGCTCGACGAGGAGCTGCTCGACGACGACGAGGCGCTCGAGGACGACGAGCTGCTCGACGACGAGGTGCTGGATGACGAGCTGCTGCTCCCGGTGGAGCTGCTCGACGACGAGCTCCCGGTGCTGCTGCTCGAGGAGCTGGTTCCGGAGGAGCTCGACGAGGAGCTCGGCGTCCCGCCGCCGGAACTGGAGGCGGCGCTCGACGACGAGTCGTCCGGCGACGTCGGCGTGGACGTGCACCCGGCCAGGCCCGACGCGAGGACCGCGGCGGGCGCCCCGGACAGGAGCAGCAGGAACTGGCGCCGCCGGTTCAGGTCCGCGGCCTCGTCGGCCTGCGGCGGCCGGGTGGGTTTCTTGGTCTTCGACACGGCATCCTCCAAATCAGTGACCGGCGGCCAGGACGGCCGCGACATCGGCGGCCGGCGTCAGGCGGGTTGGCGGCACCGCGGCGCGGGCAGGCGCCGTCCTGTCCGGACGCGGCAGCGCGCCCCCGCGGTAATAGAGCTCGATGCGGCGGATGACCTCGTCGGCCTGGATCATGTCCATGCAGCGCGGCAGCGTGCCGACGACGTCCACGCACAGCGCGTCTGGCCGGTCGTTCGCGTCGCCGTCGCCGAGCGGCAGGGTCCGCGACTTCCAGCAGCCGCCGTTGTCGCAGCACCGGAGGGCGCCCACCGTGTGAATGAACTGGTGGTGCGGGTACGCGGTGAAGTGCGGGGGCTCGCGCCCGCCGGCCACGACGACGCAGGGCCGGTTCTGGGGCATGCCGGGCTTCACCTCCACCGCCGCCGCCAGGTGCATCAGGAAGCTGACGGCCGAGAGCGCGCCCTGCGCGTGGTACATGAGCCGGACGAGCTCCCGGTGCGACGTCCGCCCGCGCAGGTCGACGACGCCGTCGAGGGCCGGGTGGTTGTGGTGGCGCTCCCCCACCTGGACGAAGGTCAGCCGGCCGCGGAAATGGTCCACCACGTCCTGGTAACGCCGGTGGTCCCACCACTTGATGGTGTAGTCGTACTTGCCGCCGGACGCGAACAGCCAGAAGGGCGGGCAGTCGCCTTCGAGCGCCTCCACCTGCCGGAACCAGTGCTTCTCGGTCTCGTGGACGTGCAGGTCGCCACGGAACTCGGTGACGCGCATGCGCAGGCCGAGCCGCTCGTTCAGGTACTCGACGAAGCCGTCCAGGAAGTGCCGGGGCTCCTGGTTGCTCCGGTGGATGAGGGGGTAGTGGCAGTCCACCACCTCCGCCCCGGGGTCGTCCTCCGAGAGCGGCGTGAGGTAGGGGTTGTGGAGCCAGAGGTCCGGGCAGGACGTCCGGACGTCGGTCAGGAACTCACCCGGGTGGCAGCGATGCAGGTCCCGCACGGCGGCGGTCAGCATCACGATGTCCCCGGGCGACTGGAAGTTGCGGAGTATCAGCTTGCGCATCCCGTTCGAGCCGGCCGACGCCGGTCCCCTCCTGGGCGGGCAGCCTGCCCGCCACAGGGTGAGACTCACGCCGGAGCCGGATCAGAACGAGATTGTGGCGCCGACCTCGATGCGCCTGGCCGGAGCGGCCGAGGTGGCCGTGCCGAAGAAGGGCGACAGCTGGTTCCCGATGAAGCCGTTCAGGTTGGTCCGGTTGAACAGGTTCTGGACGCTCACGTACAGGTCGGCCCGGTAGCGGGCGTTCGACCCTTCCATGATGACCATCCGCGGCCCGTCCCCGCCGCCCATGCCGGGCCCCCGCTGCAGGGCCGCGGCGCCGCCCGGAGGCGGCGGAGGCGGGGCCGTGCCCATCGGCACGCCCTCGGGTCCGCCGGAGAGCAGGCCGCCGAGGTTGAACGACTTCGTCAGGCGGAGGTCGGTCGAGAACTGGCCCGCGCCGCGCGCGCTGTTCCGCCCGACGCCTACGGGCCGGTCGTTGAACAGCGTGTCGCCGTTCCCGTCGAGGCCCGTCGTGATGTTGTAGGGCCGCGCGGACGACACCTGGGCATTGAGGCCCACCCGCAGGCCATACGGCATCGGGAAGTTGGCCATCACGAACATCCGGTGCCGGACGTCCTGCATGGCGGGGCCCCAGTCGGCGTCCGGGTCGTTCGAGTCGGCGGGCAGGCTCAGGGGACCGTCGGCGTTGTTGCGCACCGACGCGAGCTGATACATGACGTTCCCGAAGATGCGCCGCTGGGGGACGCGCAGGTTGAGGCCGATCGACAGGCGGTCGGAGGCCCGCCGCCCCGTGGACGAGATCTCCGAGACGTTGCCCACGGTGGGGTCCGGCCTGACGCCGTTCACGGGCGCGTTCACGTTGATCGACCGGAGCATGTGGTAGCCGCGCGTCCACATGTAGTCGGCGCGCACGCCCATCCACTCCCTGACGTTCTTGTCGAAGCCGATCGACGCCTGGTGCACGATCGGCTGCGTGAGCGAGGCGGCGGCCTGGATGCGGCTGGCCGGCAGCCGGGTGCCCGTCGACGTGCTGGTGATGGGATAGGTGGGGTTCACGATCACCTCGTCGATCTGCTTCACGCCGTCGACGCGGACCGTCTGCTCGTAGGTCTGGCTCTCGTACCAGTCGTAGAAGATGCCGTAGCCGCCGCGGACGTTGGACTTCTTCACGGCCCACGTGAACGCCACGCGCGGCGCCAGGTTCCACGTGTCGCTCAGGTGGGTCTGCACTTCCTGGCGGAGACCCAGGCTGGCCTGCAGGTTCTTCGACACCCGGAAGTCGTCCTGGGCGTACCAGCCGAACTGGTACTGCGAGTAGGCCACCGTGGGATCGCCGACGCGGCGCGTGAAGGTGCGCGCCAGGCCGGCCTGGAAGTCGGCCAGGCTCGAGAACGTGTAGGTGCCGTTCGCGTTGGTCTGCTGCGTGCTGTCCCAGGAGCCGGCCTCGAACAGGAGGCCCGCGCGCAGCGCGTGCTTCCGCACGGTGAAGTCCACGCTCTGGTCCACCACGAACTCGCGGCCCTCGCGGACGCCGGTCTGGCCGGCGCCGCCGCCGGTGAAGGCGTCGAGCACGCGGAGGGTCGGCGCCGCCGAGAAGGACGCGTTCTCGCTCGTCGTCTGCACGAACTCGAACTTGAGCTCGCTGAACACCTTCCGCCCCAGCGTGCGCGTGTTGCGCACGCGGAGGGTGTCGGTCGTGGAGTCGCTCGACCACGCGCGCTCGACCAGGTCGAAGTTGCCCACGCCCTGGTTGCGGCGGTCCTGGGTGCGCCGCTGGTATTCGGCGCGGATCGAGTTGCCGGGGCTGAGCGCGTGCTCGAGCCGGATGTTCGTGTTCAGCACGTCGTTGGGCCGCCGGACCTGGTCGCGGACGTCGCCGTCGGGGGTGAGCGCCACGATCGTCTGCGCGTCGTAGGAGGCGTTGCCCTCGGCCGAGAAGGTCACGCTGGTCTTGCCCTTGACGATGGGGCCCTGGCTGCTCACCTGCACGCGCTTGACCTGTTCGGGCGGCCGCGAGGTGGCGAAGGCGTTCCTGGCGTTCAACGACTCGTCGCGGAAGCCGAAGGTGACGCGGCTGCGCCAGCCGCCCATTCCCGGACGCGTGATGACCTCCACGCGCACCATGCCGGCCTCGTGGTACTCGGCCGCGTAGGAGTTGGTGCGGAAGCGGATCTGCTGGATCTGATCCTTCGGAGGCAGACGGCCGCCGCGGAAGCCGTCCACGAAGATCTGGGCGCCCGGGCCCGCCTTCTGCGCGAGCTGGTCGGCCATCTCGTCGGGATCGTCCGACAGCGCGTCGATCTCCTCCTGGGACAGCGTCTGCGTGAAGCCGTTGTCGCGCCGCTCGG
>JBFWXO010000019.1:0-106065 GCA_050187355.1 Vicinamibacterales bacterium
CCACGCCCACCGCGACGGCCGTGGCGCCGTCGAGGCCGTCCATGGCCACGCTCACGCCGGCGTTGGCGAAGGCGAAGAGCGGCATCACGACGAACGCCGAGAGGGCGTGCAGGGCGTGTTCCAGCCGGAGGAGCGGCGCCGCGACGGCCTTGCTGGCGGCGTCGAGCGCCTGGAGCGCCTCCTGCTGTCCCGGACTCGTGATCACCTGCCGGTCGCCCGTTTCGGTGCGCTCGAACGTCTCGAGGTGGGCGCGGGCCTCCTCGGAGAATCGCTGCGTGTCGCTCGGAGCGTTGGCGGGAATCGTGAAGGCCAGCACGACGCCCGCAATCGTCGCGTGCACGCCGGACTCGTGCACGAAGAACCACAGGGCCACGCCGAGCGCCAGGTACGGGGCGAGCCGCTGGACGCCGAGGCGGTTCAGGCCCACGCAAGCCATGGCCACGGCGGCCGCGGCCAGCAGGGCGCCCACGTGCACGGAGGCCGTGTAGACCAGGGCGATGACCAGGACGGCGGCCATGTCGTCCACGATGGCCAGCGCCGCCAGGAACACCTTGAGGCCGGCCGGCGCCGCGGGCGCGGCCAGGGCCAGGATGCCGAGGGCGAAGGCGATGTCGGTGGCGGTCGGGACCGCCCAGCCGCCGCGCGTCGCGTCCGGGGCCAGGGCCAGGAACACCAGGGCCGGCACCACGATGCCGCCGAGCGCCGCCGCGAACGGCAGCGCGGCCTGCCGCGCGGTCGACAACTCGCCCACCAGGATCTCGCGCTTGATTTCCAGGCCCACGAGGAGGAAGAAGGCCGCCATCAGGCCGTCGTTCACCCACTGGCCGGCCGTGAGGACGAGGGGGTGCGACTCCGGGCCCACGACGAGGCGCGTCGCCCACAGCGCATGGTACTGGTCGGCCCAGGGCGAGTTGGCCGCGACCATGGCCGCCAGCGCCGCCACGAGCAGCACGATGCCACCCGCCGCCTCGGTGCGGAAGAAGTCCTGAAACGCCTGGGAGCGTACCGGCTGCATCGGAGGATGACCGTGGGCGCGCAACGCGCTGATCGGGCGGCGACGACCCGCTGTCCGGTGGTGACGGGGGAGGCGCGGCCGCCGAAGCATCGTGGCGCGCCCGGCAGGATTCGAACCTGCGACCTTCGGCTCCGGAGGCCGACGCTCTATCCAGCTGAGCTACGGGCGCGCTGTCCCCCGTCGACGTCCGGTGTGCACGGCGGCATCCCCAGCGTCGACGGAGAACGACAAGTGTATGCCAACGCGCCAAGCCCGGCAATCGCGAGCCGCCGGCGGCCGCGGCACACACCTGCACCCGAACGGCGTAGTAACGTAGCCAACCGCGTGAAGAGGCTCCTCGTGCCGCTGCTGCGATCCGTCCCCGACGTGTGGCGGTCGGTGGGAATCGCGCTGGCGTTCGTCGCGATCCTGGAGGGCGCCTACGTCGGGCAGCGGGCGATCCGGACGGCGTGGTTCGGGTCCGACGAGGAGCGGGAGGCCCAGGTCGAGGGCCACCCGTACGCCGGCCAGGCCTGGTACCGCGAGTTCCTGCGGGCCCGCGA
This sequence comes from Vicinamibacterales bacterium, assembly GCA_050187355.1. Taxonomy (GTDB): domain Bacteria; phylum Acidobacteriota; class Vicinamibacteria; order Vicinamibacterales; family UBA2999; genus CADEFD01. The sequence continues at coordinate 1,558 of JBFWXO010000019.1, forward strand.
GGCGGCGCGAGAGAAGTACGATCCGTGGCGCTCCTACTGGGCCTACGGCACGACGAGCCCGCAACTCACCGTCGACGCCGCCGGCTACCGCGTCACCCCGCAGCCGCTCGAGGTCGGCCGGGCGCCGCGCACCGTGTTCCTGCTGGGCGGGTCGGCCATGTGGGGCTACACCGCGCGGGACTCGGCGACGATTGCCGCGAAGGTGGCCGCGGCCCTGCCGGCCCTCGGAGTCCCCGACGTCGCCCTCCTCAACCTCGCGCAGCCGGGGTACACGGTGGGACACGAGGTGGCGGCGCTCAGCTACGAACTTGCCCGCGGGCGGCGTCCGGCGATGGCCATCTTCTACGACGGGATCAACGACATCCGCACCGCGCACCTCTATGGCGAGCCCGGGCACGCCTTCTTCGAGCAGCGCTTCGGCCGCACCTTCGAAGTGGAGGGCACGCGCGGGTTCTTCGCCTCCTTCGTGACGCCGGCGGAGCGGTCGCAGCTCGCCGCGCGGATCGGCCTGGCCCTGGGGATGAACCGGGCCTGGCAAATCAAGCCGCACGACCCGGCCGTCTGCCCGGCGCTGGGCCGCTACTTCGTGGACACGGCGACGAGCGTGGCCGGCCTCGGCACGGCCTGGGGCTTCGACGTGCTCTTCGTGCAGCAGCCGAACCACGCCGCGACACGGAAGCGGCCCACGGCGTTCGAGGCCACCTTCATGGGGCCGGACGAGGAGACGGCGTGGACGAAGGAGTGCAGCGCCGCGATCGACACGGCGATGGCGGCCTCGCCGGTGCCGTTCCTCTCGCACGGCGCGATCTTCGACGACGTGGCGGAGACGGTGTTCCTCGATCGCTTCGGCCACGTGACGGAGGACGCCAACGACCGGATCGCCGCCTCGCTGGCGGCCGAGATCGCCCGGCGGCTCGCGCCCCCGTCGGCCGCCGCCCCGGCTAGCGCCCCCGCAGCCGGCGGGCGTGATTGAGCAGCCCGTTCGTCGAGGCGTCGTGACCCGCGGCTGACCCGTCGGCGTCGAGTTCGGGCAGGATTCGCGCCGCCAGCGTCTTGCCCAGCTCCACGCCCCACTGGTCGAACGAATTGATGCCCCAGACGGCGCCCATCACGAACACCTTGTGCTCGTACAGGGCCAGGAGGCGGCCCAGCGTCCGCGGATCCAGCCGTCGGTAGAGCAGCGACGTGGACGGACGGTTGCCGGGGAAGACCTTGTGCGGCGCCAGGCGGTCCACGTCGGCGTCGGGCAGGCCCGCGGCGGCCAGCTCCGTCCGCGCCTCCTCCAGCGTCCGTCCGAGCATCAGCGCCTCGGGCTGCGCGAAGAAGTTCGAGAGGAGCAGCGGATGGTGGCCCGGCAGGTCGTGCGACGGCTCGGCCGCCGCGAGGAAGTCGCACGCGACGAGCCGCGTGCCCTGGTGCAGCAGCTGGTAGAAGGCGTGCTGCCCGTTGGTGCCCGGCTCGCCCCACACGACCGGTCCGGTCGCGACGCCGGCCGGCTCGCCGTCGCGCCGCACGCCCTTGCCGTTGCTCTCCATGTCGAGCTGCTGGAGGAACGCCGGCAGGCGCCGCAGGTACTGATCGTAGGGCAGGACCGCGTGCGAGTCGGCGCCGAGGAAGTCGGTGTTCCAGATGCCCAGCAGCCCGAGCACCATCGGCAGGTTCGCGTCGATCGGGGCCGACTGGAAGTGGTCGTCCATCTCCGCGGCGCCGGCCAGCAGGGCGTCGAAGCCCGCCGCGCCGATGGCGATCGCGATCGGCAGGCCGATGGAGGACCAGAGCGAGTAGCGTCCGCCCACCCAGTCCCAGAACCCGAACATGTGCGATGGGGCGATGCCGAAGCGCTGCACCTCGGCCGCGTTGGTCGAGACCGCCACGAAGTGGCGGGCGACGGCCGTCTCGCCGAGCGCCTGGACCAGCCACGCGCGCGCCGACGAGGCGTTGGCCATCGTCTCCTGCGTGGTGAACGTCTTGGACGCGATGACGAACAGCGTGGACGCGGGGCGGATCTGCCGGAGCGTCTCCGACAGGTGCGCGCCGTCCACGTTCGACACGAAATGGAGCCGCGGGCCCTCGCGGCCGTACGGCGTCAGGGCCTCGACGACCATCGCCGGCCCGAGATCCGAGCCGCCGATGCCCACGTTGACGACGTCGGTGATCGCTTCGCCGGTGGCGCCCCGCCAGCGTCCGAGCCGCACGTCCTCGGCGAAGGCCGACACGCGCACCCGGGCGGCCGTGACGTCGGGCATCACGTCGTGCCCGTCGACCCGGATCACGCGGGTGGGCGCGGCCCGGAGCGCCACGTGGAGCACCGCGCGCCCTTCCGTCGTGTTGATGCGCTCGCCCGCGAACATCCGGTCCCGCAGCGCCTCGACGCCCCGCTCCCGCGCCAGCTCCACCAGCAGCGCCATCGTCTCGGCCGTGATGCGCTGCTTCGAGTAGTCCACGAGCAGGTCGTCGAACCGCAGCGAGCACCGGTCGAACCGGCCGGCGTCCTCGGCGAACAGCGTCCGCAGATGGACGTCGCGCATCCGGTCACGGTGCGCCTCCAGCCTCTGCCAGATGTCGAGATCCCGAAGCCCCATGCCGCCAGTGTATCCATCGCCGCCAGCCAGCGTCACACGCGCCGCGCCCGCGCGACAGCGCCGCCGCGGGACAGCGGGCAGCGGGACGGTGAGACAGCGGGCCGGCGTGACAGCGGGACAGCGCGACAGCGCGACAGTTGACAGCAGAACAGTGGGTAACGTGCGCTCCAGCCGCTAGCCCCTGGTCCCCGGTCCCTGTTCCCCAGTCCCTACTCCCTGTAAGATTCCCCTCATGTCCCTGCTCGACTCCCTCAAACGCCACACCGTCGTCGTCGCCGACACCGGCGACATCGACGCGATCCGGCAGCACCGGCCCCAGGACGCGACGACGAACCCTTCGCTGCTCCTCAAGGCCGCGCAGCAGGCGCAATACCGGGGACTGGTGGATGCGGCGCTCGAGGCCGCGGCCCGCGTGGCGCCGGCGGGGCCGGCGCGCACCGATGCCTTCATGAGCCGTCTGGCGGTGGCCTTCGGGTGCGAGATCCTGAAGATCGTCCCCGGGCGCGTCTCCACCGAGGTGGACGCGCGCCACAGCTTCGACACCGACGCCACGCTCGCGAAGGCCCGCGAGATCATCGCCCTCTACAGCGAGGCCGGCGTGAAGGCGGACCGTGTGCTCGTGAAGATCGGAAGCACCTGGGAGGGCATCCAGGCGGCGGCGCGGCTCGAGCGGGACGGCATCCACTGCAACCTGACCCTGCTCTTCAGCATGGCCCAGGCCGTGGCGTGCGCCGATGCCGGCGTGACGCTCATCTCGCCCTTCGTCGGCCGCATCTACGACTACTACCGGAAGGCGCGCGGCGCCGAGATCCCGGCCGAGGACGACCCGGGCGTGCAGTCGGTGCGCCGCATCTACGCCTATTACAAGAAGCACGGCTACACCACGCAGGTGATGGGCGCGAGCTTCCGCCGGGTCTCCCAGATCACGGCCCTGGCGGGCTGCGACCTCCTGACGATCAGTCCGGACCTGCTCGCCGAGCTCGACGCCGCCCCAGGCGAACTGGAGCCGGCCCTGACCCCGGCGATGGCGGAGCGGGACGGCGAGGCCCGCATGCCGCTCGACGAGAAGGCGTATCGCTGGCTGCACAACCAGGATCCAATGGCGGTGGAAAAGCTGAGCGACGGCATCCGCCGGTTCGACCAGGATGCCCGTGCCCTGGAGAAGTGGGCCGCCGGCACCGCCGCGGCCGCCTGACGCCCCTGGGGGCGGTCCCCTCGTCTTTTCCCGTCGCCCCGCCGCGTGCCGGGCCACGCCGGTCCGCGCAACCTCCGCGCGGCGGCCATGCGGCAGCGCTACAATTGCCCTCGGTTTTTCGTGGGGCACGCGGGTACGTCCGCGTCCCCGTGGAGGTTCTCTTGAGGACATCCGGTTTGTTCACCCTGGTCCTGCTCGCGGCGCTCGCCGGAACGGCCGCGGCGCAGACACCCACCCAGCAGCCCCCGCCGCAGACGCCGCCCCCCGAGGAGCAGCCGCCCATCTACACCGAAGCCGTCGTGGTCACGGCCTCGAAGGTGGAGCAGCAGCTCGTGAACGCGCCCGCGACCGTCAGTGTCGTCTCGAGCGACGTCATCGAAAGCTCGCCGGCCACCAACTACGCCGAGCTCTTGCGCTCGGTGCCCGGCATGAACATCACGCAGACGTCCGCGCGCGACTTCAACATCAACATGCGCGGCGCCACGTCCACCCTCTCCACGTCCCAGCTCGCGCTCATCGACGGCCGCAGCCTGTACCTGGACTTCTTCGGCTTCGTGGCCTGGGATTTCCTGCCGGTCAACCCGAACGAGATCCGCCAGATCGAGGTGATTCGCGGTCCGGCCTCCGCCATCTGGGGCGCCAACGCGCTCTCGGGCGTCGTGAACTTCATCACCAAGTCGCCGCGCGAGATGGCGGGGACGTCGGTGACCATGGGCGTCGGCAGCATTGGCCCGGCCGATGACAACACCGAGCGGGACGGGCTGCCGCTGTGGTACGTGAACGCGACCCACGCCGCCGTCGTGAACGACCGGTGGAGCTACAAGGTGTCGGCCGGCGCCTTCGGCCAGGACGCGCTGCAGCGGCCCACGGGCACCATCAACAACGCGCAGAAGACGCCGTACCCGGCCTTCACGAACACGGGCACGCAGCAGCCGAAGCTCGACGGCCGCCTCGACTACGAGGCGCCGCAGGGCGCCTATCGCCTGTCGTTCTCCGGCGGCTTCGCGGGGACGGAAGGCATCATCCACACCGGCATCGGACCCTTCGACATGAACCGCGGCACCAAGCTGGGCTACGGGTCGGTGCGCTGGAGCAAGGGCGCGCAGAAGTTCAACGTCTTCACCAACATCCTCGACGGCGACGCCAACGCGCTGCTGTCGGTGGGCACCGACGGGCAGCCCATCATCTTCACGTTCAACACCAAGACGTTCGACGCCGAGTACGGCAACGTCCTGGCGTTCGGCACCCGGAACGTCGTGAGCTTCGGCGGCAACCTCCGCTACAACAGCTTCGACCTGTCGCTCGCGCCCCGCGGCGACAGCCGCAAGGAAGGCGGCGCGTACGTCCAGGACGAGATCTTCATCAACGACTACCTCCGCTGGGTGGTCGGCGCCCGCCTGGACCGCTTCAGCGTGCTCGACAAGCCGAACTTCTCGCCGCGCACGGCGTTCATCGTGAAGCCCGCGCCCGATCACTCGGTGCGCGTCTCGTTCAACCGCGCCTTCCGGGCGCCGTCGCTCATCAACAACTTCCTCGACGTCGGCATCATCAACCAGCTGGATCTGCGGGCCATCAACCCCGCGTTCGCGTTCGCGCCGGGCGGCCCGGTCTACAACTTCCCGGTGTCGGCCACGGGCAACGAGAACCTCCGCGAGCAGCAGGTGGACGCCTACGAAGTGGCCTATACGGGCGTCGTCGCCAAGCGCGCCACGGTGACCGCCGCCTACTACTTCAACAAGTCGAAGGACGACATCTTCTTCACCCAGGTGGGCCGCTACCGGGCGCTGAACCCGCCGCCCGGATGGATCAACAAGCTCGCGCCGCTGGTGGGCGTCACCACGGCTGCCGGCATCCTGGAAGTGCTGCCCCCGCCCTGCGCGGCCGGCCTCACCGGCCCGTGCGAGACCGGGGGGCTGCCGTCGTCCTTCAGCTACCGCAACCTCGGCACCGTCAAGGACAAGGGCTTCGAGCTCGGCGTGGACGCGGCCCTGAACCGCGCCGTGAACGTGTTCGCCAACTACTCCTACCAGTTCAAGCCCGATCCGGACTTCGACATCTCGGAGGTGAACCTGCCCCCGACGAACCGCTTCAATGCGGGGTTCAACTTCAGCCAGGGACAGTTCCTGGGCAACCTGAACGTGAACTACCAGGACTCGGCCTTCTGGCAGGACGTGCTGGACGCGCGCTACCACGGCACGACCGACGCCTTCACGCAGGTCAACGGGGCCTTCGGTGTCCGGTGGGCGGGCGAGAAGCTCACCACCACGATCAAGTTCACCAACCTGTTCGACGAGAAGATCCAGTCGCACGTCTTCGGCGACATCCTCCGGCGTCAGGTGATCGGGGAGCTGCGGGTGCAGTTCTAAGGCATTGCGGCTAGCCGCTAGCCCCTAGCCCCTATGTCCGTAGCCGCTCCAGCGCGCCGAGCAGGTCGGCGCCTTCGTGCTCGCGGGTGGCGGCCCACAGGTCGCCGACGCGGTGGAGGCGGGGAACGACCGTGTCCATCGTGAACATCTCGGGGTGGATGTCGGCGTGCACCTCGTCCCACGTCAGGGGCGTCGACACGCCCGCGAAGGCGCTGGCGCGCGCGCTGTAGGCGCAGGCGAGGGTCTTGCCCTCGATGTTCTGCAGGTAGTCCACGTAGATGGTGCCGGGCTTGCGCTTGCCGACTGTCCGCTCCACGGTCGCGACCGCGGGGTGCGCCGTGGCCACCATCGTCGCCACGATCTGGCAGAAGAGCATCCCGGCCTGGTAGGGCGTGCCCGGGCGCAGCGGAATGAAGATGTGCAGGCCTTCGCTGCCCGAGGTCTTCGGCACGCCGGCCACGCCGATGCGCTCGAGGATCTCGTGCACCCAGCGCGCCACGTCCAGGATCCGGCTGAAGGTGGCGCCCGGCTGCGGATCCAGGTCGATGGCCACCTGGTCCGGCGTGTGGAGGGCGTCCACGGTCGAGAAGAACGGATCCATCGAGATCGCCGCCAGCTGCGCCATGTAGAGCAGCGTCTTCAGCGAACCGCCCACGAGGCGGGCCGGCACGTCGTCGTCCGGCAGGGTCTCGAGGCGCACGCCGGGCGGGACGGGCTCCGGGGCGCGGTGCTGGTAGAACGACTGGCCGTCCACGCCGTTCGGCAGCCGCTTCATCACGAGCGGACGGTCCGCCACGACCGGCAGCAGCACCGGCGCGACGCGCGCGTAGTAGCGGAGGAGGTCGCCCTTGGTTCGACGGCCCTGGGGCCAGAAGACCTTGTCCAGGTTGGTCACCTCCAGCGCGTCGCCGTCGGGCAGCGCGACCCGCCCGTTCTTGCGCCGCGCCTGGAGGTCGTCGATCTGGGCGACGATTCCGTCGGCGGTGGAGGTCCAGGCGGCCAGCGGATCGCGCGCGGCCCCGGGCGGGGCCTTCCGACCCCTCCGGGCCGGCCGGCCGGCAGGCGCGGGAGCGGAGCGGGCCGGTGACGGCGGCGGATCCGCCCTGGGCGTCCTGAGCCGGTGCGCGGCGCGTCCCGGTCTCGGCGCCGTCACCGATCCCGCGGCCTTGTCGTCGCGCAGTCCCAGATACGCCGGATGGCGCAGGCGACCCTCGTCGGTCATCTCCGTGTAGCGCACCTGCGCCACCAGGCGCGGCGTCACCCAGTGGGCCGTGCCGGGCGTCTTCGGCGGCGGGTCGAAGGGGCAGGTGTCGCGGGCGAGCGGCACGAGCAGCGCCGCCAGCCGGTCGAGCTCGGCGTCGGTGAAGCCCGTGCCCACGTCCCCGACGTAGGTCAGCCGGCCGCCCGGCCCGTGCGCGCCGAGCACGAGCGCGCCGAAGTGGCGGCGCGTGCCCTTCGGCTCGGTCCAGCCGGCGACGACGAACTCGTCCTGGAGCTGGATCTTGAGCTTCTGCCACTCGGTGCTGCGCTTGCCGGCGCGATACGGGCTCGACGCCCGCTTGACGATCAGGCCTTCCCAGCCCTCCGCGTCCGCCCGGGCGTACAGGGCGCGCCCGTCCTCGCGCGCCTGCTCGGCGAGCCGGATCACCTGGCCGTCGAACGTGCGGGCCACCCGCTCCAGTGCCGCGCGCCGCTCGGACAGGGGGCGGGCGCGCCAGTCGACGTCGCCGTCGCGGAGCAGGTCGAAGGCGACGAACGCGGCCGGCTGCTCGGCGGGCGTCTCGCGCGGCGCCGAGGAGCGATAGCCTGGGACGGCGACGTTGATCCGGCCCTGGAGCCGCTGGAAGCCCGCGGCGCGGCCGTCCCGGTCAAGCGCCACGATCTCGCCGTCGAGGACGACGGGGCCCGGACAGCGCGCGGCCCACGCCGTCAGGGCGGTGACGATCTCGGGAAACTGCGTGGACTTCTCGTTGCCGTTCCGCGACCACAGGCGGACGAGGGGCGGCGGGCCGGGGTCGACCAGGACGAGCGCCCGGATGCCGTCGTACTTCGGCTCGTAGACGGCCTTGGGATCGACGAGCGGCGCCGGCACGTCGGGCGTCGTGGCGAGCATCGGGCGGAGGTCGCGGGCGCTGAACACGGCGGAAGGGACCTCGCGGCCGGGCGGCGCCTCAGGGGGCGTAGCGATCGTCCAGCCACGGCTCCGCGGTGGCCGAATAGCCGCGGGCTTCCCAGAAGCCGGGCCGGTCCTCCGCGTGGAACTCGATCCGGCGAATCCACTTCGTGCCCTTCCAGGCGTACAGCCGGGGCGTGATCATGCGGCACGGGCCGCCGTGCTCCCGCGGCAGCGGCCGGCCCTCCCACGTGTGCACCAGCAGGACGTCGTCCTCGACGGCGCGCGCCAGCGGCAGGTTCGTCGTGTACGGGATGTCGGTGCCCGGCATGCGGTCGTAGCCGGTGCAGGTCACGAAGCGGGCCTCCGGGGTCGGGACGGCGAGCGCGGCCAGCGCCTGGACGCGCACGCCCCGCCACCGGTTGTCGAACCGGCTCCACGTGGTGACGCAGTGGAAGTCGCTCTCGTCGTCCACCTGCGGCAGGGCCAGGAAGTCGCTCCAGGTCAGGGACAGCGGCTGGGCGCACAGGCCGCTCACCTCGAGCCGCCAGTCCTCCAGCCGGATCTCCGGGCAGTCGCCCAGGTCCAGCACCGGCCAGTTGGGCACGCGGCGCTGCCCGGTCGGGAGCTGCGGCATCCCGTGCCGGTTCGGCGGGCCCGTGCCCAGGGGCCGGGCCACCGCCGCGTCACGCGCCGCCGCTTCGCGCTGCAACGCGCGCTGACGCTCGAGGTAGCGGAGGCGGCGTTCGACGAGCGGGGGCGGCGGATCGATGGCCACGTAATGGCGGCTCCGGCCATGTATGCTACCAGTCTCGGCGCCGCCGACCGGCGCCGGGCCGTATGTCCGCACGTACCAAATCCCGTCGTTCCGCCGCCTGCCTCGCCGCCGTCCTCGCCGTGCTCGCCGCGCGGTGCGCCGGAGGTGTCGATTCGCCTACCGGTCCGAGTCCGGTCCTGACGCGGGCGGCCGTCCCCCAGTTCGGCGGACCGCCGCCCACCGTGTCGCTCGGCCCGGTCCAGGGGCTGGGTGCCACGCGGTTCATGGCCTTCGGCGACAGCATCACGTGCGGCGTCGTCTCGTCGTTCGACTGGCCGATGCTCTTCGTGCCGTCCAACTGCAGCGAGCCCGTCTTCTCGTACCCCCGGCAACTGCGCGGCATGCTCGCGGGCAGGTTTCCGACGCAGACCTTCACGGTCGCCAACGAAGGCTCGCCGGGCGAATGGGCGCTGAACGCCCTGACCAGCGGCCGCTTCCTGCAGGCGGTCGGCAGCCAGCGCCCGCAGGGCCTGATCCTGCTCGAGGGCATCAACGACCTGAACAACGGCCGGAGCATCTCGGGCACGGTCGACGCGCTGCGCCAGATGATCGACATCGCCGGCCTCTACAACACGACCGTGCTCGTCAGCACCATGTACCAGACCTGCGTGGCGTCCTTCCCGGACGGGTCGGTGCGCCAGAACTCCGCCGACAAGATCAGGGCGTTCAACGCCGCCATCGTCTCCATGGCCAGCGGGCGGCTGAACGTGTACGTGGTGGACCTCTACGGGGCGTTCGGCAACAACTGCGGGCCCGACGGCGGCATCAACCTGCTGGGCGGCGACGGCCTGCACCCGACCTCGAGCGGCTACGGCCGCATGGCCACGACGTTCGAAGCGGCCCTGCGCACCGTCTTTGCCGTGGGCGGCTCGTTCCAGTAGCCCGCCAACCCGCTCACAGCCACAGCGTCCGGGCCGTGGACGTGCCGATATCCAGGCCCGCGGCCGTCCCCAGCGCCGCCGTGATCCCAGGCAGTTCCAGCGGCGCCCGCCACTCGTCGGCGCGCCCGCCGGCGGCCGTCACCGCCGCCGCCGCCGCGTCCCACCAGGGCGCGATCCGGCGCGACACCGGTTCGATCACCAGACCCCGGGCTCCGCGGCCCGCGGCCTCCAGGAGCGCGTCGAGGATGCGCGTGCGAGAGGCGTCGTCGAGTTCGTTGAGCGTGTAGCTGAGGACGACGGCGTCGCCGTCGCCGAGCGGGGCGGACCCGCGCCGCCTGCCTGCGGCCAGCGGGTCGCTGGCGGCGCCGAGCGTCGCGCGCCGCACGTCGTTCACCAGGCCGAAGGCCGCATACGTCTGGCGGGCCTCGTCGAGCGCCCACGGATGGACGTCGCGCCCCGACACCGACGCCGCGGAGGTGCCCGACACCGCCCACGCCGCCCCCGCCGCGCCGGTCCCGCAGCCGGCGTCGAGCACGTGCCGGGCAGCGGGGCGGGCCGGCAGGTGCGCCAGCACGTGGGCCGTCATCAGGAACCGCCGCGGGGCGTAGTAGAGGGCGTAGGCGGCCCGTTTCCCGGCCGTGTCGAAGGCGCCCCGGCCCGCCAGCCGCTCCCGCCGCTCGACATAGGTGGACGACAGCGCCCTGAGCGCCCGCGCGACTTCGGCCGGGGTGAGATCGGCGAGATGCCGGGCCTCGGCGTCGGCCAGCCAGCGGGCGACGCCCGTCGGTGCTGTCATGGTGCGCCGCCGGGGCGCGTGCGGACAGAATGGAGGCGTGCGCGGAAGAGGAGAATGGGGTGGATGACGGGATTCGAACCCGCGACAGCCGGATCCACAGTCCGGAGCTCTACCACTGAGCTACACCCACCGTGCCTGAGCCCGCAATCGTAGCATGGTTCCCTGGCTCGGTCCGCGCGATCCGTTCCCTCCGCCAGCCACGGCACGGCGCTCGCCGAACGGTCTCCTGGCCGCCGGCGGCGGCCTCGCGGTGCCCCGGCTCCTGGACGCGTACCGGCAGGGCGTCTTCCCCTGGTTCAGCGACGGCGAGCCCGTGCTGTGGTGGTGCCCCGATCCCCGGATGGTCCTGCCCACCGATGCCATGCACGTCTCGGCGAGCCTCGCGCGCCGCCTGAAGCGGGGCGGGCACCGCGTCACCGCCGACACGGCGTTCGTGGACGTCGTCCGCGCCTGCGCCGAGCCCCGGCGCGATGATGGCGGCACCTGGATCACGGCGGAGATGCTCGACGCGTATGCGACGCTCCACCGCGCCGGGCATGCCCACTCCGTGGAGGTCTGGGTCGACGGCGCCCTCGCCGGCGGCATCTACGGCGTGGCCGTCGGCCGCGCCTTCTTCGGCGAATCGATGTTCTCGCGGGTGACGGACGGCTCGAAGATCGCCGTGGCGTGGCTGGCCGCCCAACTCCGGCGCTGGGACGTGCCCTTCATCGACTGCCAGGTGCCCAGCGACCATCTGGCCAGCCTGGGCGCCGTGCCCCTCGGCCGGGGCGAGTTCCTGGCCGCGCTGCCGCACCTGGTGGACCAGCCGGCCCTGCCGGCCGTCTGGCGGCTGGATCCGGCGCTGACCGGGGCGGTGGTGGCCGCCGAGGCCCGTCCGGCCGCCCGCCCGTAGGCTGGCGGCGGAAGATACCGATAAGATCGAGGCATGGCACCGTCGCAGCCGAACGGCGCGGACCCCCGCAGCGGGGTGCTCACCGAATCGCGGCCCGGCGTGGAGCACGCGCCGCCGCGGTCGTGGCGCGTGCTGCTGCACAACGACGACTACACCACTCAGGAGTTCGTCGTGTGGGTGCTGCAGACCGTGTTCGGCAAGAGCGCGTCGGAGGCCACCACGGTCATGCTGCACGTGCACCACAGCGGGGTGGGCGTGGCCGGCATCTACACGAAGGAAATCGCGGAGACGAAGGTGGCGACCACCGAGCGCCTTGCCGAGCAGCACGAGTACCCGTTGCGCGTCTCGATGGAGCCGGAACCGGAGGAGGGAGGGTCGTGAGCGCGACGCCTGTGCCATTCGCTCCCGACGCGCTGGAGACCATCCGGCGGGCGTTCCGGTCGGCGGCCGACCGCCGGCACGACCTCGTGACGCTCGAGCACCTGTTGCGGGCCCTGGTCGACGACCCCGTCGGGCGGGCCGCCCTGCAGGCCCTCAACGTGGATCTCGCCCAGCTCACCCACGACCTCGACGACGTGCTGACGCGGGCGCACTCCCCCGTGCCCGGCAGCAAGCCCGTCAAGCCCGAGTCGACGGTGGCGTTCGACCGCGTGGTCGAGCGCGCCGTGGTGCACGCCGCCTCGTCGAGCGCCCAGCAGGTGGACAGCGGCAGCCTCCTCGTGTTCCTGCTGCAGGAAGAGGACTCGCACGCGTCCTATTTCCTGACCAAGCAGGGCGTGAACCGGCTGCGTCTCCTGCGGGCGATCGCCCACGGCCCGGCCGCCGAAACGCCCGGCGTCAAGTCCCCTGACGCGGAGGAGGCGAGCCCGAAGAACCCGCTCGAGGCGTACGCCGTCGAGCTCGTCGCCAAGGCGCGCCGCGGCGACATCGACCCGCTCATCGGGCGGGCGGTCGAAGTGGAGCGCATCATCCAGGTGCTCTGCCGCCGCCGCAAGAACAACCCGCTGCTCGTGGGCGAGCCCGGCGTGGGCAAGACGGCCCTGGCCGAGGGCCTGGCGCTCCGCATCGCCGAGCACCAGGTGCCCGACGGCCTGCGCGCGTCGAGCGTGTACGCGCTGGACCTGGGCGCGCTCGTGGCGGGCACCCGCTATCGCGGCGACTTCGAGGAGCGCGTCAAGCAGGTCCTGGCCGAACTCGAGAAGCAGCCCGGCGCCATCCTGTTCATCGACGAGATCCACACCCTCGTCGGCGCCGGGTCCGCGTCCGGCGGCACGATGGACGCCGGGAACCTGCTGAAGCCGGCGCTGGCGTCGGGCGCCCTGCGCTGCATCGGCTCGACGACGTTCGCCGACGTGAAGCAGGGCTTCGATCGGGACCGCGCGCTCTCGCGCCGCTTCCAGAAGATCGAGGTGCTCGAGCCGACCGAGGCCGAAGCCGTCGAGATCCTGATGGGGCTGAAGGGGCACTACGAGCGCCACCACGGCATCCGCTACGCCGACGACGCGGTGGCGGCCGCCGTGACGCTGTCGGCCCGCTACCTGAAGGATCTGCACCTTCCCGACAAGGCCATCGACGTCATCGACGAGGCCGGCGCGGCGATGAAGCTGCGACTGCCGGTCGGCCCGCCGCCCCCGCCCCAGGTCCCGGCGGACGGCGCGCCCGCCGCGGGCCCCGAGGCCGTCGAGCCGCCCGAGCCGCCCCTGGTCACCGTGCAGGACGTCGAGGCGATCGTGGCGAAGATGGCGCGCGCGCCCGTGCAGGCCGTGTCCGCCGATGACAAGACGGCCCTGCGCGGCCTCGACAGCGAGCTGCGGGCCGTGATCTTCGGCCAGGACGACGCGATCACCGAGGTGGCCTCCGCCATCCGCCTGTCGCGCTCCGGGCTGCGGGCGCCCGACAAGCCGATTGGCAGCTTCCTCTTCGCCGGGCCGACGGGGGTGGGGAAGACGGAACTGGCCCGCCAGCTCGCCCGCGTGCTCGGCGTCGAGTTCCTGCGCTTCGACATGTCGGAGTACATGGAGAAGCACGCCGTGTCGCGCCTCATTGGCGCGCCGCCCGGCTACGTCGGGTACGAGGAGGGCGGCCTGCTCATCGACGCCGTGCGCAAGTCGCCGCACGCCGTGCTGCTGCTCGACGAGATCGAGAAGGCCCATCCCGACATCTTCAGCCTGCTCCTGCAGGTGATGGACCACGCGACGCTCACCGACACGCACGGCCGCCGCGCCGACTTCCGCCACGTCATCCTGATCATGACGACCAATGCCGGCGCCCGCGACCTGTCGGGACGGAAGCTGGGCTTTCACGACGTCGCCGAGGGCAGCAAGGCCACGGGCGTGCTCGAGCGGATGTTCGCGCCCGAGTTCCGCAACCGCCTCGACGCCACCGTGCACTTCAAGCCGCTCGGGGCCGCCGAGATCGCGCGGGTCGTCGACAAGCACGTCGCCGAGCTGCAGGCGCTGATCGAGGCGCGCCGCCTCACCATCGTCGTCACGCCCGCGGCGCGCGCCTGGCTCGCGGAGAAGGGCTTCGACCGCGCGTTCGGCGCCCGGCCGATGGCGCGGCTCGTCGAGACGGCGGTCAAGAAGCCGCTCTCGAACCTGCTGCTCTTCGAGGAGCCGGGCCCCGGGTCCACGGTGACGGTGGACGTGGTCGACGGCGTGGTGCACGTGCGCGCGGGGAGCTGAGATGGAGATCGCGATCGACCGCTACCTGGACGACGGCAAGGCCTCGCTCGTGACGCTCGCCCTGCGCAGCCGGACGGCCGACGTGCACAGCGCCATGACGGCGCTCGGTCCCGACCAGCAGGCGGCCGTCCACGACGCGCTGAGCCGCGCGCTCGACGAGATCGTCGCCGTCATGCGCCCGGCCGCCGCGCCCACGCCCGCCGCGGGCCGGTAGCGCGCGGCACGCCCCGGGGCGTGTCACGGCGGCGTGACGGGCTCGAGGTGCAGCGGCGCCAGCAGGGGCAGCAGCGCGTCGGCCAGGTCCGCCCGGAGGAGCACCAGCTCGTTGCATCCGCCGGCCGTGTGCGCGAACGTCCGGTAGCCGTCGCCGGCTGGCACGGCGCCGGGAGGCAGGCCGGATCGGTGCAGCACCGTGACGGCGGGCCGGACCCGATCGTAGGTGTAGGCGAAGTCCGACCGGCCCAGCGTCGGCCAGTAGAGGCCGCCGTGCTCGGCGAGGTAACGGTCCGTCAGGCCGAGCATGTCGTGCACCACGTGCCCCCGCAGCTCGTAGCCGAACACGCCGGCGACGAGCGACGCCGCCACCGCGTCGGGGGGCAGCGCGGCTTCGAAGACCCGGCCCATCGACGCATAGCAGGAGGCCGGCGCGGACACCTCCAGGGCCGGCGTCGCACGCCAGCCGCCGGTGTTGTCGCGCGGCTGGTTCCGGACGCCCATGACGACGACGGCCGCCGCGAGGGCCGCGGCGCCGGCCGCTTGCGCCGCCCGACGCGCCGACGGCGCCCACCGATCGACGCGTCCGGCCACCGCGTCGATCGCCACCGCGAGCAGGGCCGCCATCACGGGCAGGTACGGCGCGATCAGCCGGTGGGCCGGCATCCAGTCGCCCCCGTTGGCGACGGCTACCGCGGCCCCCGCGGCACTCGCCGCCGCCCCGAGCCACACGCCGGCCCTCCGGGGCCGGAGAACGGGAGCGAGCACGGCGCCCGCCGACAGGGGCAGCGTCGCCACGACGAAGTCCAGGACGTAGCGCACGCCGCCCTTGAGGTTCAACGTGAGCACGTCGACGGGGCCCGACGGTCGAATCAACTGGAGGCCGCGCCACCAGGCCGTCGGTCCATGCGTCGGCGACATCAGGCCGAGGACGGACTTGGCGGCGATGGAGTTCGGCAGGGCGGCGCCGAAGTACACGAACCGCCACATGGTCAGGGCGCCGATGCCGGCGACCAGGACCGCGGCGAACGTCGCGAGCCGCCGAGCGGGGGGCGGTCCCGGCGCGGGCCCGCGGACCGGCACGGCCGCCAGGTAGATCCCGAGGAGCGGCAGGAGCCCGACCGCGTCGGGTCGGGTCGCGAAGAGGAGCGTCGCCCAGACGCCGACGACGGCCGGCGACGCGCCCGTGACCGCGGCGAGCAGCGTCTGCGTCAGGAGCGCGGCGTAGAGCCCGCCGGCCAGGCCGTTGGTGGCCATGAGCCAGAAGTCCGGACACAGGCCCAGCGTGGCCAGTGCCAGGAACGCGGCCCGCTCGCCGGCGCCGAGGGCGCGCGCCAGCCGCCAGCCCTGGACGGCGGCCAGGAGCCCGAAGGCCAGGCCGAGGGCCGCGGCCGCCAGGTGTTCCGGCAGCCCCAGGCCGATGGGCACGGCCATCAGGAGCGTCCAGAGCAGGTTGGTCGCGCCTTCCACCGGGTCGCCAGGGTTGAAGGCGTACCCGCGCCCGCTCACGAGGTTCCGCGCGTAGCGGAAGGAGATGTACGCGTCGTCGACGACGCCCACCCGCGTGAACGCCAGGAGGAGCAGCGGCAGCGCCAGCACGGCCAGCCATGGCAGGGCGCGCGGCAGCGGGAACGCGTGGTTGGGGGAGGGTGGCGAAGGGGCCATCGGCGCCGTCGTCATCGACCTGGCGCCGGGTGGAGGAGCCTGTCGTGCGGAAGAAATGCTATCAGAGGGAGCCTGTCCGGGCTGTAAGGCCGCTGGGATCGATGGCGCGCTCGGCAGGACTCGAACCTGCGGCCCTCAGCTTCGAAGGCTGATGCTCTATCCAACTGAGCTACGAGCGCGTCAGACGATTCTAGTCCGGGTCGCCGGCGGCTGCCGGCCTGACCGGCGTCAGCCCAGCTGCACGGACCGCTTCGTCATCGTGGACATGGCGAAGCCCGTGATGGGGAAGCGCACGCGGTCGTGGTCCGCTTCGCCCGCGCCCATCGTGACCACGAGCGGCGCGAAGTGCTCGTGCGTCGGCAGGGCCAGGCGCACCCCCGGCGCCCGCGCGCGGTAGTCGAGCAGGGCGTCGACGTCGCCCCGCCGCACGACATCGGCGGTCCAGGCGTCGAATTCGCTGGCCCAGGCCGGTGTCGGCGCCGCGCCGCTCCAGTCCAGGATGCGCAGATTGTGGGTGATGAAGCCGCTGCCGACGATGAGCACGCCCTCGTCGCGCAGCGGCGCCAGGCGCCGCCCGAGCTCGAAGAGCGGCGCCGGCTCCAGCGTCGGGAGGGAGACCTGCAGCACCGGGACGTCGGCGTCCGGGTACATCGCCTTCAAGGGCACGTAGGCGCCGTGGTCCAGGCCGCGGTCCGGCGCGTCGGCCACGGGGCCATGCTCTCCGAGCACCCGGCGGACACTCTCGGCCAGCCCCGGGGCGCCCGGGGCGGGGTAGCGCAGCGCGTAGTACTCGGGCGGGAATCCGTAGAAGTCGTACACGAGCGGCACCGTGCTGGTGGCGCCCAGGGTCACCGGCCGGTCCTCCCAGTGCGCCGACAGCATCAGGACGGCCGAGGGCCGGGGCAGCGCCCGCGCCCAGCCGTGGAGTTCGTCGACCCATCGGCCGTCGTCCAGCAGCAGCGGCGACCCGTGCGCCAGGAAGATGGTCGGCATCCTGTCCATCTCCCGATCTTGCCAGACCGGCGGCGTTCCGGGGATGGTGCCGGCATCGGGCTATGATCGGCCCCCTGATGGCCAAGGCCGTGCCCGTCCCGGACCACTGGGCGGAGCTTCCCGACGAACAACTGCTCGACCTGCGTCTCCGCGACCTGCCCCTGGCGCTGCCCGGCAGCGTGATGCAGGGGCGGATCGCCGAGCTCCAGGCGGAGCTGGACACCCGGGAGCTGCGGGTCGCCATCCACTACTACCTGGCCGAGGAGTGGTTCACGCCGGACGGCTCCACGTCCATCGCCGTGCCGTTCTACCTCGCGCATCCGCGGCTCGAGCGCCTCGAGCGGGCCCAGATGCTCGAAGTGGAGGGCGGCGACTACGAGTGGTGCATGCGCATCCTGCGCCACGAGGCCGGCCACGTGGTGGACAACGGCTACAAGCTGCGGCTGCGCCGCCAGCGGCAGGAGCTGTTCGGCCCCTCGTCGGAGCCCTATCCCGAGTTCTACGCGCCGAAGCCGTACAGCAAGAGCTTCGTGATGCACATCGACCCGTGGTACGCGCAGAGCCATCCCGATGAGGACTTCGCCGAGACCTTCGCCGTGTGGCTGACGCCGGGCGCCCACTGGGAGGAGCGCTACGTCGGCTGGCCGGCCGCGAAGAAGCTGGAGTACGTGGACGCCCTGATGCGCTCGCTGCGCGGGAAGCGGGCGCGTGTCGAGGTGCCGCTGGAGGTGGAGCCGCTGTCGACGTCGCGGCTCACGCTGCGCCAGCACTACCGGCGCAAGCGGCGGCACTACGGCGTGGAGCGCCCGAAGTTCTACGACCGGGAGCTGCGCAAGCTCTTCTCCGACGCCCCGGAGCACGGCACCAACATGTCCGCCGTCCAGTTCCTGAGCCGCATCCGGCGGCCCGTGCGACGGCTCGTGGCCGACTGGACGGGCATCTACCAGTACACGATCGACCAGGTGTTCGAGGACATCGCCACCCGCTGCCGGGAGCTCAGGCTGCGCCTGGCGGTGCCGGAGGCGCAGGCGCGCCAGGAGTTCACCGTGTTCCTCACGGTGCAGACCATGAACTACCTCCATAGCGGGCGTCACCGGGTGGCGCTGTGAAGGGAATGTCGTGAAGCCGACCCGCGTGCTGGTGCTGGTCCACAAGCACCTCATTCCCCCGGACGCCGCGACCGACGAGGAGGCCGCGTCCGCCGAATGGAAGATGGAGTGGGACGTCATCTCCACGCTGCGGAAGCGGAGCCACGAACTGCGCGTCATCGGCGTCACCGACGACCTGACGCCCATCCGCGCCAGCATGGACGAGTTCAAGCCGGCCATCGTCTTCAACCTGATGGAGGCGTTCGCCAACATCAGCGTGTTCGACCAGAACGTGGTGAGCTACCTCGAGCTGCTGCGGGTGCCCTACACCGGCTGCAACCCGCGCGGCCTGACGCTGTCGCGCGACAAGGCGCTGGCGAAGAAGCTGATGGCCTACCACCGGATCCCGGTGCCGGACTTCGTCGTCGTGCCGCGCGGCCGCAAGCCGCGGCGGCCCAAGCGCCTGACGTTTCCCCTGATCGTCAAGTCGCTCATCTACGAGTCGTCCATCGGCATCTCGCAGGCGTCGGTCGTCGCCAACGAGGAGCAGCTCCTCAAGCGCGTGCAGTTCGTGCACGACACCATCGGCACGTCGGCCATCGTCGAGCAGTTCATCGAGGGCCGCGAGCTGTACGCCGGGGTGCTCGGGAACGACCGCCTGCGCGTGTTCCCCGTGTGGGAGATGTCGTTCGCGAAGATGCCCGAGAACGCCTGGCACATCGCGACCGAACGCGTGAAGTGGAACATCGCGTACCAGAAGAAGCACGGCATCGACACGGGCGAGGCGGCGCTCACCTACGGGATGGCGACGCGCGTGCAGCACCTGGCCAAGCGCGTCTTCCGGGCCCTGGACCTGACCGGCTACGCCCGCATCGACCTCCGGCTCGCCGCCGACGGCCGCCTGTTCGTGATCGAGGCCAACCCGAACCCGCAGCTCGCGCAGGGCGAGGACTTCGCGCAGTCGGCCAAGCTCGCCAAGGTGCCGTACGGGGAACTGCTGGAGCGCATCATGACGCTGGGGCTGCAATGGCAGCCGGAGCGGACCGCCTGACGCGGGCGCCCCGGTTGGAGCCGGAGCGCACCGCCTGACGCGGGCGCTCGCCGACGCCCGCACCCGCGGCGTGGCCGGGACTCAGCGGAAGACGAGGCCGACCGTGGCGCGCCAGAACCGGAGGCGCGCGCTGTCGCCGCTCACCTCCGAGACGTCCGCCGACGAGATGCTCTTGATGTACCGGAGGTCGAAGCGCAGGCCGACCACGTCGGACACGAAGCCCACGGCCCCGGCGCCGAGCGTGAGGCCGAGGAAGTCGTTACTGAATTCCAGGAAGTCGATGCCGTTCCTCGACGAGGCGTGCATCCAGCCCAGGCCGGCGACGGCGTAGGGCCGGAGGGACTCCCGCGTGATGCGGAGGGGCAGGGCGAGCATGACGTTGCCCGACAGGGTGGTCACGCCGCTGCGCGTCACGAGGTTGTTGGTGGTGCGCTCGAAGAAGCGGGGCTGGTGTGCGACTTCCAGCTCGAGTCCGAGCCCGGAGTCGGCGATGGCGACGCCCGAGACGCCGATCGACAGCTTCGTGTCGCGGGCGCCCACGTCGTTGTCGAAGTCGAGATCGTTGGTGGCGCCCTTGAACTTCACGCCCATGAAGGGCGAGACGAAGATGTCAGCCGACGCGGGCGCCGGGCTCCAGACGGCCATCCAGCCCACGAGTGCCGCTGTCAGCAGGCGGGTCCGGCGCACGGTACTCGACGGTCAGGAGACGAACAGGCGGAGGAACAGCTTGGCGAAGAGCGACGCGGTGACGTCGCCGGCGGCCAGGGCGTCGGCCGGTCCGAGCCCATCGCTGTTGGCCAGCATGATCAGCGTGACGCCGCGGTCCGGCACCTTGATCACGAGCGAGGAGCCGGCGTCGCGCAGATTGCCGAACTGCCAGACGAGCCGCGTGCCGTTGTAGGACTGCACGAACCAGCCGAGGCCCAGCGGCAGGCTGGCGCCGCTGTTGGACGTCACGTTGGTCCACGCCACGGTTCGGAGGTCGCGGCCGACCAGGTCGTCGGCGTCGAGGGCCATCTCGAAGCGGGCGAGATCCCGGACCGTCGAGACGAGCCCGGTGGCCGCCGTCACGGCCTCGGCCGGGTACTCACTCCTGGTCGCCCGGCCGGAGCGGTCCACCCGGTACGGCGCGGCCAGGCGCTTCAGCACGTCGCCGTAGGTGCGCAGGAGATTGTCGTCGAAGTAGCGGTTGTCGGTCTGCGAGAGCACGCCCAGGTCCCGCCCGGGCACCGAGTCCTTCATGCCGAGCCGGTCGAAGATGTCCTCGGCCACCGCTGCGCGATACGGCCGCTCGCTGCAGTCCTCGGCTACGCTCGACAGGGCCCCGAACCGGTCCGTGTCGAAGCGGAAGGCGTCGCCGGGCACGCCGGCGGACGTGTGGGCCAGAACGTGGAACACCGTGGCGCCGGCTTCGGGGATATCGGAGGTCCAGCGGCGTACCGGCTGAGCGATGCTCAGGCCGGCGCGTTCCACGCACTGGCCGAGCACGATGGCCGTGAGCGATTGGGTGAGCTGCCCGATGAGATAGGGCGTATCAGGCCGGGCGAAGATGTTGTTCTCGATGTCCTGCTTGCCGAGCCCCACCTCCCAGACCTCGCGGCCGTCCTGCACGATGGCCGCCGACAGGCCGGGAACGCCCGTTTCCTGGCGCAGGGAGTCGAGATAGCGTTCGAAGAGGGTGAACGGCAGACCTTGGGCGGCGGGGCGTGACGACAGGGTCGCCACGGCTAGACACCCACACACGGCCGCGATGAGAGGGCGCATCGACATCAGGACTGAAAGCCGCCCTCGCATCATACCATCCGAGGTACCTTTCGGCGGCCCGCGGGCCCGGGACCTGTGCTAGCCTTACAGAGCCCGTCCCCCACGGACGCCTGACGTGATGATCTGCCCGCGCGCCGCCCGTCTTGCCACGCTTGCGGCGGTCGTGTCGCTGGTGGGAGTCGGGGCCGCCCGGGCGGACACCCTCCGCATCGTCCCCCTCGTGCGCGACGGCCACGTCCTGGTGTCGTGCCAGCTCGCCGACGGGTACACGACGGACGTGCACGACGTCATCCAGAGCGGGCTGAAGACCACGTTCACCTACGACGTCGAGCTTCGGATCAAGGTGCCGATGTGGGTGGACCGGGTCGTCGACACGGTGACGGTGACGACGACGGTCCAGTACGACAACCTCACGCGGCGCCACTCGATCTCGCGGTATCTCGACGGCCGCATCGACGTCGCCAAGGTCACCGAGGACGAGGCCGTCGTCCGCGAGCTCCTCACCACGTTCGACAAGCTGCCCCTGTTCAAGACGTCGCGCCTCGAGCCGAACCGCGAGTACTACCTCGTGGTCCGGGCAGCCGCGCGGCCGAACAGCAACGTGCCCCTCTGGCCGTGGGGCGCCGGCGTCTCGGGCATGGCCAAATTCACCTTCATTCCGTAGCCTGGCCTCCTGCCACGGCCTCGCCCGCGCCCGTCCGGCCCTGCCGTGCGGGCGCGTCGCGTTTTGGTAGAGTAGGCGGCGCTGTCCGCTGACCTTCACACGAGGATTCCCATGGCATTTCGGACCCACACCCGGCTCGGGCTGGCCGTCGCCGCGGCGTTGAGCACCGCCGGCGCGGCCCTGCTGCTGGCCCAGTCGGCTTCCACCCCGGTGAACGATCCGCCGAATCCCTACACGACGGTCGAGAACTACTTCAAGCTGCCCGAGGGCCGGAAGTGGGGATCGACGAGCGCCGTGGACATCGACCCCGACGGCAAGTCCATCTGGGTGGCGGAACGGTGCGGCGCCAACGGCTGCTGGGACCGGGAGAAGGGCCAGATGTCGCCGGTGCCCATCATCCTGAAGTTCGACGCGTCCGGAGCCCTCGTCAAGAGCTTCGGCACGGGCGTGGCCGTCTTCCCCCACGGCATCCACGTGGATCGCGAGGGCAACGTGTGGATCACCGACGGCCAGGACAACCTGCCGCGGCGCCCCCGCAACGCCGCCGCCGACGCGCCCATGCCGCCGATGCCCGCCAAGGTCGTCGGGCACCAGGTGCTGAAATTCAGCCCCGACGGCACGCTGCTGCTGGCGCTGGGCAAGCCGGGCGGCAACCAGCCGGGCCAGACGCCCGATCCCGCCTCGTTCTACGAGCCGAACGACGTCATCACGTACCCCAACGGCGACATCCTCGTCGCCGAGGGCCACGGCAACGCGCCGCCGTCCACCGCGCGGCTCATCCGGTTCGACAAGAACGGCAAGTTCCTGCGTGAGTTCGGCCGCATGGGCACGGGCCGCGACGGCGAGTTCATGCAGCCCCACGGCCTGGCGTTCGACTCGCGCGGCCGCCTCTTCGTGGCCGACCGCAACAACAACCGCATCCAGATTCTCGATGCCGAGACCTACGCCACCCTCGACACCTGGTACCAGTTCAGCCGGCTGAGCGGCATCTTCATCGACAGGAACGACATGCTCTACGGCGCCGACTCCGAGTCCGGATCCGTGAATCCCGCGCACGGCGCGTGGATGCGCGGTATGCGCATCGGGTCGGCGCGCGATGGCAAGGTGGTGGCGTTCATCCCGGACCCGACCAGCGTCGGGGAGAAGTTCTCGATGGTCGACGGCAAGCCCGTGATGACCAAGGCCGACGGGTCGCCCGGCGCCCGCGGCACCCTCGCCGCGGAAGGCGTCGCGGTGGACGCGGCCGGCAACATCTACGGCGCCGAGGTCGGGCCTCAGGCGGTCAAGAAGTACGTCAGGAAGAAGTAGCGGGACGATGCGACACGGGTCGGCGGCGGCCGCGGCGGTGGCGTGCGTCGTCGCGGGGATCGCGGCGGCGCCCTCGCCGCGTCCCGCGTCCGCGACGGCGCTGCTCGCCGGCGCCCGTCAACTCGTGCTCGTCACCACCGCCGGGTGGAACGACGTCGCCGGCACGCTGTACGCGTTCGAGCGGGACGGCACCGGCGACTGGGTCGAGGCCAGGCGCCGTGCGGGCCGGACCACGGCCCCCGTCGCGGCCGGCGTCTCCATCGTGGTCGGCAGGAATGGCGTGGCCTGGGACCCCGGGGTGGTGGCGCCGGTGGCCGGGCCGGTGAAAGCGGAAGGCGACGGGCGATCGCCCGCCGGCGTCTTCGCGCTGGGCACCGCGTTCGGCTTCGCCCCCGCGGCCGACGCCTCGTGGCTGAAGCTGCCCTACGTGGAAGTCACGCCCGGTCTGGAATGCGTCGACGACACGGCCTCGGCGCGCTACAACGAGCTCGTGGACCGCGCGACGAGCGACGACACCTGGACGAGCAGCGAGAAGATGCGGGAGATCAGCCCCGCGTATCACTGGGGCGTCGTCGTGGAGTACAACACGCGGCCGGTCGTGCCTGGCCGCGGGTCGTGCATCTTCCTCCACATCGGCGGCGAGGACGGGCGGGGCACCGCCGGCTGTACCGCCATGGCGGAGCCCGCGTTGTCCGGCCTGATGCGCTGGCTCGATCCCGCGCGGCAGCCCGTGCTCGTGCAGCTGCCCAGGGAGGCCCTGGCGGCGCTGCGCACCGCGTGGGGCCTGCCCGGCCTCCCCGCGGCGCGCTGAGCGTGTGAGGTCGCCGGCCGCCGCTACTTGACGGCGCCGTCGAGGCCTTCGGTGAGCTCGACGTAGGTGCCGAACGGATCGGTGAAGAAGGCGATGCCGATGCCGAGCGCGGCCACCTTGCTGTAGGGCCGGTCGAACTTCACCCCGGCCGCTTCGAGCGTCCTGCAGAACGCCTCGAGGTCGCGCACCTCGAAGCCGACGTGATCGAGCGCGCGCCCTTTCGTGCCGGCCACGGCCACGTCGGACGGCGAGTAGGTCAGGTTGACGCCGGGCAGATCGGCGGCCTGGAACGAGCCCCGCATCCCGCCCTTCGCCCCGAAGTGCTCGACGTACCACGCCTTCATCGCCTCCACCTGCGGCGTCGCGTAGTGGATGTGGTGAAGGGCGATCGGCGTGGCGAGGGTCTTCACCTCCACCAGTTCCACCTTCACGTCGTCGGGCGCCATCACGAACGCGATCGACGTCTTCTGGTCGGGGACGTAGGCCATGTCGTCCTTCACCTCGTAGACCGGGGGCGCCTCGGCCCGCGTGACCATCGGGAAGCCGGCCGCTTTCAGCCGCGCGACGGCCGCGCGGAGGTCGGTGACCCCGAAGCCGACGTGGTTGACGCTCGTGCCCTTCGTGCCGCCCGTCGGCGAGCCCTGCCGCAGCAGCACGATGACGTTCGGGAACACGGCCGCCTCGGTCGTGCCGAGCCTGGCCGCCCGGCCCCCGAGCGCGTCCACCCAGAACTTCTTGTGGGCGTCCACGCTCGTGACCGTCAGGTGATGGTGCCCGTAGACGACCGGACCGTCCTTGGCCGCCAGGAGCTGCGCGCCGGCCGGGGCGGCCGCCGCGGCCATGAGGCCGATCGCGAGGATCGCGGGTGCGAGGCGCATGGCGCTACTTGACCGCGAAGCAGTAGAAGTAGCCGGCGCCGCCCGTCGCGACGAGGTTCGGCTGGCTGCAGCCCTTCGACGGATGCGCGGAGTTCCACGACGTCGGGTTGGTGCCCCCGCCCTGCTTGTCGAAGTGGCCCAGCAGGGCGCTGCCGGCGCCGTTGCTCGTCCAGTTCCCGCACGTCGTGTCGCCGGCGCCCGTGGCCAGCGTGCCGTCGAGGTTCGAGCCGGTCAGAATGTCGTGCTGGTTCGGCGTGTCGCCGCGGCCGTTCACGACGGTGCCCTTCTCCGTCAGCGAATTCTCCTTGCCGAGCTTGTTGTTGTCGCTGTGGAGATCCGCCACGCTGCTGGCCACCATCACGCCCTTGGCGTTGTACCAGGGGCCGCTCCCGATGCGATCCCGGGCGTTGACCGCCGGCTGGCCGTTGGCGGCCGCAGCGCTGAGATACGCCCGCCACTCGCGATTCCCGGCCCCCGCCGCCTTGGCCAGCGCCTGACAGTGCGCGTCGGCGCCCGCCAGACCGCCAAGGTTCGCGCCGTCGCCCTTGCCCACGGACGTGATGAAGAACCCGAGCGGCGCCTGCGCTTGCGCCTGCGTATCGACCGTCGCCGCACCCACGAGCAGACCGACGCCGAGCAGCGCCATTCCCAGCAGCATTCGTTTCATCGCGATTCCTCCGTGTCCAGGCCCGCCCGTTCGGGCTCGACGGGCTAGTCTACTCACGGCGCCGACGCCCTCGCCAGCCGCCAGACGCCAGCCGGACCATGCTGCGACGTCTCCCGATGTCACCGGCAGGACGCGATCCGGGCATGTAGAATACGGCCTTGTACCAGTGTTTCTGGGGGTCCGTCGGAGGACTGCCGGAAGGAGTGTTCGCACATGCGGTGGCTCGTCGTCGTAGGAGTGTCGTTGACCGTGGCCGCGGCGGTCGATCCGAGTGCGGCCGCCGCTCCTGCCGGCCGCGCGGGACGGCAGGCCGTCGCCCCGGCCGCGTCCCACGCCACGCTGGACACGGCCGCCCAGACCGCGACGGTCCGGCAGTACTGCGCCACCTGCCATTCCGAGCGCGGCAAGGCCGGCGGGATCTCACTTGCGTCGTTCGACGCCGGCTCGCTGCTCGATGACGTCGCGCTCGGCGAGAAGATCGTCCGCAAGCTGCGGCTCGGGATGATGCCGCCGGCCGGCGCGAAGCGGCCCGAGGGCACGGTGCTGGCCGACCTGGCGTCGGCCTTCGAGACGACGCTGGACGGCGCCGAGGCCCGCACGCCACATCCCGGCGGCCGGTCCTTCCAGCGGCTGAACCGCGCCGAGTACGCCCGCGCCGTCAAGGAGATCTTCGCGCTCGACATCGACGTGAGCGCGCTCCTGCCCGCCGACACGATCGTGAACGGGTTCGACAACGTGGTCGACGCCCAGACCTTCTCGCCGGCGCTCATGGAGAGCTACCTGCGCGCCGCGGGCCGGGTGGCGGCGCTGGCGCTCGGCGATCCCGAGGCCCCTGCGGCCGAGGCCCTGTACCGCGTGCCGAAGACCGCCTCGCAGCTCCAGCGCGTGGACGGCGCGCCGTTCGGCACTCGCGGCGGCGTCTCGGTCGTCCACACCTTCCCGGCCGACGGCGAGTACCTGTTCCGCGTCGAGCTCCACGGCAACGCCTGCGGCTTCCTGTTCGGCGGCCCGGCGCCGGACGAGCAGATCGAGATCTCGGTGGACGGCGAGCGCAAGGCGCTGCTCGACATCGACCCGAAGATGTACGAGGGCTCGACGAGCCTGATCATGAAGACGGCGGACATCCACGTGACCGCCGGCGCGCACCGGGTGACGGCGGCCTTCCTCCAGCGCTTCGAGGGGCCGGTGAACGACCTCATCGCCCCCATCGACCACACGCTGGCCGACACGCAGATCGGCGTCGCCTTCGGCATCACGACCCTGCCGCACCTGAAGGACCTGGCCGTGGTCGGGCCGCAGCGCGTCACCGGCATCTCCGACACCGACAGCCGGCGCGCCGTGTTCACGTGCCGCCCGACGTCGGCGGCCTCGGAGCAGGACTGCGCCACCGAAATCGTCCGGCGCGTGTCCACCAAGGCGTTCCGCCGCCCGGTGTCGGACGTGGAGTTCGCCGAGCTCATGAAGTTCTACGAGCAGGGCCGGCAGGACCGCGACTTCGAGGGCGGCATCGAGGCGGCGATGGAAGCCGTGCTCGCGAGCCCCCAGTTCCTGTTCAAGCTCGAGACGCCGCCCGCCGCGGCGCGGCGCGGCACGGCGGCCTACCGCGTGCGGGACATCGACCTGGCCTCCCGCCTGTCGTTCTTCATCTGGGGCGTGGGCCCAGACGAGGAACTGCGGCGGCTGGCGGCCCAGGGGCGGCTCGGCACCCCCGCGGTCTTCGAACGGCAGGTGAAGCGCCTGCTGGCCGACCCGCGCTCCGACGCGCTGGCCACGCGCTTCGCGGCCCAGTGGCTGCGGCTGCGCGATGTCGAGGAAGTGCTGCCGGACGCGCTGACCTATCCCTACTTCGACCGCACGCTCGGCCGCGCCATGATGAAGGAGACCGAACTCTTCTTCGCCAATCTGGTGCGCGAGGACCGGAGCGTCCTGGAGCTCATCACGGCCGACTACTCGTTCGTGAACGAGCGGCTGGCCCGGCACTACGGCATCCCCAACGTGACGGGGAACGAGTTCCGCAAGGTCACGATGCCGCCCGAGCGCCGGGGCATCCTGGGGCAGGGGAGCATCCTCGTGCAGACGTCGGTGGCCGACCGGACCTCGCCCGTCATGCGCGGCAAGTGGGTCATGGAGGTGATGCTCGGCTCGCCGCCCCCGGCCCCGCCGCCCAACGTGCCGACGCTCGAGGAGACCGGCGGCACCACCGGCAACAAGGTGCTGACGGTCCGCGAGCGGATGGAGGCGCACCGGAAGAACCCCGCGTGCCTGTCGTGCCACCGCGTGATCGACCCGCTGGGCCTCACCCTCGAGAACTTCGACGTGACGGGCAAGTACCGCATCAAGGACAACGGGAACCCGGTGGACACGGCCGGTCAGCTCTACGACGGCACGCCCATGGAAGGGCCGGCGGGCCTCAGGGCCGCGATCCTGAAGAACAAGTACGCCTTCCTCGCCAGCTTCACCCAGAGCCTGATGACGTATGCCCTCGGCCGGCGGGTGGAGCCCACGGACATGCCGACCATCCGCCGCGTGATCCGGGGAGCCGAGTCGAAGGACTTCGCGCTGTCCGCCTTCGTGCTGGGCATCGCCACGAGCCCGGCCTTCCAGATGAACGTGGAGTCCGCCGCCGAGACGACGACGGCCGCGCCCGCACGATGACCGACCGTTTGCAGGAGTCGACATGCTACTGACGAAGCGCCACCTTCCCCGCCGGACCCTGCTGAAGGGCATGGGGGCCGCCATCGCCCTCCCGTTGCTGGACGCCATGATTCCGGCCGGCACCGCCCTGGCGAAGGCCCTGCCCGGCAAGCGGCGGCTGATCGCGATGGAGATGGTCCACGGCGCGGCGGGCAGCACCACGTTCGGCGCCAAGCGCAACCTGTGGGCGCCGGCCGCCACCGGCCGCGACTTCGATCTGTCGCCCACGTCGATGGCGCCGCTCGAGCCGTATCGCGACTACCTGACGATCGTCAGCAACACGGACGTGGCCAACGCCGAGGCCTTCACGCCGCCCGAGATCGGCGGCGACCACTTCCGCTCCGCTGCCGTCTTCCTGACCCAGTCGCACCCGAAGCAGACGCAGGGCTCGGACCTGCACGCCGGGACGTCGATCGACCAGATCGTGGCCCAGAAGATCGGCCACGAGACGCCCATCCCCTCGATGCAGCTGTGCATCGAGAACGTCGATCAATCCGGCGGATGCTTCTACGGCTACTCGTGCGCCTACACCGACTCGATCAGCTGGGCCGATCCCGAGACGCCGCTGCCCATGATCCGCGACCCGCGGCTGGTCTTCGACCAGCTCTTCGGCATCGGCGCGACGCCCGAGGCCCGGGCGCGCCGCCGCAAGCGCGACATGAGCCTCCTCGACTTCGTGTCCGAGTCGGTCAACCGCCTCCAGAAGGACCTCGGCGCCACCGATCGCGCGCGCCTGTCGGAGTACCTGGAGGACGTCCGCGAGATCGAGCGCCGCATCCAGAAGGTGGAGGAGAAGAATTCGAGCGGCGAGCAGCGTGAACTGCCCGGCGCCCCGCGCGGCGTGCCCGACAGCTACGAGGAGCACGTCAAGCTGATGATGGACCTGCAGGTCCTGGCGTTCCAGTCGGACCTGACGCGTGTGTTCGCGTTCAAGCTGAGCCGCGACGTCTCGAACCGCGTGTTCATCCCCGAGGTGAACACCGGCTTCCACATCGCGTCCCACCACGGCGAGCGCGACGAGCGCATCCTCGACTTCGCCAAGATCAACCGCTACCACGTGGGCCTCGTGCCGTACCTGCTCGAGAAGCTGAAGAACACGCCGGACGGCGATGCCGGCAGCCTGCTCGACACCACGCTGGTGTTCTACGGGTCGCCCATGGGCAACCCCAACGTGCACAACCACAAGCGGTGCCCGCTCTTCATCGCCGGCCACGCCGGCGGCGCCCTCCAGGGCAACCTGCACATCAAGACGGCCGACGGCACGCCGATGGCCAACGCCATGCTGTCGATGCTCAGGGCCTTCGACGTGACCAACCCGCAGTTCGGCGACAGCACCGCCGAGCTCGACCTCAATCAGCCGCCGCCCACGACGGTGGCAGAGAGGATCTGACCGCCATGCGGACCTCTTCCACCACGCGCGCCGCGCTCGTCGCCGGCCTCGTCGCGTGCTCGACCGCGCTGCTGGGCGCCCAGGCGCCGACCAGTGCCGTGGCCGATGCCGCCATGGCCAAGGAGCCCGAGGCCGTGCAGCGGCTGCTGCGCTCGGGCGCCGACCCCAACGCCGCGCAGGGCGACGGCATGACGGCCCTGCACTGGGCCGCCCTGCACGGCGACCGGACCCTGGCCGAGATGCTGCTCGTGGCCGGCGCGAACGTCCGCGCGACGACGCGGATCGGCGGGTTCACGCCGCTCCACCTCGCCTGCCGCGCGGGCCGTGACGAGACGGTGGCCCCGATGCTGAAGGCCGGCGCGCCGCCCGATGCGCCCACCAGCACCGGCGCCACGCCGCTGATGCTGGCCGCGGCGTCCGGCAACGCCGCGATCGTGAACGCCCTGGCCGAGGCCGGGGCGGCGATGGACGCCACCGAGTCGGCCAACGGCCAGACGGCCCTGATGTTCGCCGCCGGGCTCGGACGCACCGAAGCGGTGCAGGCCTTGCTGGCGCACGGCGCCAAGCCCGACGTGCAGTCGCACGTCGTGGACCTGAGCAACGTGGAAGTGCCCGAAGAGGTGCTCCAGGATCAGCTGCGCCAGGAGCAGGGCCGCGCGACGGCCGCCCGCGCCGGCAGCGCGCCGGCCGCGGCGCCCGCCGCCCGCGGCGGGGCGGCCCCGGCCCGCGTCGCGGGCGTGGACCGGCCCTACAAGTACAACGAGCTCATCGGCCAGTACGGCGGTCTGACGGCCCTCCACCTCGCCGCGAGGCAGGGCGCGGCCGACACGGTCCGGGCGCTCGTCGAGGGCGGCGCCGACGTGAACCGCGTGACCGCCGGCGACCACTCGAGCCCGATGGTGATCGCGGCCATCAACGGCCAGTTCGACCTGGTGGCGTACCTGCTGTCGAAGGGCGCGGACCCGAACCTGGCGAGCGATGCCGGCATGACCCCGCTGTATGCCGTCCTGAACGTGCAGTGGCAGCCGCGCTCGTTCTACCCGCAGCCGCGCGCCTACCTCCAGCAGAAGACCTCGTACCTGGATCTGATGACGCAGCTGCTCGACAAGGGCGCCGACCCGAACGCCAGGACGAACCGGAAGATCTGGTACACGCAATACAATTTCGATCTGCTGCGCGTGGACGATCAGGGGGCCACGCCGTTCTGGCGCGCCGCCTACGCCAGCGACATCGAGGCCATGAAGCTGCTCGTCGCCCGGGGCGCCGATCCGGCCATTCCCACGGCGAAGCCCGCGGCGAACGACCGGTTCCGCCAGGGCGGTGTGCGGAGCACCGACGAGAGCCGCGACCACTCGGGATTGCCGCTGGTGCCCACCAACGGCCCGGACATTCCGCCGCTGCTGGCCGCCTCCGGCGCGGGCTACGGCGAGGGCTTCGCGGGCAACGCGCACCGCTTCGCGCCGTCGGGCATGCTGGCCGCGGTGAAGTACCTCATCGAGGACCTCGGGACCGACCCCAACGTTCGCGATGCCGATGGCAACACGGCCCTGCACCACGCCGCCTCGCGCGGCGACAACGAGATGATCAAGTACCTCGTGTCGAAGGGCGCGGACGTCACCAAGGTGAACCGCGGCGGCCAGACCACCGTGGACATGGCCAACGGCCCGGTTCAGCGCGTGCAGCC
The DNA here is from genome assembly GCA_050187355.1 of Vicinamibacterales bacterium. Taxonomy (GTDB): domain Bacteria; phylum Acidobacteriota; class Vicinamibacteria; order Vicinamibacterales; family UBA2999; genus CADEFD01. Next base: position 32,754 of record JBFWXO010000019.1, read on the forward strand.
CTTCCCCGAGACGATCAAGCTGCTCGAGAGCCTGGGCGCCACGAACAACCACAAGTGCGTTTCGTGCTAGGGACTGGCACCGCGTAGGGAACGGGCCCCCTCACGCCTGGCGCAGGCTCACGATCGGGTCGATGCCGGCGGCCCGCCGCATCGGCATCCACGCGGCGACGGCCGCCGCGACGAGTGCCAGGGCCGCCGCGCCGGCGTAGATGCCCGGGTCGGTCGCCGTCACCCCGTACAAGATCGTGCGCATCGCCTGCGCCAGCAGCGCCGCGCCGGCCAGTCCCGCGCCGGCGCCGAGCGCCGCGAGCGCCACGGTGCGGCCCATGATGCCGCGGGCGATGTCGGCGGCCGACGCCCCGAGCGCCATCCGAAGCGCGATCTCCGGGGTGCGCTGACTGACGGCGTACGACATCACGCCGTAGAGGCCGGTGGCCGCCAGCAGCACGGCCACGCCGGCGAAGGCCGCGAAGAGCGCGCTCAGGAGGAGCCCCGATCCCTGCTCGCGCTCGACGGCGGCGAGCCCGGTCGCGGCCTGCTCGGTCGGGATGTCGGGCGCCACGGCATGGATCACGCCCGTCAGGCGTCCCGCCAGGTCGGCCGGCCGGTCGCCGCGCACGACGAGGTACATGCGGCGGGTGGGCCGGTGGTCGTCCAGCGCGAACAGCAGCGGCTCCGGCCGGCGATCGAGATCCGGGTTGGCGAGGTCGCGGGCGATGCCGATGACGACGGCCTCGAGCGGCGCGGCGTCATCCGGACGCGGCAGCTGGATAACCGCGCCGAGCGCGGCGTCGGGGCGGTCCTGCCAGTAGCGCCGGACGGCCTCGCGCGAGACGACGACGGGCGCCCGGGTCGCGGTCCGGTCGGCGCCCGCGAACCCGCGGCCCGCCGCCAGGCCGATTCCCATGGCCTGGAAGAAGTCGGGGCTCACCACCGTCAGGCCCGTGGTCGGGCGATCGCGGTCCCGTGCGGCCGTGCGGCCGGCGATCTCGAAGGGCGTCGACTGGGGAAACTGGAGCGCCGGGAGCTCCGACGCGAAGGTCGCCGCCGCCACGCCGGGGAGGCGTGCGGCCTCGTCCAGGATCCGCCGGCGAAGCGTGAGCGCCGCGTCCTCGTCCGGTGTCATCCAGGGCGGCACGTCGAACGCCACGGTCGCCAGCGGCGCCGGGTCGTAGCCGAGGTCCGCGGCGACGACCGCGCGCACGGACTTCACGACCAGGCCCGCCACGACCAGGAGCGTCACGGCCAGACCCACCTGAACGACGACGAGCACCGAGCGGCTGCGCGCCAGTCGGTGGCCGCCGACCGCCCGGCCCGAGGCGTCGTTCAACGTCGGCAGGGCGTCCTGCCGCAGCACGCGCAGGGTCGGCGCCACGGCGAACGCCAGCGGCGCCACGAACGCCAGCGCGAGGGCGAAGACGACCACGCGGGCGTCGATGGCCACCTGCTCGAAGAACGGCTCGCTGGCCAGCGCGTGGACGCCCTGCAGGCCCGCCCAGCCGATCGCGAGGCCCAGGACGCCGCCCGCCAGGCCCACCGACAGGCTCTCGGCGACGATCTGGCGCGCGACCCGGCCAGGCGTGGCCCCGAGCGCGGTGCGGACGGCCAGTTCGTGGCGCCGCCCGATGAGGCGGGCGATCAGCAGGTTCATGATGTTCGCGCAGGCCAGGACCAGCAGCAGGCCCACGACCGTCCCCAGCATGGCGAGCACGACCCACGTCTCGCCGCCGCTCAAGGCCTCACGGGTGGAACCCACCCGCGTCGTCCAGTCGCGATTCTCGGGGTACTGCTCGGCGAGCCGGCGTCCGATTGCTCCCACCTGCGCGTCGGCTGTCGAGATCGTCGCCGATGGGGCGAGCCGGCCCACCGGACGCCAGCCGCGGGTGGCGCGGCTCGCGAGCGCGGCCTCGTGGTCCAGCGGCAGCCAGAGGTCGATCTCGGCCAGGTTGCCGAGCTCGATGTCGGGCGTGACCACGCCGACCACCGTGCGCTGGCGCCCGTCCACGAGGACTGTGCGCCCGACCACGTCGGCGCCGCCGAAGCGCGTCATCCAGTAGCGGTGGCTCAGCACGAGCACCGGCGGGGCCGACGGACCTTCGTCCTGATCGCCCAGCAGCCGGCCGCGCGCGCTCTTCAGCCCCCACACGCCCTGCAGGTCTCCGACGACGACCTGGGCCGTGGCGCGCTCGGCGCCGGCCGCGCCGTTGCGGAGCACCACCGTATCCCGGTGCCACGCCGCGAGCCGGCTGAACGCCGTCACTCCGTCCCGGTACGCCGCGTACTCGGGCAGCGACACCCCGGCGCGGTTCACCGGGGCGTTCGGCCCATTGGCGAGGATCCACCCGAGGCGGTCGGCGCCCGCGATCGGGAGGGGCTTCAGCACGAGCACGTCGGCGAAGGAGAAGATGACCGTGTTGGCGCCGATGGCCAGGGCCAGCGTGACGGCCGCGGCCCACGCGTAGCCGGGCTGGCGCACGAACAGGCGGACGCCCTGCCGGAGATCCTTGAGAAACGTCGTCATGGCTGACTCCCGGGACGCGGCCTGTCGGGGATGGGGAAGCCGGGCGAGGTGGCAGGCGGCCTGGAGGGCGCGCTGCCAGTACGCCGCCCGGGCCCGCCACGGGCGGGCCGCGGACTCTGCGGAGAAGAGCTCGTCCAGATCCCCGATCACGGCGTCGCGCAGGCGCGCCGGGAGCAGGTACTCCAGGGCGGCTCGCGGCAGCCGGGGCGGCGTCATGACGGGCTCAGCAGGTCCTCGAGCCCGCGGGTCATCCGCTGCAGGGCGCCCAGTGAGCCGCGGAGCGCCCGCAGGCCGGCGGCGCTGACCGCGTAGAGCCGGCGCGCGCGCCCGCCGCGCTCGGCCGACGGCTCGCCGACGCGGCTCCGGACGTAGCCCTTCTGTTCGAGGCGATCGAGGGTCTTGTAGACGGCGGCGAGCGAGGTCCTGCGCCCCGCGCGCGTCTCGATCTCCCGCCAGACCGGGATGCCGTAGGCGGCGGTGCCCGCGTGGAGCACCGCCAGCAGGACGGTCTGTTCGAACTCTCCGAGGATGGCGTCGGGCATCCTCGAATGTTAGACGATGTCGAAGATATCAGGTTCCGCCGCGAGCGGACCGGCGCCTAGCGCATGGCGTGGCAGGACTCGCAGTCCTGGCTGATCGTCTTCCCGTCGGCCGTGACCTTCTCCTCGTCGTGGCAGCGGAAGCACCCCGGCGACGACACGTGCCCGAGCTCCGATCGGTACGTGCCCCAGCCGATCTTCATCAGCGGGAACACGTTCTCCCGGTACACGAGCTGCGTGGCCCTGACGACCTGGTCGACGTCGGCGGCCGCGACCGGCGCGGGCAGATCCGGCGCCGCGTAGAAGGCCCGCAGGCTGGCGTCGATCGCCGCCATGGCCGCGTCGCGGTCGGGCGCGTCGGTCTTCAGCGCCTTGACCATCTCCCGCCGCACGAACGGCAGCGTCCGCGGCGCCTCGTTCACGGCCAGGGCGTTGTCGGCGGCCCGTTCGGCCGACGGCGCGAACCTGTGGCTCGGCCGGTTGTGGCAGTCCGTGCAGTCCATGAGGCGGCGGGTGCCGGCGGCGAGCTGCTCGTCGGTGACGCCCGGCCGGCGGAACTCGCGGACCTCGCCGGCGCGCGTCGTGAGCTTCACGTACGGGATGTCCTGCCGCTCCCGGTCCAGCGCCACGTACTCGACCTGGTTGTCCACGTTCATGTGCCAGTGGATGCCCTCGCCGATGCCGAGCTCGCTGTTGCCGCCGCCGACGTGGAGCTCGAGGGTCGTCACCGTTTCCGTGGAGGCTTCGTCGTCGCCGTATTCCTTGATCACGCGGAGCTTGTCCCCGTGGATCTTCTGCGGCCAGTGGCACGTCGCGCACGTGTCGCGCGCGGGGCGCATCTCGGCCAGCGGCGTGGGAATCGGGCGGCTGGCGGTGTTGGTGACGAACTTGTAGAGGCGGCGCGTGCCGTCGACCTTCGACGCCACCAGCGCGTTCGCGCCGGAGCCCACGTGGCAGCTCACGCACGTGACGTTGGCGTGCGGACCGGCGGCATGGCCCACGTATTCCGGCTCCATCACCTCGTGGCAGACCTGGCCGCAGAACGATGGCGTCTCCATGTAGTGCACGGCGCCGTAGCCGGCGGCCGCCAGGATGACGATGTTGACGAGCGAGGCCGCCAGCAGGCTCATCACGAAGATGCGCTGCCCGCGGTTGGCGAGATTGACCACCGGCCACGCCACCTCGCGGCCGCGGCGGCGCGCGAGGAGGTTGCCGACGAGGATGCAGACGAGGCCCAGGAGCAGGCCGAGCGGGAGGGCCCCGAAGATCAGGATGCCGACGTACGGGTTCTGGATGAGCCCGTACGAATCGGCACCGAGGGCGAGCACGAACAGCAGCGCACACGCCGTCGCGAGGACGACGCCAAACGCTGCCAGGGGCGTCCTGGCGATCGACATGACGACCGCCTAGCCCTTGAGCGAGCGCATGTAGGCGACGAGCGCGTCGAGATCCTCCGCCGGCAGGGACGGGTAGGCGCGCATCGCCGGCTTCCGATTGGTCGGCGACGTCATGTCCTTCGGCGAGACGATCCACTTCCGGATCTCGTCGGCGCTGAGCCGCTTGCCGACGTCGTCCAGCGGACCCTTCGCATTGCCACGGCCGGCGACGGCATGGCAGAGCGAGCACTTCTGGGCGTCGTAGACGGTCTTGCCCTTGGCCACCTGGGCAGCGTCCTGCGCAAGGGCCGGCACAGCCCACACCGCCAAGCCGCCCAGGATCACGATCGTTCGCAGTCGAGTGGTCACAGCCACCTCCGTTCGTGGGTACAGCAGGTATTGTGCCGCACGCAGCCTCCGGCGCGACCGACAGCCTCCCTTCCGGACGGGCTCGACGGCGCGTGTTCCGGCCGGTCAGGCGCGGACTATTCCCCGGCCAGCTCGACCGGCCGCGTCGATCCTTCGACGCCCGGCCGCGCCGACGGGGGACGCCCTCGGGGCTTGGCCGCTTCCGGCGACCGGATCGAGGCCGGAGACACGAAGGGCCCGGCGGACGACCCGCCGGGCCCTGAACGTGTGGTGTCTGGGCGGGCTCTCAGCCCGCCGCCGCTAGCAGGAGACGCAGCGGTGGTTGTTCTTCGAGCCCAGCTTCTCGAGCAGGGCCACCGTGGCCGGGAACGGCGACACGCGCTGCACGGGGCCGTTGGCCATGTCGGCCACGGTCTGGCCGTTCCTGGCGACGATGGTCGGATCGGCGCCCTTGCCGACGAGATACAGGATCACCTCGTTGTCGCCGCGCGCGGCCGCGTGGTGGAGGGGCGTGTAGCCGTCGTTGTCGCGGGCGTTCACGTCGAGCCCGGCTTCCTCCACGAGGAACTTGACCGCCGCGAGCCAGCTGTCCGGGGCGTGCCGGTGGGCATTGCCCGCGAAGCCCTCGCCGTATTCGACGCCCGCCGCCGCGTGCAGCGCCGATACGCCCGGACCGCCCCACGGAATCGGGGCCAGCTTCGGGATTTCGACCGACGACATCGTGCGGCCCGAGCCGTCCGATCCGGGACCGCCGCCCTCGGGGCCGCGGCGGACCGCCTGCTTCGGCGCGATCGACGGGATGTTCGGATCGGCGCCGTACTTCATCAGCAGCTTCATCGCCTCCACGTCGGTGCCGTAGGCGGCGCGCCAGAAGGCGGTCGAGCCCGACGTGTCGGCCAGGCCGCAGTTCCGGTTGCCGCAGCCGCTGTAGACCATGTACCAGGGGTGCTGGGCGATCCGGGCGTTGGGGTCCGCGCCCTTCTCGAGCAACCGGGCCACGACGTCGAGGTAGGTGGCCTTCTGCAGCTCCGTCTCCTGGGGCTGCGGGAAGCGCGTCCGCGGCTGCCACTGCGTGTTGATGGCGGTCCAGAGCGGCGTGGCGGCGCTGCCCTTGGCCGCCAGGTTCGGATCCGCGCCGCGCTCCAGGAGCAGCATCGCCATGTCGAACTGGCCGTTGATGGTGGCCATGAGCAGCGGGCTCGTCCCGTCGCCGGCGCTGACCTCGTTCACGTTCGCGCCGCCATCGAGGAGCGCCGTGGCGGCGCCCAGGTGACCCTGGCGCGAGGCGTGGAGCAGCGCGGTCAGGCCGCCCTTGAAGGTGAGCCCCGGCGTCTGCTCGAAGAACTGCTGCTGGCCGCCCTGCCCCTGGCCGCCCTGCCCCGGATCGCCGGTGGCCGCCTGCTGCCCGCCGCCGCGCCCGCCGCGGCCGCGCTCGCTGGGATCCGGTTCCGGCACCTTGCCCGACGCGTAGAGCTCGCGGCTGGCCTGCACGGCGGCCTGCAGCTGGCTCGGGGACGGCGTGGCGTTCTTGCCGGCCGTGTTCTCGAGCACCTTCGCGAAGCGCTGGTTCGACGCCCGGTCGAGGGGCATGTGCTTCTGGAGGTCCAGCGCGTGGCTGGTGATGCTCGGGTCCGCGCCGCGCGCCAGGAGGGCCTTGATGGCCTCGACGCGGTTCAGCGACGCCGCGAAGATGAGCGGCGTCTGCCCCCACTCGGCTTCCTTGGCATTGACGTCGGCCTTGGCGTCGAGCAGCGCGTTGATGACCGCGGCGTTGCCCGCCGAGGCCGCGAGGTGCAGGGGCGTGGCGCCGCTCACCGAGGTCTTGGCGTCCGCCTCGGCGCCGTTCTTGAGCAGCACCTGGACCACGCCCAGGCTGCCCGCGCGGCTGGCGAGATGGAGCGGCGTGTACTGCCCGATGCGCGTCACCGCCCGCGGGTTGGCGCCGGCGTACACGAGCATTTCGGCCAGCTCGGCGTCGCCGCGATCGGCGGCCCAGTGCAGGGCGCTCATGCCGTCGCCCTGCGCCGCGTTGACGTCGGCGCCCTGCGCGATGAGCGCCCGCACCGCGGCGCGGTCGCCCTTCATGGCGGCGTCCGCCACCGGGGAGACGGCCGGGGCCGCCCCGACCATCGCCGTCATCATCACCGCCGCCAGCAGCGGCAGGCTGAATCGCAGTCGCATCGGTGTGTCTCCTCGCCCTAGGCCACGGTGACGGTCGACTGCGTGAGCGAGAGCTCGCCGGTGCTGTCGCCGAAGCTCTGCACGTCGTCGAGGCCGAGGTTGTGGAGCAGCGTGAGCATGGCGTTGGCCATCGGCGTGCCGTCGGCCGCCTTGACGTGCATGTTGCCCGTGAGCATCCCGTTGCCCTTGCCCAGCAGGATGAGCGGGCAGCGGCGGTGGTTGTGGACGTTGGCGTCCGCCATCGGCGAGCCCCACAGCACGACGGTCTTGTCCAGCAGGCTCGCATCGCCTTCCATCGACGACTTCATCTTGTCGAGGAAGTAGGGCAGCATGCCGACGCGGTACTTGCAGATCTTGTTGAACTCCATGATCCGGTCCTCGCGGTTGCCGTGGTGCGAGGCCGGGTGGAACGGCTGGTCGGAGCCGCTCTCGGGGAAGACGCGGTTCTGCGAATCGCGGCCCGTCTTGAACGTGATGATGCGGGTCATGTCGGCTTCGAGCGCGAGCACCTGGAGGTCGAACAGCAGGTGCATGTGCTCGGAGAACGAGTCGGGCACGCCGGCCGGGGCGCCCGGCAGCTCGCGCGCCTCGCCGCTGGTGTTCCGGGCCTCGATGGCCTGGATGCGGCGCTCGATCTCACGGACGTGGTCGAGGTACTTGTCGAGGCGCGTGCGGTCGCTCGCGCCGAGCTCGTTGCGGACGTCGGTGACCTGGCCGGCGATCCAGTCCAGGATGCTGCGCCGCGACTGGCGCCGTGCCTCGCGGTCCTCCTTCGAGCTGCCCGAGCCGAACAGCATGTCGAAGGCCACGCGCGGGTCGCGGATCATCGGCAGCGGATCGTTCGGCGACGCCCAGCTGATCGAGTCGGTGTAGGCGCACGAGTAGTTGTAGGTGCAGCCGCCGGCCTGGTCCAGGTTCTCGATGCAGAACTGCATCGAGGGCAGGGGCGTCGACTGCCCGAACTTCTGGGCGTAGAGCTGGTCCATCGAGGTGCCGCACCAGATGTCCGAGCCCTGCGTCTGCTTCGGGTGCGACTGCGTGAGGAACACCGCGCTCGAGCGGAAGTGGTCGCCGCCGATCTCGGGCAGCGTGAACGCCTCGGCCATCCTCACGTCGGTGTTGCTGACGATGGTGAGGTAGTCGCGGTACGGCTCGAGCGACTTCAGCGCGTTGTCGTTCACGAGCTCGAAGTTGCGGCCGGTCGTCGCAGGCGCGAAGAGCAGCTGCTTGGCCGCCCAGTCGTTGCAGCCCGCCAGGCCGTGCACTTCCTCGATGCACACGAGGCGCGTGCGCTCGGGCGTCTTGGCCAGCGCGCGCCCGGCCGGCACCATCGCCTCGAGGAACGGCAGGGCGATGGTGGCTCCGGCACCGCGCAGGAAGGTGCGGCGGGGCAGCTGCTTACCGGTGATGAACGACATGCGATTCTCCTCGGGGTTGTGAGACGACTACCGCTGCTGCTTGCCGGCCTCGGGCGCGGCCTCGGTCGTTGTGGCCGGGCCGGCATCCACGTGCCTGCGCTGGAACGCGTCGCTCTTCACGACGCTCATGATGAACGACGACATCTTGTAGCCGCTGGCCTCGGCCTGGCGGGCGATCGCGCGGACGGTCGGCATGTCGTAGTCCTCGAGCCGCCGGCCGAGCGCGTAGCGCATCAGGTTCTCGGTGAAGTTGCGCACGAGGGGCGCCGGCCGCTTGAGCAGGGCCGCCGACAGCTGGTCGAGGTTGTTGATGTGGGAGCCGTCGTAGTAGTCGCCGCGCGTGTCGAGCGGCATGCCGTTCTCGCGCTCCCGCCAGCGGCCGGTCACGTCGAAGCTGTCGAGCGACAGCCCGATCGGGTCCATCAGCCGGTGGCACGCGTTGCAGGTCGGGTTCTTGCGGTGGATCTCCATCCGCTCGCGCGTCGTCAGGAGCTTGCCGTCCTTCGCGTTGGCCTGCTCGTCCAGCGTCGGGACGTTCGGCGGCGGCGCCGGCGGCGGCGTGCCGAGCAGCACCTCCATGATCCACTTGCCGCGCAGCACCGGGGAGGTGCGGTTGGCCAGCGACGTCTGCACGAGCACGCTGCCCTGGCCGAGGATGCCGCGCCGGCGGGCGTCCGGATAGGTGACCTTGCGGAAGTGCGTGCCGGCGACGCCGGGGATCCCGTAGTGGTTGGCCAGCCGCTCGTTCACGAACGTGTAGTCGGCCGTGAAGAAGTCCATGAAGCTCTTGTCCTGCTTCACGAGGTCGTTGAAGAACAGGATCGTCTCCTGCTTCATGGCGTCGGCCACGTTCTCGTCGAAGTTCGGGAAGAAGTTCGGGTCCGGGTGGACCTTGTCGAGATCCTGCAGCCGCAGCCACTGCGCCGCGAACCGGCTGCCCAGCGCCTCGGAGCGGGGATCGGCCAGCATGCGCTCGGCCTGCTTCTCGACGGCTCCGGGCGCGCCCAGGCGGCCGGCCTTGGCGAGATCGATGAGCTCCTGGTCGGGCGGCAGGGCCCAGAGGAAGAACGAGAGCCGCGAGGCCAGGTCGAGGTCGGCCACCCGCGTGGTCACCGCGCCGGCGGCAGTGGGACGCTCGCGCTCCATGCGGAAGACGAAGTGCGGGCTGGCGAGGATGGCCTCGAGCGCCTGTCGGACGCCGGCCTCGAACCCGCCCTTGGCTGATCCCTTCTCGAAGAACGGCATCAGGCTGTCGACCTCGGCCGTGGTCATGGGCCGGCGGTAGGCGTCGGATCCGAGCCGCGCCAGGATCGACCGGGCGCACGGGACCTCCTGCGCCGCCGAGGTCGGGCGGCACGAGAAGATGCGCTGGCGGCTGGGCGTGTCGGACACGCCCGTGGGGTTGATGGGCCCGGCGACGACCAAGTCGCGCAGGTGGGGCAGCGTGGTGATGCCCGCGCCGCCGGAGCCGCCGCCGGCGTAGGACCAGTCGTGCGGGCGGATGAGGTCCTCGTACGGGCCGTCGCTGCGCCGGACGAAGGCCGCCGACACGCGGTGCTCGCCGGCGCGAACCACGATGGGCTCGGTGCGCAGCGGCATCCCGCCGCGGCCGTCGGCCGCCGCGGCCGGGCCGTTCTCGAACTTGACCAGGGCCACCCGCTCCCCGTCGATGGAGACGTCGATGTCCTCGTAGCGCGCGTTGTCGCCGGAGATGACCAGCAGCTCGAACTCGTACTCCGCGTCGGCGGGGAAGACGTGGTTCACGACGAGACCGCCGCGGGTGCCGTACGGCGCCCCGTCCACGTGGTCCCACGGGTGCTGCGAGACGTAGCTGGAGTTCGTGTAGACGACGTCCACCTTCGCGGCCTGCCGGTCGCCCACGGCCATGCGGCTGATGTCGGCGGCCGCGTTCAGGTAGCCCTCGAGGAGGGTGGGCGACAGCGACTGCTCGTCGGCGATGTTGTCGAAGTTCGCGCTCTTCTGGTCGAGCGGCAGCCAGTTCCCGGCGGTCACGTCGAGATCCAGGAGCTCGCGGATGGCGCGCTCGTACTCGGGGCGGTTCAGGCGCTGGAAGGTGCGGCGCCCGGGATTCGGGTGGCTCGCGGCCAGTTCGTCCATCCGCGATTCGAGCGCGGCCGTCAGGGCGTCGAGCGTCGCCGGCTCGGGCCGCTTCGCGCCGGGCGGCGGCATCAGGCCCGCGCTCATCTTCCGGATCATCTTCTCGACGACGTCCTGGCGCTCCTGCGCCTTCATGGCGTCGAAGCCCGCCAGCGAGAGCCCGCCGGCCTTGGCCCGGTCGCTGTGGCAGCCGGCGCAATACTGCGAGACCAGTTCGCTCTGCTGCCGCGCGGAGAGTGCCGGAAGCGCGACGTGCGAGGCGGCGGGACGGGCCTGCGCGGCGGCGCGGGCGGCGGGGGGCTGCCCGCGCTCAGCCGCGGCGGAAGCCACGAGCGCGAGACCCGCGACCGTCGTGCCCAGGACCTTCACTCGAAGACGCGTCATGCACAGACTCCCACCCTAGACTGCCTGGCGCGTAGCCCTCGGCAGGGAGACACGACCTTAATCGGATTCGGGAAAATATACCTCGGATCAGGTGGCAACTTTTCGCGTTTTCTCGCCGGAAACCCGTCAAAAACTACTTCGACTTGTCTCGGTTTGTCTGCGCGTGGGAGGCACCCACGACGCCCGGGCCACGGCGTCCCGGACGACGTCGAAGTCGTAGTACTCCCGGTGCAGCGCACGGGCCTCGCCGAAGGCGGCCACCGCGTCCCGCACGCCCTCCAGCCGGGTCGGCGGGCGGGTGTCCGCCAGCCGGTCGGCTACGACCCCGCACCAGAAGCGGGTGAGGGTCTCGTGATAGCCGCTCGTGGCCGTGTTCGGCGTGCCGACGGCCTCGTTGAAGGCGCGGATGCCCCGGCGCATCGCGTCGGTCAGCGGTTCGGGCGCGACGTCGGGCCAGGCGTGGTAGGCGCAGACGGCCACGTGCGCGGCATGGGTCCAGGACGCCTTGGGCAGCCGGCCTGCCCGCCAGGCCGCGACGAACCCGTCGAGGGCGGCGTCGTTGTGGAGGGCAGAGGCCAGGTCGTGGACGTCCAGCACGGCCCCAGGCTACCTCGGCCGGCCCGTCGCCAGGTCTGCTAGACTCCCGGCGCTGAGCAGGAGGGTCTGGATGATCTGGCAGATTGCCGTTCTCGTCGGGGTGTCGCTGCTGCTGCCCGCCAGGGTCGCGTCGGCACAGGTGATTGGCACCTTCTCCTGGCAGATGCAGCCGTTCTGCAATGTCGTGACGCTCACGCTGACCACGAGCCCGGCGGGCTTCACGCTGTCGGGCGTGGACGACCAGTGCGGCGCCTCCGACAAGGCCAGCGCCGTCGGCGTGGCGTCGTTCAGCGGCGGGGGCGCGGTGACGCTGAATTTCTCGATCGTGACGCCTCCCAACGGCGTGCCGGTCCACGTGTCGGCCAGCGTGAGTCCGGCCAGCGGGCAGGGCACCTGGCACGACAGCGCGGGCAACGGCGGGACGTTCGCCTTCTTCGCGCACGCCGCCGGTCCGGCGCGCCCGGTGCCGCCCAGCGGCCAGGTCGACGTGCGGTTCCGGATGCGCGGCCTGAACCCGGCCGTGGCGGTCCCCGACACGTCCATCGTCACCGTGAACAACTGGTCCTCGACCGACTACATCGTCGGTGGGGGCAACTACACGGCTGCCACCGGGCAGTACACGGTGCCGGTCACCGGGACCTACCTCATCACCGCGTCCGTGCGATGGCAGCCCTTTCCGGGTATCGATGCGTCTGGATCGACTCCAGCGATGCCGGGCGCCTCGCGTCCAACTGCGATACGCCCTCGCAGGGAATGTTCCCCATCGTGCCCGTGTCCACCGTCATCTTTCTGAATGCCGGCACGACGGTGCGGATCCAGGCCTACCAGACGACCGGGGCCTCCGCATCGGTCGGGACCAGTGCCAACGACAGCCACTTCGCCGTGACGCTGCTGCGCTAGCGGTGGGGCCGCCTCGGGTCAGCCGCGGACCCCGGTGCCGTTCCCGGGCCCGACGCCCGGCACCCGCTCCTCGGGGGCCTGGACGCCGACGAACGCGCGGTAGAGCAGCAGGTCGTACGCGATCTTGAGCGTCCCGGCGATGACGAAGGGCAGGCCGATGAGCGCCGGACGCGCGAAGAGCTGCCCGACGATGACCGGGCTGACGGCGGCGCCCAGCGTGCGCGCCACACCGGTCACCCCGCCGGCGGCCGAGCGCTCGTGGGGCCGCACGACCGCCATCACGTAGGACTGGCGGGTTGGGACGTCCATCTGGCTGATGCTGAACCGCGCCCAGAGGAGGGCGACCGCGAGCGGCAGCGTCGGCATGAGCGGCACGAGAATCAGCAGGACGTTCGACGGCAGGTGCGTCCAGACCATCGTGCGGACGAGGCCGAAGCGGGCCGCGAGCCTGGCGGCCAGCAGGGCCGAGAGGCCCGCGAGCAGGTTGGCCCAGAAGAAGATCGGGCCGAGCGTGGCGGGATCGACGCCGAAGCGCAGGTGGAACCAGTAGGCGGCGAAGCTCTGGGCGACGAAGCCGCCGCCGAAGGCGTCGAGGGCGAAGAGGGCGGCCAGCCGTGTGACCGTGCCGCGGGACTCGTGCAGACCCCAGAGCCCGCCGCCAGCGCCAGGGCCCGTCGCGGCGGCCGCGGCGGGTCCGGCGTCCGCCTCGCGCGAGAGCCCCTGGAACGACGCGGCCAGCACGAGACCGATGGCGGCGTAGCCCGCGATCACCCACCGGTAGCTGTCGAGCGGCGTCGCGCCCGCCCGCTGGAGCGCCGCCGGCACGAGCCCGCCCCCCAGGGCCCCGACCGACGTCGCGAGCGCGCCGGCCAGCGTGTACCACGCGAACACGCGCGTCCGCGCGTCGGCCGGCACCGCCCGCGTCAGCGCGGCCTGCTCGACGGGCAGGAACGGTCCCACTTCCTGCCCGCTTGGGCTGATGACGCCGATCGTGGCCGCCAGCACGAGCAGCCAGAACGCGTCGGTCGAGATGAAGACGACGCCGGCGCCCGCCATGAGCCCGGCGCTGAGCGTCAGCATCCGGCGCCGGCCCAGACGGTCGGCATGCGTCGTCACGGCCAGCGAGACGGCCGTGTCGCCGAGCAGCGTGAGGGTGAGGAGCAGACCGACCTGCGGCTCCGTCAGGCCGAGGCCCGTCAGGTAGAAGACGAGGACGACCGACAGCGCACCGTAGGCGGCGAGGCGGAGGCCTCGCGCGGCGAAGAGCACCGCCACGTCGCGACCGACGGGCGTCATGGCGGCACCGGCCCGATCACCCTCATGGCGGGCGTCGACGGCGTCTCGCGGCTAGGGCGCCTTGCCCGCGGCCCTGTCCATCAGGTCGAAGGGGAGGACGCCCACGTTCAGGAAGGGGTTCAGTTGGGCCCCGGCCTTGCCGAGCCGGTCCGCCGTCGAGTCGTGTCCGCCCTGGGCGGCCCAGTCGGCGGCGCTGGCGCCCGCCGCGTCCTTGAGGTTCGCCGTCGCGCCCTTCTCGAGCAGCGCCTGCACGACGGCGTCGTGCCCGGCGTATGCCGCGAACATCAGCGGCGTGAGCTTGAGCGTCGCGTGCGCGGCGTTCACGTCGGCGCCGCCGGCGACGAGTGACGCCACCCGCGCGGCGTCGCCGCGCGCGGCGGCGCGCATGAGGGGCGTCAGGCCGTCCGCGTCGGCCGCGGGCTGCACGAGGGCGACGGCGACCACGAACGCAAGCATCGGGGACCCTCCAGGCGCCCCATGCTACACCCCGCCCGCGGCGCCCGGATGGCCCGCGCACACCGCGCGTTTACCCGCCCGCGATGGCGCGAATGCGGCGACGCGGCCCGCTGTAGAATGCCGGCGTGCCGCGCGCCCTCGTCCTCTTCGCGCTCGCCGTGGCGACCGCCGCGTGCGGTGGGCCCACGCCGCCGCCCGTGCGCGCCGTCGCGGACGTCAAGCAGTTGATGCACTCGGTGCTGGAGCCCGCCGCCGACGAGTACTGGGACGGCGTCGGGACGATCATCGACCAGAGCGGCGTGACGGAGATCCGTCCGGAGACCGGCGAGGAGTGGGATCGCCTGGTGGATCACGCCTACGTGATCGCCGAGTCCGGCAACCTGCTGATGCTGGGCCCGCGCCCCAAGGACGGGGGCGACTGGATGCAGATGGCGCGGGCGCTCGTGGACGTCGGCGACAAGGCCGTCCGCGCGGCCACGGCGCGCAACCCGCAGGCCGTGTTCGACGTCGGCGCCGAGGTGTACGACGTCTGCACGAACTGCCACGCCAAGTACGTGCAGGACGACGCCCCGGCCTCGGCCCGCTGAAGAACGCGGGTCGCCCGCTGAGGGCCGGCGCCGGTCAGTCGGCCCCGCCCACCTTCACCTTCATGCGCTCGTGGCACGTCGTGCACGACGTGTAGAGCTCGTCGTTCAGGGCCTCGAGCGCCGCCACGTCCTTCGCCTTCGCCGCCGCGAAGGCCTTGCGGCCCGCCTCCCGCATGAGCCGGGCGTCGGCCAGCCACTGCGCGCGGCCCCGGGCGTGGGCCGGCAGCATCAGGATCGTGCCGGCCTCGGCGAGCGCCAGGGCCTGGCCCTGGAGCGCCAGCCACGCCTCGCCGCTCTCGGGCGTTCTGCTCGTGATGTAGAAGACGGCGTCGGACGCGGGCCGGATGACGAAGGCCATGAGCTCCCGCATCGTGCCGATCGGCCGAAGATCCGCGGCCGCCGCGGCCGGACCGCGGACGGATCCCGTCTGCGCGAGGAGGCCGGCCCCGACGAGCCCGGCCAGCAGGGCGGTGAGGAGCGCCGTTCGCATCGCCGGAGCATATACTCTCTCCCCGTGCTGCTGTCGTGGGCGCAGTGGATCGCGGACCTGCCGTCGAGCGTCGCGCTGCGGGAGTCGCTCTACGTGTGGCCGCTGCTCGAGTCGGCCCACGTGCTGATGCTGATGCTGTTCGCGGGCACGGCGGCGATGCTGGACCTCCGCCTGCTCGGGATCGGGTTCCGGCGGGTGCCGGCCACCGAGTTCACGGCGCGGCTCCTGCCGTGGACGCGCGCGGCCTTCGTCGTGATGGCCGTCACCGGCCTCCTGCTGGTGTACGCCAACCCCGTGCGCTACTACTTCAACCTGTTCTTCCGGGTGAAGGTGCTCCTGCTCCTGGCCGCCGGCGCCAACATCGCCTGGTTCCACGGCCGCACCCACCAGGGCATCGGCGCCTGGGACGGCGACGTCCGCCCGCCCCGCGCGGCGCGCATGGCCGCGGTCGTGTCCCTCGCCGCCTGGACGGGGGTCATCGTCACCGGGCGCCTGGTCGCCTACAACTGGTTCGACTGCGATCTCCAGCCGCAGCCGGCGATCGTGAACTGGGCGGCGGGCTGCCGCGTGCCCGACGCCGCCCCGTAGGCCGTGGACCTCCTGCCGTACTTCCAGACGCTCGAGACCGTCGGCCTGGGGCGAGTCGTGCGCGAGTCGGTGTGGCTGTTCCCGGCCATCGAGGCCGTGCACCTCCTGGCCCTGTCCCTGCTCGGCGGCGCCCTGCTCCTCGTGGATCTCCGCCTGCTGGGCGCGGGCCTCACCGGCGCGTCCGCGGCGGCGCTGGCGCGCGCGGCCCGTCCGTGGCTCACGGCCGCCGTGGCCCTCATCATCGGCACGGGCGTGCCGCTCTTCCTGTCCGAAGCGGTGAAGTGCTACTACAGCCCGTCGTTCTGGGTGAAGATGCTCACCCTGCCGCTCGCGCTCCTCTTCACCTACGCGGTGCGCCAGCGGGTCGCCGAGCGCGACTCGACCAGCCGCGGAACCGCGGCCGCCGTCGGGGCGGTGTCCATCACGCTGTGGTTCGTGGTGGCGGCGGCCGGCCGCTGGATCGGGTTCTCGTAGTCCCGGCCGGATCAGCGGCCGCCCGGCTTCTTGACCGGCGGCTCGGTGGGATCGCGGCCGTCGCGCGGTGCGCCGGTGCCCGACGAGCCCATGAAGATCTTCCGGCCGTCGGTGAAGGTCACGTCACGGCCGTTGGCGCGCTTGAGCGAGTGGTCCTTGGTCTGGTAGCCGTCCACGATGAGCTCGGTGCCCACGGTGAGCGAGTCGCGGGTCAGCCCACGGCGGAGCAGCGTGTTCGGCGTGCCGCCTTCCACCATCCACACTTCCTTCTGGCCGTCCTTGCCGTCGACCTCGATGTGGATCCAGGCGTGCGGGTTCACCCATTCCAGCTTCACCACCTTGCCCTGCAGGCGGATGGGCGCGTTCGGGTCGAACTCGGCGCCGAAGGCGTGATGCCCCAGCACGCGCGCCCCCGTGGCGACGACCAGCGCCGAGGCGACAATCAGAATGGTGGTTCGCATGGCGGTCACTCCTGCTGCTTCGGTGTCTGCTTCGCCCGCTCCTGCGAGCGCTCGCCGCTCAGCACGTTCGAGAGCGCGTAGTTGCCCTCGTGGCAGGCGTACTCGTAGATGAGCTCGTCGAGCCGCGTGAACGGGACCTCGCCCCGCCAGGGGCTCGTGAAGGTCTCGGGATCGTCGATCGTGAACCTGTAGAGCAGCGTGCGCTCGTCCGCGCGCAAAATCCGCTCGGTGACCTTCAGGGTGTCCGAGGCGCCGCGGAAGATCTGATCGGGATGGAAGTTGGTGGTCTCGATCACCAGCTCGTCGCCTTCCCACCAGCCGATCGAATCGCCCCACCACGGGCGCACGTCCCGCGGCAGGTGCGTCAGGTTCCGCCCGAGGCGGATGATCCGGACGTCGTGGACCATCTCGGTGAGGATCATCACGTGATCGGGCGTCTGCACGATCGTGTAGTTGTTGTTGTAGAAGTAGTTCGGCAGCATCGGCGGGCCGGCGTTGCTGCCGAAGGACGCGATGCACCGCTCGGCCAGCGGGCGGTTCTCGGGGTTGTCGTACTGGCCGAACTGCCGCGCGCGCGCCTGGCGCTCGGCCTGCCGGGCGCGGCCGGCGTCGGTCAGGGCGGGCACCTTGCCGTCGGGCGGGTCCACGATGAGCGACGTGCGGTACTCGCCGTTCACCACGGCCACGCGCTCGCCGGCGTCGATCCAGAAATTGTTGTAGCCGCCGACATTCCCGGCCGCGCCGGTGGATCCGTCCCCGCCCTCGGGCGGCGCGGGCCGGTCGGGATCGCTCGGCTGGGAGAGCCGGGCGATCCGGTCCTGGATGCCCTTCTCGATCCGCGCCACCACGGCCGGCGTGAGGACCGGACCCTGCCCGGCGGGCCGTTCGAGCGGCGTCACGGTGGCATTCGACCAGTTGCCTTGCAGGTCCGGCGCGCCGTCGGGCGTGCGCGGCATCGTCCAGTCGGACGCCGGGCGGGCGAGGCTCGCGGGCGCCTGGGCGGCCAGGGGCGCCAGCAGCGCCGTGGTGGCGAGGAGCGCGCCGGCCGTGAGGGTGAGGGACGTGGGGCGCATCGGCCTACGGCAGCGGCGTCTTGCGGAGGTGTCCGTACATCAGTTCCTCGACGAACGGCACGCACTTGAACTGTCCCAGCCGGGCATCGGCGTTCACGTGGCGGTAGAGCGGCATCGCCATCGTCCACGCCCGCGAGAAGGTCTTCGGGTCCTCGATGACGGCCTCGTACTCGATGTGATCGCGATCCGTCATCGTGTAGCGCTCGGTGACCTTCAGCGCCTCGCTGTGATGGTTGCCGGAGCGGTCGAACCAGGTCGAGTCGTTGAAGCCGTTGGCCTCGACGACGAACGTGTCGCCGTCCCAGCGGCCCACCGACTGGCCCATCCACGCGTCGGTCTGCGGCGGCCCCGGATCCTTGAGGTAGACGTTGCGCACCGCGCCCGCGTACTCGTAGGCGATGAAGAAGGCCGACTGGCTCTGGAAGATCTGGAAGGGGAACGGCATGTAGGTGGCGCGGGGCACCCCGGGCAGGTAGCACTTGATCTCCGGGTCGCGCGTGAGCCAGTTCGCCTGGTTCTCCTCTTTCTTCTTCTTCGCCTCGGGGAGGTACGGCACCTCGCCGCCCACCACGACGCCCACGCCCGAGGGCACGGCGCCGACGGCCCCGAAGGCCAGGACCTCCTTGGCCGGCACCGGCACGACGGGGCCGGGCCGCATGGCCAGGGCCGGGCGCGCCGTATGGGCCTCGATGTCCCAGTTGGCCGTGTTGAGGGCCTGCCAGATGCCGTTGAGGTCGGGTTTGCCGTCGGCGCCGCGCGGAATCGCCGCCTGTCCGGCCTGGCCGCGCCCGGCCTGGCCCGCCAGCGGCAGCGCGGTCGTGGCGAGCAGCGCCCCCACGATCGCACCCGCGATGCCCACACCCCAGATCGTCAACCGTCCTCGGCGCACGGGCCCTCCAGCGCGGGATGCTCGCATCGGCTTGGCGAAAGTGTCAAGGGATGTCACCGGCCGCTGCCGCCGCTTCCGTGCCTCTGCTATCGTGGCCGGGTTTCCGGCCGATGCATCCACGGGTTCCTCCTCCGATCACTCCGGCCCGCACGCGGTTCCTCGCGGGCGTCACGGCGCTCGCCCTCGCCGGCGCGACCGCGGCGGCCGGGGCGCAGGCGGTCCCGACGTTGACCGACAGGCGCGTGGACGCCGCGGGCACGACGATCCGGCTCCGCTGCGGCGGCGTCCGCGTGGCCGGGGCGCCCATCGTGATTTTCGAAGCCGGCGCCTTCAACACGGTGGAGACGTGGCGCGACGTGCACGCGCCGATCGCGGCGCTCGCGCGCGCGTGTGCCGTCGATCGGCCGGGGCGCGGCGGCAGCGGACCGCCGCCTCCCGGCCTGGACGCGGACGGGTACGTGGCGCTCCTGGCCGGCGCGCTCGCGGCGGGCGGCGAGGCGCCGCCCTACGTGCTGGTCGGCCACTCGCTCGGCGGGCTCATCGTCCAGCTCTACGCCGCCAGGCGCCCGGGCGAGGTGGCCGGCGTGGTGCTCGTGGACTCGTCGCATCCCGATCAGGTGCGGCGGATGGCGGATCTGCCCCGGCCGCCGGCGTCCCCGCCGTCCTCCACGTCCCCGCCGCCGCCCGAGGCCGTCGGCCTCGACGCGTGGGCCGCGGCCCTCGGGCACGCGCCGCCTGCGCTCGTGGTGCCCCTGGCCGTCGTCACGCGCAGCCGCTGGACCAGCGGCACCGACTCCGGCGACGACGCGGCACGCCTGGCCCGCTGGGGTGAGCTGCAGCGCGATCTGGCCGCGCACGGCCGGCGCGCGCGGCACGACGTGGCCGCCGACAGCGGGCACTACGTGCAGAACGACGAGCCGCGCCTGGTGATCGACGCCGTCCGCTGGGTCCTCGCGAACAGGTAGCCGCGGGGCCGGCGGGGTCAGTTCGCGGGGGACGGGCCTCGCGCGTCGGGGCCGGGGAACCCGGCGATCCGGGCGGCCTGCTGCCACACGCGGTCGTCCACCTTGTCGAGGAACAACTGGACGTGGTGGTACGGGATCTCGATGCCCGCGGCGTCGAGGGCCAGCTTGCTGGCCTCCATGACGTGGAAGTAGATGGGCCGCTCGCGCGATGCGTCCTTGGCCCACACGCGTACCTCGAGGTTCACGCTCGACGCCCCGAGCTCGGTGACGACCAGGTCCGGGGCCGGCGAGGCGAGCACGCCCGGCAGGTCGCGCACGGCGCCCAGCAGCGCCTCGCGGGCCTGCGGGATGTTCTCCTTGTAGGCGATCCCGACCGGCACGTCGATGCGCGTCTCGCCGTGCTTCGAGTGGTTCACCAGCACGGTGTCGATGATCGTCCGGTTGGGGATGACGACGTAGGTGTTCCGCGGCGTGCGGATGCGCGTGGATCGCATCGTCACGTCGCTGACCGAGCCGTAGTTGTCGGCCACCGTCACCCAGTCGCCGACGGCGAAGGGCTTGTCGATGAAGATCAGGAACCCGGCGATCACGTTGGCCAGCGTGTCCTGCGCGGCGAAGCCCACCGCGATGCCGGCCACGCCGATGCCGGCCAGGGCGGCGCCCACGTTGATCCCGATCTGGTCGGCGGCCATGACGAGCCCGAAGGCCAGGATCACGGCCCGGTACACGCGATCGACGAGCATCGCGACCAGCGTGGGGTGGAGGCCGGCCCGCGTCAGCAGGCGGCGGAGCGAGGGCCGGGTCACCGAGAAGATCAGCCAGAACACCAGCAGCACGATGAGCGCCGCCAGCACGTTGGGCAGGATCTGCAGCGCCCGTGCCGCCAAGTCGGCCGGATCGAACCTTCGGAGCAGAGTCTCCACGGTGCCTCCCTCTGGCCCGCCAGGCCGGGCCCGGAGGCGGCCGGCCCGCGGCGGGCCGATCCCGGACGGTCTACCGCCCGCGCGGTTCGCCGATCCAGCCCTTGCGGTACATGAGCACCAGCGCGCCGACGGCCGTGGCGATCATCAGGAACAGCGCCACGAAGTAGCCGTAGGGCAGGTGCAGCTCCGGAATGTAGTCGAAGTTCATCCCGTAGACGCCGGCGATGAAGCTCAGCGGCACGAACACCGTCGTGACGATCGTGAGGATCTTGACGATCTGGTTCAGGCGGTGGGAGGCCATCGTGATGTAGCCGTCCATGAGGTCGGAGGCCAGCTCGTAGTACAGCGTCGCGAGGCTGGACGACCGCTCCAGGTGCTCGTACACGTCCTGCAGTTCGTGCCGCAGGCCCTCCCGGATCGCGGGGGCAGCCGCCGTGCGGAGCTCGTCGAAGAGGCGGACGTGATAGGTGACCACCCGGCGGAGCTTCTTGAGATTCGCCTTGTGGCCCACCAGCTCCGCCAGCAGCGCGTCGGTGGGGTGGGCGACCATCTCGTCCTCGAGCTCGTCCAGGCGGGTCTCGAGCGCCAGCAGGATCGGCAGGTACCGGTCCACGATGTATCGCGAGAGCCGCACCGCGAGCGCGTCGGCCCCGGCCGCGATGAGGGTGGGGGAGGCGGCCGCCTCGTCCCAGAGCCGGTCGATGCTCGGCGACTCGCCGCTGTGCCGCGTGACCAGGAACCGGTGGCCGACGAACATCGCGATCTGGATCGTGCCGAAGTCCATGTCGCGCGAGTGCGCGTCGAGCCCCTTCATGAGGATGAAGGTGTGGTCCTTGAAGGCCTCGAACTTCGGCGGGTGGCGGTCGCGCTGCGCGTCCTGCACGGCCAGCTGGTGCAGCCCGAAGGTGCCCGTCATCAGCCGGGCTTCGGCGGCTGGCGGGACGCCGGTCAGGTCCAGCCACAGGATGGCGTCAGAGCTGGTCTTCCAGCGGTCGATCGCGGACTCGCCGCCGACGGTGGCCTCGCCGGTCGCCGGCTGGAAGAGCATCGTGCGCATCGTCATGGAGTCCCTGGGGCGGTCCCGCCGGCCTGCGGGGCCGACGGCCGTCGCCGCGACGAGGATAGCGCAGGCCGCCCGCCGGCCGGCCCTCGCGCGCCGTCACCGCGGGCTGCTAGGCTGTCGCTGGCCGCGCGGTGTCCGGCCGCACCAGGAGGATCGCGCATGGACGCGTTCGATCGTCGGCACTTCATCGGCAGCCTCGCCCTGGGCGGCGTCGCGACCACGCTCGGGGCCGGCGGGTCGGCCGCGGCCGGACAGGCGGCCGGCGGCGGCGCGGCCCGGACCGACGTGACGCGGACGCTCGCGCGCTACGTCCTGGGCCTGCGCTACGACGAGCTGCCCGAGGCCGTGCGGCACGAGGCCTGCCGCACGCTCCTGAACTGGACCGGGTGCACCATCGGCGGGTCGCGGCACGAGACGGTGGACGTCGCCGTCGCGGCGCTGGCGCCGTTTGGCGGTCCGGCGCAGGCATCGCTCCTCGGCCGCGCCGAGCGCACCGACATCCTGCACGCGGCGCTCGTGAACGGCATCGCGTCGCACGTGTTCGACTTCGACGACACGCACCTCAAGACCGTCATCCACCCGGCCGGTCCCGTGGCCTCCGCCCTGCTGGCGCTGGCCGAATACCACCCCGTCTCCGGCCGCGACTTCCTGACGGCCCTCGTCGCGGGGGTCGAGGCCGAGTGCCGGATCGGCAATGCCGTCTATCCCGATCACTACGACCGCGGCTGGCACATCACGGGCACGGTGGGGCCGTTCGGCGCCGCCGCCGCGGCGGGCCGGGTGCTGGGTCTCACCGAGCAGCAGATGGTCTGGGCGCTCGGCCTCGCCGCCGCGCAGCCGGTCGGGCTCCGCGAGATGTTCGGGTCCATGACGAAGAGCTTCCATCCCGGCCGGGCCGCCCAGAACGGCCTGACGGCGGCGCTCCTCGCCGCGCGCAACTTCACCAGCACCGACCTCGGCCTCGAGGGAAAGAGCGGCTGGGCGCACGTCCTCAGCACGAAGCAGGACTACGGCGAGATCGTCGACGGCCTGGGCGCCAGCTACCAGATCGCGCTCAACACCTACAAGCCGTTCGCGTGCGGCATCGTCATCCACCCGGCCATCGACGCCTGCCTGCAGCTGCGCCGCGCGCACGACCTGGCGCCCGCGCGAATCGCCGCCATCGACCTGAGGGTGCACCCGCTGGTCCTCGAGCTGACGGGCAAGAAGACGCCGTCGACGGGACTGGAGGCGAAGTTCAGCGTCTTCTTCGCGGCCGCCGTCGCCATGGCCCGGGGATCGGCCGGCATGCGCGACTTCAGCGACGAGAACGCGCGCGATCCCGAGATCGTCGCCCTGCGCGACAAGGTGACGGCCACGGTCGATCCCGGCGTCCACGAGGATCAGGTCCGGGCCGCCGTGACGCTGGTGGACGGCCGGCGGCTCGAGATCTTCGTCGAGCACGCCGTCGGGAGCCTGGAACGGCCGATGTCCGACGCGGATCTCGAGGCGAAGGTGCGAGGGCTGGCCGAGGGCGTCCTGCCGCAGGCCGCCACGGCCGGAGTGATCGACCGCTGCTGGCGCCTGGACCGGCTGGCGTCGGCCGCCGAGATCGCGACGGCCGCGCGCGCCGTCTGATCGCGCCCCGCGATCGCCCGGCCCCGCCCCGCGGACGGCCGGGGCGGTTGGGCCATAATCTGCCGGTGACCCTCGCGCAGATGAGCGGCGCCAGCTGGCGCATCGTGTTCTTGGCCAGCCTCGGCGGCACCCTCGAGTTCTTCGACTTCGTGGTGTTCGGCGTCTTCGCGCGCGACATCGCCGAGGCCATCTTCCCGGCGGCGACGCCGCTCGTGTCGCTGATGGCGTCGTTCGGGGCCTTCGCGGCGGGCTACCTGGCGCGGCCGATCGGCGGCATCGTGCTCAGCCACTACGGCGACCGCTTCGGCCGCCGCACCGTGTTCCTGGTGTCGCTCTTCGTGATGTCGGCGGCCACCTTCGCGATGGGCCTCGTGCCCACCTACGCCGCGTGGGGCATCGCCGCCAGCGCCCTGATGGTGACGCTGCGGCTCCTGCAGGGCTTCTGCCTCGGCGGCGAACTGCCCGGCGCCCTGACCTACGTGGTCGAGACCGCCCCGGGCTACGCGCCCTTCGTCTGCGGCGTGGTCTTCTCGTGCGTGACCCTCGGCGTCGCCGCGGCGACAGGCGTGAGCGTCGGCGTGCGCACCTGGCTGCCGCCGGACCAGGTCGCCGACTACGGGTGGCGCATCGCCTTCATGATTGGCGGCGCCGGCGGGCTCCTGAGCTTCGTCCTGCGGCGCGCCATGGAGGAGTCGCCGGAGTTCGCGCGAATGAAGGCGCTGGCCGCCCGCCACCCGTTCAAGGAAGTCCTCCAGGCGCACCGCGCGCCCGTCGTCGTCGGCATCCTGGTGATCGCGGCGACCGGCGCCTTCAACGGCCTGTTCTTCGCCCACATGCCGGCGTATCTCTCCAGCGTGCTCGGGTACGGCGCGCGCGAGGCGGTGGCGGCGCAGACACTGGGCGTGCTGGTGCATGCCGGCGCCATCCTGGCGGTCGGCTGGATGGCCGACACGATCGCCCCGCGCCTGCTGGCGCGCGCGGGCTCGCTGGCGCTCGTCGTGCTGGCCTATCCGTTCTACGCGGCGCTCGTCGGTAAGAGCCTGGGGCCGGCGCCGCTCCTCGTGGGGGCCGGACTCGTGGCCGCCCTCGTGAACGGGACCTTCGCCGCCCTGCTCACCGACCTGTTTCCGACCCGCGTGCGGTTCAGCGGGGTGGCGCTGTCGTTCAACGTCGCCTTCACGCTGTTCAGCGGCCTGACGCCCCTCGTGGCCACCACGCTCATCGACCGGCTGGGCACGCCGACCGCGCCGGCCCTCGTGATGGTCGTGACCGGGCTCGTCACGCTGGCCGCCACCTTCCCGCATCCGCGGCACGGCGGGCACGTGCTGCGCGCGCCATCGTAGGGGAGGTCGCCGGTGCCCGGGTGCCGATCGGCGGCCGCGCCATGACGCCCACGCTCGCGGCGCTGCGCCGCTATGCCCTGGCGCGGAGCCTCGGCGCGCCGGCGTCCCTCGGCGCCGCCATCGAGCGGCTCGGCTTCGTCCAGGCCGACCCCATCCGCGCGCCCGCCCGCGCCCAGGACCTCATCCTGCGCCACCGGGTCGCAAGCTACCGCGCCGGGGATCTGGAGGCCGCCTACCCGGCGCTCCCGGTGGAGGAGGACTTCTTCGTCAACTACGGTTTCCTGCCGACGGCCATCCAGGCCCTGATGCACCCCCGGCGGCTGGGCGCGTGGCCGCGGCCGGGACGCGCCGTCGGCCTGCGCGTGCTCGCGTTCGTGCAGGAGCGGGGCGAGGCCCATCCGCGCGACGTGGACGCGCACTTCGCCCACGGCGCCGTCACCAACTACTGGGGCGGCTCGTCGACGGCCACGACCCACGTCCTCGACCACCTGCACTACCGGGGCCACCTCCGGATCGCGCGGCGCGATCGCGGCATCCGCGTCTACGCCCCGCGCCCCGCGGCGCCCGCCGTCGAGGAGGCCGCCGGTCGGCGGGCCCGCGTCGACGCGCTCCTCGACGTGCTGGTCGCGCTCTATGCGCCGGTCCCGTCCCCGACCCTGGCCTGGCTCGTGAACCGCCTGCACGTGGCCGCGCCGCAGTGGGCGCGCGAGATCCGGGACGCCCGGACCCGGGCCCTCCGCCGGCTGGCCCATGCGGCCGTGGAGGGCACCACGTGGTACTGGCCGGCCGCCGACGATCCGTCGGCCGCGCCGCCTGCCGGCGACCGCGCGCGCCTGCTCGCGCCGTTCGACCCGGTCGTCTGGGATCGCAAGCGGTTTGGACGGTTCTGGGGCTGGGACTACCGCTTCGAGGCCTACACGCCGGCTGCGCGCCGGCGGTACGGCTACTACGCCCTGCCGCTGCTGTGGCGGGAACGGGTGGTGGGTTGGGCCAACGTCACGGTCGCGGAGGGACGCCTCGCGGCCGACGTCGGCTTCGCCGCCGGGCGGCCGCGCGAGCGGGGCTTCGCGCGCGCGCTCGACGCCGAACTCGCGGCGCTCGCCCGCTTCCTCGGCGCGTCCCGCTAGGCGATACCGAAGCGCACGGCGTAGATCGGCGGCAGGTTGGCCGACAGCGTGCGCCACGAGTCGCCGCCGTCCGACGACAGCCAGAGGCCGCCCGTCGTGGAGCCCATGGCCAGCACGTTGCCCGTGGCGTCGATGTCGAAGGCGTGCCGGTACACCAGGTCGTAGGACGGGTGCGGCAGGCCGCGGTCGAGCACCTCGAAGGTGGCCCCGCCGTCGGTCGTGCGCGTCACCACCAGCCGTCCATCCACCGGCACGCGCTTCTCGTCCTTCACGGCGGGCACGAACCACGCCGTGTCCGGTCGCCGCGGGTGCACCGCCACGGCGAAGCCGAACCGGGAGGGCCGCGCGGCCGGGACGTCCGTCCACTGGCGCCCCCGATCGCGCGAGCGGAAGATGCCGCAGTGGTGCTGCGTCCACACGGCGTCGGGATCGGCCGCGCACTGGACGATGCGATGGGGATCCTGGATGACCGGGTCGCCCTGACGGTCGGGCGGCATGTAGTCGGCGCGCATCCCGGTGGCGCGGCACGTCCAGGTCGCGCCGTCGTCCTCGGTGACCCAGGCCCCGCCGCAGGAGACGCCGATCATGACGTGGCGCGCGTCGCGCGGATCGACGAGCACCGAGTGCACGCCGGGCCAGTCGTACCCGCCGCCGAACCACTGGGCCCGCGACGGCTCGTCCCAGAGTCCCCGGCACAGGGTCCACGTGGCGCCGCGGTCGTCCGACGTGAAGACGCCGCCGGGCAGCGTGCCCGCCCACAGCCGGCCGGGCTGTGCCGGGCCCCCGGCCTCCAGCGCCCACAACATCTTCAGGCTCGGGAGCTCGGGCGCCGCCGTCGTGCCGTCGGGCCCCGGCGGCCTGGTGATCGGATCGAGGCCCGCGTAGGACGGCACGGCCACTTCCTGCCACGTGGCGCCGCGGTCGTCCGACCGGTGGAGCTTCGAGCCGAAGTGCCCGAGGTTGAGCGACGCGTAGAGCGCGCCGTCGCGGGCATCGTCCAGCACGTTGGCGACGGGGTCGCCGAGGAAGCCGGGCGTGTCCACGCGCCAGTCCTGCGCCGGATCCAGACGGAAGAGCCCTTTACGCGTGGCCACCCACAGCGGTTGTGTCATCGGCGTGCTCCCGATGCGCCCCCGGAGAGCGCCTGCAGGACGTAGATGTCGTCCTCGGGGCCGACCGTGTCGCTCAGCCCCTCGCGATCGGCGAGCGCCGCGTCGTCGACGAACACGGTGACGTGCTTGCGCAGGCGCCCGTGCTCGTCGAGGATGTAGCCGCGCAGCCGCGGATTCGCGGTGAAGACCGCCTCGAGCGCCTGGCGCACCGTGCCCCCGTCGACGACGCGCGGCGGAGCGTCGAGGAAGCGCTGCAACTGGGGCGTGAAGGCGACACGCGGCATGGACGACCCAGCCCCGGAGTCTACCAGGGGAGGCGCGCCCGCTCCGGCGGCTCGTCCCAGCCGACGCCGAGATGCAGGGCGGGCCAGCCCAGGTATGATGGCCGGCCATGCGACGCCTGCTCTTCGCCTTCGCCCTCCTGGCCGCCTGTCCTCCGGCGGCGCACGCCACCTGGTCGGTCATCGCCGTGGACCGGGCCACCGGCCGGGTCGTGATCGCGTCGGCGACCTGCGTCGATCGCGACGATCAGTTCCTGATGGGCGTCCAGGCCGTGGTGGTGCCGGGCAAGGGCGTGGCCGCCTGCCAGGCCGGCGTGGACGGCACGCACCAGAACCAGATGCTGGTCTTCCGCGAGCTGCAGAAAGGCACCGATCCGTCCGCCATCATCGAGCTCCTGAGCGTGGACCCCGCGTTCCAGAGCCGCCAGTTCGGCATCCTCGACCTGCAGGGGCGCCACGCGGGCCACTCCGGCCTGAGCAACGGCTACGTGTCCCAGGACATCCAGGGGCAGGTGCCGGGCACCGAGATCTTCTATTCCATCCAGGGCAACATCCTGCGCCCGGGCAGCGTGGTGCCCAACGCGGTCCAGGCGTTCCTCAAGACGTCCGGCGCCCTGACCGACCGCGTCATGGCCGCCATGGAAGCCGCCGACGGCTCCGGAGGCGACAGCCGGTGCGTCTGCCCGCCGTGGCCGACAGATGGGTCGAAGCCCGCGGTGCCGTGTGACGGCCGGACGGCGCACGTCGCCTACATCCTGATGGCCGAGCCGTCGGACACGAACGGCGACTCGCACAACAACGGCCGCTACACGATGTACCTGACCGTGTCGCAGCCGGGGCCCGACAAGGGGCCGAACCAGATCACGGCGGGCGTCGGGGAGAACCTGAACCCGGTGAAAACCCTGCGCCTGCGCTACGACGCGTGGCGCCGGACGCAGCCGGCGTCGTTCAAGTAGGGGAGCGCGCCATGATCCCGGGTCTCACCCGTCTCGCCGGCGCCGTCGTGTTCCTGGCCGCGGCGCCCTCGTCGTGGGCCCAGCCGCAGCCCTCCCAGCCGCCGCCTCCGGCGGCGCGTCCCCGCGCCGTCGACGTGATGACCCTCGAATCGCCGGCCTGGACCGACGGTGGACTCATACCGGCCCGCCACGCGCAGACCGGGCGCGACGTGTCACCGCCGCTCCGGTGGTCGGGGGCGCCCGACGGCACCTTGAGCTTCGTGCTGCTGGTCCACGACGTCGACCAGGTGGCGCCCGGCGGCGGCGACGACCTCCTCCACTGGCTGGTGTGGAACATCCCGGGCTCGGCCGGCTCACTCGACGAGGGGATGGCGCAGGGCAATGGCGCCGTAGCCGTGCCGCAGGGCGGCGGGGGCGGACGCCCGAGGATCCCGACCGACGGCCCGCGCCAGATCAGCGCGAGCGGCCCGTACTATCGAGGACCCGCGGCGCCGGCCACCGGGCCACCCCATCACTATGTCTTCGAGCTGCTGGCCCTCGACACCTGGCTCGACGTGCCCGCCGTCGGTCAGTCGCCGGCCGCCACCCGGGCCGCGGTGCTGGCCGCGACCGTGGGCCACGTGCGCGCCAAGGGCGTGCTGACGGGGCGCTACCGGCGGCCCGCGCCCTGACCTGACGCCCGGGCGGCCTGGCCATCGGGCCCGAGCCCGGCATTCGCTCCCCCCCGCGGCCGCCGACGCCCCTCGCGTCGAGTCCAGACGTTCCTGGATAAGCCAGCCTTTGTCCAAGGTAAGGCCAGACACGAATAGACCGTAGCGCGGCGCCGGTGCTACAGTCCCGCTTCGTTCCGCCGGCCCGGCGTGTCCCTAGGCTCCTCGGCGGCGCGTGGCTTCTTGGAGGGTACTGAAATGACTGCATTCCGGAGGGGGGTGTGGCTGGCGCTGCTGGCCGTGCTCTACCTGGCCCAGCCCACACTGGCGCAGATCGAGCAGGCGCGCCTGGTCGGCACGGTGACCGATGCCCAGGGAGCGGTGCTCCCGGGCGTGACCGTCACCGCACAGTCGCCGGCGCTCATCGGCGGCCAGACGACGGTGACCGAGGCGGACGGCCGCTTCCGCTTCCCGGCGCTGCCCGGCGGCGTGTACACGGTGACCTACGAGCTGACGGGCTTCCAGACGGTCAAGCGTGAGGGCATCGTGCTGCGCCTCGGCGCGACGTTGACCGTGGACAGCCAGCTCCAGGTGGCCACGCTGCAGGAGACGGTGACCGTGACGGGCGAGTCGCCGGTGGTGGACCTGACGACGACGGCGGTCGGCGCGACGTTCGACGCGGCGAAGCTGACGGGCATCCCGACGGCGACGGACATGTGGTCGGTGCTGGCGCAGTCGCCGGGCGTGCGGATGCAAGGGTACGACGTGGGCGGCAGCCACAAGAGCCAGGCGCTCGGCTACGAGGGCTTCGGGGTGCGCGGGCAGAGCCAGTTCACGATCGACGGCATCCAGTCGGAGGGGAACTATCCGAACGCGCTCTCGATGGAAGAGATCGCGGTGAGCGCGGCCGGGGGCGACGTGGAGATCAACAGCCCCGGCGCGGCCATCGCCCTGACGATCAAGAGCGGCGGCAACACCTTCCACGGCCTGAACAACACGTCGTGGCAGCCCGAGAGCTTCTCGTCGAACAACGTCGACGGCGCCACGAGCAAGCGCGGATTCACGGGCAACCCGAACCTGCTGTACGTCGAGACGCACCACGACATCGGCGGGCCGATCAAGCGCGACAAGCTGTGGTTCTTCTTCGCCTACAACTACTTCCGGATCAACAAGGTGGTGTCGGGCATCCCGAAGGAGGTCGCCACCGACCTGGGGATCTTCCACGAAGTCCCGGTGAAGCTGACCTACAAGATGACCGGGAACGACACGTTCCAGGCGCACTACCAGTGGGGCTACAAGTACAAGCCGCTGCGCGGCCTCTCGGCCACGACGCCGAAGGAATCGGTCCTCGAGCAGGACAGCCCGTACTGGACCTACAAGGCCCAGTGGCAGCGCGTGTGGTCGAACCGCTTCTTCACCGACGTGCGCTACGGCGTGCACGGGTTCGACTGGCCGATGCAGCCGAACGTGCCGTTCACCGACAGCCCGCCCCGGATCGATACCGGCACCAACATCAACAGCGGCGCCGGCTGGGATGCCTTCGACAACAAGCCCTTCCGGCCCCAGGGCCTGCTGACGGCCACTTACTACCTGCCCACGGGCAGCGCCGGCAGCCACGACCTGAAGTTCGGCGGCGGCTACGTGATGGACATCGAGCGGACCGTCATCAACGGCAACTCCGGCCCCATCCGCTACCGCGATCGCAACGGCCTCACCGATGAGATCGAGCTCGTCGACGTCGGCAGCCGGGACACCCTGTACGACAGCTGGACGGGCCCGGACAACCGGAACCGCATCATCACGCTCTTCCTGCAGGACCGCTGGAGCCCGACCGCGAACCTGACCTTCCTGGCCGGCATCCGGTACGACCAGCAGCAGGGGTCCTATCAGCCCGGCAAGCGCGCGCCGGTGCTGACCGACATCTTCCCGACGCGCGACACGCCCGGCCGGACCTTCAAGGCCAAGAACAACGTCGCGCCGCGCCTGGGCGTGAACTACGCGTTCGGCGAGGGCAAGACGGTCGTCAAGGCGTTCTGGGGCCGCTTCTACAACGAGCTCGGCACGGTGCTGGCCAACAACAGCAACCCGGGCGGCGAGAACTACAGCATCTACAAGTTCAACGACCTCAACGGCAACCGCCTGTACGACGGCCGCGCCGAGCTCGGGACCTTCGTGTCGGCCCGCGGCGGCATCTCCACCGTGATCGACGAGGACTTCAAACCGCCCTACGCGGACGAGATCAGCAGCGCGCTCGAGCACCAGTTCTGGGGAGAGTCCTCGGTGCGCGTCGCCTATGTCCGGAAGATGGTTCGGAACGACATCGGCGTGACCAACGCTGCGCGGTTCGGGCAGTACACGGTGCCCCGGACGGTCAACGTCAACCTCCAGGAGTTCGGCGTCGGCGTGACGGGCGCGCAGGCCTTCACCGTGTTCGACATCCCGGACGGCCTGCGGGGCGTCGTCCAGAACGTGTACGGCAACTGGCCGGATGCGAGCTACAACTACGACACGATCCAGCTCGGGTTCAACAAGCGGTGGCCGGGCGGGTTCTTCCTGCAATCGAGCTTCGACTACCAGTGGCGCGACGAGCTGCGCGGCGGCAACGGCGGGGCGACGATCAGCGCGACGACGAGCCCCCTCAACACCGACCCGCTCGGCGTGGGCTTCTTCCAGAACGTCCGGCCGGAGGTGTCGAACCGCCAGTCCACGACGAACTGGTCGGCGCGCCTCGCCGGCCGCTACGCCTTCAAGTACGACATCGGCGTGGGCGTGAACTTCCGCTACCAGAGCGGCTACGGCTACACCCGCGTCATCACGACCAGCCTGCCGAACGCCGGCACGGTGAACTTCTTCTACGACGACCTGGACAACCAGTACTCGGACGCGGTGCCGATCCTCGATTTCCGAGTCGACAAGGCCATCCGCGTGGGCGGGCGCCGGCTGGCGGTGATGCTGGACGCCTACAACCTGACCAACGGCAACCCGGTGTCGAACTTCAACATCGTCAACGGCACCCAGTACAACCGCATCATCGCGACGCTCGACCCGCGGGTGGTGCAGGTGGCGTTCCGCTTCGAGTTCTGACGGGACGCGCCGGGGCAAGGGCCCCGGCCCCCAGGGAGCCGGGGCGTCACGCCGTCGTGCTGAAGGGCGGGTCCACGGGCCCGCCCTTCGTTTATCCTGAGGGGCGGAATCGGGAGGCCCATGCCCAGACACCTCACGGCAGCGCTCCTCATCGCCGCCGCCGCGGCCCCAGCCCACACTCAGCCCCGGCCCACGACGGCGCCCCTGGGCTCCCACCAGGCCGTCGTCGACAGGTACTGCGCCGGGTGCCACAACGATCGGCGCAAGGCCGGCGGGTTCAGCTGGACCACCATCGACCTGGCGGATCCCGGCGCGACCCCGGTCGAGGCCGAGAAGGTCATCCGCCGCGTGCGGGCCGGCCTGATGCCGCCGGCCGGCGCGCCCCGGCCCGACCGGGAGACGCTGACGGCGCTGGCCGCGTCGATGGAGGACGCCATCGACCGCAAGGCCGCCGCCGCGCCGTTCGCCGGGGCGCCCGAACTCCGGCGGCTCACCCGCACCGAGTACGCCAACTCGATCCGGGCGCTGCTCGATCTCGACGTGGACGTGGCGGCGCTGCTGCCGCCGGATCAGCTCGGCCGGAACTTCGACAACATGGCCGAGGCGATGGCGATCACGCCGACCCTCGTCCAGGGCTACGTGCGGGCGGCGAGCAAGATCAGCCGGCAGGCCCTGGGCGATCCGGACGCCACGCCGGCCATGGCGATGTACACGGTGCCGAAGGTGGTCAACCAGATGCGCCACGTGGAGGGCGCGCCCTGGGGCACTCGCGGCGGCACCGCCGTCGTCCACAACTTCCCGGCCGACGGCGAGTACACCTTCCGCCTCGCGTTCTACTACGACTACCTCGAGACCCTCTTCGGCCAGAGCCTGCCGCCGAACCTCCAGAACCAGCAGATCGAGGTGTCCGTCGATGGCGCCCGCGTCGCGCTCTTCACCATCGACCCGAACGTGCCGGAGACGAAGAACCTCCTCACGACGCCGAAGATCGCGGTCACGGCCGGTCCGCACCGCGTGGCGGCGGCGTTCCTCGCGAAGTTCGACGGCCCCACCGAGGACGCCTTCCGCCAGGTGGAGCAGTCGATGATCGACATCAGCGCGGGCATCCCGGGCCTGGTCGCGCTGCCGCACCTGCTCTCGATGACGGTGGCCGGCCCGCACGCGGTGAAGGGCATCTCCGACACGCCCAGCCGCCGCCGGGTGTTCCTGTGCCGGCCCGCGGCCGCCGCCGACGAGATGCCCTGCGCCCAGCGCATCGTCACGGCGCTCGCCCGCCAGGCCTACCGGCGCGCGCCCACGGCGGCCGACACCGAGATGCTCATGGGGTACTACAAGGAGGGCCGGCAGGGCGGCGACTTCGAGAGCGGCGTCAGGCTGGCGCTGCAGGCCATCATCGCGAGTCCCAAGTTCGTCTTCCGCTTCGAGCGACCCGCGCCCGCGGCGGCCCGCCGTGCGGCCACCTACCGGATCACGGACGTCGAGCTCGCCACGCGCCTGTCGTACTTCCTGTGGAGCAGCGCGCCCGACGACCGGCTGCTGGACCTCGCCGCCGCCGGCACGCTCGGCCAGCCGGCCACGCTCGAACGCGAGGTGCGGCGGATGGTGGCCGATCCGCGGTCCCGGGCGCTCGCCGACAGCTTCGCCTTCCAGTGGCTGCGCCTCCAGAGCGTGAAGGACGCGGATCCGGACGGCGGCGTCTACGGCAATTTCACGCGGAACCTCGGCCAGTCGATGACCGAGGAGACCACGCGGCTCTTCGACCACCTGGTCCGCGAGGACCGCAGCCTGCTGGAACTGCTCACGGCCGACTACACGTTCGTGGACGAACTGCTGGCCAGGCACTACGGGATGCCCGGCGTGGTCGGACGCACGTTCCGCAAGGTGCCGGTGGCCGACCCGAACCGGCGCGGCGTGCTGGGCCAGGCGAGCGTGCTGACCTTGACCTCGCTCGCCACGCGCACCTCGCCCGTGATGCGCGGGAAGTACGTGATGGAGGTGCTCATGGGCGTGGCGCCGCCGGCGCCGCCGCCCAACGTGCCGCCGCTCATGGAGAACGTCGAGAACGAGCAGGCCCTCTCGGTGCGCGAACGGCTGGCGAAGCATCGCTCGAACGCGGCGTGCTCGGCCTGCCACAGCATGATGGACCCCATCGGACTGGCGCTCGAGAACTTCGACGCCATCGGGAACTGGCGCGCCACCGACGCCGGCACCCGCGTGGATCCCACCGGGCAGCTCTTCGACGGGACGCCGCTCGACGGCCCCGGCAGCCTGCGCGCGGCGCTCCTGAGCCGGCAGGACTCGTTCGTCCTCACGTTCACCGAGAACCTCCTGAGCTACGGCCTCGGCCGGCTGCTCGACGCCCGCGACATGCCGACGGTGCGCGCCATCGTCAGGGACGCGGAGAAGACGGGCTACCGGATGTCCTCGTTCCTCATGGGGGTCGTCACCAGCGTGCCGTTCCAGCGGCGGCAGGTGGAGGCGCCCGCCAGTTCGGTGTCGGCCGACCCGGCCGGCCGCGCGCCGCGCACGGCCCCTCCCGGCGGACGCTAGCAGGAGTTCCCGGACGATGTTCATCACGAAGCGACACCTCTCCAGGCGGACCGTGCTGCGCGGCATGGGCGCGGCGATCTCGCTGCCGCTCCTCGAGTCCATGGTCCCGGCGCAGACGCTGACCCGGAGGACCGCGGCGGCATCGAAGACGCGGCTCATGTGCATCGAGATGGTGCACGGCTCGGCGGGCAGCACGCAGCACGGCATGGACACCTTCATGTGGATGCCCGAGAAGGCCGGCGCCGACTTCGCGTTCACGCCGATCCTGCGGCCCCTCGAGCCGTTCCGCGAGTACGTCACCGTCGTCACGCAGACCGATCTGCGGCCGGCCGAAGCGTGGAGCGCCAACGAGGAAGGGGCCGATCATTTCCGGTCCAGCGCCGTCTTCCTCACGGCCGCGCACCCCAAGCAGACCGAGGGCTCGGACGTCGAGGCGGGCACGTCCATCGACCAGCTCTACGCCCAGCGCTTCGGCCAGGACACGCCGATGCCGTCGCTGCAGCTCGGCATCGAGAACTTCGACGGCGCCGGCGCGTGCGGCTTCAACTACGCCTGCGTCTACTCTGGGCCCATCAGCTGGTCGTCGCCCGAGACGCCGATGCCCATGACCATCGACCCGCGGCAGGTGTTCGAGAACCTCTTCGGCGACGGCGGCACGCCGGCGGACCGCGCGGCCCGCCAGAAGGCGAACAAGAGCATCCTCGACGGCATCACGCGCGAGGTGGGCCGGCTGCAGAAGGATCTGGGCGCGGCCGATCGCGCCCGGCTCACCACCTATCTCGAGAGCATCCGCGAGATCGAGCGGCGCATCGCCCGCATCGAGCAGAAGAACGCCAGCGGCGAGGAGCGCGAACTGCCCGCGGCGCCCTTCGGCGTGCCCGACTCGTGGGAGGAGCACGTCGCCCTGATGTTCGACCTGCAGGTGCTGGCCTTCTCGACCGACGTCACCCGCGTGTCGTCGTTCAAGATGAGCCGCGACACGAGCAACCGCGTGTTCCCGGAGAGCGGCTTCAAGACGCCGTTCCACACGATGTCGCACCACGGGTCGGTGGCCTCGCGGATCGACGACTACGCGAAGCTCAACACCTACCACATGACGATGCTGCCGCCGTTCCTCGAGAAGATGCGGAACACGCCCGACGGCGACGGCAACCTCCTCGATCACTCGATGATTCTCTGGGGCAGTCCGATGGGCGACTCCAACGTCCACGCGCACAAGCGCCTGCCGGTGCTGCTCCTCGGCAAGGCCAACGGGGCTCTGCGCGGCAACAACCACGTGCGCTGCGCGCCCGAGACGCCCTATGCGAACGTGCTGCTGACGATGCTCCACGCGCTCGGCGTCGATCAGCCGGCCATCGGCGACAGCACCGGGGAGGTGGCGCTATGACGCGGGCGACGCGCATCTGGACGCTGGCCGCCGCCCTGGCGTGGGCCGCGCCCGCGGCCGCACAGCCGGCCGGTCACGCCCTGGTCCTGGCGGCGATGCAGCGGGACGCCGCGGCGGCCAGGGCGCTGCTTGCGACGGGCGCCGACGTCAACGCCGCCGACGGCGACGGCACCACCGCCCTGCACTGGGCGGCGTACCACGGCGACGTCGATCTCGCCCGGGCGCTCCTGGCGGCCGGCGCGAAGGTGAACGCGGCCTCCCGGATCGGCGGCATGACCGCCCTGCACATGGCCGCCAGAAACGGCCACGCCGCGATCGTCGCGCTGCTGCTCGAGGCCGGCGCCGACGCCCGGGAAGCGAACGGCAACGGCACGACCGTGCTCATGGCGGCCGCCGGGTCGGGCAGCGCTGAGGCCGTCACCCGGCTGCTCGACGCCGGCGCCGACGTGAACGCCGTCGACGCCACCAACGGACAGTCCGCGCTGATGTTCGCGGCGGCACGCAATGCCGAGGCCGCGATCCGCGTGCTGCTCGCCCGCGGCGCGGATCCGTCGGCGGCGACGAAGGTGGTGCGGCTCGGGCGGGTGCTGGTGGACGCCAACGGCGACCCGCTCTCGGAGGAAGAGGCCGCGCGGATCCGGTCGCGGCAGGCGTCCACCGACCCGCGCCGCCAGGGCCGCGTGTTCGGCGCGACGGTGATGGGCGGCATGACGGCCCTGCACTTCGCCGCCCGCGAGGGGCACATGGCCGCCGTCCGGGCGCTCGTCGAGGGCGGCGCCGGCGTGAACGAGGTCTCGGGCGGCGAACGGACGTCGCCCATGGTGGAGGCCATCATCAACGGCCACCTCGACATGGCGCGCTACCTCCTGGACCACGGCGCCGATCCCACGCTGGCCAACATCGACGGCCTCACGCCGCTCTACGCGACGGTCGACATGAAGTGGCGGCACAACACCTGGTACCCGCAGCCGACCGTGGACGAGGAGCGGACGGGGTATCTCGAGCTGATGTCGGCCCTCATGGACAAGGGCGCCGACGTGAACGCGCGGCTCATGCGGAAGCTCTGGTTCCGGAAGTTCCGCTACGGCGACGACTGGGTGGAGCCCATGGGAGCCACCGCGTTCTGGCGCGCGGCCCAGGCCAACGACATCGCGGCGATGCGGCTGCTGGCCTCGCGCGGCGCGGACCCGCAGATCCCGACGCTGCTGGGCGTGACGCCGCTCATGGTCGCCGCCGGCGTCGGCTTCGAGTACCAGGGCACGAACATCGCGCCCGATGCCCGGCTCGCGGCGGTCAAGTACCTGGTCGAGGACCTCCATCTCGACGTGAACGCCCGCGACATCCAGTACTACACGCCCCTCCACGGCGCGGCCTACGTGGGCCAGAACGACCTGGTGCAATACCTCGTGGACCGCGGCGCCGATCCGAAGGCGCGCGCCCGCGGCCGCCTCGGCGGCACGCAGGGCGCCGTGGACGTGCCCGAGGGGACGGGCGACACGGTGGCCGACATGGCCAACGGCCCGCGCGAGAAGTCGCT
This sequence comes from Vicinamibacterales bacterium, assembly GCA_050187355.1. Lineage (GTDB taxonomy): Bacteria > Acidobacteriota > Vicinamibacteria > Vicinamibacterales > UBA2999 > CADEFD01. Next base: position 70,066 of record JBFWXO010000019.1, read on the forward strand.
GCTGCACCCCGACACGGTCAAGCTGCTCGAGAGCCTCGGGTCGATCAACTCGCACGACTGCCGCTCCACGGCCTGCGTGAACAACACGAAACGCGACACGCCGGAAAAGCCGCCGGGGCAGTAGGACCGGGCGGCGTGGCTTCGCGTCTTGCGATCGCCGGGGCCCTCGTGGCCGTGGCGTCGGCCGCCGGCCCCCGCGCGGGCGCGGACCAGACGCCGGCGCCGGCCGGGCGCGCGCCGGGCGCCGCGGCGCCCGTCTACAAGACCACGCTCGCGGCCGACGATACCGCCATCGCCGCGATCGCCCCCGCCGGCGACCCGGTGGCGCGGCTGTCCGCGGCGCTCGCGAGCGGCGCCGTCACCCTGTCGCGGCCGGACGCGGGCAGCGTCCTCTCGGCCGTGCTCGCGGCCCTCGACGTGTCCGCCGACTCGCAGATGCTCGTTTTCTCGAAGACGAGCGTCCAGGCCGCGCGCATCTCGCCCGAGCATCCGCGCGCCATCTACTTCGGCGACGACGTGATGGTCGCGCACGTGCCCGGCGCGCCGTCGCTCGAGGCCATCGCGATCGACCCGGCGCGGGGGCCCGTGTTCTATACGGTGACGGATCGCGCCGGGACGCGGGCCGCCGTGACCGCGCACACGTCGTGCCTGCAGTGCCACCACGGTCCGAACACCGCCGGGGTCGCCGGCATCTACGTCGGCTCGGTGATTCCGGGCCCCACCGGGGCGCCGCTGCGGGACGAGAGCGCCATCATCACCGACCACACCAGCCCCTTCCAGGACCGCTGGGGCGGCTGGTACGTGACGGCCGCCCGGGGCGAGCAGCCGGACCGCGCCAACGCGGTGGCCTCCAACCCGGGCGATCCGTCGTCGCTCGTACGCGAGGCCCGGCAGAACCTGACGTCGCTCTTCGCTTTCATCGACCCCCGCGCGTATCTCGCGCCGACGAGCGACATCGTGGCGCTGATGGTGTTCGAGCATCAGACCCACACGACGAACCTCCTCACGCGCGTCGCGTGGCAGGCCCGGCTCGCCGCGGCGGGACGGGCCGGGAGCGCGCGCGAGCTGGAGGGCGACCTCGACGACCTCGTCGACGCCCTGCTCCTCGCTGGGGAGGCACCGCTGACCGAACCGGTCGAGGGCGTGTCCACCTTCGCCGCGACCTTCCAGGCCCGCGGGCCCCGCGATGCCCGCGGGCGATCGCTGCGCGAGCTGGATCTGAGGACCCGGCTCTTCCGCTATCCGCTGAGCTATCTCATCCAGGGACGACAGTTCGCGGCCCTGCCCGCCGAGGTGCGCGCGGCCGTGTACCGGCGCCTCCTGGCCGTGCTCGCGGCCCCGACGCCGCCGGCGCGGTTCCGGCACCTGACACCGGCGCTGGCGCGCGACATCAGAACGATCGTGCGCGGCACGCTGCCCGACCTGCCCCGGGAATGGTGACCGGCGTCCCCGGGTTACTATCGAACGACTCATGACCGTGCCCGTCCTGCCCTCCCTCCGCCGCAGCGCGGCCGCCGTCCTGCTGGTCGCGCTGGCGGCCGTGCCCGCCGTCGCGCAGCTCCGGCGCATTCCCGTCGAGATCGAGGCCCTGGCCGGGAGCGACCGCGTGCCGGCGGGCGCCACGGTCAAGGCGGCCCTGCAGGTGACGCTGCCCGAGGGGCTGCACGTGCAGTCGAACAAGCCGCGGGACCCCTCGCTCATCCCCACCGAGCTGGTGCTGCAGCCGCCGACCGGCATCCGGGGCGTCGAGGTGGTGTTCCCCGAGGCGGTGGACTTCCCGCAGGAAGGCCTGCCGGAGCCGCTCCTGGTCTTCGAACGCCACTTCACCATCGGCGTCGAATTCGCCGTGGCCGCCGACGTCGCGGCCGGCCCCCAGGTCGTGCCGTTCGAGCTGCACTACCAGGCCTGCAACGACAAGGTGTGCTTCGCCCCGGCCTCGAAGACCGGCGAGCTCACGCTCGAGATCGCGCCGGCGGGCACGCCGGTCACCGCCCGGAACGCCGAGGTGCTGGGAGCGATCAAGTTCGGCACCGGCGAGGCGCCGTCGGCGCCGCCGCCCGCCTTCGCCGATCCGGGCGGCACGCCCGCGGCGCCGGTCTCGCCGGCCGACGGGATGGCCGCGCTCGACGGCTTCACCGTCGTGGCCACCACCGGCGGCTACCTCGGCACCACCGACTTCATGTCGTTCATCCGCAATGCCGAGGCAGGTGTGGCCGAGCGCGGACTCTTCGAGGGGCGGGGGCCGCTGGCCATCCTGCTCATCGTGCTCGTCGGCGGCCTGGCCCTGAACCTGACGCCGTGCGTGCTGCCGATGGTCCCGATCAACCTCGCCATCATCGGCGCCGGCGCGCAGGCGGGTTCGCGGCGCCGCGGCTTCCTGCTGGGGCTCACCTACGGCGGCGCGATGGCGGCCGTGTACGGGGTGCTCGGCCTGATCGTCGTGCTGACGGCCAGCACGTTCGGCACGATCAACGCGTCGCCCTGGTTCAACCTCGGCATCGCCGTCCTGTTCGTGGCGCTCGCGCTGGCGATGTTCGACGTGTTCGAAATCGACTTCTCGCGCTTCTCGGGCGGCGTCGGCGCGGGCGGCAGCCGGGGCAGCTTCCCGCTGGCCTTCACGATGGGCACGGTGGCGGCGCTCCTCGCGGGGGCGTGCGTGGCGCCGGTGGTGATCCAGGTGGTGCTCTTCGCGAGCAACCTCTACGCCACCGGGACGACCATCGCGCTGGCGCTGCCGTTCGTGCTCGGCATCGGCATGGCCATCCCGTGGCCCATCGCGGGCGCGGGCCTGGCCGCGCTGCCGAAACCCGGCCCCTGGATGGTGCGTGTGAAGCAGGCCTTCGGCGTGCTCATCCTGGGGACGGCCGTCTACTACGGCTACCTCTCGTACGAGCTGTTCGCGAACCGCTGGGTGGACGCCGACGAGGTGGCCTCGAGCGTCCAGGAGAAGCTGAAGGAAGGCTGGCACGCGTCGCTGGCCGAAGGTCTCGCCGTGGCCGAGCGCGAAGGCAAGCCCGTGCTCATCGACATGTGGGCAACGTGGTGCAAGAACTGCCTCACGATGGACAAGACCACGCTGGCCTCGTCCGAGGTGACGCAGGCCCTCGACGGCTACGTGAAGATCAAGCTCCAGGCCGAACAGCCCGACGAGCCCCCCGCCGCGGACCTCATGAAGCGCTTCAACGCGGTGGGACTGCCCGCCTACGCCATCATCCGTCCGGCGGGGAAGCCAGCAGCGAACTGATCGGGACCCGCGTCCGTAGTACGTCGACGATGCGTCCCGCCACGCCCCGCCGCCGGTTGGGTCCGGCGCTGGTCCTCGCCGGCGTCCTGGCCCTGGGGCCGGCGGCGTCGCAGGCGCAGCCGGCGCCGGGCGCCACGCTCGACGCGCAACTGACCTTCCTCGCCACCGCCCCCATCGTCGCCAGCCGGCCGATCGGGCGCGGCACGACCGGCGCCCTCCGCGTGACGTTGAGCGATGGCCTCACGACGCACGACGCCAGCTTCCAGAGCGTGGCGATCGATCCGACGGTGGACGGGAAGAAGCGCGCAGGGGAAATGCGCTTCGCCGACCACTACCGCTACAACCTGGCCGCGTGGCGCCTGGCGCGGCTGCTGGGCCTGGCCCACATGACGCCCGCGACCGTCGAGCGCAGCGTGAACGGGAAGCGCGGCGCGCTGAGCTGGTGGGTGGACGACGTCCAGATGGACGAGGCCGAACGTGAGAAGCGCGACGCCCAGCCGCCCAGCGCCATGGACTTCTACCGCCAGCAGCAGCGGATGTTCCTGTTCGCCGAACTCGTCCGCGACATGGACCGGAACAAGGGCAACGTGCTGTACACGGCGGACTGGCGCGTCATCATGCTCGACTTCACGCGGGCCTTTCGCCTCGACCGATCCCTGAAGACGCCCACGCTCCTGGGGGCCTGCGACCGCGCGGTGTTCGACGCGCTGCAAGGCCTGACGCGGGCGGCCGTGGAGCGCGCGACGGACTCGGCGCTGCGGTCCGACGAGCTCGGCGCGCTGATGGCTCGCCGCGATCTCCTGGTCGCGCACTTCCAGGAGCAGATCCGGCGCCGCGGCGAGGCGTCCGTCCTGTACTGAGGGGCGGGCGCGGCCGCCGGCGGGTGCGCGGCGGCCCGTCCCGGTCGAGGGCCCCGTCGCTGGTGCGGGGGGATCGCGCACTGCCCCCGCGGGGGGTGCGCATGGGGATCCCGGCGCCCGGACGCTGTCACCCGATGTCTCGTCCAGGCGGCCGGACGACCTGCTACTATGTCGTACTTTTCCTGACCCTATGCTGCTCCGGCCCCTGGCGTGGTGCGCCCTCGCGGTGACGGCTGCCGGCCTGACGGCGTCCGCGGCGGCGCCTCGCCCGGCGCCATCGCACCAGGCGTCCGCGCCCGCGCCCACCACGCCCCAGGCCGTGGTGGACCAGTCCTGCACCGGCTGTCACAGCGAGCGCGCCAGGGCCGGCGGCCTGAGCCTGGCCGGCTTCCAGGTGGCGAAGGCCGGAGACACGCCCGACGTCACCGAGAAGATGATCCGGAAGGTGCGCGCCGGCCAGATGCCGCCCGCGGGCGCGCGCCGGCCCGACGACGCCGTGCTGGCGGCGCTGGCCGAGGCGCTCGAGACCGCCGCCGACCAGCACGCCGCCGCGGCCGTCATGCCCGGGCGCCGGTCCTTCCAGCGGCTGAACCGCACGGAGTACGCGCTGGCCGTGCGCGACCTCGTCGGGCTCGACGTGAACGCCGGCGACTACCTCCCGCTCGACAGCAAGATGGCGAACTTCGACAACATCGCCGACGCGCAGATCCTGTCGCCGACGGCCATGCAGTCGTACCTCACGGCGGCGGCCGAGATCAGCCGGCTCGCGCTCGGCGATCGCGGGGCCACGGCGCGCGAGTCGACCTACCTGGTCCCGCGGACCACCTCGCAGCGGGAGCACGTCGAGGGCGCGCCGTTCGGCACGCGCGGCGGCCTGTCGGTCGTCCACATCTTCCCGGCCGACGGCGAGTATCGCTTCCGCGTGTCCTTCTACCACGAGACGACGGGCGCGCTGTACGGCAACGGCCGCGCGGCCCTCCACACGGCGCAGGCGCCCGAGCAGATCGAGATCTCCATCGACGGCGAGCGGGCCGCGCTGCTGGACATCGACCGCTGGATGAACAGCTCCGACCCCGACGGGGTGAACCTGCACACCGAGGCCGTGCCCATCACCGCGGGACCGCACCGCGTCTCGGCGGCCTTCGTCACGCGGTTCGAAGGCCCCGTGCAGGATCTCATCACGCCCCTGGACTGGTCCATCGCCAGCACCAGCATCGCCGACGCCTACGGCTTCACGACGCTGCCTCACCTGCGCGACCTGGCCGTCACCGGCCCGTTCGATCCGACGGGCGTGTCCGACACGCCGAGCCGCCGCAAGATCCTCACGTGCCGGCCGGCGTCCGCGGCGCAGCAGACGCAGTGCGCCCAGCGCATCGTGACGGACCTGGCCTCCCAGGCGTTCCGGCGCAGCGCCACCGAGAAGGACGTCAACGCGCTGATGGCCCTCTACCGCAAGGGCGCCGCGTCGGACGGTTTCGAGGAGGGCATCCGGATGGCCCTCGAGGGCATCCTGGCCAGCCCGCGCTTCGTGTTCCGCTTCGAGGAGCGGCCCGCCTCGGCGCGCGAGGGCCAGGGCTACCGCGTGGCGGACGTGGATCTGGCCTCGCGGCTGTCGTTCTTCCTCTGGGCGTCGGCGCCCGACGCCGTCCTGCTGGACGCCGCCGAGTCCGGCCGGCTCTCCGCGCCCGGGGAACTCCAGCGCCAGGTGGCCCGCATGCTGGCCGACCCGCGCGCCGACGTGCTCGCTTCGCGCTTCGCCGCCCAGTGGCTGCGCTTGCAGGATCTCGACAAGATCCACCCCGACGTCCGTTTCTACCCGGACGCCGACGAGCAGCTGAAGGCGGCCATGCGGCAGGAGACCGAGGCGTTCTTCCGCTACATCGTGCGCGAGCGCAAGCCCATCACCGACCTCTTCACCGCCGACTACACCTTCGTGGACGAGCGCCTGGCGCGCCATTACGGCATTCCGGGCGTGGTGGGGCCCGAGATGCGGCGCGTGCGTTATCCGGACGAACGCCGCCGCGGGATCCTGTCCCACGCGAGCATCCTCACGCTCACGTCCGAAGCCGAGCGGACCTCGCCGGTGCTCCGGGGCAAGTGGGTCATGGAGGTGCTGCTCGGCACGCCCCCGCCCGCGCCGCCGCCCAACGTGCCGGCGCTCGACGAGACGCCGGACGCCGAGGGCGGGCGCCTGCGCACGGTACGCGAACGGATGGAGCAGCACCGGAAGAACCCGGCCTGCATGTCCTGCCACCGCATGATCGACCCCATCGGCCTGGCGCTCGAGAACTTCGACGTGACCGGCGCGTGGCGGATCAAGGACAACGGGATGCCGGTGGACCCGGCCAGCGCCCTCTACGACGGGACGCCGCTGGCCAGCGCGCACGATCTGCAGCAGGCGCTCATGCGCCGGTCCGGCGTGCTCATCCGGACGTTCACGGAGAACCTGGCGACCTACGCCCTCGGCCGGCGGCTGACGGCCACCGACATGCCCTTCGTGCGAGGGGTGGTGCGACAGGCGGCCGGGCAGGGCAACACGTTCGAGGCGTTCGTCACCGGCATCGTGACGTCGCCCGCGTTCACGATGAAGGGTGCCGACCTTCCCGCGGCCGCCACGGCCGCGGAGCGGGCGGGCCGGTAGCGGGATTCACGGAGGCGAGGATGGCGTTCATCACTGGCAAGCACGTCGCGCGCCGCACGATGCTCAAGGGCCTCGGGGCCACGGTGGCCCTGCCGTTCCTGGATGCGATGGTGCCGGCCCGCGGCTTCCTGGCCGGGTCCGCCGAGGCGGCGTCGCTCGATCGTCCACGCCTGGTGTGCATCGAGATGGTGCACGGCGCGGCCGGGGCCAGTCCGTGGGGCGCCGAGCAGCACCTCTGGTCGCCGGTGGCGGCCGGGCGCGACTTCGACCTGGGGCCCACCTCGCTCAGCCCGCTCGAGCCGTGGCGGAAGTACCTCACCGTCGTGAGCGACACCGACGTGCGCAACGCCGAGGCGTTCAGCCAGCCCGAGATCGGCGGCGACCACTTCCGGTCCAGCGCCGTGTTCCTGACGCAGGCCCACCCCTACCAGACCGAGAGCTCCGACGTCCGCGCCGGCATCTCGCTCGACCAGCTCTACGCCCAGAAGTTCGGCCAGGACACGCCCCTGCCGTCCATGCAGCTCTGCATCGAGAACGTGGACCAGGCGGGCGGCTGCGCGTACGGCTACTCGTGCGTCTACACGGACATGATCAGCTGGGCGTCGGCGACCGAGCCCCTGCCCATGATCCGCGACCCGCGCATGGCCTTCGACCAGCTGTTCGGCGCCGGCGGGTCGAGCGAGGAGCGGGCGGCCCGCCGCCGCGCCACGGCGAGCGTGCTCGACTACGTCACCGGGCAGGTCGCCGACCTGAACCGCAAGCTGGACCCGAGCGACCGCCGCCGCATGGACCAGTACCTGGACAACGTGCGCGAGATCGAGCGCCGCATCCAGAAGGTGGAAGCGCGCAACGCCAGCGGCGAGGCGCGCGAGATTCCCGGCGCCCCGGCCGGCGTGCCCGACTCGTTCGACGAGCACATGAAGCTCATGTTCGACCTGCAGGCGCTGGCCTTCCAGGCCGACGTGACGCGGGTGTTCTCGTTCAAGACCGGCCGCGACGCGTCGAGCCGCGTGTATCCCGAAAGCGGCGTCTCGAAGGGCTTCCACCCCTCGTCGCACCACGGCAACAAGCCGGCGAACGTGCTGGAGTTCGCCCAGATCAACCGCTACCACGTCAGCCTCCTGCCGTACTTCATGGAGAAGCTGCAGGCGATCGACGAGGGCGGCACGAGCCTCCTCGACAAGAGCCTCATCGTCTACGGCTCGCCGATGGGTGACGGGAACGTGCACAACCACAAGCGCTGCCCGCTCCTCCTGCTGGGCGGCGCCCACGGGCGCCTCACGGGCAACGTGCACCACCGCGCCGAGTCCGGGACGCCGATGGCCAACGTGATGCTGAGCGTGCTGCACATGGTCGGCCTCGACGAGGTCGCGCAGTTCGGGGATTCCACCGGGACCTTCCCGCTGGGCGCGTAGCCCATCGCAGACGGAGCTTGCCGATGCCCACGCTTCGAGGGACCGCCGCCTGGACGACGGCGCTGGCGCTGGTGGCGGCCGGCGCGGCCGCCGCGGCCCGGGAACAGACACGTCCGGCCGCGGCCGTCGCGCCCGCCCGGACCGCCGTGGCCGAGGCCGCGATGGCCCGGGATCTCGCCGGCGTCCGCGCGGCCCTGGCGGCCGGCGCCGACGTGAACGCCGCGCAGGGCGACGGCATGACGGCCCTGCACTGGGCGGCGGAACGCGGCGACCGCGACATCGCGGCGGCGCTCCTCGCGGCCGGGGCCAGGGTCGATCCGACCACGCGCCTGGGCCGCTACACGCCGCTCCACCTCGCCGCGCGCGCGGGCCACGAGGCGGTCGGCCTCCTGCTCGTCGAGGCGAAGTCGGACGTGGCGGCCGTGGCGTCGACCGGCGTGGTGCCGCTGCACCTCGCCGCCGGCGCGGGCAGCACCGGACTCGTCGACGCCCTCCTGGCGGCCGGCGCGGCCGTGGACCCGAAGGAGCCGCAGTGGCAGCAGACGCCGCTGATGTTCGCGGCGGCGGCGGGCCGGACCGACGTGGTGAAGGCCCTGGCGGCGAAGGGCGCCGATCTTGGGGCCGCCGGCGCGGTCGTCGACCTGAAGGTGCGCAACCAGCAGGACGCCGCCGACAGCCGCGCCAGGAACCAGCGCGTGGCCGCGCTGCAGCGCGAGCGGGCGGAGCGCCTGGCACGCATCGCCGGCGGGAAGACGGCCGCGGCCGCCCCGCGCGCGCCGCGCGCCACCGACGACTCGGGCAACGAGCCCGAGCCCTTGAACTACGCCGATCTCGTCGGCAAGCACGGCGGGCTCACGGCGCTCCTCCTGGCGGCCCGCGACGGCCGCGCCGAGACGGCCCTGGCGCTCGTGGACCTGGGCGCTGACATCGACCAGGTGAGCGCCGGCGACCTGACCAGCCCGCTGCTGATGGCCACGATCAACGGCCACTACGATCTGGCGGCGGCGCTGCTGGCGCGCGGGGCCAATCCGCGGCTGGCGAGCGATGCCGGCGCGACGCCGCTCTACGGCGTGCTCAACATGCAGTGGGCGCCGAAGGCCCGGCACCCGCAGCCCGCGCACTACATGCAGCAGGCCACGGACTACCTGGACCTGGCCGAGCGCTTCCTGAAGGCCGGCGCCGACGTGAACGCCCGCCTCACCCGCACGCTCTGGTACACCACCTACAACCGGGACCTGCTCGGCGTCGATCGCACCGGCGCGACGCCGTTCTGGCTCGCCGCCTACACGCTGGACCTGCCGGCGATGAAGCTCCTCCTGCGCTACGGCGCGGACCCGAACATCCGCACGGCGAAGGTACCGGAGCGCTACGAGGAGGGCGGCCCCGATCCAGACAAGCCCGACCAGTCCGGGCTGCCGCCCGTGCCGTGGTCCGGTCCGGCCGTCGCGCCCATCCATGCCGCCTCGGGCGTGGGCTACGGCCTTGGGTTCGCGGGCAACACGCACCGGCACGTGCCGGACGGGTGGGTGCCGGCGGTGCGGTTCCTGGTGGAGGAGCTGGGCGCCGACGTCAACGCCCGCGACCACAACGGCTACACCCCGCTCCACCACGCCGCGGCGCGCGGGGACGTGGCGCTCATCAAGTACCTGGTGTCGAAGGGCGCCGACGTGACGGCCGTGGCCCGCACGGGCCAGACCACGGTGGACATGGCCAACGGGCCCGTCCAGCGCGTGCAGCCGTACCCCGAGGCGATCGAGCTGCTCGAGAGCCTCGGCGCCGTGAACAACCATCGCTGCGTGAGCTGCTGACCCGCCGGCGCGTGCGGCGCTCCCGCCAGGACGGCGTGAACCGGCCGGCCCGGGCCGGGCGTCGTAACGGCCATGGCTTCCACGCTCAAGGTCCTCGTCCTGCTCGGCGCCGTGCGCCGCGGCCGCCAGAGTGAGCGCGTCGCCGCCTTCGTGATGCGGCGGCTGCAGGGGATGGAGGGCGTCGACGCCACGCTGGCGGACCTCCAGGCAATCGACCTGCCCGTCATGGTGGAGCGCCTCGGGCGCATCGATCCGCCCCCGCCAGGACTGGTCGAGCTCGGCAGCGCCATCCGCGATGCCGACGCCCTCGTCATCGTGACGCCCGAGTACAACCACGGCTACCCGGGCGCGTTGAAGAACGCCCTCGACTACTTCCTGCCGGAGTTCAAGCGGAAGCCCGTGGCGATCGTCACGGTGTCGGCCGGGGGGCACGGCGGCGTGAACGCCTGGGCGCAGCTCGTGACCGTGCTGGTCTTCATGGGCGCCATCGTGCTGCCGCAGACCGTGGCCGTCTCGCGCGTGCAGGACGCCTTCGCGCCGGACGGCTCCGCGATCGACGCGGCCTACGAACGCCGCGTGGACGGCATGCTCTCCGAGCTCGCGTGGCTGGCCGCGCGCGTGCGCGGCTGACCCGACCCGGGCGGCCTCAGGGCCGGACGTCGAACGCGGCCTCGTGCAAGAGCGCCCCGCCCACCGTCCGCAGCTCCACGCGCCAGCGGCCTGCCCACAGCCGCTGCCGGCTGTAGGTCCGATAGCCCTCCGTCGGGCTCGCGCCGATCGACAGGCGGGTCGACCGGACGAGCCGGCCGTCGGCGTACCAGAGGTGCTGAATCTGGAGGGGGCTGGCGCTGGCCACGCGCGTGAAGTACGACGCGCTGTCGTCGGCCGTCGCGTCCTCGAGCGGCGTACACCGCCAGCCGGCGGCCGGACTGAGTGACGCGCACACGCCGGCCGTCACGACGCGGACGTCCGGCGCGGCCGCCACGCCCGGCTCGGGCGCCGGCGGCGGCGGGGGAGGGGCCGCGGCGGCCGGCGGCGCCGGCGTGGCCCGGGGGGACGCGCGATCCTCGGGCGGCGTCGAGGGAGAAGGCGCGGCCGCGGCTGGTGCGGAGGCCATGGGCGTGCCGGGTGGGGCCGCGGCCTGGCTCGCGGCGCCATCGGCGGGCGCGGCAGTCGGGGCCCGTTCCTCGGCCGGCGGGGCCGCCCCGGCGCGGCTGGCGGCGTCCGTGGTGTCGGCGTTCTCGCCGCCCCAGGGCTGCCACAACCCGGCGACGACGGCCGTGGCGAGGAGCGCCGCGGCGGCCAACGCGACCAGGAACATCACGGGCGGCCGGCTCGGCCCTGGCGTCGCGGCGGCAGCCGGCGCGGGCGCCGGGGCGCCGCGCGCGGGCCGTGAAGGCCCCGTGGCCGGCCGCTGAGGCGGGGCCGCCGGATGGGCCGGCGCGGGCGCTCGCGGCGGGGGCGGTGGTGTCGACTCGGCCGCCGACTCCGGCACGGCGGTCGCGGCGGGTTCGACGATGCCGGGCCAATCCTCCAGCGGCCGCCGTTGGCCTGGCAGAAGTCACGCAGGTTGCGCGCGGCGGTCTCCACCAGCGGATCGGTGGGGCCGGCCACGGCGGTGGCGATCGCGAAGGCCCTGCGGTAGAAGGCCTCGGCGTCGCCGAGGTGCCCGTTCTGCTCGCAGACGATGCCGAGGTTGTTGAAGGTGCTGGCGAGGTCGGGGTGCGCCGTGCCGAGGTGGTCCTCCTGCGCCCGCGCCGCCTCGCGCAGGAGCGTCTCGGCCCGTGCCAGGTCTCCGGCCGAGGCCGCCTGTTCCGCGTCCTCGAGCCACCTCTGATAGTCGAGCTCACGCTCGTGCGGCATGTCCCCTCCGCGGAAGAGCGATGGGGACGCTCGACTCGACCGCGTCCGTCATTGTAGTGCACGGCCTCGCGCGTCGCCGCGCGGCGCGGACGGCTCGCGCGCGGGGCTGCTAGGATGGACCGACGCGCCCGTAGCTCAGTTGGATAGAGCACCGGCCTTCTAAGCCGGGGGTCGCAGGTTCGATCCCTGCCGGGCGCGCCAGCGCACGCCGCCGCGGCGCCTGCGACAGAATGGCGTCCGATGAACGACGTGCCATCGGAGCCCGCCGCCCCCGTTCCCCACCTGCCCCCGGCGCCCGACCTCCTGACTCGCGATGTCCGGACGCTGGTCCGTCTCGTGTCGGCGGGCGAGCTCTCGGCCCTCGAGCTGATCGATCGCCACCTCGCGCGCATCGCCGAGGTGGACGCCGAGCTCGGCGCCTTCGTCGACGTCGCCGCCGAGGAGGCGCGCGCGGAGGCGCGCCGGCAGGACGACCGCGCCGCCCGCGGCCAGGCGCGCGGCCCGCTCGGCGGCGTGCCCGTCACGGTGAAGAGCGCCATCGAGGTCCGGGGCCTGCGCTGCGAGACGGGCAGCCCCGCCCGTGCCGGTGTCCGGGCGGGGGGCGACGCCGCCGTCGTGCAGCGGCTGCGCGCGGCGGGCGCGATCGTGCTCGGCACGACCAACGTCGCCGACATGCTCATGGGGTACGAGACCGTGAACCCGTTGCACGGGCGCACGCGGCATCCGCTCGACCTCTCCCGCACGCCGGGCGGGTCCAGCGGCGGGGAGTCCGCGGCCATCGCCGCGGGCTGCTCGGCGGCCGGCATCGGCAGCGACGGCGGCGGGTCGATCCGCGTGCCCGCGCACTTCACCGGGCTCTGCGGCCTGAAGCCGACGCCGGGACGCATCCCGGCCACCGGCCACCAGCCGCCGTGCCTCGGACCGTTCGCGCTCATCGGCGTCGTCGGGCCGATCGCGCGCACCGTCGGCGATCTCCAGTTGCTCGACACGGTACTCGCGGGCTGGGACGCCGGCGATCCCCTCGGGACGACCGGCCAGGCGATGCCGTATGCCCCCGACTCCACGGTGTGGTGGTGCGACAGCCATCCCGCCGCGCCGACCACGCCGGAGACACGCCGTGCGATCGCGGCCGCCGTCGAGGGTCTCGAAGCCGCGGGCTGGATCGCCGAGGCCCGCGTGCCGGCCGAGCTCGACGACGCGGTGACGCACTGGAACGTCGTCTTCGGCGATGTCGGCGAGCTGCTCCTCGGGGGGATGTATGGCGAGGGCGTGCGCGGGCTTCCGATCCCCGGGGCGCTGCACCGCGAGCGCGGACCGCGGCCGCCGCTCTCGGCGCTCGATCTGACGACGACGCTCATCGCCCGCGACGAGCTCCGGGCGTCCCTGGCGCGGGAGCTCCGGGGGCGGCTGATCCTGTCGCCCGTCACGATCGGCCCGGCCTTTCGCCATGGCGAGTGCGCCTGGCTGGTGGACGGCCGCGAGGTCGGCTATCTCGAGGCCGCGCGGTACACGCAGTGGGGCAACCTCCTCGGGCTGCCCGCGGCCGTGGTGCCGGCCGGACGGAGCGCCGAGGGCCTGCCCATCGGCGTGCAGGTGGCGGGCGCGCCGTTCATGGACGGCCACGTGCTGACGGCGGCCGAGGTCATCGAGCGCCACGTCGGCGACTGGCGCACGCGACCCTAGCCGGACGGGCCCCGCCGGCAGGGGGCCGTGCCGGTTGCCACGCCGGCGGCAATCCCGGGCATAATCCCGCAGTCGCACGGGCGGCGCGCCGGGGCGCGGCCCGCACACGAAAGAGGGGACCGCATGCACTGGACACGTCGCACCTTCGTGAAGGCTTCCGCGCTGGCGCTGCCGGCCGCCGCCGCGCCTTCGGCGGCGCGCGCGCAGCAGGGCACGGCGCCGCCGCCGTCGCCGGCGATCTTCACGCCGCTCCGGCGCAACGTGGGCATCTTCAACCAGCGCGGCGGGACGATCGGCTGGCTCGTCAGCAAGGACGGCCTGCTCGTGGTGGACAGCCAGTTCGCCGACACGGCGCCGAACCTGCTGGCCGGACTCAAGGAGCGCAGCCCGCGCCAGATCGACGTCCTCGTGAACAGCCATCACCATCCCGATCACACGGGCGGGAACGGCGTGCTGCGGCCGGCCGCGAAGCAGATCGTGGCCCACGAGCGCTCCAAGGAGAACCAGCGCGTGGCCGCCGAGCGGGCCAAGACGCAGGTGACCCTGCCAGATGCCACCTTCACGAAGACCTGGAGCGTGACGCTGGGCGACGAGACCATCCGCGCCACGCACTGGGGCCCGGCGCACACGGGCGGGGATGCCTCGATTCACTTCGAGCAGGCCAACGTCGTCCACTTGGGCGACCTGCTGAACAACCGCGGCTATCCCAACGTGGACGCGCCCGCCGGCGCCTCGGTGCACGGCTGGATCAAGGTGCTGGAACAGATGGCCCCGCACTACCCGGCCGACGCGCTGTACGTCTACGGGCACGCCGAGGCGGGCTATCCCTTCATCGGCACGCGGCCGGACCTGCTCTATCAGCGCGACTACTTCACGGCCGTCATCGACTACGCGGCCCGCGCCCGGAAGGAGGGCCGACCCAAGGATGCCCTCGCCAAGGTGGACACGCTCCCGGGCTTCGAGCACTTCGGCGGCCAGAAGCCGCGCCTGGGCCTGGCCCTCACCATCGCCTACGACGAACTGGCGACGATGGGCTGAGGCCCGCCGTGTCGGGCGATCCAGGCGGAGTCGACGGCGGATGCGCCAGGCCCGAACTGACGATCCGCACCGGCGGGCGGGGCGACCTCGCCGCCGTGGTGCGGCTCCTGGCCGACGACGCCCTCGGGGCCGCGCGCGAGATCGTCCAGGAGCCGGTCGCGCCCGCGTACCTCGAGGCGTTCGACGCGATGCAGGCCCAGGGCGGCAACACGCTGCTCGTCGCGGAGGCGGACGGGACGCTCGTCGGCTGCCTGCAGCTCACGATCATTCCGGGGCTCAGCCGCGCCGGAGCCCTCCGCGCGCAGATCGAGGGCGTGCGCGTGGCCGCCACCCATCGCGGCCGTGGCATCGGCGAGCGCCTGATCGAGGCTGCGCTGGACCGGGCCCGCGCCGCCGGCTGCCAGCTCGCACAGCTCACGTCGGACGTGTCCCGCGTGGACGCGCAGCGCTTCTACGAGCGCCTCGGCTTCCGGCCCACGCACGTCGGCTTCAAGCGGCCGCTGTGAGGCGGCCGGCCCGCCTGGGATCCCACGGTGCGCTTGCGCCCGGGGTGGTTCTCGGCAATGCTTCCCGCGCATGATCGGCGTCCTCGGCATCCTCCTGTCCCTCGGTCTGCTGATGTACGCGGCGTACCGGGGCTTCAACGTCCTCCTCGTCGCGCCGCTGCTCGCCCTGCTGGCCGCGCTCATCGGCGGGGAGACCCGCCTGCTCGCCGTCCTCACGCAGGTGTACATGCGGAGCCTCGGCGGCTTCCTGACCGGCTACTTCGCGCTCTTCATGCTCGGCGCGATCCTGGGCCGGCTGATGACCGATTCGGGGTCGGCCTCGGCGATCGCCCGGTGGATCGTCGGTCGCCTCGGCGCGCAGCACGCCGTGATGTCGATCGTGCTGGCGTGCGCGATCCTCACCTACGGGGGCGTGTCCGTCCTGGTCGTGATCTTCGCGGCCTACCCCGTGGCGGCCGCCATCTTCCGCAGCTCCCACACGCCGAAGCGGTTCATTCCCGCGGCGGTCCTGCTGGGCGGCGCCACCTTCACCCTGAGCGGCATTCCCGGGACGCCGTCCATCCAGAACGCGATCCCGATCGCGTTCTTCGGGACCGACACCTTCGCCGCGCCTGGCGTGGGGACCATCGGCGGCCTCGTGATGTTCCTGTTCGGCACCTGGTGGCTCAACCGGCGCGCGCGCCTGGCCGCGCGTACCGGCGAGGGCTACGGGAACCACGCCGTCGACTCGCTGGAGGCCGAGGCGCAAACGGCCGACCCGCCGCTGCTCGTCGCGCTGCTGCCGCTCGCGATGGTGCTCGTGGGCAACGTCGCCATGACGTGGTGGGTCATTCCCGCGATGGACCTCGGGTACCTGAAGGAGGCGAGGTTCGGCAGCGTCGGCCCGAACGACGTGCGCGGGCTCTGGGCCCTGGTCACGGCGCTCGGCCTGGCGAACGTGACGGCGCTCGTCCTGCACTGGCCGCGCTGGCAGGACCTGCGCCGGACGCTCAACGAAGGCACCTACGCCTCGATGCTGCCGATCTTCAACACCGCGTCCGAGATCGCGTACGGCGCGGTCATCGCGTCGCTGGCGGGTTTCGCCACCGTGCAGGTGGCGCTTGGCGCGCTCACCTCGAACGTCCTCGTCAACGAGGCGATCGCCGTGAACATCATGGCGGGCCTCACCGGGTCGGCGGCCGGCGGGCTGGGCCTTGCGCTCGGCATGCTGGCCAAGACCTATTCGGCGGCCGCCCTGGCGGCCGGCATCAGCCCCGAGCTCCTGCACCGCGTGGCGGCCATCGCCTGCGGCGGCCTCGACTCGCTGCCGCACAACGGCGCCGTCATCACCATGCTCGGCATCTGCCGCCTGACGCACCGCGAGGCCTACTACGACATGTTCATGGTGTCGGTGGTCGGCCCGCTGTTCGCCATCGTGGCGGTGCTGGTGGTCGGCTCGGCCTTCGGATCGTTCTGAGGGCCCGCGACCGAGATCAGCGCGTCTCGAGGTTCTGCGCGGTCCGGCGGAACACGTCGGTGGCCGTGCCGTAGTTCTGGGCGCCCCTGATCGAGTAGCCGTGCTGCACGATGACGGTGGTGACCACCGTCATCTCCCCGCCGCCGGCGTCGAGCGAGCGGCGCTCGCGGAACGAGACCGTCTGGCCGTTCACGACGCGCGTGCCCTCGGTCACCAGCACCGGACCGTCCCAGTACGCGCGACCCGGCGTCGTAGGTCCCGGTACTGGCGTCTTCCCGGTGGTGACCGCGTATCGCACGGTGTCGGCACCGCTCCGGCGCCGGCTCTCGATCGCGACGTTCGACGGCGTCTGCGTGATGACGACCGTCGGCACCTCGAACGACGCGCCCTGATACGGCGACTCGCTCTTGGCGACATCCATGGTCCAGGTGCCGGAGAAGTCCGGGTGCGCCTGGTGGGCGCCGGCCAGGGGCATGGCCAGCGCGAGGGCGGCGACGACGGCGTGCGACGCAACGGTCATGGCGGCCTCCTCGCGCGGAGCTTACCCAAAGCGGGGAAGCCGGCCAAGGCCATCGGCCACCGGGGCGGCGCCGCCGAATCATGGCATCCGCGGACCGGTCGGCTGCGCGGTTTGCCTCTTGGCCGTCGCGACGCGCCGAACGCGGAGAGCATCCTCCTTCAGGCATCGGCGCCCATAATTCGGTCGCAGCGATGCCCCTGACGCCTGGCGCTCGCCTCGGTGCCTATGAGATCGCCGCCCCGCTCGGCGAGGGCGGCATGGGCCAGGTGTGGCGTGCCCGCGACACGAAGCTGGACCGCGACGTGGCCCTCAAGATCCTGCCCGAGGGTTCGTCCACGACCCGGACCGCGTGGCGCGTTTCACGCGGGAGGCCAAGACGCTCGCGGCCCTGAACCACCCGCACATCGGCATCTTCGGCCTGGAAGAGAGCGGCGGCGTGACGGCGCTGGTGATGGAGCTCGTCGAGGGCGAGGACCTGTCGCGGCGCCTTGCCCGTCGCGCTATCCCGGTCGACGAGACATTGCCCATCGCGCGGCAGATCGCCGAGGCGCTGGAAGCCGCGCACGAGCAGGGGATCATCCACCGCGATCTGAAGCCCGCGAACATCAAGGTGCGGCCGGACGGCACGGTGAAGGTGCTCGACTTCGGTCTGGCGAAGGCGCTCGATCCCGCCGGGGCCTCGTCGGCGAATGCGTCGCTGTCGCCCACGATCACGTCGCCCGCGATGACGGCGGCGGGCGTCATCCTCGGGACGGCCGCGTACATGGCGCCGGAGCACGCGCGCGGCACGATGGTGGACCGGCGGGCGGACCTGTGGGCCTTCGGCGTCGTGCTCTACGAGATGCTGACGGGCACGCGGCTGTTCGACGGGGCGACGGTCTCCGACACGCTCGCGGCGGTGCTGACGAAGGCGCCGGACTGGACGATGCTCCCGTCGACGACACCCGCGCCGATCCGGACGCTGCTGCGCCGCTGTCTGGCGAAGGACCGTATGCGCCGCATGGACTCGGCGGCCGACGCGCAGCTGGAGATCGAGGAGGCGTTGACGCCCGGCGCCAGCCCCGCGCTGGACGACGCGGGTGTCCAGACCCGCGTCGATGCCGCCGTGACGTCCGCCCGCGCCGAGGTCGGGCGCGTCATGCGAACGCGGATGGCGCTCGTCGCCGCCGTCGCGCTCTTCGCTGTCGGCGCGACGGCCGGCGGCATGTGGCTGGCGACGCGCTCCGTGCCGCCGCCTGTCGTTCAGACGGCCATCCCAATCCCTCCCGCGGCGCCACTCGGGCTGAGCCCCGGCGATCGATCCATCGCCATCACCCCCGACGGCGCGCGCATCGTCTATCTGGGGGGCGAGAGCCTCGTCGTCCGCGCCCTCGACACGTTGGCACCCGTCTCGCTCGACACTCGTGTGGGACGGAACCCGTTCGTCTCGCCCGACGGCCAGTGGGTGGGCTTCGTCGAAGCCAACAGCATCCTCAGGAAGGTGGCCATCACCGGTGGGCCGGCCGTCACCGTGGCCCAGGAGGACGGCTTCTCGCGCGGCGCCGTCTGGCTGCCCGACGACACCATCGTGTTTGCGACCGCCGCGGGGGCACGGGGCTGCAGCAGGTGGCCGCGGGCGGTGGCGCGGTGACGGTGCTGACGCGGCCCGACCGCGAGCAGGGCGAAGAGGACCACGCCTGGCCGGAGGCGCTTCCGGGCGGCCGCGCGGTGCTCTTCACCATCACCTCGGCGACGGGAGACGCGGGCGCGGCCGAGATTGCCGTGCTCGATCTCGCCACCGGGACGCATGCGGTGGTGCTGCGCGGCGGCAGCCATGCGCAGTACGTGGCACGCCGGTCGGCCGGCGCCGGACCGACGGGGTACCTGGTGTATGCGGCCGGCGGCACGCTGCGCGCCGTGGCCTTCGACCTGGAGACAGGGACCACACGCGGCACACCGGTACCCGTGGTGCCCGACGTGGTGACGACCGTGAATCCTCCTGCGGCCGGCGGCGTCCAGGCCGCTGTGGCGGTGGATGGCACGCTGGCCTACGTGCGTGCGGGCGCCGGTGGGACGGAGCGGCGGACGCTGACGTGGGTGGACCGGCAGGGGCGGGAGACGGCCTTCGCCGCGCCACCGGCCGAGTACGTGCAGCCGCGGCTCAGCCCGGACGGGAGCCGTCTGGCCGTCGCGGTCTTCAACGAGGACCTCTGGGTGGGGGATGTGGCGCACCAGACTCTGGCACGCCTGACCTTCATGCCAGGTCGGGAGTACTTTCATGTCTGGGGGCCTGACGGCCGCCGCCTGTTCTTCAGCTCCGACCAGGACGGCGTGCGGAACCTCTACGTGCAGGCGGCCGACGGGACCGGAACGGCGGAGCGACTGACGACCAGCCCGAACGAGCAGTACGCGAGCGGGGTGACCCCGGACGGGACGCGGCTCCTCTTCACGGAAAGGTCCCCCCAGACCGGATTCGACATCATGCAGATCGAGCTGGCGGGGAGCCGCACGGTGACGCCGCTCGTGCAGACGCCGGCGACCGAAGACAACGGCGTGGTGTCGCCGGACGGCCGGTGGCTCGCCTACCAGGCGAACGACTCTGGCACGGTCGAAATCTACGTCCGGCCATATCCGGGTGTGGCGAGCGGGCGGTGGCAGGTGTCCACCGGCGGTGGCACCCAGCCGGTGTGGTCGCGCGGCGGCCAGGAACTGTTCTACGTGGCGCCCACGGGCGCGCTGATGCGCGTCGGGGTGGAGCGCGGGACGTCCTGGGGCGCGACGCCGCCGACGGCCGTATTGAAGGACGGCGCAGTGCTGACCCTGGGCGAGGGTCCTCGCCAGTACGATGTGTCGCCGGACGGGCAGCGGTTCCTCGTGCTCAGAGACGTGCCGACGCCGGACGCCGCGCCGCCGCAGCTCATCGTCATCCAGCACTTCGACGCGCTGCTGCAGCGCCTCGTGCCGGAGCAGGAATGATGGCGCGCGCGCCACACCTCGCCCATGCCGCCGCGGCCGACCGGCTCGCCAATCTCATACACGCCGACACGCGAGCCGGGGGGCGGGGCCATCGAATCGCGTTTCGATCGGGGAACGACGTGTTCGAGAAGTCTGCCGATGGCAGCGGCACGGCGCAGGTGCTCGGCAAGGACGGGACGAGCAAGACGACAAGTGACTGGTCGCGCGATGGGCGGTACCTCGTGTTTCTGGCGCAAACTCGGACAACACTCCTCGACGTCTGGGTGCTGCCGCGAGCGGCGTCGGGCCAGGAACCGTTCCCGTTTCTTCAGTCGCCAGCCAACGAGCATCATGCGCGACTCTCGCCGGACGGTCGCTGGATCGCGTACGCGTCGGACGAATCGGGGCGGGACGAGGTCTACGTGCGACCGTTTCCCTCGGGTGACGGCCGGTGGCAGATGTCGTCCGACGGCGGTACCGAACCGCGCTGGCGCGGCGACGGCGAGGAACTGTTCTTCATGGCGGCCGACCGGAAGATGATGGCCGCGTCCGTGTCTTCGGACACGACGGGACCCACGCCCGTCTTTCGCCCCGGCGCCGTCACGCCGCCCTTCGACACGCAGACGAGACTGTTGAACCTTTTCCTCTGGACCTACGACGTCACGGCGGACGGCACGCGCTTCCTGCTCGCCGCGCCGGTCGGCGCGTCGACCGCGGCGCCGGCGCTCAACGTCGTGATGAACTGCGAGGCGGCACTGAGGAAGTGAGCGAGATCAGAGCTGGCCGACTCTGGAATAGTGCCAGGTAGGGCCGTCACGCCGCGCCTCTGGAACTTCGTATAATCGCGCGAGTTTCTACGCGTGGCGCTCACACTTGGCACTCGCCTCGGCCCGTATGAAGTCGCCGCCCCGCTTGGCGAGGGCGGCATGGGGCAGGTATGGCGCGCTCGCGACACGAAGCTCGACCGCGATGTCGCCCTCAAAATCCTGCCCGAGGCCTTCGTCCACGACGCGGACCGCGTGGCACGCTTCACGCGTGAGGCCAAGACGCTCGCGGCCCTGAACCACCCGCACATCGCCGGCATCTACGGCCTGGAAGAGAGCGGCGGTGTCACGGCGCTGGTGATGGAGCTGGTGGAGGGCGAGGACCTGTCGCAGCGCCTTGCGCGCGGGCCCATCCCCATCGACGACGCGCTGCCCATCGCGAAGCAGATCGCCTCGGCGCTCGAAGCCGCGCACGAGCAGGGCATCGTCCACCGCGATCTCAAGCCCGCGAACATCAAGGTGCGCGACGACGGCACGGTGAAGGTGCTCGACTTCGGGCTCGCCAAGGCCCTCGACCCCGCGGGGGCCCCGTCCACCAACGTCGCGCTGTCTCCTACGATCACCTCGCCCGCGATGACCCAGGCGGGTGTGATCCTGGGCACGGCCGCGTACATGAGTCCCGAGCAGGCGGCGGGGAAGCGCGTGGACCGCCGGTCGGACGTCTGGGCGTTCGGCGTGGTGCTGCTCGAAATGCTGACGGGGCAGCGGGTGTTCGACGGCGAGACGGTGTCGCACGTGCTGGCGGCAGTGCTGACCAGGGAGCCGGACTGGACGCGCCTCCCCGCGAACACGCCGGCGCCGATACGCCGATTGCTGCGCCGTTGCCTGGAGAAGCACCCGAAGCGCCGAATCGCGGCCATCGCCGATGCGATCCTCGAGCTGGATGATGCCGCGGCGACACCGGCGCAGGAGGCTGCCGCCGGCGCATCAGCCTCTCGGCGGTCGTCCGGACCGATCGCACTCACGACCATCGCCGTGCTCGCGCTGGTGGGGGTGGTCAGCACCTGGGGATGGGTGCGTGCGGCGCGAGACGCCTCGCCGCCTGCCTCGACGGCTGCGTACGTGGCGGCCACCCTTGGCGTCGGCGGCCCGAATCTCGCTGCCCTCACCGACCGATTTGCGGTATCGCCTGATGGCACGCGGATCGCGATCGCCGACCGCACTCGAGGGCTGCTGCTGCGCCGCCCGTCGAGCCTGGACGTGACGCCTGTCACGGGCGCGCCGCCGGGCGCGCATGCGCCGGTGTTCTCACCCGACGGTCAGTGGATCGCTTTCCGCACCGCAAAGGACTTGATGAAGATCCCGACGGCGGGAGGAACGCCCGCGTTGGTCGTCGTGGGCGGCGGCCGGCTGGGTGATGGCGGGGCGGGCGACTATTTCATCAACCTCACCTGGGGGGCCGACGACCGCATCCGGTACCCGACGCTCCACTTCGATGCCATCCGGTCGGCCCCGGCCGGTGGCGGACCGGTCGACACCATCGCATTCGCGCCGGATGTGAATGTCTATCGCGCCGAGGGATTGCCGGACGGGCGGCTCCTGGTGTCCACGACGATTGACCGCGAACCCCAGATCGCGGTGCGAGAGGCCGACGGGACGCTCCGGACGCTCATCGCCGGATGGGACGCACGCCTGACGCCGACGGGCTACCTCGTGTTCTCGCGCGAGGAGGGCGCCTCGTGGTCGATTGTCGCCGCGCCGTTCGATGCGAAGACGGCCACCCTGAGCGGGGAGGCCACCGTGCTGGCGCGCGACGTGCCGGTGCGGTACGCGACGCCGGCCGCCGCCAGTGCGGCGGGCGACCTGTTCTACGTGGCCAACCCGCCGCGCTCCGATCGCCGCGTGGTGATGGTCGATCGCGCCGGCGCGGAACGCGAACTCCCGGTGCCGCAGTATCCCTGGGTGGATCTGCGCGTGTCACCCGATGGGCGCCAGCTGGCGCTCAACCGGTGGGAAGGCGCTCGCCGCACCCTCTGGACCCTGGCCCTGGACACGGGCGCGCTGACGCAGGTGACCTACCGCGAGGACATGTTCTCTCCGCGCTGGATGCCGGACGGGACACGGCTCCTGGGCTCGCACTTTCCGACGTCCACTGGGGCCGGCGCCACCAGCCTTTGGAGCGTTGTCACGGACGGTCGGGGCAGCGTCGAACCGATTGCGGCCCAGTGGGATGCCTATGCGGGCGGCGTGTCGTCGGATGGCGGCACGCTGTACTACGACGCGGCTCAGTCCAACCAGGCCCAAAATGACATCTTCTCCGTCGCGCTGGGCGGTGGCGCGGCGAAACCTGCCGTCCTGCTCGCCACGCCCGCCTCGGAGGGGTCGCCGCTGCCGTCACCCGACGGCCGCTGGCTTGCTTTCCAGACCGACGCATCCGGCCGCGGGGAAACTCGCGTCGCTCCACTCTCGGACCTCACGGCGTCGGTCCAGGTGTCTACGCGCGGCGGCAGCCCCATCAGGTGGGGCCGCGACGGCTCCAGGCTCTATTACACCGACGGCGATGACATCAAGGTCGTGGACATCGGCCCGCGTGGTCCGGTGCTGACCTCGAGGCGAACCGCCTTCACCGTGCCGGGGGACGCGCGCGGCGACGTGGATGTGATGCCCGACGGCGAGCACGCGGTGATGATCCGCGGGGGGCTCATCTACTCCGACATCGTCGTCGTGCAAGGGGCGCTACCGCGACGGAACGACTGATGAACGCGAGCCGCTCGACTGGCGACCGTCGGTTGGGGCCGCGAGCCCGTTGAGTCTCGCCTGCAGCGCCTCGGCCGGCCCGGCGGCCGTCGTCGCGCGTGACCGACACCACCGGCTCGAAGCTGATCGCCGTTTCTGGAACAGCAGGTCCGCCGGGTCGGTAGTGTAAGCTGACGCGCACTCGGCATGCCTCTGACGCGCGGGACTCGCCTCGGTGCCTATGAGATCACCGCCCCGCTCGGCGAGGGCGGGATGGGGCAGGTGTGGCGCGCGCGGGACACGAAGCTCGACCGCGACGTGGCCCTCAAGATCCTTCCCGAGGCGTTCGTGCACGACGCGGATCGGGTGGCGCGTTTCACGCGCGAGGCAAGGACGCTGGCCGCGTTGAACCACCCGCACATCGCCGGAATCTACGGCCTGGAAGAGGCCAACGGTGTCACGGCGTTGGTGATGGAGCTGGTGGAGGGCGAGGACCTGTCACAGCGCCTTGCGCGTGGGTCCATCCCCATCGATGAGGCGCTGCCCATCGCGAAGCAGATCGCCGAGGCGCTGGAAGCCGCGCACGAGCAAGGGATCATCCATCGCGATCTCAAGCCCGCGAACATCAAAGTGCGGCCGGATGGCACGGTGAAGGTGCTGGACTTCGGGCTCGCCAAGGCCCTCGACCCCGCGGGGGCGTCGGCGGCGAACGCCACGCTGTCACCCACGATCACGTCGCCCGCGATGACCCAGGCGGGCGTGATCCTGGGCACGGCCGCGTACATGAGTCCCGAGCAGGCGGCGGGCAAACCCGTCGACCGCCGGTCGGACATCTGGGCGTTCGGCGTCGTCCTATGGGAGATGCTGATCGGCCGCAGACTGTTTCATGCCGGGTCAGTGCCCGAAACGCTGGCCGCGGTCATTCGCGCCGACATCGATGTGTCGGCCCTGCCTCCGTCCACGCCGTCCTCCGTGCGACGGCTCATCGCCCGGTGCCTGGATCGCAACCCGGCCACGCGCCTGCGCGACATCGGCGAAGCGCGCATCCTGCTTCAGTCGCCGCGCGAGGACGCTCCGGCACTTGCGCCAGCAGCGACGGAGCGGCGCGCGTGGCTGCCGATGGCGGCCGCCGTTGCCATCACCGCCGCGCTCGCTGGTCTCGCCGCCTGGAATCTGCGCGGGGAGCCCGCGGAGGCGCCGCTGAGAAAGTTCGTCGTCGATGGCATCGCTGCCGACGCGCAGATGGCCCTGTCGCCCGACGGGGCCCGCCTTGCGTACTTCCAGGACAAGGCGATCTGGGTGCGGGAGTTCAGCCAGCTCGCCTCCCGGAAGATCGCGACGGTCGATGCGCTGGACGCCTTCGACGAGGCCCTCTTCTGGTCTCCGGACAGCCGGCAGATTGGCTACTCGACCGGCCAGCAGCTCTGGCGCGTGCCCATCGACGGCGGCCCGGCGGTGTCCCTGATGCGCCTGCCCGAGTCGGGCCGGATGATGAACGCGTTCTGGGGCCCGGACGGTCGCATCGTCGTGTCGATCTGGCGCGGCGCCATCTATGAGGTCTCCGCGACCGGCACCGGCGCGCCGGTCGTTCGCCTGCCCTTGCAGGACGGCATCGTGGACTACCACAGCGTGCGCGTCCTGCCGGGCGGCGACCTGCTGCTGTGGCCGCACACCATTGCCGCGCACGAACCAGAGGCGTGGATTGTCTCGGCGTCGTCGCACGCGGCTGTTCCCGGCATCAGGACTTCCGGGGGCACGGTGAACTACGTCGAGGGGCATCTCGTGTACTTCACCGCTGCGCCGCCCAATCCGGGCGTGTGGGCCGTACCCTTCGACCTTGCGGGCCGTCGAACCACGGGCGATCCGTTTCTCGTGGCGCGCGGCGGTGACCGCCTCACGCTCTCCGCGTCGGGCGCGCTCGTCTATCGAGCGGCGGCTGCCGATCGGCGGGACGAGCTCGTCTGGCTCGATGCGGCTGGCGTGGCCACGCCGCTTCCGGGATCGAGCGTCCCGATCGTGACGGTCGCGTCCCATCCGCAGGGCGACCGGCTGGCCCTGGTCGTGGGCGACGCCGAACCGTTCAGCATCGTCGTGCGGGATGTCGCGACCGGGCTCGACACACCGATTCTGCCGCCGACCATCGGGTCGGAGGGAAGCGCGTATCGCATCCGTGCGGCGTGGTCACCCGATGGCCGCCGCATCGTGTTCTCGCAGATGGACGGGTTTCGTCAAAGCGTTCGCGCCGTGACGGCCGACGGCGCCGCCCCGCCAACGACCGTCACGTTGGGCCAGCCGATCGCCTTCTCCCGCGACGGCAGCACGCTGCTCCTCGAGCGCGACGATCGCGGCCAGACTCGCATCTACGCGATCGCCATCGCCAACGGACAGGCGTCTGGCGAGGCCACGCTCCTGCGGCGACCCGACGACGATGTGTCATATCCGGTGCCGTCGCCGGATGGGCGGCTGCTGGCCTATGCCCAACGGGAAGACAGCGTCCCGCACGTGTTCGTCAGTCGGTTCGAGCCTGGCGGTGGCCAGTGGCCGATGGCCGCCCTAGCGGGAGTCCCGGTGGCGTGGACGGGGGCGACTGAACTGGCGTACTGGCAGATTCCGGATCCCTCTGCAGCGTTCGCGCGGGGGGTGGGCGCGTTTCGTGTCCAGAGCAAGCGCCTCGATCAATTGAAGATGGTGACCCTGCGCGCCACCGACGATCGCGTGGTCGCCTCCGAACCGCGTGCGGTCTTCGACGCCGCGGGTGCGGGCGCGTCGATGGCCGTCCGGGAGCTCTGGCGCGTGGGCGATCGCTGGCTGGCCCTTCGCAGCGTCGCGCCCGCGGATGGGGCGGCCTCGGGCCGCGTGATCCTGGTGGAGAACTGGCTGAGCGAGTTCACCCGCGTGGGCGACGGAGGCCCCAGGTAACCGATCGCGCTCGCAACGGGCGCATGGGTCGCGCGCCTATAATGACGCCGTGGACCACCCCGTGCCCGGACGCCACAGGGCCGTGCTCTCCGCCGACACCACGGCCGGCATCGAGCAGCGCCAGATCGACGCGTGGCGGCGACTCTCATCGATCGACCGGTTGCGGCTCGTGAGCGACGCCACTCGCGCGGTGATCGACCTGTCGCTCGCCGGGATTCGGCGCCGCCACCCACAAGCATCGGAACGCGACTGTTTCTTGCGTCTGTCGGCCATTCTGCTCGGCGTCGAGACGACCCGGCGGATCTACCCCGATGCCGCGCACCTGACTGATCTCCGCGGGGCGTCGTGAGTGACCCCGTTGCGGTCGCGCTCGACGTGGCGCAGGTGCTCGACGCGTGCGGCCTGCGCTACCTGGTCGGCGGATCGCTGGCCAGCTCACTGAGCGGAGAGCCGCGGTCCACGCTGGACGTCGATATCGTCGTCGCGATGACGGCGTCGGACGTGGATCCGCTGGTCGCGGCGCTGCGGGCCGAGTTCGACGTGGACGAGCGTGCCCTTGCGCGGGCGGTGCGGGAACGGTCGAGCGTCAACATCTTCCATCGGGCGAGCGCGATCAAGGTCGACCTATTCGTCCAGGGCGGATCACCGCTCGACGATGAGGCGATGAATCGCCGGCAGCGCGTGCAGGTGACGGCCAACCCCGAGCGCTATCTCTACGCCTACACGCCCGAAGACATCCTGCTGCAGAAGCTCCGGTGGTTCCGCAAAGGCCACGAGGTCTCCGACCGGCAGTGGCGCGACGTGCTCGGTATCCTTCTGGTGCAAGGCGACGCGCTCGACCGGATCTACCTGCGTGACCGTGCCGAGCGCCTCGGAGTAGCCGACCTGCTCGCGCGAGCGGAGTCCGCGATCGAACCGCCAGGACCGCAGAGCTGAAGACGCGGTCATCATATAATCCGCGACCGATGGCGCTCTCTCCCGGCGCACGCCTTGGCCCCTACACCGTCATCGCCCCGCTCGGCGAAGGCGGCATGGGCCAGGTGTGGCGTGCGCGGGACACGAAGCTCGACCGCGACGTGGCGCTCAAGATCCTGCCCGAGGCGTTCGTGCACGACGCGGACCGCGTGGCGCGCTTCACGCGCGAGGCGAAGACGCTGGCGGCATTGAACCACCCCCGCATTGCCGGCATCTACGGTCTGGAAGAGAGCGGCGGCGTCACGGCGCTGGTGATGGAACTCGTCGCGGGCGAGGACCTGTCGCAGGTGATTGCCCGCGGGCCCATTCCTGTCGACGACGCGCTGCCCATCGCGCGGCAGATCGCGGATGCGCTCGACGCGGCGCACGAGCAGGGCATCGTCCATCGCGATCTGAAGCCCGCGAACATCAAGGTCCGCACGGATGGCACGGTGAAGATGCTGGACTTCGGCCTGGCGAAGGCGTCGGAGCCAGCGGCGGCGGCCGCGGCTGGCGCCACCGCGTCGCCGACGATCCTGTCGCCGGCCATGACGCAGGCGGGCGTGATCCTGGGCACGGCGGCGTACATGGCGCCCGAACAGGCGCGCGGCAAGCCCGTGGACCGGCGCGCGGATGTCTGGGCCTTCGGGTGCGTGTTGTACGAGATGCTCACCGGCCGCCGCGCGTTCCAGGCCGAGGACGTGTCGCTGACGCTGGCCGAAGTGATGAAGGCCGAGCCGGACTGGCGCGCGCTGCCGGCGTTGCCCCCACTGGTCGCGTCGTTTCTCCGGCAGTGCCTGAAGAAGGATCCGACGCAGCGCCTGGCCGACATCCGCGACATGCGGCTCGCCCTCGACGGCGCGTTCGAACTGCCGGCGGCGGCATCCGCCGCGCCGGACGCCTCGCGCCCAACGGCACGTCCCGGCGTTCTGCTGGCCGTGGCGGCGGCCTCGACGATCGGCCTGGCCGGGCTCGCCGTGGTGCACTTCCGCGAGACCCCGCCGGTGGAGCGTCCGTTGCACGTGGCGGTCCCGCTGGGGGAGCAGGACAGGGCCGTCCATGTCGCGCTTTCCCCGGATGGCCGGCAACTGGCGGTCGTCATCGGTCCGTCGAATGACCACGATCTGTCCATACGCGCCCTCGACTCGGGCGAGGTTCGGACGCTCGTGGGGACGCGCGGCGCCCGGACGCCGTTCTGGTCCCCCGACGGCCGGTCGCTCGGGTTCTTCGCCGACGACGCGCTGAAGGTGATCCCGGCGGCCGGCGGCCCCGCCGAGATCGTGTGCCGCAACGTCGGACGGGGGTTTGGCGCGACGTGGAGCCGACAGGGCGTCATCCTGTTCGGCAGCGATCGGGGGCTGCCGCTCCGACGGGTCGAGGCCACCGGGGGCGAGTGTCGCGACGTCGGTCCGGGCGTGGCGCCGGCCTTCCTGCCCGACGGCGAGCGCTTCCTCTACACCAGCACGGACCGGACCGCGCCGGGCGTGTACCTGGCCACGCTGGCCGAGCCCGCAGGGCGGCGGGTGCTCGCCGACGACGCGGCCGCGGCATGGGCGCCGCCCGTGGACGGAGGCACGATCGCGCACGTGCTGTTCCTGCGCGACGAGCGCCTGATGGCGCAGCCCTTCGATCAGACGTCGTGGCAGCCGGTGGGCGACCCGGTCCCCGTCGCGGCTCCGGCGCGCTTGGGGTCCTCCGACGGTGCGCCGGCCGCCGTGTCGGCCGGTGGGGCACTGGTGTATCTCGGGGGTGCGGCCCCGAACGTCCGGCTGACATGGGTCGACCGGACCCAGAGGACCGGGCGGGCGATCACGCTGCCGGCCGGTCGAGTCGAGGCGGCATCGCTCTCGCCGGACGGAACGCAGATCCTCTTCACGCTCGAAGCCGAGGGCGAACTCCCGGCGGCCTGGGTCGTCGATCCGGATCGTGGCTCGACGGCCCGGATCTCGCCGATCGGGCAGTCCGGCTACTCCGGAGGCTGGTCTCCGGACAGCGCTCGCGTGTCCACGTTCCTGACCTCGTCCCAGGGATCCGGCTGGTTTCAGAAGGACCTGCGAACGGGCGCCCTGACGGCGCTTCCATCGCCCGACCCGCCCAGACCCTGGCGGCCGGCGGACTGGTCGCGGGATGGACGGGTGTTCATCTACACGCAGGAGGATCCGACGACGCGCGCCGACCTCTGGTGGGCGCCCGTCGAGTCCGGGACGCCGGACATGACGGCGGCCGTGCAGCTCCTTGGCTCCCCCGCAGACGAGAGCGAGGGACAGCTGTCGCCCGACGGCACGTGGCTGGCCTACGTCACCAACGAGTCGCGCGACTGGCGCGTGCACGTCCGCCGGTTCCCCGCGGGCGCGTCCGACGTGACGGTGTCCGGACCCGGCGGGAGGGATCCGCGGTGGAGCGCGGATGGTCGGGAGCTGTATTACGTGGATTTCCAGCCACCCAATCTGGGCACGCTGATGGCCGTGGCCGTGGACACCGACGCACGGACCGGGATCCGGATCGGGACGCCGCGTGCCTTGACGGACGCCGTCGCCATGCCGGGAGTCAACCCCATCGCCAACGTCTTCAACATCACGCCACACCCCGACGGACGGCGCTTCCTGGTCAGCGTTCTGGCGAGCCAGGGGCTGCCGACGGTGGGTCTGATCACGCACTGGCAGCAGACCCTGGCCGGGCAGTCGCCGGCGAGCGGCCGCTGAGCATCCGCTGAGCATCCGCCCCCGCCCGGGGCGTCAGCGGACGGGACCCAGCCGGTTGTACTTGCGCAGGATCGCCTGCAGCTGATCGATCGGCAGCGCGTGCACCGTGTGGCCGTCGATGCCCGTCATCGTCTCGGCCGCGACGAGCGCGTTCACGATGGCTTCCTCGGTGGCGTCCACGGTGGCTTCGAAGAGGGCGGAGAGGTCGTTGTTCGGCAGCCACGTGATGGGCGTCTCGCCCGATTCCGCGGCCGCGCCCTCATTGGCGGTGGAGAAGGCGATGAAGATGTCGCCAGAGCCGTTGGACGCCGTGCCGCCCATCCGCGCGATGCCCATCGGCACGCGCCGGGCCACGCGTTCGAGCTGGTGGGGCAGGAGCGGCGCGTCGGTGGCGACGACGACGATGATGGAGCCCTCGCGGTCGTCCGGCGCGGCGGCCCCGGCGCCGCCCTGGCGCTCGGCGCCCTGAATGTCCCGTCCCACGGGAACGCCGGCGATGGTGAGGCTCTCACGCGTGCCGTAGTTGGCCTGCACGAGGATCCCGACCGTGTAGCGGTCCACCAGGCGGCTCGCCGTGCCGATCCCGCCCTTGAAGCCGTGCGCGACCATGCCGGTGCCGCCGCCGACGCTGCCCTCCGCCACCGGACCGGATTGCGCGCCGTTCAGGGCCGCGAAGGCGTGCGCCTTGGTGACGTGCTGGCCCTGGCCGTCGTTCAGGAAGGCGTCGGAGGTCTCGCCGACGACCGGCTGGTGCCACGGGATCGGCTGGTGCAGCACCTCGTGGAACCACGAGTTCACCGCGTCCCGCACCACGCCGACCGAGTACGTGCCCGTGATCATCACCGGTCCGCCGAGCACGCCGCCCTCCACCACCCAGGGAGCGCCCGTCATCTCGCCGAAGCCGTTGCCGGCGAACCATCCCGCGAAGACCGGCGCCCAGCGCTTGCCGCGCGGCAGCACGGCCGTCACGCCGGTGCGGACGGGCCCCTGCCCGACCACCAGCCGCCCCTCGCCGCGCACGATCGTCGCGTGGCCCACTTCCACGCCGGCCACGTCCGTGATGGCGTTCAGCCGCCCGGGCGTTCCGTGGAAGGGGACGCCGAGCGCCCGTGCGCGTGGGCGGACCCGGACCTGCGAGTGCACGGCGGGCGCAGCCGCGGTCCAGAGGCACGCCACCGCCAGGAGGCCGCCGGCCAGCCCACGGAGCGGCCGAGATGAACGGTGCCAAGCCTGCGTCCGCATCGGATCTCCCACACGAAGCGCCGCCCGGGTGGATCCCGTGGTTCCGGCGGCGATGGCGTACCGCGTCAGTCGCTGGCGGCGCCGACGAAGCGGTCGGCCTCGTCCGCGAACAGCACGTTGAAACTCGTGAGCGTGCCGTAGCAGCCCGTGATGTAGCTCTGGAGCTTCACCTTCTGGTCGTCCGGCAGCTCCGACGCGTTCACCTGCTGCTCGAGCGTCCGCAGGCGGTTCCGGAGCATGACGACCTTGTGGAAGAAGGTCTCGATCGGCCAGGCCTTCTCCTGCACGCCCGGGCGGCCCGGGCGCAGGACGAACTCGCCGCCGCGCCACTTCTCGGCCGGGGTCACGGCCGTGAGGCCCGACTCCTCGCGGATCACCTTGCGCAACAGGGCTTCGAGGCTGGCGGGGGCGGGGTCGCTCATGCGGGGCTCCGAGATCTCGCGGTCGCTGACGAGGGGCAGCGGCGGGGCGGCGGGCGCACCTGCCGGGCGGGGGACGCGCGCCGCGGGGGGCGTGCCCGGGCCCGGACGGGAACCCGCGGCGGGGGGCGTCCCGGGCACGACGGTCCGGCCGCCGCCCCGGAAGTTGTGTTCGCTGCCGCAGTAGTCGCAGGTCACCCGGAGCGGCTGCTGCTCGCCGTCCACCACGACGATCGAGTGGATCCGGTCCACCTTGCACGCGCGGCAGTAGTCCTCGACCGTCTGGCCGGCGCGATACGAGCGGGCGCTCATGGGCGACGAC
The DNA here is from genome assembly GCA_050187355.1 of Vicinamibacterales bacterium. Lineage (GTDB taxonomy): Bacteria > Acidobacteriota > Vicinamibacteria > Vicinamibacterales > UBA2999 > CADEFD01. The sequence goes on from JBFWXO010000019.1 coordinate 102,092, forward strand.
ATGATGCCACGGGTGGCCGGCGCGCGGGCGCCCCCCACCGTCGTCGAGGGCTCACGGCACCGTGAGCGTGACGTCGTTCGACGCTGGCCCGGCGCCGCAGGCCGTCACCGCGCGCACCCGCAGGTGGTAGTGTCCCGCCGGGGCCGCCGCCAGGAACGACGCCGTCCGTCCGAGGGGGAACACGCCGACGTCCGCGCTGCCAGGCGCCCGTCCGGCTTCGAGGACGTACGCCAGCGGCGAGACCGCATCGAGGGCCGTCGCCGCGTAGGAGGGTGTCGGATACCACTGGAGGTCCACGATGTTCCCGGCCACGCGGCCGCTCAGGCGAATCGGGAACGCCGGCGGCGGGCAGCCGCCGGGCACCACGAGCCGGACCTCGTTGGACGTCGTGTTGGCCGGCGACGCGACCCGCAGGAAGTACTCCCCGGCCGGGACGACCGCGTCGAGGGGTGACGAGGACACGGGCACCACGGCCAGATCCGCACCGCCGGCATGCGTGCCCGCCACCAGGTGCAGGCCGCGGCCCTGGCAGCCGGCCGCGTCGAACCACGTCAGCGCGATCCGCGATCCGTTCACGTACCCCACGAGCGGCCAGGGCGCGGCCGGCGCGGGACACGCGCCGACGGTGACGGCCGACTCGTTCGACGCCGGGCCCAGACCCGCCGGTCCCATGGCGCGAAGACGCACATAGTAGGTGCCGGCGCCGACGTTCGGGATGCTGACCGACGTCTGTGGCCCAAGGGGCAGCGTCGCCACGGTCATCCCCGGGGCGAGGCCCGCTTCGAGCAGATAGCCCGTGGCACGGCCGCCCACGATTGGCGCCAACCACTGGATCGCGATGGTGCTGCCCGAGGCGCGGGCCGACACGCGCGCCGGTGGGCCCGGCGTGACAGCCGGACCGAGGCCCCCGCAGTTCTCGTCGACGAGGCCGTCGGCATCGTTGTCCACGCCGTCACCGCACAGCTCGAGGGCCGGTACGGGGGGCGGCGGGGGACAACCGTCGTCCACCACGCCGTCGCCGTCGTTGTCGACGCCGTCCGCACACACCTCGGGCGGCGCCGGCAGTTGCACCACCGCCGTGCGTTCGTCGGCGCCGAGGTCGGCGCCGAGACCCGACGGCCGGGGCGAGCCGTCCCAGTCGAACGGCGCGTCGGGATGCACCGGGACCCTGTCGATGGCGATCGAGGCCGCGGCCGACAGGTGCAGGTCGCCGGTGGCGGGGGACTCGAACGCGGCGGCCGTCGCCGTCCAGACGTTGTTCGTGAGCGTTGCCGTCGCGTTCTGCCGGGCCCAGACGCCCGCGTCCGACAGGTTGTTGGCGATGATGACGCCGGTCGTGTCGGGGAAGCGGTACTCGATGGCGTTCGCATACGCGCCACCCATCCAGACGGAGTTGTGCACCACCGTCGTGCCGGGCGAGTCGAAGATGCCGATGCCCACGTCGCCCCCGGCGCCCGGCGAGCGCACGATCATGTTGTTCCGCACGATGCCGCCCGTGTGGTCGTTCGGCGTGCGCTCGATCAGGCCCAGGTGGATGTCCCGGTGGTTGTCGATGAACGTGTTGCTCTCGACGATGGTCCGTTGCGACCCGTTCCACACGAGCACGGCCGGTCCGGCGAGGCCGCCCGAGCTCCTGATGCGCCGGAACAGGTTGTGCCGGATGATCCAGTCGTTGCCCGTGTGGACGTCCACGCCGTTGGTGTAGGAGTCGGGGGCTTCGGTGGTGTACTCGATGACGGAGTACTCGACGATGCCGCCGTTGACGCCGCCACCCGCCGGGTCCGGGTTGGACTTGATGAACTGATCGCCGGCATCGAGCAGCCGCACGTTGTAGACGTGCGGTTGCTGGGTCCCGGCGTTGAAGATGAGGGGGTGGTAGAAGACGTCCCGGATCGTCAGGTTCGCGATGGCCACGCGCGTCACCCCACCGCCGGTCCAGATCCCGAAACCGACGCCCGCGGTGTTCGGATTGGTCATCCCGCGGCCGACGAGGACCACGTCGTTGCGATTGTTCGTCGCGCCCCGGATCGCGACGTCCGTGAGGGGGCCGACCACCCACAAGGTCGACGTCAGGTGATAGGTGCCCGGGGCGATCACGATGGTCGTGCCCGACGTCAGGCTCGCGACCGCGGCCTGCAGCTGCGGCTCGGTCGAGACATTCACGACCGTCCCGGCCGGCGGAGGCAGCGGCGGCGCGGTGTCGGGCGCCGCCGCCAGGCTGGAGCGGCCGGGCGCGACCAGGAGCGCCACGAGGGCCGGCAGTGCCAGGACCGGCAGCGCGACGCCGAAGCGGCGGGCGAAAGCGCGGCCGGCCATCCGTCCTACTTCAGTCCGGCGTTCGTGCGCGAGTAGTCGAGCATCTGGGCGGCGAGGTCCATCGGGTACGAGATCGTCACGTCCGTGATGGCGCCGCTGGCGTCGGTCGTCGCCGTCAGCTTCGGCTGGACGAACCCCGTGTAGGACGGCAGGCTCAGCTTGTCCACCCGCGCCACGACCTGGTCGCGGAGCGCCGGATCGAAGTGCACGCCGTAGGTCTCGAAGAGGGTCTTCGCCGCGGCGGCGTCGCCCGTGCCCTTGATGCGCTGCACCTCGGCGAGCAGCCGGCCGACGCCCTCACGGAACGCCGCCGGGTCCACCATCACGTAGAACGTCTTGCCGTCGCGCTCCCTGACGTCGATGGCCTTCGTGTTGGCCATCAGCCACCGCACGATCATCTGGCGGTTGCGCATGTGGTCTTCCTCGATCTGCGAGCCCTGGCGGACGCGGCGCAGCTGGACGAGCGCGTTCTTCGTGTAGCCCTCGTACTCGGCGCGCACGATCGCGTCCTGGTCCTCGGCCTTGACGATGCCCAGCTCCACCAGCTTGGGGTCCGGGAGGAAGTAGAGGGCGACGAGGTCCGCGCGGCCCTCCTCGAGCGCCGAGCCGTGCGGGTTGAGGGCCTTGACCGGATCGGCGACGTTGTTCCTGCCGGAGGCGTGGCCGATCACCTCGTGCATGTTGGTCGTGAGCTCGCCGGCAAAGGCGCTCCAGCGGTTGGCGCGGTCCACCTCCTCGGGCGTCCACGCGAATTCCCGGCGGAACTCCGGGGTGGTCGACTTGTCGTACGCCTCGTTCACGTTCGAGAGCGACACGGACTTGCTGCCGTATTCCTCGCGCACCTTCTGGTCGTTCGGCAGGTTGATGCCGATGGGCGTGATCGGCCCGGACTCGCCGGTCTCGACGACGACGTCGATCGCCGTGGCGGTGATGCCCTTCACGCCGGCCTTCTTCCACTCGTCCGCCCACGGCATGTGGTCCTCGAACCACTGCGCGTTGGACGCCAGCTTCTCGATGTCGATCGTCTTCTGCCGGTTGACGTAGTAGACCAGCGCCTCCCACGACCCCTTCACGCCGCGCGGGTCCATGTAGACCTCGATGAAGCCGTTGATCGTGTCCACGGGCGAGTTCTTGTCGGCCACCCACGCGATGTCGTAGGCCCGTCGGTCGGCGTCCTCGCCGGTCCGGTACCACTGCACCAGCTTGGCGAGCGCCTCCTTCATGGTCGGCGGCGCGAAGGCCTGCGCGGCCTCGAGGTGGCCGATGATGCCCCGGATCTGCACGTCGTACTTGCCCCCGACCTTGTAGACCTCCTCGACCAGCCGGCCGTCCCGCTTCACGAGGCGCGAGTTCAGGCCGTGCTGCTCCTTGAACCCCTTCAGGTCGGCCATCGACACGCCCGCATACATGTTGTTCGAGCTCGCCTGCAGGATGTCCTTGCCGCCCTCGGGCGTCTTCTGCGTCACCATCGGATCGACGCTCGCGTCGTAGAAGAGCGGCTGCATGCGCGCCAGCATCCGTTCCAGCGATTCGCCGGCGCCGGTGGCGAAGGTGGCGCCGTTGGCCGCGGCCCTGGCCGCGGCCGCCGCGAAGGCCTCGGGCGTGCACGCCAGCACGAACTTGCGCGCGGGGAGGTGGTTGTAGGGGCCGGTGTTGAG
>JBFWXO010000020.1:0-103500 GCA_050187355.1 Vicinamibacterales bacterium
GTTGATCAGGTCGTGCGGCATGGCGGTCGCCATTTCCTGGTAGACCGACATCTTTTCCTTGATCGCCCGCTCCATGCGGACCAGGCCGATCCGGAACTGGTTCTCGAGCAGCTCGCCGACCGACCGCACGCGCCGGTTGCCCAGGTGATCGATGTCGTCGACGTTCGCCGGGTTCTTCTTCAGCTTGAGCTGGTACTTGATGACCTCGTAGAAGTCCTGCGGGTGCAGGATCTTCTCGTCGAGCGGCGTGTTCAGGCCCAGCTTGGTGTTCAGCTTGAGGCGGCCAACGCGCGAGAAGTCGTACTTCTGCGGATTGAAGAACATGTTCTCGAACAGCGTGCGCGAGCTGTCGAGGGTGGGCGGATCGCCCGGCCGGAGGCGGCGGTAGATCTCGATGAGGGCCTCTTCGTGCGTCCGGATCGGATCCTTCCGCAGCGTCTGCGACAGGATGGCGCCGATCTCGTCGCGCTCCGGGAAGAAGATCTCGATCGTCTCGACGCCCTTCTCGTGGGCCATCGAAACGACGCGCGCGGTGAGTTCCTCGTTGGCCTCGAGCAGCACCTCGCCGGTGCCCGGGTCCACCACGTCGGCCGCGGCGAACGCGCCTTCGAGCGCCTCTTCGGTGATTTCGATCGTGTCGATGCCGGCCTTGCGCATGGCGTCGACGTGCGCCTTGCTGATCTTCTTGCCCTCGGCCACCGACACGTCGGCGCCCGGGATCTTGACGCCCTTCTTGGCGCGCAGTCCGACGATCGTGTCGTTCACGGCCCAGCGCACGCCGTTGTCCGCCAGGTGCAGCCGATCCACGCCGTAGAAGGCGCGGATGATCTCGTCGGCGCCGCGGAGGCCGAGCGCCCGCAGGAACACGGTCGCCAGGAACTTGCGCTTGCGGTCGATCCGCACGTACAGGAGGTTCTTGGCGTCGTATTCGAACTCCACCCAGGAACCTCGGTACGGGATGATCTGGGCGACGAAGAGGGTCTTGTCCTCGGAGTGGAAGAAGGCGCCGGGGGAGCGGTGGAGCTGGCTGACGATTACGCGCTCCGTGCCGTTGATGATGAACGTGCCGTTGTCCGTCATCAGCGGGATGTCGCCGAAGTAGACCTCCTGCTCCTTGATGTCGCGGATCGTCTTCACCCCGGTCTCGGGGTCCTTGTTCCAGACGACGAGCCGGATCGTCACCTTGAGCGGCACGGCGTAGGTCATGCCACGCTCCTGGCACTCGTCCACGTCGTACTTCAGCTTCAGCGCGACCGTGTGGCCGCAGATGTCGCAGACGTCACCGCGGGCGTGGTTCGCCGTGCCGCACTTGGCGCAGATGACGTCCTTCTCGCCGTACGGATCCGCGACGAGGGTGAAGCCGCAGGCCTTGCAGGGCTTCCGCAGGTGGTGCAGGCCGGACAGCTTGCCGCACTTGCACTCCCAGTTCCCGATCGAATACTCGATGAACTCGAGCGACGAATTCTCGCGGAAGTCGCTGATCGGGAAGACCGACTTGAACACCGACTGCAGGCCCTGATCCTCGCGCTCGGAGGGCATCCGGTTCATCTGCAGGAAGCGCTCGTACGAGCGCCGCTGGATCTCGATCAGGTTCGGGATCGGGACGGTCGTCCGAATCTTCGAGAATTCCTTGCGCTCGCGGTAGACGTTCTTGGGAAGGCTGTACATGCTGGGCAAACCCTCGGTTCGGGTCTCGGGGACAAGCGCGGCCGGAACGCGGGTCGGGGCCTCGGGACCGCAGGCGGTCCCGGGCCCCTGATCCCAGGCTCCGGGAAGAGGCGGCGCGGGCGCGCCGCCTTACTTGATCTCGACCTTGGCGCCAGCCTCTTCGAACTTCTTCTTGATCGCCTCGGCCTCTTCCTTCGTCACGCCTTCCTTGATGGCCTTCGGCGCGGACTCGACGAGGTCCTTGGCCTCCTTCAGACCCAGGCTGGTGACTTCGCGGACGACCTTGATCACGTTGATCTTGTTGCCGCCCACGTCGGTCAACATCGCCGTGAACTCGGTCTGCTCCTCGGCCGGGGCCGCCGCGCCGCCGGCGCCCGCCATCGGCATCGCCATCATGGGCATCGCCGCAGCCGCCGACACCCCGAGCTCGGTCTCCAGCCGCTTCACGAGGTTCGACAGATCCATCACGCTGATGTTCTTGATGTAGTCCACCACCTGGTCTTGCGTCAGTTCGGCCATTGCTCTTGTCTCCGTCTGGTATGAATCGAAAGTCTGGACTTGGGCGCTAGGCCCGCTTCTTTTCCGCCTGCGACAGGACGCTCACGAAGTCGCGCGGCACGGCGTTCAGCACCCGGACCAGGTTGGTGGCGGGCGCGTTCAGCAGGTACAGGAGCTTCGCGTACAGCTCCGGCTTGCCCGGCATGTTGGCGAGCTCGACCACTTCGCCGGGCTGGATCGCCTGGCCCTGCACCACCGCCGCCTTGATCTGCAGCGTCGGCGCGCTCTTCATGAAGGTCGTCAACGTCTTCGCGAGCGCCACCGGGTCGCCGTCGGTGTAGGCGATGGCCGTGGTGCCCTCGAAGTGCGCGGTCAGCGCCTCGAACGTCGTCCCCTTGAGCGCTCGCTTGGCGAGCGTGTTCTTGACCACCTTGTAGCCCGAGCTCACCTTGCGAAGCTCGCGTCTCAGCTCGGTGACCTGGGGGACGTTGATGCCCTTGTAGTCGATGAGAATGGTCACGTCGGCCGCCTTGAAGACGCCTTCCAGCGTCTCGAGTTCGGCCTGCTTGTCGGCGCGTGTCACTGCCATGGCTGCGCGATTCTCCTAGTGCTTCGCCGCCGACTCGATCCGCTGCTCGTCGACGCGGATGCCGGGGCCCATGGTGGACGACACGGTGATGCTGCGCAGGTACTTGCCCTTCGCCGCCGACGGCTTCGCCTTGACGATCGAGTCCAGCAGTGTCACGGCGTTGTCGATCAGGTTCTGCGGGGGGAACGACGTCTTCCCCACCGGGGCGTGGACGATGCCGGTCTTGTCCACCCGGAACTCGACCTTGCCCGCCTTGATTTCCTTCACGGCCTTGGCGATGTCCACCGTGACCGTGCCGGTCTTGGGGTTCGGCATGAGCCCGCGGGGGCCGAGCACCTTGCCCAGCTTGCCCACGACGCGCATCATGTCGGGCGTGGCCACGACGGCATCGAACCCCGTCCAGCCGCCCTGAATCCGCTCCACCAGATCCTCGGCGCCGACGAAGTCCGCGCCCGCGTCCTGCGCTTCCTTCTGCTTGTCCGGACCGGCGATGACGAGGACGCTCTTCGTCTTGCCCAGCCCGTGCGGCAGCACCACCGTGCCGCGGACCATCTGGTCCGCGTGCTTCGGGTCGACGCCGAGGCGAATCGACAGCGCCACGGTCTCGTCGAACTTGGCGAACCTCAGCTTCTGCACGAGCGGCAGCGCTTCCTCCAGCTCATAGGCGCGCGCTTCGACCTGCTGACGCGCCGCGAGGTACTTCTTCCCGCGTCTCTTCATGTGCCTCCTCCGTGGTTCATGCGGGTGGTCGCCACCCTCCCACGACTCGGGCCAGCGGCCAGGAACTGGCGGCTGGCGGCTCGGAACAACGAACTCTCAGCTTCGTAACATCGGAACGTCCGGCGTCGGGCCGTGCGGGCAGGTGGGTTCCCGGCCGCCGGCCCCGGCCGCTATCCGATCACGTCAATCCCCATCGACCGCGCGGTGCCTGCCACGGTCTTCACCGCGGAGGCCAGCGACTCGGTGTTGAGGTCCACGAGCTTCTGCTTCGCGATGTCCTCGACCTGCTTCATCGTCACGGTGCCGACCTTGGCCTTGTTCGGCTCGGCCGAGCCCTTCGCGACGTTCGCCGCGCGCTTCAGGAGCACCGGCGCCGGAGGCGTCTTGGTGATGAAGGTGTAGGAGCGATCCGAGTAGATTGTGACGACGGCCGGGATGATGAGTCCCTCGTCCTTTGCCGTACGCGCGTTGAACGCCTTGACGAAGTCCATGATGTTCACGCCGTGCGGGCCGAGCGCCGTCCCGACGGGCGGCGCGGGCGTGGCCTTGCCCGCCGGAATCTGGAGCTTCACCATTGCCTGTACTTTTTTCGCCATCTTGAGTTCTCCTAGCCGCTAGTCCCTAGCCGCTAGCCGCTAGAGCTTCTCCACCTGCAGGAAATCGAGTTCCACGGGTGTCGCTCGGCCGAAAATCGTGACCATCACCTTCAAGGTGTTCTTGTCGACGTTGACGTCGTCGACGACACCGTTGAAGCTCGTGAACGGACCTTCGTTGATGCGCACCTGATCGCCGCGCTCGAACGAGTACTTCGGCTTCGGCTTCTCGTGCGCGGTCCGGACCTGCACGAGGATCTGCTCGACCTCTTCCTTCGAGAGGGGCGTGGGCTTCGATCCGGCGCCGACGAACCCCGTGACCTTCGGCGTGTTCTTCACGCAGTGCCACGCGTTGTCGGACATGTGCATCTCGACGAGGAGATACCCGGGGAAGAAGCGCTTCGAGCTGACGACCTTCTTGCCCGCCCGCATCTCCACGACGTCTTCGGTCGGGATCAGCACTTCGCCGATCTCGTCCTGGAGCCCGTAGGCCTGCACGCGCTGCTGCAGGGATTCGGCCACCTTCTTCTCGAAGCCCGAGTAGGTGTGGACGATGTACCAGTGCTTCGCCGTGACGTCCGTCATGCGCCACCGAACCGCTGGAAGAGACGCTGCACCGCCGAGTTGAGCAGGAGGTCGATACCGAAGAGATACAGGCCGAACACGAGGGACGTCAGGATGACGACGAACGTGGTCGCGTAGACCTCGGGCCGGGAGGGCCACGTGACCCGTTTCAGTTCGGCGCGGACTTCCCTCAGGAACTCGATGAGCCGGCCCGGGCCCCGGGCCGTGGAGACGCGCCCAGCCTCGGCCGTCCCCTCGCCGCCTACGTTTTCGAGCGTTTCCGTTGCCACGATGTCTCGATTCTGGCGCTCGCGGGCATCACGCCCCGGCACGCAGCCGGAGTCGCGGTCGCCCGCCTCCAAACTGGCAGGCCAAGAGGGACTCGAACCCCCAACCCCCGGTTTTGGAGACCGGTGCTCTACCAGTTGAGCTATTGGCCTGCATACACACCGATCCGGGCGCGCCCGGGAACCGGAGAGCTACTTCTGTTCCTTGTGATCCGTGTGCTTGCGGCAGAACCGGCAGTACTTGCTCATGGTCAGCCGCTCGGTCGTCTTCTTCTTGTTCTTCGTCGTGCTGTAGTTGCGCCGCTTGCAGTCGCCGCAGGCCAGCTGAATGATGTCTCTCATTGGCGGCTTCGCCAGGGAGGGATCGGGGACGAGGGATCAGGGACCAGGACCCGGCCGCGCCGACGTCTTTCCCCTGCTCCCCGACCTCCGGTCCCGAGTCCCCGCCTTTCCTATTCGATGACTTCCGAAATCGTCCCGGCGCCGACCGTGCGACCGCCTTCGCGGATGGCGAACCGCGCGCCCTTCTCGATCGCGACCGGCGTGATGAGTTCCGCGGTGATGGCGGTGTTGTCGCCCGGCATCACCATCTCGACGCCCTCGGGGAGGTGGAGCGAGCCCGTGACGTCGGTCGTGCGCAGGTAGAACTGCGGACGATAGCCGTTGAAGAACGGCGTGTGGCGGCCACCCTCGTCCTTGCTGAGGATGTAGACCTCGGCCTTGAACTTCGTGTGCGGCTTGATGGAGCCCGGCTTGGCCAGGACCTGGCCGCGCTCGACGTCGTTCTTCTCGACGCCGCGCAGGAGGACGCCGACGTTGTCGCCCGCGACGCCCTCATCGAGCAGCTTGCGGAACATCTCGACGCCCGTGACGACCTTCTTCTCGGTGGGGCGGAAACCGACGATCTCGATTTCCTCGCCGACCTTGATACGGCCGCGCTCGATACGCCCCGTGACCACCGTGCCGCGGCCCGAGATCGAGAACACGTCCTCGATGGGCATCAGGTACGGCTTGTCGACCTCGCGCTCGGGGAGCGGGATGTAGCTGTCGAGCGCCTCCATCAGCTTCACGATGGACTCGACGCCGTCCGGCTCGCCCTGCAGCGCCTTCAGCGCCGACACGCGCACGACGGGCACGTCGTCGCCGGGGAAGCCGTAGGTCTTGAGCAGGTCGCGCACCTCGAGCTCGACCAGGTCGACGAGCTCGGGGTCGTCGACGGCGTCGACCTTGTTGAGGGCGACGACCAGGTACGGCACGTTCACCTGGCGCGCGAGCAGGACGTGCTCACGCGTCTGCGGCATCGGGCCGTCCACGCAGCTCACGACCAGGATCGCGCCGTCCATCTGAGCCGCGCCCGTGATCATGTTCTTGATGTAATCGGCGTGACCGGGGCAGTCGACGTGCGCGTAGTGGCGATTGGCCGTGGAGTACTCCACGTGGCTCGTCGCGATGGTGAGAATCTTGGTTTCGTCACGGCGGCCCTGCGACTCCGACGCCTTGGCGACCTCGTCGTAAGGGACGAACTTCGCCCAGCCCTTGTCCGCGGCCACCTTCGTCAGGGCCGCAGTGAGGGTGGTCTTGCCGTGGTCGATGTGGCCGATCGTGCCGACGTTGACGTGGGGTTTGGAACGGTCGAATTTCTCTTTCGCCATGACTCGTCTACGCTCGCTTTGCGGATCGACGACCCGGCCCCGTGCCGGCGTCGAGCTTTCATTCCCTTGACCTGCCCTATCAGACTTCTGGAGCCGATGACCGGGATTGAACCGGTGACCTCGTCCTTACCAAGGACGCGCTCTGCCAACTGAGCTACATCGGCCCGCCTTCGGCCGTGGCCGACCCGTCGACCCGCCCTGCGCGTCCCAGGGCCAGCCAACTCCTCGAGGAACCGCCGGCCGGTGCCGGCTGCCCCTCACGCCTTCACCCGTCGTCGCGGCCCAGCCACGCCGACGAGAAACTCTCCAGGACACCCGTGCGAAGGATGGAGCGGGAGACGGGGATCGAACCCGCGACCAACAGCTTGGAAGGCTGTGACTCTACCACTGAGTTACTCCCGCCTTCGCCCCTTCGCCGACCCCGCCAGGAGTTGCGCCCTGGCGAGCGGCCGTTCGGTTCCTGTGCCGCCGTCACGGCCTGGCGCTGAGCGGTCGCCCGCAGGGGCGCTCCCGGCCCGCACCGGCCCTCCGCACGTCGTTCGCACGAAGGTTGTTGGTGGGCAGGGGAGGATTCGAACCTCCGTAGGCACAAGGCCGGCAGATTTACAGTCTGCTGCGATTGACCGCTCCGCCACCTACCCGTTGTCTTGTCGTTCGCGCGCCGTCCGCGTCCGGGCCGCGCGCTGCGTTCGTATGTCGTGGAGTCCCCTGCGTTGCGTCCGTTTGTTGCCCGACAGCCGACGAGACATTCCGGTGGAGCTGGCGGAGGGATTTGAACCCACGACCCGCTGATTACAAATCAGCCGCTCTACCGGGCTGAGCTACGCCAGCCAGACGAATCAGGGATGGTAGCACGTCCTGTGCCAGAAGTGCAACAGTCCGTGCCTTTGAGGACGGTCTACGAGCGGGCCAGCTTCCTCCCCCGGAGTCCAGACGGCCGCCGGCGCCCTTATCAAGCACCCGGCCTCCCCCGGTCGCGTTGGCGGACCGCCTCGAACAGGAACACTGCGGCGGCCACCGAGACGTTCAAACTGCCCAGCCGGCCTCGCATGGGAATCGAAGCCAGCTGGTCGCACCGCTCCCGCACCAGACGGCGCAGCCCGGAGCCTTCGGCCCCGACCACGAGCGCTGTGGGAAGCGTGAGGTCCAGCTCATCGTAGTGCAATTCAGCCGCCGCGTCGAGCCCGACGGTCCAGACGCCGAGGTCCCCCAGTTCGTCGAGCGCGCGGGCGATGTTGACGACATCGGCGACGGGCACGTGGTGCACGGCCCCGGCCGAGGCCTTCGCGGCGGCGCCGTCGAGGGGCGCGGCCCGCCGCGTCTGGCGCACGAGACCCGTCGCCCCGGCGGCGTGGACCGACCGGAGGATGGCTCCGACGTTGTGCGGGTCCTCCACGCCGTCCAGGACGACGATGAGCGGGGGTCCCACCGACAGCCCCACCATGTCCGCCAGCGAGACCGCCGGCGCGGACCGGACCCGCGCCGCGATTCCCTGATGGCCATCGACGGCCACGAGGCGCTTGAAGGCGTCGGGGCCCGCCGTCCGGACCGGCACCCCGGCGCTGCGCGCCTCGGCCACGACCTGGGCCACGCGCTCGCCGTGCGGCAGCTGGACGACGAGCTCCGACGCCCGGCCCGCCCGGACCGCCTCCGCCACGGCGTTCACGCCGTAGACGAGCGTCACCGGCCACCCGCCAGCGAACGTGCCGGGACACCACGCCTCGTCGGGGCGACGGTCGCCGCCGTCGAATGGCGAGGGCTCACTGCGCCGCGTCCAGTGCGGCGGCAAACGCGGCCGCCCGCTCTCGACAGCCCATCACCGGAGCCAGGCCGTCATCCGGCGACAGATCGGCCGCCTGGTCGATGGCCGGCAGGATCAGGTCCAGTTCGGGCCCGTCGGGTAGGCCGGTGGCCGCGAGGCGAATCGTGTGGAACAGGGCCTTGCCCTTGGCGCCGGTTGTCTGGCCGACGCTCTTTGCCAGTTCCCGAAAGGCGTCGCGGGACGTCACCCGGGGTGCCGTGGCCAGCGCCGCCGCCCACGCCCTGATCACGGCCGCGGGCATCGCGGCCGTGGCCTCGCTGCGCACGTCGTCTCGGGCGAACGAAGCCGCCGCATCGAACGAGAACACCAGCCGCATCCGTTCCGGCAGGTCGCTCAGCTTGTCCACCGAGCTGACGAGGCCCGGCACGACCCCTTCGAGCCACGCCATCGCGCGCGGCGACGGCACGCCCGCTAGGCCGGCCTGCGTCAGGTGCGGCACCGTCAAGGCGGCCAACCGCGCGGGCGCGGCGTGCCGGAGGTAGTGACGGTTCGCCCACGCGAGCTTGGCCTCGTCGAAGACGCCCGGACTGTGCCCGACGGCCGCCAGGTCGAACCGCGCGGCGAGTTCGCTGAGGGGGTGGAGTTCGTCGTCGCCGGGCGACCAGCCGAGGAGCGCCAGGTAGTTGGCCAGCGCCTCGGGAAGATAGCCCTTGGCCCGGAACTCCGCGACCGATGTCGCCCCGTGCCGTTTGGAGAGCGGCGCATGGTCCGGGCCGAGCACCAGCGACAGGTGCGCGAAGGCCGGCGGCGTCCAGCCGAAGGCCTCGTAGACGAGAATCTGCCGCGGCGTGTTGGAGATGTGGTCCTCGCCGCGCACGACGTGCGTGATCGCCATCAGGGCGTCGTCCACGACCACCGCGTAGTTGTAGGCCGGAATGCCGTCGGCGCGCACGAGCACGGGGTCGCCGATGACGTCCGTGTGGAACTCGACCCGACCGCGCACCAGGTCGTCGAACCCCACGACCCGATCGGCGGGCACCCGGAGCCGAATCGCCGCGGACTCGCCGGCCGCGAGCCGCCGTTCGACGTCGACCGCGTCCAGGGCGCGGCACGTGCCGCCGTACTTGGGCGGGCGGCCCGCCGCCAACGCGGCCTTTCGCTCCGCGTCCAGCTGCTCGGGCGCGCAGAAGCAGCGGTACGCGTGCCCGTCCGCCAGCAGCCGCGCCGTGTGCTCGGCGTAGATCGCGAGTCGCTCCGACTGGCGGTACGGCCCCAGCGCCCCGCCGGCATCGATGCCCTCGTCCCACTCCAGGCCGAGCCAGCGCAGGTCGTCCTTGATGGCCGCCTCGGAGGCCGCGGTGGACCGCTCGCGGTCCGTGTCCTCCACGCGGAGCACGTAGGTGCCGCCATGGCGGCGGGCCAGCAGCCAGTTGAAGAGCGCCGTCCGCGCATTCCCGACGTGGAGGTGCCCGGTGGGACTCGGCGCGAAGCGGACCCTCATGCGCCCCCCTCGATGCTGGAGACGGGCGCGGCGACCAGGAGGGCCACGGCGTGGCACGCCATCGACTCGCCGCGCCCCATGCTGTCGACGCGCTCGTTTGTCTTGGCCTTGACGCTGACGGCCGCCGCCTCCACGCCGAGCGCGCGGGCGAGCGTCGCGCGGATGGGCGTCACATACGGCGCGAGCTTGGGCTGCTGGGCGATCACGGTCACGTCCACGTTGCCGACACGGTAGCCGGCCTGGCGCACGCGCTGCATCGCCAGGTCGAGGAGCCGGACGCTGTCGGCATCCTTCCAGGTCTCCGACGTGTCCGGGAAGAGCTGACCGATGTCCCCCAGCGCCGCCGCTCCCAGCACGGCGTCCGTCACGGCATGGCAGACGATGTCCGCGTCCGAGTGCCCGTCCAGCCCCAGCTCGAAGGGAATCCTGACCCCGCCAAGAATCAGCGGACGACCGGCGACCAGGCGGTGCAGGTCGTAGCCCGTCCCGACGCGGAGGCCCGCCGGTCCGTCGGCACGCCCCCGGGCGGCCGTCAGATCGTCCCCTGTCGTGATCTTCACGTTCCCGGCCTCCCCTTCCACGATGGCGACGCGCCCACCCATCCGCTCCACCAGCGAGGCCTCGTCCGTGGCCATCGGACTCGACCGTCCCGCCTCGATGGCGGCTCCGAGCACCGCCCGCGAGAACCCCTGCGGCGTCTGCGCGAGAAAGACCTCGCCGCGCGGCACCGTGGACGCGACCCAGCGCACGCCATCCGCGTCGCGGCCGAGCTTCACGGTGTCGGATGCCGCGATCGCCGGCACGGCGGCGCCGTGCGCGCGCGCGGCCGCGATCACGCGACTGACGAGGGCGGCGCTCGCGAACGGGCGGGCGGCGTCGTGCACGAGCACGACGTCCGCGTCCGGCCGTCCGGCCGCGAAGGCATTGGCGACGGAATCCTGGCGGCGGGCACCGCCCGCCACCGCCCGGACCGGTCGCGGCCAGGGCCGTGCGAGGCACGCCGGGACCGGATCGAGGTACTCCGCCGGCAGGGCCACGATCACTTCGTCGATCTCCGGATGCGCGGCGAGCGCGGCGAGGCTGAGTTCCATCATGGAGCGCCCTCCGACGTCCAGGAACTGCTTGGGCCGCCCGGCGCCCAGGCGGGTCCCTGCCCCGCCAGCGGCGAGAATCGCACTGACCGGCGGGCGGCTCATGCGATCCACCGCGCGGTCTCGCGGCCGCCCACGGCGAGATGGATTCGCGCCGCGGTCGCGTCGAGCACGTCGCCCAGCCGCTCGCGCGGCGTGGCGCCGGGAGCGTAGATCACGACGAGGGCGGCGCGCGTCGCGGTGGTCACCATGGCACGGGCGGAGTCCGATGTCGGATTGCCGAACGGACCGCGATCGTCGGCCAGCGTGAGCCGGCCGGCGACGTGGACCACGTCCTTCCGGATCCCGTCGTAGGCTTCGCCGTCGCGCCCGAGCCGGAGTAGCAAGGGGCCCGCCAGCGCCGCGCGGTCGTAGACCCCATAGGGAAGCTGGGACTCGAGCGAGCTGGCGTTCACGGCGTCGACGAGGCCGTTGACGCGCGGAAACGCATCGCCCCGGCGGACCCGCCGCAGCAGCGCCTCGTTCGACGGGCGGGTCTTGGTGGGATCCAGGCCGATACGGCGGTACATCTCGCGCACGGCCTGCGTCTCGACCGCGGGCCGCGCCACCGCCGCGGCCACGACCTGGGCCAGGTTCGACTCGAGGGCGTCGGGGCGATCCGTCACGACCGCGTCGTCCCACACGAGCACGGCGGGACGCACGACGGCGTTGAGCGCGTCGTCCACGGCCAAGGGCGTCACCACCGTCGGAATTCTACTTCTGACCACGCCGACACGGAATTTCGGTGCCTGTACACTAGGCGGATGCTCGATTTCCTGCTGCACGTGGACGAGCGGCTCGTGGCCATCGTGAACGCCGCCGGTCCGTGGTCCTACGCCATCCTGTTCGCCATCATCTTTTCCGAGACCGGCTTCGTCGTCACGCCCTTCCTGCCGGGGGACTCGCTGCACTTCGCGGCGGGCGCCCTGGCGGCCACCGGGCTCTTCGACATCCGCATCCTGGTGCCGCTGCTCATCCTGGCCGCAATCTGCGGGAACACCGTCAACTACACGATCGGCTCCCGCGTCGCGCACCGGTTCCTGGCCGGCGACGGCCGGCGGATCGAGGGGCCGCTCGGGCGGTTCGTCAAGCCGCAGCACGTGAAGGACGCGCACGACTTCTTCCTCAAGCATGGCGGCAAGGCCGTGACGCTCGCGCAGTTCGTGCCCATCGTCCGCACGTTCCTGCCGTTCGTCGCCGGCGGGGCGGGGATGCCGTATCGCGCCTTCATCACCTACAACGCGATCGGGGCCGTGTCGTGGGTGGGCATCTGCGCGGGGGCCGGCTACCTCTTCGGCAACATCCCCGTCGTGAAGCAGAACTTCGAGCTGGTCGTGCTCGGCATCGTCGGCGTGTCCGTGATGCCGATCGTCGTGGAGTTCCTCAAGGCGCGCCGGCGGGCGGCCGTCCCGTAGACGGCGCCTCCGGGAACGCCGCGGCGCGTCCCTCGCCACCGGACGCGTCCGCGTCGGCCTCCAGTTCCACCTCGACGCGGACGATCTCGCGCACACGGGCGGCGAGCGCCCGCAGATCGTCGGGGGCCGGCTCGCGCGTCGGCGGCACGGGCACCGGGGCATGGACGACGAGCCTGACGTCGCCGGGCTTCGTCGTGAGCTCGCCCTTCCGCATCACGTGGCGGCTGCCGACGACCGACAGGGGCACGATCGGAATTCCCGCCTGCACGGCCGGCACCAGGCTGCCGCCCTTGAACGGCGCGACCCGGCCGTCGCGGCTCCTGGTGCCCTCGGGAAACACGATGAGCGACAGCCCCCGCGACGGCAGGGCCGAGGCCCACGCGAAGATCGCGGCCCGATCAGGCCGCTTCCGATCGACCAGCATGTGTCCGGTCCGGCGGAGGTGCCACCCGAGGAACGGGAAGCGGCCGAGCGACGCCTTCGCGATGATGCGGAGCTGGAACGGCAGCGACGCGAACAGCACGGGGATGTCGTAGATGCTCTGGTGGTTGGCCACGAAGACGTACGTGGCGCCCGGAGTGAGCCGATCGAGGCCCTCGACGCGCACCCGGACTCCCGTGGTGACCAGGATCAGCCAGGACCACCACTGCGCGCAGCGATGGGCGAAGTGGCCGTGCCCGCCCAGCAGCGTGGAGGCGAGCGAGAGGGTGCCCAGGATCACGGTGTAGACCGTGATGGCCGGGATCAGCCAGACGACGGTGCGGAGCAGATGGAAGGACGGCACGCCAGCGCTATCCGAGCAGCAGGTCGAGGGCTTCGCCGACGTGACGGACGCCGACGAGCGCGATGCCGGCCTCCTCGGCGTCGGCCTGGCTCTCGCCGTCGAGATTGGCCGCGGGGAGGATGACGCGAGAGAAGCCGAGCTGCCGCGCCTCGCGCAGTCGAAGGGGCGCCTGCGGCACGCCTCGCACCTCACCGCCCAGGCCCACCTCGCCGAAGACGGCCGTCCGCTGGGCGATCGGCCGGTTCCGCACGCTCGACGCCAGGGCCGCCAGAACGGCCAGGTCCGCCGCGGGCTCCTCCACGCTCATGCCGCCGGCGATGTTGACGTAGACGTCCTCGCCGACCAGGACGAGGCCCGCACGTTTCTCGAGCACGGCGAGCAGCAGGGCGACGCGGCCGGAATCGATGCCGACGGTCATCCGTCGCGCCGTGCCGTAGGTCGCCGTGCTGACGAGCGCCTGCACCTCGACCAGCAGCGGGCGCGACCCTTCCACGCAGCACAGCACTGCGGAGCCGGGCGTCGCCGTGGGCCGCTCGGCCAGGAAGAGCTCCGACGGATTGGGCACGGGCCGGAGCCCCCCGCCCGTCATCTCGAACACGCCGAGCTCGCTGACGGCGCCGAAGCGATTCTTGATCGCCCGGACGACGCGGTGCGCGTGGTGCCGTTCGCCCTCGAAGTACAGCACGGTGTCCACGACGTGCTCCAGCACCTTGGGTCCCGCGAGCGCGCCGTCCTTGGTGACGTGGCCGACCAGGAACGTGGGCAGGTCGTGGCCCTTCGCCGTGAACAGGAACTGCGTCGCGGCTTCGCGGACCTGCCCGATGCTTCCGGGGGCGGACTGGAACTTGAGCGAGAACACCGTCTGGATCGAGTCCACGACCAGGAGCCGCGGGCGGACCCGTCCGATCTCCTCGAGGATCCGCTCGACACACGTCTCCGCCAGGAGGTAGAGCGGCGCGTCCCCCACGCCGAGCCGCTCGCCGCGGGACTTCACCTGGTGCTCCGACTCCTCGCCCGACGCGTACAGGACGGGCCCGTGCGTCCTGGCGACGTTGGCGGCCGCCTGCAGCAGCAGGGTCGACTTGCCGATGCCGGGTTCCCCGCCCAGGAGCACGAGCGACCCGGGCACGATGCCGCCTCCGAGGACGCGGTCGAACTCGTCGATGCCGACGGTGAGCCGCGCCGCGTCGCTCGTCTCGATGTCGGCGTACTTCCGCGCCCCGCCGGTCCCGCCTGGGAGCGAGTAGCGGTGGCCACCCGACGCCGCGCCTCCGGCGGCCGGATCGACGGGCCGCTCTTCCACGAACGAGTTCCACGCGTCGCAGTCCGGACACCGGCCGAGCCATTTCGCCGACTGGCTGCCGCATTCCTGGCACACGAACACGGGCTTGAGCGCCTTGCTCATCGACCACGATCCTACACGGCGCGTGCCGGCGTCGCGCGGCGCGGGCCGGCGCCGGGCCGAGGCAGCATGCGCCCGGAGGCGGGCGATGGCGTACGACGAAGGCTTGGCGGCGCGGGTACGACGCCTGCTCGCCGATCGCCGGGACGTGGAGGAGAAGGCGATGTTCGGCGGCATCGCCTTCATGGTGATCGGCCAGATGACGGTCGGCCTGGCGAACGACGACCTGGTCGTGCGCGTCGACCCGGCCGACGGCGATCGGCTCCTGGCGGCCGAGCCGCACGCCCGGCCGATGGACTTCACGGGCCGGCCGATGCGCGGGTGGCTGTACGTGGAGCCCGAGGGCGTGCGGACGCCCGCGGCCCTCGCACGCTGGGTCCGGCGTGCGCTGGCACGGACCGAGGCCAGCCGCGTCAGCGCGGCTCGTCCGGCCCCGGACCGGCGCCCTGCAGCAGGAGCGAGACCTGCCGCCGCTGGCCGCCGTCGAAGTCCGCGAACAGCACCCGCTGCCAGCGCCCCAGCGCGAGGACGCCGCCGCTGACGTGCACGACCTCGGAGGTCCGCAGGAACATCGCGCGGCAGTGCGCGTGTCCGTTGCGCCGCTCGTCCGGCGCCAGGGGGCCGATCCGGCGCGCGAAGTCGTCGTGGGCGTACGTCACGTCGGCCGGGGCGAGCCGTTCGAAGAGCGCCTCGAGGTCCGTGAGCAGCCGGGGCTCGTGTTCGTTGACGAAGAGGCCGGTCGTCGTGTGCCGCGTGTGCACCGACACCGCGCCCAGCCAGAGCCCCGCGTCCGCCACGGCCGACGCGATCGACTCGGTCAGGTCCACGACTTCAAGGGGCCGGGTCGTGGCCACGCGCAGCAGGTGGTGCGCCAGGACGGCGCGGGCGCGGCGCCGCGCGGGGCGGCCGGCCAGGACCGTCACCCTAGCGGCGGGCGGCACGTCGCCCTCCTGGCCGACCCTCTCGGCTCCTCCGCGGCCACTGGGCGATGACGACGAGACAACGTACGCACATGACGAGCCCTCCAGGCGCACGATGCGCGCCCGGGAGCATGGCGGACGGCGTGCGCTCGCGTCGTCACGACGGCGTGAGGCGCGGGTGAGGGTTGGGTGAGATGACGCCTCAGGCCCGACGGGGCGGCCTCGACGTCACGCCCCAGGTCGTCGCGACGCCAAGCGACGCGCCCTCGAACGCCGCCAGCAGCGCCTGCGTCGCACGGCCGAACTCGGGCTCGCCGAGCAGGCGGCCGAGCGGGGCCAGGGCGAGTTCCGCGCTCGCCGACGCCCGGGCGATCTCGTGGACGAGCCCGCCCACGAGCGGACGTCCGGCCAGCGACAGCCCGACTGCGGCCGCGGCGCACGCGAGGCCGACGCCCAGGGCCATCACCACGCGGCGGGCGCCTCGCGGCGCGGCCAGCGCGCCGCCCGGGGTCCCCCTCGAGAACGCGCCGTAGGCGACGCCGGCCGCCAGGCCAAGCACCAGACCGTCGACGGCGCCTGGCACCCGCCCGGGGGCCACGCCGGCGAGCCCGATGGCGAGAGCCACGACGACGGCCTGCGCCGCACCGCCGGCGACGAGGCCCGCCGCCCCCGTGCAGAGCGTCAGCGCCAGCCGCCGGTGGGAGCGGGCCGCCGCCTCGGCGAGCGAGAGGCCCGCCGCCAGGCCGGCCGCGCCCGCGCCGCCGGCCAGTCCGCCGATGGCCGCCAGCGCCACCGGCGCCTGCCACGTCGCGCGGGCCGTCAACGCCATCAGGAGGCCGCCGCCGAGGAAGCCGGCGACGGCTCCCCCGGCGGCCCCGGCGCCGGCGGCGGTCCCCCACCGCCGTAGCAGCGCCGGCCGCGCGGCCCGAAGGCGCAGCCACACGGTCTCCGCGACGGCGGCGCCGGCTTCGGCGTCCGACAGCAGGGGCACGGCCTCGGCAGCCGGCACGCTCCACCGCGCGTCGCGCATGATCGCCAACGCCCGCGCGTGGCGCGGCCGGACCACCAGCCGCGCGACGGCGTCCCTGGTGCCGAGCTGGTGCAGTTCGGCGGCGATCGCGCGGGCGTCGTCCTCCGACTCGGCGCCGGCGGCCGCGGCCTGGAGCAGCCGATCCACGAGCCCCTCCACGGCCGGCGCGGCGGCGGGCGCGTCGACGTCGCTTCCCGGGCGGTCTCCGGGCGGCGGGACGGCGTCGTCCGGCTCTTCAACGACCTCCGCCCACACGAACTGGTAGCCGTGGCGCGAGACGGTCCGGATGTAGCGCGGATCCCGCGCCTCGTCCTCGAGCACGCGGCGCAGCGTCCGCACCGCCTGCGACAGCGCGCCATCGCTCACGACCACGTCCCGCCAGACGTCGTCGAAGATCTCGCCCTTCGAGACGGCCTCGTCGCGCCGGCGGACGAGCAGCAGGAGGACGTCGAAATACTTCGGGATGAGCGGGACGGCCCGGCCGTCGCGGGTCAGCACGCGGCGGCGCGGCGACAGGACGAACGCCCCGAACCGGTAGCGGACCGGCGCGCTCACGCGTAGCGACGCTCCACGCGGGCGCCCAGCCGGCAGAGCACTTCGTAGGGAATCGTGCCAATCCAGGCCGCCATCTCCCGGGCATCGATGGACTGCCACGGCTCCGAGCCCTGCGCACCGAGGAAGACGACCTCGTCTCCGGGCGCCACCCCGTCGATCGCCGTGACGTCCACCGTCAGCATGTCCATGCTCACGGCGCCCACGATCGGCGCCCGGCGCCCCCTCACGAGCGCGGACCCGCGGCCTTCGAGCCGGCGGTCCAGCCCGTCGGCATAGCCGGCCGGCACGACGGCCACCGTCATCGGCGCCGCGGCCACGTGCCGTCCGCCGTATCCGATGCGCTCGCCCGTCCTGATGCCCTTCACCGCCACGACCCGGCTGGTGAGCCGCATGGCGGGCGTCAGCACGAGCGTCGAGGCCAGCGGCGCGGGCACCAGCCCGTACAGCAGCAGCCCCGGCCGCACGAAGTCGCCCCAGGTCCGCGAATCGCGGAGGCACGCGGCGCTGCTGGCGGCGTGCGTGGCACCGACGGTGCCGCCGAGGGCGCGAATCGTCTCGACCGCCTCGTCGAAGCGCGTCCGCTGCGTGTCGAACAGCGGATCCTCCGGATCGTCGGCCGTCCCGTAGTGCGTGGCGACGGCCTCGACGTCGAGCGACGCCTGGGCCAGCACGGCGGGCAGCGTGCGTCGCAGGTTGTCGAACCGGAACCCCAGCCGGTTGAGGCCGGTGTCGACCTTGAGGTGGCAGGCCAGGCGCACGCCGCGCGTGGCGGCGGCGGCGGCCAGCGCGCTGGCCGCCCCGGGGCTGGAGACGGTCGGCGTGAGGCCGTGCGTGAAGATGCCGTCCACCTCGCTGACGCTGAGCGCGCCGAACACCAGGATCCGGCCGCCGATGCCCGCCTCGCGCAGTTCGAGGCCTTCCTCGATGTCGGCCACGGCGAGCCAGGACGCACCCGCCCCGGCCAGCGCGCGCGCCACGGGCACGGCGCCGTGGCCGTACGCGTTGGCCTTCACCACGGCGATGATGCCCGGCGCGGCGGCGGGACCCGCTCCCGCCGTCCGGTTGACGTCCGCCTCGTGCGCCAGGTACGCGGCCAGCGCCCGATAGTTCCGCCGGATGGCGTCGAGATCGACCGCGGCGGATGTGCAGCGGATCACATGCCCGGCGCCAGGGGCATGAACTTCGTCTGCCCCGCGAGGAAGGCGGTCTTCACGGTGCCCGTCGGACCGTTGCGCTGCTTGGCGATGATCAGCTCGGCGATGCCGTCGGTCTCGGCCGGCACCGACCGGTCGACCTTGTACATCTCCTCGCGGAAGATCATGATGACGACGTCGGCATCCTGCTCGAGGGCACCGGACTCCCGCAGGTCGGAGAGCATCGGCCGCTTGTCGGAGCGCGCTTCCGGGGCGCGCGACAGCTGCGACAGCACGATGATCGGCACGCTCAGTTCCTTCGCCAGGCCCTTGAGCGACCGCGAGATGGCGGCCAGTTCCAGCGTGCGGTTCTCGGACTTGCCACGCGCCGTCATCAGCTGCACGTAATCGACGGCGAGGATGTCGAGGCCGTGTTCGGCCTGCAGCCGCCGGGCCTTCGCCCGCATCTCGAGGACGCCGATGCCGGCCGAGTCGTCGACGAACAGCTGCGCCTCCGCCAGCGTCTCCATCGCGTGGGTGATCTGGCCGTACTCGCGCTGGCCGATCTGCCCGCTGAGCAGCCGGAAGCTGTCGATCTTCGCCTCGGACGCGAGCATGCGCATGAACAGCTGCTCTTTCGACATCTCGAGGCTGAACACGCCGGCGACGCCCTGACGCGGCAGGCCGCCCGGCGCGGCGTGGGTCGCGACGTGCTGGCACAGGTTCAGCACGAGGCTGGTCTTCCCCATCGAGGGCCGGGCCGCCACGATGACCAGGTCGCCCGGCTGGAAGCCGCGTGTCATCTTGTCGAGGTCCGGCAGGTGGGTGCCGACGCCGGTGATGTACGACTGGTGCTCGAACAGCTTCTCGATCTTCGGGAAGCTCTCCTGCACGAGCTGCCGCATCGGCACGAAGCCCGCCTTGACGCGGTCTTCGGCCACCGAGAAGATCGCGCCCTCGGCGTCGTCGAGGATGAGATCCGCGTCCTGATCGGCCTCGTAGGCGGTGGCCGCGATCTTGTTCGCGGCGAAGATCAGGTTCCGGAGAGTGGCCTTCTCCTTGACGATCTTGGCGTAGTACTCGACGTTGGTGGCGCGCGGCACGCCGTCGACGAGCGAGGCGAGGTACGCGGGTCCGCCAACCTCCTCGAGCTCGCCCGCGCGCGCCAGCTCCTCGCGCAGGGTCACGAAATCGATGGCCGTCCGACGCTCGACCAGGTCGATCATCTTGTCGAAGATGCGCCGGTGCGCGTCGCGGAAGAACGCGGGGGGCGTGACGATGGCGACCGCCGTGTTGAACGCCTCGTTGTCGAGCAGGATCGCGCCGAGCACGGACCGCTCCGCGTCGAGGTTGTGCGGCAGCGTGCGTTCGGCGTGCGAGGCGACGGTGTCGGGCATGGAGCGGGTACAGCTACCTGCAGGGACTGGGGACCGGGGAGCGGGGACCGGAACTCATGTCGCGCTGCCAACGACAAACTGTAGTCCCGACCGACCACGCCTTCAAGACTTGACGTGGCAGTCGACCGCGACGTCCGCATGAAAAGGCAACGGCCGGGCGCGATGCGCGCCCGGCCGCAGCGTGACGGAGCGGAACCCGGTCCCCGGTGCCTGGTCCCCGGTCCCGCAGCGTTCCCTACTCCTTCGTCACCACCACCTTGAGTTGCGCGGTGACCTCGCGGTGGAGCTTCACGGGCACTTCGAACTCGCCCAGGGCCTTGATCGCGTCGGGGAGCAGGATCTTCCGGCGGTCGATCTCGAACCCCTTCGCCTTCACCGCGTCGGCGATGTCCTGGCTGGTCACCGAGCCATACAGCTGCTCGGTCTCGCCGACCCTGCGCGCGAACGTGAGCTCGAGCGCGGTCAGCCGGGTGGCGATCGCCTCCGAGGCGGCGCGCTCCTCGGCCTCGCGGGCCTCGGCGATCTTCCGCTCGCGGGCGACCCGCTTCTTGTTGCCCTCGGTGGCCAGCAGGGCCAGCTTCCGGGGGAGGAGGTAGTTACGGGCGTAGCCGTCGGCGACGTTCACGATCTCGCCGCGCGAGCCCAGGTGGTCCACGTGGTCGCGGAGGATGACTTCCATGGCCTCTAGTCCGTCACGTACGGCAGCAGGGCAATCTGACGCGCCCGCATGATCGCCGTCCGCAGCTTGCGCTGGTGCAGCGCGCAGGTCCCGGAGATGCGACGCGGCAGCACCTTGCCGCGCTCGGGGACGAAGCCGGACAGCATCCGGACGTCCTTGTAGTTGATGTCGTCCACGCGCTCCGCGCAGAACTTGCACACCTTGCGGCGGCGGAACATGCCGCGGCGCTGGCCGTCCTTCTTGTCGCCGGCCTTGCCGCGCCCCCGCCCCTTGCCGCCGCTTCCCGACTTCTTCGCCATGCTCATGATGCCTATGCCTCCGCCGCCTCGTAGCCGTCGCGCTCGTCTTCGTCGTTCTCCTGCGACTGGGGTCCTTCACCCGGCTGCCGATCGGGCGGCAGGCCGCGGGCGACACGACGCCGGCGCGAGTCCTCCACGCGAATCGTCTTGGCCCGGTCGGCCTTCCGTTCGGAATCGTCCACGCGGACGATGAGATGGCGCAGCAGCCCCTCGGTCACGCGGAACCGGCGATCGATCTCCTTCATCAGCTCGCCGGTGCCCACGATCACGTGGAGCACGTAGAAGCCTTCCTTGTGCTTGCCGATGTCGTAGGCCAGCTTCCGCCGGCCCCACACGTCGGTCTTCTCGAGCGTGCCGCCGACGCGGGCGATGATGGCCTCGACCTGCGATTGCATCTCGGCCGCCTCGGCCTCGGTCACTTCCGGCCGCATGACGTAGATCAGTTCGTACTTCCGTGCGCTCATTCGTTCTCCTTGTGGACTCGCCGCCGCCCGTCGAGCGCGGGAGCGAGCCGGTTGTCGCGGCTCCGCCTCCCGTTCCCCTCCGAGCGCCGGCTTGGCCACCGCAGTGGCAAGGAGACCTCCCGGCCCGTCATGCGACGGACCCGGGGTCCTGCTCGTTGGCTGCGTTGAACGCGTTCATCACGCGCTCGATGCCCTCGGTGACGAACATCACCGCGGCATCGGCGGCCCGCAGCACGGCCGCCTGAACCGACACCCGCTCGTCCTCGGTGAACCGCCCGAGGACGTGATCCGCCAGATCGCGCCGGCCATCGCCGCGGCCGACGCCGATCCGCAGCCGGGGCACGTCCCGCGTGCCCAGCCGCGTAATCACCGACTTCAGCCCGTTGTGGCCGCCGTCGCTCCCTCCCCGTCCGGCGCGAAGCCGGCCCAGCGGCAGCGCCGCCTCGTCGAGCACGACGAGCACGTCCGCGACGGGCACCTTGTAGAACGCCGACAACCCGGCGACCGCCTCGCCGCTGGCGTTCATGAACGTCATGGGCTTGGCCAGGATCACCGGCTCCGCGCCGTCCCGCACCCTGGCCACGAGCGCCTGTTGCTGGTCCCGCCACTGATCCACGGACCAGCGCCGGGCGAGAACGTCGATCACCTGGAACCCGACGTTGTGACGCGTGTCCGCGTACCGGTCGCCGGGATTCCCGAGGCCGACGAGGAGCTTCACTTCTTCGGCTTGTCCTTGTCGTCGCCTTCCTTCTCGCCCTTGCCCTTCTTGATGACCTCCGGCTCCACGGCCGCGGCCGGCGCGGCGGTGGCGGTGGCATCGGCGGTCTCGGCGGCCGCGGCGCGCGGGGCCACGACGTGGACAAGCATCACGTCGCCCTCGGTCAGCGGCGTCCACGACGCGTTGGCGGCGATGTCCCGCACGTAGACGGCCTGGCCGAGCTCGAGTTCGCTGACATCCAGGTCGATGTGCTCGGGAATCGCCGTCGGCAGGCACTCGACCTCGACCTCCTTGTGGAGGAACTCGAGGATGCCGCCCTGCTGCTTCACGCCCCGCGGCTCGCCGTGGAGCACGACGGGCACGCTCACCGCGAGCTTGCGCTCCAGGTTCACCCGGTAGAAGTCCGCGTGCAGCAGCTTCTGCGAGACGGGGTCGAGCTGGAACTCGCGCACCAGGACCTTCTGGGTGCTCTCACCGGGCACGTTCAGCGTGATCAGCGTGTTGACGCCGGACGCCGAGTGGAGGATGCGCATCATCTCCTTCGGGCTGACCGCCACCTGCACGGGCGCCACGTCGTCGCCCGCCTTCTGCGCGCCGTAGATCACGGCCGGCACCTGGCCCGCTGCGCGCAGCCGCCGCGCCTCGTTCTTGCCCTTGCCCGTCCGCTTGACCGCTTCCAGTGTCGCTTCCATGACTTCGATCCTCGCCCTGGCCCCTAGTCCCTAGCCCCGTCGCCGATGCCCGCCGTCAGACGAACAGCGACGACACTGATGTCTCTTCGTGGATGCTGCGGATGGCCTGCCCCAGCAGGCGCGCGACCGACAGCTCGAAGATCTTGCCGCACTTCTCCTTCTTCTCCTCGAGCGGGATCGTGTTGGTCACGATCAGCCGGTCGAGCGGCGACTTCTCGATTCGCTCGAGGGCCGGCCCCGACAGCACGCCGTGCACGGCGCACGCGAGCACCCGTTCCGCGCCGGCGTCCTTGAGCGCCTGCGCCGCCTTCTGGATCGTGCCCGCCGTGTCGATGATGTCGTCGGCGATCACGCACGTGCGGCCGCGGATGTCGCCGATGACGTTCATGACCTCCGCCGACCCGTCGTCCGGACTCCTCCGCTTGTCGATGACGGCCAGTTCGGCATCCAGCCGCTTGGCGTACGCCCGGGCGCGCTCGGCGCCGCCCGCGTCGGGGGCCACGATGGTCAGCTTCGGGAAGTCCTGCCGCGAGAGGTGGTCGATGATGACGGGCGCCGCGAACAGGTGGTCGACCGGAATGTCGAAGAACGCCTGGATCTGGGCCTTGTGCAGGTCCATCGTCAGCACGCGGTGGGCGCCGGCCGCCGCGATCACGTTCGCGACGAGCTTGGCCGAAATCGGCACGCGCGGCTTGTCCTTCCGGTCCTGCCGGGCGTAGCCGTAATACGGCAGCACGGCCGTGATGCGCGCCGCCGACGACCGGCGGAACGCGTCGATCATGATGAGCAGCTCGACCAGGTGCTGGTCCACGGGCGCGCAGGTGGGCTGGACCAGGAACACGTCGGTACCGCGGATGTTCTCGTCGATCTGGAACGAGACCTCGGTGTCCGGGAAGCGGCGCAGGCGCGCCTGGCCGAGCGGCACGCCCAGGAACTGCGCGATCTCGCGGGCGAGGCGCGGGTGCGCGCTCCCCGAGAAGACTTTGAGATCCCCGAACCCGGTTTGTGGCATCGATCCTGCCGCGCCTGTCGTGCGCCGCCTCCCTTGGGCGGCGCGATTGAAGTTGTTGGTTGGGGCGGAAGGATTCGAACCTTCGAATACGGGCTCCAAAGGCCCGCGCCTTACCGCTTGGCCACGCCCCACCCTCGTGGCAGCACCGCCACGCCACCCCCGCGCAGGCCGCCCTCCGGTCCGTCAGCCATCGACGACCCCTCGAACACACCTCTCACGGGCGGACGAAACCTCAAGTGTATACGACGGGATCAATCGCCGGCAAGGGCACGACGCTGCTCCCGACGGACGGCGGCCCGTGACACGGTCCGGCTCAGCATGGCCCGCCACCCGGCGGCGGTCAACCGGCGCTCCGCCGCGGCCGCGGACTCCCGGTCGCCAAACACGCCGAACACGGCCGAGCCGCTGCCCGACATCGCCGCGTAGGCCGCGCCCTGGCGGGTCAACGCCCTCACGGCGTGGCGGATCCGGGGATGCCGGCGGGCCACGGGCGCCTCGAGGTCGTTCCCGACACCAGCCGCCCAGGCCGGCCAGTCCGCGGGCAGCCGGCGGGCCGGCCGCCGGACCCGGCTCCGGGCGTCCTCGTCGTACCAGCGGTATGCCTCGGCCGTGGACACCCCGAATTCCGGACAGATCAGGACGACCCAGGACGGCGGCGGCTCGACGAGCGGCGAGACGTCGTCGCCGCGGCCGACGCCCATCGCGGTCCCGCCCGAGAGGAAGAAGGGCACATCGGCGCCCAGGCGGGCGCCCAGCCGCGCCAGGGTCGGCAGGTCCAGCCGCAGGCGCCACAGCCGCGAGGCCGCGATCAGCATCGCGGCCGCGTCGCTGCTGCCGCCGCCCAGGCCCGCTTCGGCCGGGATGCGCTTGCGCAGCTGGACGTGGAGCCCACGGGGCTCACCGGTCCCGCCGCGCACCACGGCGTGAAGGAGGGCGGCCGCCTTCCACACGAGGTTCCGGGCGTCCACGGGCACGCCCGGCGTGTCGCACTCGATCACCAGCGGGCCCCGCGTCCGGCGGATGCACAGCGTATCGTGCAGGCGGATGGTCTGCAGCACCGTGCGGACGTCGTGGTAGCCGTCGGGCAGCAGGCCGACCAGCCGCAGGTCGAGGTTGACCTTGGCGAAGGCGCGCGTCGTGATCTCCAGGGGCGCCATCGCGTCAGCGGGCCGAGAGCGGACTCGCCCGGCGCAGGTCGTCCAGGCCAATCGGCGTGGCATCGGGAGGTACGGCGACCTCGAAGGCCGCCGCGTCGAGCGGCACGTTCGTCTCCACGTCGGACAGTTCCGCCACGAGGTCGATGAGCGGCGTCGACGGCTGGCGCCTGACGCGGACCCGTCGGGCGATGCCGCCGAGGGGAGCGGCGTAGTCCACCTGCCAGCCCCGGTAGGTGGCCGCGACCACGATGCCGCGGCGGAGGAACACGCGCGCCTCGCCGTCGACGACCTCCTGCCAGGCATCGCCGTAGCGCAACCCGCGGCCCGTCGGACCGGCCAGGCACCCGAGCAGCACCTCGCGCAGTTCGGCGGCGTCCAGCGGCAGCCCGGTGATCGCATCGAGCACGTCCGACACGGGCGCCCCGCGCAGCACCTGGCGTTCGCGGGGAAAGAGCAGCGTGTCGGTCCGGCCGTCGGAGGCCAGGATGAGCGCTGGGGGTCCGAAGGGCGCGAGGGCTTCGAGCCGGACCGACGACGGCTCGGCGAATCCGGCGAGCAGCCGCGCCCGCACGCGCTCGGTCCCGACCCGTCCGGAGAGGCGGATCTCGGCGGTCGCCGTCCGGAGCGGGCGGCAGTGCGGGGTCGCGGCCAGCAGCGCGGCCACCGCGCCGGGATCGTCGGCCGACGGCCCGGCCGGGCGCAGCGACGGCGCCGCGCACGACGCCAGCAGCAGCGCGGCCGCCGCGCCGAGCCCGCACCGCGCGCGCGCGGTGTTCATCGGGGCCGGCGGCCCAGTTGCTGCAGCCGCCGCTCGATGGCGGACCGGTCGATGTCGACGCCGTCGCCCCGCAGGGCGAGTTCGAGCCGCTCGGCGGCCTCGTCCCGCCGGCCCAGGGCGAGGAGCACGTCGGCGTGGTGCGACTGGATGACCGAACTGCCGCGCAGCGCCGTGGCCGCGCGCCTCAACGGCTCCTCGGCCTCGGCGGCGCGGCCCAGCTTGAAGAGCGCCCACCCGCGGCTGTCCAGAAAGGCTGGATTGTCCGGCTCGACGGCCAGCGCCCGATCGACGAGCGTCAGCGCCTCCGGGACCTTCTGGCCGTGGTTGGCCAGCATGTACCCCAGGTAGTTGAGGGTGTTGGCGTTCAGCGGATCGCGGCGGAGGATGCGGCGGAAGGTGCGCTCGGCATCCGCGATCCGGCCCGCGGTCTCGTAGGCCGCGGCGAGCCGGAAGGCCACGGCGTCGTCCTCGGGGGCCGCGGTGCCCAGCGGCTCCAGCAGGGCCACGGCATCCGCCGGCCGCTTGGCCTCCTGGTAGACATCGGCAAGCGCGAACGCTCCAGCCGTGGTGGTGCGCCGGCCGCCGACCGCCGTCTCGGCCGCGCTGACCGCGTCGCCGCGGGCCTGACGGATGCCGGCGATGGCCTCGACACGAATCAACCCGAGGTCGTCCGGCGACGCCTTCCTCGCGGCGGACGCGACGCGGGCGGCCTCCGCCGGCTGTCCCGCCGCCAGGTGAGCCTGGGCCAGGGCGGTTTCGAGCGGCGGCGCGCCGGGCAGCAGGCGGGACGCCTGCTCGAAGGCGCGCACCGCGCCGGCGGCATCGCCCAGCTGCTGGCGGGCGCCGCCGAGCTCCGCCAGGAGCCGCACCGTCTCGGCCGGGGGCGCCTTGTCGAGGGCGCCGTCGGCCGCCAGCGGCGCGAGCAGCGCCTCGACGGCCGCGAAGTCGTAGCGATCGCGGTAATGGGTCGCGAGGAGCGCAAGCGTGGGCAGGTGGCGCGGATCGGCCGCGAGCGCCAGGCGGGCCGCCTTCTCGAGACCCGCGTCGTCGTCGCGAAGCTCGTAGGCCCGGGCCAGCAGGTAGTGCGCGGCCGCGTCCTTCGGCGCGCCGGTCACGTACTCCGTCAGCTCCGCGATGGCGCGATCGACGCCCTTGCCGCCGGGGATGTTCAGGAGCGCCGCCCCTCGTCGCAGCTTGAGCTCCCGCCCCCTGGTCTTCAGGACGCGGGCGCCCTTGTCGAAGGCGTCCGCCGCCTCTTCGTACTTGCGCTGCCGCTCGTAGACGTCACCCAGGGCGAGGTAGTAGCGCGGATTGACCTCGGCGGCGCGCTCCAGGACGGCCTCGGCGCGATCGAACTGTCCGAGCGCGCGGTGGGCCTCGGCGAGGACCGAGGCGGGCTCGCCTGCCGGGCCGGTCTGCGACACGAGCCGTTCGAGCACGGGCACTGCGTCGGCGAAGCGCTCGGCGGCCACGAGCTGGCGCGCGTAGGTCATCTGCAGGCCGAGATCGGTGGCCATCGTGGGCGTGCCGACGAGCTTCTGCAGCTCGGTGATGGCGGTGTCGCGCCAGGACGCCTCGCTGCCCCCCGCCGGGCCCTCGACGATGCCGTCGGCCCATGCCGCATTCACGAGCCCGAGAACGCGGTGACCTTCCTCGACGTCGGGATCGAGCGCCACCGCGCGCTCGGCGGCGGCCACCGCGTCGGCCGCGCGGTTCTGCCGGACGTAGAAGGCGCCGAGTTCGGCCTGGAGCTCCGCGGACTTGGGGTCGAGGGCGATCGCCCGCCGCAGCCCTGCCTCGGCGGTCTCGACGTCGTCGCGGCCCTCCGCGCGGCGTGCGAGCAGGAACTCGTACATCGCCGCAGCCGAACTGGATGGCGACGCGGCCGGTTGAGCCGGGGTGCCGGTGCCCTGCGCCGCGACGGGGCGGCCGGCCACGAGCACGAGCAGGGCGACCACGGCACGTCGCAACGTCATGCCAGCATCTTTTCACATTTCGAGCGCGCCGGCTCGACGTCCGGGAGGCCGCGCTATACTCCCTCCACCATGCCGATCGACGCGGAGTTGCTCGAGATCCTCGCCTGTCCCGCGTGCAAGACACGGGTGGTCCTGGTGAAGGACGGCACCGCCTTGAAGTGCGAGTCGTGCCACCGCGTGTACCCGATCAAGGACGACATCCCGGTGATGCTGCTCGACGAGGCGACGGTCGAGTCCTGAGAATCCTCCTGGTCCGCCTGCGTCTGGTCGGCGACGTGGTGTTCACCACGCCGGCCGTGCACGCGCTGCGACGACGCTTCCCCGAGGCGCGTCTCGACTACCTCGTCGAACCCGCCGCCGCCCCCATCGTGCGCCACTCGCCCGACCTCGATGCCGTCATCGAAGCGGAGCGCCCGTCGGGGCTCGCGCGCCTCCGCTACGATCTCGCGCTCGCCGGCCGCCTGCGCCGCGCGCGCTACGACGTCGCCATCGATTTCCACGGCGGTCCCCGGAGCGCGTGGCTCGTGTGGGCCTCCAGGGCGCCGCGCCGGATCGGCTACGACATCCCGGCCCGGCGCGTCTGCTACACCACCCGCGTCCCCTGGCAGCCCGATCTGGTCCCGCCCCGGCACTCCGTGCTGAACCAGTGGGATCTCCTCCTCCCCCTGGGCATCGACCCGCCGACGCCGGCCGGCGATCCCGTACGGATGATCGCCGGTCCCGGCGCGCGCGAGTCCGCGGCCCGCCGGCTCGCCGCCGCGGGCGTGGCCGCGGCGCACCGGCGGGTGGTCATCCACGTCAGCGCCAGCAACCCGTTCCGCCGCTGGCCTCGCGAGGCCTTCGCCCGGGTCGCCGCCGCGCTGGCCCTCGACGATCCGCGGCGCCGCATTATGATCACGGCCGGGCCGTCCGAGGCGGACGCGGCCGTCGCCGTCGCCGACGAGGCGCGGCGCCTGGCCGGCGACGCCGCAGCCGCAATCGTGCGCTGCGGCGAGCCGTCCCTCGAGGAGCTCCAGGTCATCATGGCGGACGCGCAGCTCTTCATCGGCGGGGACTCGGGACCGCTTCACGTCGCGGCGACCACCGGGGTCCCGGTCGTCGCGTTGTTCGGGCCCACGCTTCCGGCCCGCTCGATGCCGTGGCGTGACACGGACGTGCCTGCCGAGGCCGTCGAACCCGGCCCCCTTCCCTGCCGGCCCTGCCACCAGCGCGTGTGCGTCCCCGGCGACTTCCGGTGCCTGGCCACGATCGCGCCCGAGCGGGTGATCGACGCCGCGCGGCGGGCGCTGAGGACCGCGTCGTGAGCAGCGTCGCGGTGGCCGCCGCGCCGATGGCCTCGGCGGAACGCCTCGATCGCATCGGCTGGTGGGCGCTGCTCGTCGCGGTGGCGGCCCAGCAGCTGTCCATCGCGGTGGCCGAAACCGCCGTCGCCGTGGCCGGCCTGGCCTGGGTGACGCGGGTGGGGGTGGCCGGCATGCCGGCGCTGCCGCGCTTCGCCGTGCCGCTCACGGTCTATGCCGCCCTCACGATGCTCTCGGCCGCCGTGTCGCGGGACCCCGCGATCAGCGTGCCCGACACCAAGCAGGTGCTCCTCTTCCTGCTGGTGCCGATCGTCTTCGAGTTCGCGCGCGGCCCGCGCGCCCGCACGCTCGTGACCGTGGCACTGATGGTCGGCGCCGCGAGCGCGCTCGTGGGCATCGTGCAGTACGGGGTGCTGCACTACGGCGGGCTGGGCCGCCGGCCGCAAGGCACGCTCTCGCACTGGATGACCTACTCGGGGACGCTCATGCTGGTCGTGTGCGCGGGCGTGGCGCGGCTCCTGTACGACGTCCGCGATCGGGGCTGGGCGGCCGTCGCGATGCCGGCGCTGGCCACGAGCCTCGCGCTCACCCTCACGCGCAGCGCCTGGGTGGGCGTCTTCGCCGGCGTCGGGACGCTGTTCCTCCTGAAGGACCGGCGCCTGGTCGGCGTGCTGCCGATCGTCGTGGCCGTCGTCGTGGCCTTCGCGCCCGCGGCCGTCACCGACCGCGTCTACTCGATGTTCGACAGGAACGACCCGACCGGGCGCGATCGCCTGGCGATGCTCGAGGCGGGACGCGCGATGGTCCACGATCACCCCCTGGCGGGCGTGGGGCCGGACATGGTCGAGCGCGTGTACCCCCGGTACCGGGTGCCGTGGGCCGTGCAGCCGTCCAATCCGCATCTGCACAACGTCCCGATGCAGATCGCGGCCGAACGCGGCCTCCCGGCCCTCGCCGCCTGGCTCTGGTTCATTGCCGCGGCGGCGCGAGGGTTGTGGGAACGGCTGCGGCGCACCCGCGCCCCGGCCCTGGCGGCCGGCGGCCTCGCCGCGCTCGCGGCGATGCTCGCGGCCGGCATGTTCGAATACAACTTCGGCGACTCGGAGTTCCTGATGCTGTTCCTCGTCCTGATCACGGCGCCCTTCGCGGCCGACCGCGACGGAGGCCTGCCGTGACGGAGGGGCCCATGCTCGTCGAGGTGCCGTCCGACCGCGCGCGCGCGATCCTGGACGCCGTCAGCGGTGTGCACGTGGTGGTCGTCGGGGACGTGATGCTCGACCACTTCATGATCGGCAAGGTCATGCGCATCTCGCCGGAGGCGCCGGTCCCGGTGGTCGAGCTCGAGCGCGAGTTCAGCCTGCCCGGCGGCGCGGCCAACGTCGCCGGCAACGTCGTGGCGCTGGGCGCCCGCGTCACGCTCGTGGGCGTGGCGGGCGACGACGCGGCGGCGGGCGAGCTGCGGGGTCTGCTCGAGGCCCGCGGCGTGCCGGCCACCGGGCTCATCACGGATCCGGACCGCCCGACGACCAGGAAGACGCGCCTGGCGACGACGCGGCACCAGCAGGTGGCCCGCGTGGACGTCGAGCGCACCGACGACGTCCCGGCCGAGATCGAACGCGCCCTGGCGGCCCGGCTCCTGCCGGCCATCGAGACCGCGGACGCCGTGGTGGTGTCCGACTACCTGAAGGGCGCCGTCACCGCCGGCCTGATGGCCCGGGTGGTGGCCGCCGTCCGCGCGCGCCGGGTGCCGCTCCTCGTGGATCCCAAGGTGCCGCACCTGGCGCTGTACGCGGGCGCGACGCTGGTCACGCCGAACCACGGCGAAGCGGAGGCGGGCAGCCGGCGGCGGATCCGGACCCTCGCCGACGCGCGCAGCGCCGCGCGCGAGCTGCGGGAGTCCCTGCGCGTGGACGGGGTGCTCATCACCCTGGGTGAACAGGGCATGTGGCTCACCGACGGCGCCGGCGAGGGCCACCTGCCGGCCACGGCCCGCGAGGTGGCCGACGTGACCGGCGCCGGCGACACCGTCATCGCCACGCTCGGCGCGGCCCTGGGCGCGGGCGCGACGTCGGCCGAGGCCGCGTGGCTGGCGACCGCCGCCGCGGGCATCGTCGTGACGCGCTTCGGCACGGCGGTGGCCACGCTCGACGAGCTGCGCGCCCGCGTGTGACGCGCCGGGTCAGTGCCGGAAGTGCCGGCGGCCGGTGAGGACCATCGCGAGCCCGTGCTCGTCGGCCGCGGCCACCACCTCCGCGTCACGCACCGATCCGCCGGGATGCACGACCGCGGTCGCGCCGGCGGCGGCGACGGCGTCCAGGCCGTCGCGAAACGGGAAGAACGCGTCGGAGGCCGCCACGGTGCCGGCCAGCACGGGTCCGTCCTGCGGCCCCCACCCGCCCGCCTTCGCCGCGGCGAGCTTCACGGCATCCACGCGGCTCGTCTGGCCCGCGCCGATGGCGCGCGTGCGATCGCGCTCGGCGAACAGCACCGTGTTCGATTTGACGTGCGCGCACACCTGCCACGCAAAGCGCAGGGCCGCCCACTCCGCCTCGGTCGGCGCGCGGCGGGTCACGACGCGGACGTCCCCGGCCGGCCAGGGGGCGTACGCCTCCTCCACGACGTCGCGCGCCTGCACGAGCAGGCCGCCGAGCACCGAGCGCACCTCGCGACGCAGGCCGGCGGACGCGGGCGCCCGGAACGGCGCCATGTCGGCCACGACGACGCGCATGTTCGCCTTCGAGGCCAGCACCGGGCGCGCGTCGTCGTCCACGGCGGGCGCGACCACCGCCTCGATGAAGGTGGAGGTGAGGACCCGCGCCGTCGCCACGTCGATGGGCCGGTTCAATCCGACGATGCCGCCGAACGCCGACAGCGCGTCGGCGTCCCGCGCACGCTCGTAGGCATCGGCCGCCGACGTGCCCAGCGCCACGCCGCACGGGTTCGTGTGCTTGATGACGGCCGCGGCGGGCGCGTCGAACTCGAGCGCGATTCGCGCGGCGGCGTCCAGGTCGAGCAGGTTCGTGTACGACAGCTCCCGGCCCTGGACCACCACCGGCCGGCCCAGGCCTTCCCCGCCGCCCACGGCGTACCAGCTGGCCGCCTGGTGCGGGTTCTCGCCGTAGCGGAGGTCTCGGACCTTCGAGGCCCGGACGATGAGGGCCGCCGGCGCCAGCGGAACGGCCCCCCGTGTGGCAGGGGCCCCGGGCTCGCTGCCGTACTGAACCGCTTCCAGTTCCTCGGCGATCGTGGCGTCGTAGGCCGCCGTGTGGGCGAAGGCCCTGCGGGCCAGGTCGAAGCGGAAGGCCTCGCCGGCATCCCCGTCGAGCGCCTCGAGCACGCGGCCGTAGTCGGCCGGATCCACGACGACGAGCACGTCGCGGAAGTTCTTGGCGGCAGCCCGGACCATGCTCGGCCCGCCGATGTCGATCTGCTCGATGAGCTGGGCCACGCCGGCCGACCGATCGGCGGCGGTCTTCGCGAACGGGTAGAGGTTGACGGCCACGAGATCGATGAGGCCGATGCCGGCCGCGCGGGCCGCGGCCAGGTCGTCCGGGTCACCACGGCGCGCGAGGATGCCGCCGTGAATGGCCGGGTGCAGGGTCTTGACCCGGCCGTCCATCATCTCGGGAAAACCCGTCACCTGCGCCACGTTCGTCACGGCGAGGCCCGCGGCGGCGATGGCTGAGGCGGTTCCGCCCGTCGAGACGAGCTCGAACCCCCGGGCGTGCAGGCCGCGGGCGAAGTCGATGAGGCCAGTCTTGTCGGACACACTGAGCAGGGCACGGCGCATTGGGGGCATTCTCGAGACTCACCGGACAGGGCTGGGGGCCGACGGGCCCCGGAGCATGAAACAACGAGACAGGCATTGACACTCGGAGACACGCATCGGTATCATCCTTGGTGCGTTTCCCGTGAGGAAGGCAAAAGGCCGCAAACGCGCGGCCTTTTTTCGTGGCCTCGGATCCCTGCGGATCAGGGGCCGATCGTAAGGTGGCGAAAGCCGCAAGTCAGGACGAACAGCGATGCGCATTACAGGCAAGGTCAAGTGGTTCAACAACGCCAAGGGCTACGGATTCATCGAGCGTGAGGGCGGCAGCGACGTGTTCGTGCACTACTCGGCGATCCAGGGCTCGGGTTTCCGGTCGCTCGAGGAAGGTCAGGGCGTGGAGTTCGAGATCGTCGATGGCCCGAAGGGGCCGCAGGCCGGCAACGTCCAGCTCGTCTGAGCTCACTGAACCACGAAGGCGCCGGCTGCAACGGCCGGCGCCCCCTCCGCGCCCATCCCTGCACCCGCCCTACTCATCCGCGTCGTCGTCGGCGCCGGATGTCGGCTTGGCCGTGAACGTCACCCGGCCGTCCTTCGCCCCCACCTTGAAGTCCACCTTCGCGCCATCTTTCGACAGCTTGCTGAACTGCGCGCGCACGACCTCCTGGAACCGGTCGAACGGCACCTCGGCCTCTCCGGTCCCGCGCCGCGCCTCGTTCAGGCGCTCGTGCAGCTGCCGGACCGACTCCGCGTCCCCTGGGTCGCGAAGCGTCACGACCTCCGGCCCGGGCGACTGACTGCGAACCGGGGGCGTCGGGGCCGAAACCGGTGGCGACGCCGCGCCTCCTGCCCGGCCCCGGACGCCCGGCCTGCCGCCTTCGCGTGACTTGAGGTGGCGTTCCCACAGCTCGCAGAACGAACTGAACCGCGCCTGCAGCCCCTGGAAGCGGAAGCGTTCGGCCGTGTTCTGGATGTGCATCCGGTCGTATTGCTTGATCAGCGATTCCACCCGCGCCCGGGTGTCCCACGGCAGCTTCGGCAGCCGGCCCGCGAAGAAGAGGTTGTATTCCACCTCGAGCCGCTTCATCTCGGCTTCCAGCTCCCGCAGCTGCCGATCGAACTGGGTCGTCGGGGCGGCCATGGTCAGTCGAGGAGCTGCAGGTACAGCAGCGGAAGCCAGAGCTCGCGGGCGAACGGCACGGGACGATCGTCGATCAGGACCTCCGACTCGGGGCGATCGCCGATCAGGGCATAGAGGTCGCGCAGCGCCCGGCCGTCGGCGGTGAAGTACCGCGCGCGATGGCGGCGCGACGCGCCGCTGCCCGTCACGCGGTACTCGGGCGCCGCTTGCGCGAGCGCCAGCGCACGGGCGAACCGGTCGCCCTCGAAATCGGGGAAGACGAGCGTGAAGGAGAACGGCAGGTCGCGCGCGCCGAAGAGCGCGGCGTGCAGCTCGGGGTCCAGCGCCGCCAGCTCCTCCTGCGAAGGAGCCTCGGCGAGCTCGACGTAGGGCCAGAAACGCTCGAGGGGGCGACGCGTCGGCACTGCGGGCGCGGAGGCGGGTGGCTCGGACATCGCGTCACGCGGACGCGCTTCGCGAACGCGTGAGTTCGTGATGGTATCCTGAACGGCCACCCCTCGCAAGATGGCCGAGTTCCGCGCCCTGCCGTCCATCGATCGGCTCCTGCAACTCGCGTCCGTGCACGCGCTCGTGGCCCGCCACGGCCGGGAGGCGGCCACCAACGCCCTCCGCGCGGCGGTCACGCGGCAGCGGGGCCTCATGGCGGCCGGTGCGGCGAGCGACGGCCCCGGACTCGACGACGCGATCGTGGCCCAGGCGGGGGCCGCCCTGGCCGCGGCCGAGACGGGCACCCTGCGGCCCGTCGTGAATGCCACCGGCGTGGTCATCCACACCAACCTCGGCCGGGCGCCGCTCAGTGCGCGCGCGCTGGCCCGCGTCGCCGCCGTGGCCGGCGGATACGCCACGCTGGAGTACGACCTTGCGGCCGGATCGCGCGGGTCGCGGGCGGTGCACGCCGAGGGCCTGCTCACCTCCCTCACGGGCGCCGAGGCCGCCGTCGTCGTCAACAACAACGCCGCGGCCATGCTGCTCGTCCTGGCCGCGCTGGCGCGCGGCCGCGAGGTGCTCATCTCACGCGGCGAGCTCGTGGAGATCGGCGGAGGCTTCCGGGTGCCGGACATCCTGAGCCAGTCGGGAGCCGTGCTCCGCGAGGTCGGCACGACGAACCGGACGCGGCTCTCCGACTACGTGGCGGCCCTGGGCCCGGCCACGGGCCTCGTCCTGGCGGTGCACCCCTCCAACTTCCGCGTGGAGGGCTTCACCGAACGGCCGGCCCTGCCCGACCTCGTGGCCGCGGCGCACGTCGCGGGCGTCGCCGTCGTCCAGGACCTCGGCTCCGGCAACGTGGACGCGGCCTCCGGCTGGGAGCCCACCGTGCAGGCGTCGCTGGCGGCCGGCGTGGACCTCGTGGCCGTGAGCGGCGACAAGATGCTGGGCGGCCCGCAGGCGGGCCTGGTGCTGGGCCGGCGCGCGCTCGTCGATCGCCTGCGCCGGCACCCGCTGATGCGCGCGCTCCGCGTGGACAAGCTGACCTACGCCGCCCTCGAGGGCACGCTGCTCGATCACCGCGCCGGGCGCGCGCACGAGGGCGTCCCGGTGCTCCGGATGCTCCACGCCCCCACCGCCGTCATCGCGGCGAGGGCCGGCGCGCTCGCCGCGCGCCTTGCCTCGACTGGCTGGGACGCCGCGACCGTGCCCGGCGACTCGGCCATTGGCGGCGGGAGCGCGCCGGGCGTGGCCGTGCCGACGACGCTCGTGCGAGTCGGCCGCGACGGCTGGAGCGCGGATCGCCTCGAGGCCTGGCTGCGGACGCTCGACCCACCCGTCATCGCGAGGATTCAGGACGGCGCCGTCGTCCTCGATCTGCGGACGGTGGACCCGGCGCAGGACGACCTCCTCGCCGCGGTCCTGACGGCCGACGGGCTCCAGGCGCGGGCCCCGGGGCCGCGCCGCCAGGGCAGCGACACCGACGGCTAGAAGATCGTGGCGATCGACTGCTCGGCCCAGGCGATGACGCCCGCCGGCAGCACGCCCAGGTAGAGGACCGCGAGCACCGACGCGACGAGACCCGCCAGGGCCATGCGGCCCACCGGCGGCGGCACGGGGCGCGCGTCGCGTTCCGACATGTACATCATCACCACGATGCGCAGGTAGAAGTACACCGACACGACCGACGAGAGCACGCCGATGATGGCCAGCCAGTAATACCCCTCGCTCACCGCGGCGCTGAACGTGTACCACTTCGCGATGAAGCCCGCTGTCGGCGGGAAGCCCCCGAGCGAGAGCAGGAACACCGTCATCAGGGCCGCGATCCCGGGGTGCGACTTCGCCAGGCCCGCGTAGTCCCGGAGCTCGTCGTTCGCGCGGTCCCGCGAGCCCAGGAGCGCGATGATCCCGAACGCGCCCACGTTGGTGACGGCATAGGCTGCCAGGTAGAACAGCAGCGACGCCTTGCCGATGTCGTTGCCGGCGATGATCGCCACCATGAGGTAGCCGGCGTGCGCGATGCTGGAGTAGGCCAGCATGCGCTTGATGCTGGTCTGCGACACGCCCACCACCGTGCCCACGATCATGGTGGCGGCGGCGATCGCCCAGAGCACGGGCGTCCAGTCGTCCACGACCGGCCCGAGCGCCGAGAGGAAGACGCGGGCGAAGGCCGCGACCGCCGCCGCCTTCACCCCCGTGGACATGAAGCCCGTCACCACGGCCGGGGCGCCCTCGTAGGCGTCGGGCGACCACATGTGGAACGGCACGGCGGACACCTTGAAGGCGAAGCCCACGATCAGCAACCCCACGGCCACGAGCAGCATCGGGTTGTCCGACATCGACTGCGCGGCGATGGCGGCGCCGGCGCGCTCGAGATGGGTGGTCCCGGTGACGCCGTAGATGAAGGCGATGCCGTAGAGGAAGAACGAGCTGGCGAACGCTCCCAGGAGGAAGTACTTGAAGGCGGCCTCCGAGGCGTTCGGCTGGTCGCGGCGCAGGCCCGTCAGCACGTAGACGGCGATCGACATCGTCTCCAGCGCCAGGAACAGCAGCAGGAGATCGGTCGCCTGCGCCATCAGCATCATGCCGACGATGGCGAACAGCACGAGCGCGTAGTACTCGCTCGTCGGCAGCCCGTCACGCTCGGCGGTGTCGCCGGAGAAGACCACGGTGAGGATGCCGATGACGACGAGCACGAGGTTCACGAAGAGCGAGAAGTTGTCGGCCGTGACCACGCCGAAGCTGTGGGTGTTGCGCCCCCAGAGCAGCACCGACGCCACCCCGGCGCCGACGAGGCCGATGAGGGCCAGCCCGCCGACGGGCATCTTCTCGCCCTTGGAGCGGAAGGCTTCCGCGAGCATCACGAACAGGCCCGCGAGCGAGACGCAGAGCACGGGAATGATGGCGTCGAACGTGCTGGTGTCCATCGCCTACTTGCCCCCGCTCGTCATGGCGCGCCCGGCCGCCGGGGCCGCGGGCGAGAACCAGGAGCGCCAGCCCGCGTCCACCCGCATGGGCTCGCGCGCCTCCATGCGCTGCACCAGCCGCGCCACGGCCGGCTCCATCGGCGCCAGGAAGATGTTGGGCACCACGCCCATCAGGATGGCCATCGCGCACAGCGGCCCCACGACGGCCCACTCGCGCACGTTCAGGTCGGGAAGGTGGCGGTTCTCCTCGTTCGTGACCGCGCCGTAGTAGACCCGCTGGAACATCCACAGCATGTAGACCGCCGACAGGATCACACCCAGGCCGGCGACCACCACGAAGCGGGGCTGCCAGCGGAACGTGCCGAGCATGATGAGGAACTCGCCGACGAAGCCGTTCATGCCGGGCAGCCCCACCGAGGCGAGCGTGATGAGCAGGAACGCCGCGGTCAGCCGGGGCATCACGGCCTTCAGGCCGCCGAACTCCGAGATGAGCCGGGTGTGCCGGCGGTCCGAGAGCATCCCGACCACGGCGAAGAGCCCGCCCGTGCTGATGCCGTGCGCGAGCATCTGGTAGGTCGCGCCCTGGATGCCCTGGACGTTCATGGCGGCGATGCCGAGCACGACGAATCCCATGTGGCTGACCGACGAGTAGGCCACCAGCTTCTTCATGTCCGGCTGCACCATGGCCACGAGCGCGCCGTAGACGATGGCGATGACCGACAGCGTCGCCAGGAGCGGCGCGAAGCCCAGCGCCGCCTCGGGGAAGAGCGGGATCGCGAACCGCACCAGGCCGTAGCCGCCCATCTTCAGCAGCACGCCGGCCAGGATCACCGAGCCCGGCGTCGGGGCCTGGACGTGGGCATCGGGCAGCCACGTGTGGAACGGGAAGAGCGGCACCTTGATGGCGAAGGCGACGGCGAACGCGAGGAAGAACCAGTACTGGAGGTGCTCCGGCACGCGCAGCTCGTAGAGGCGCAGCAGGTCGAACGAATACTGCCCCGTGGCCTGCTGGTGCAGCCACGCGACGCCGATGATGGCGATGAGCATCAGCACCGACCCGGCCATCGTGTAGAGCAGGAACTTGATCGACGCGTACAGCCGCTGGTCGTAGCCCCAGATCCCGATGAGGAAGTACATCGGGATGAGCATGAAGTCCCAGAACACGTAGAAGAGGAAGAGGTCGAGGGACACGAAGACGCCGATCATGGCGG
Source organism: Vicinamibacterales bacterium (assembly GCA_050187355.1). Taxonomy (GTDB): domain Bacteria; phylum Acidobacteriota; class Vicinamibacteria; order Vicinamibacterales; family UBA2999; genus CADEFD01. The sequence goes on from JBFWXO010000020.1 coordinate 38,148, forward strand.
CTTCGAGCAGCAGCATGAAGACCGAGAACTCCTTCACGCGCTCGTGAATCGACTCCCACGAGGTGAGGAGGGCGATCGGCGTCAGGAACGTGGTGAGCACGACGAGCATCAGGCTGATGCCGTCCAGGCCCAGCGAGTACTCGATGCCGAAGGTCGGGATCCAGGCGTGCCGCTCGGTGAACTGAAACGCCGCCGCGTCCGGCGAGGCGTCGAACGACGCCCAGACCGCCAGCGAGACCACGAACGGCAGCAGCGAGGCCGCCAGGGCCGTCCAGCGCACGGCCTGGTCCTTCGACCCGTCGCGGTTCGGCACCGCGGCCAGCAGGATCCCGCTCACGAGCGGCAGGGCGATGAGCAGGGTCAGCATGAACGCACCAGTCCGATCATCTCCACAGGTAGTACCCCAGAATCAGCACGACGCCCACGAAGGTGGAGGCGGCGTAGCTGCGCACCGACCCGGTCTGGAACAGCCGGAGGACGGCGCTGGCCCCGGCCACCACGTAGCCGGCGGCGTTGACGGCGCCATCGATCACGCGCGCGTCGACCACCTTCCAGAGGCCCTGCGTGGATGCCGTCTGGATCGGGTGGACGATGGCCGCGTCGTAGAGCTCGTCCACGTAGTACTTGTTCAGAAGCAGCCGGTGGAGGCCCGGGAACTGCGCGGCGAGCGACGCCGGAATCGAGGGGTTCTTCAGCCAGAGGAACGCCGCGAGGCCGATGCCGATGACGGCGATGAGCGACGACACGCCCATGAGCGTGAACTCGAGCGCCGTCTCGCCGGCCTCCCCGTGTTCCTCCCCGGCCTGCGCGGACTCGGCGGGCTCGCCCGCCTGCGCCGCCGCGGGCACGGCCCGTTCGGCCGAGGTCTGGGCCATGGACGCCACCGCGGGCACGGCGTCGCCGGGCTTGCACTCCGCCAGCGTCATTCCGGCCGGCGCGCCCGGCAGGGCGACCGGCACGTTGCACTCGGCCAGCGCGCTGGCCGTGGCGGCAAACGACGGGCGCAGCCACTCCGCGAGCGAGTTGTGGCCGCCGAGCGCGTGCGGCACGCCGACGTAGCCGGCGAAGACCGATCCCACGGCCAGCACGACGAGCGCGAGCGCCATCGCGGGCGGCGCGTCGTGCAGCCCGCCGTGCCCGTGACCGCCGTGGCCGTGGTCGTCGCGGCCGTGCGCCCCGGCCCCGTGTGCGGGGGCGTGGCCGTGGGCGTCAGCCGGGGCCGCCCGGCGCTCGCCGTGGAACGTCAGGAAGACGAGCCGGAACATGTAGGTCGCCGTCAGCAGCGACGTGATGGCGCCCACCGTCCATAGGAGCCCGTGTCCGTGGTTGAACGTCTCGAAGAGGATCTCGTCCTTCGAGAAGAAGCCCGCCAGGAGCGGCACGCCCGCGATGGCCAGGGACGCCACGAAGAACGTCCAGTAGGTGATGGGCAGGTGCCGCTTCAGGCCGCCCATGTGCCGGATGTCCTGCTCGCCGTGCAGGGCGTGGATGACCGCGCCGGAGCCGAGGAAGAGGCAGGCCTTGAAGAACGCGTGCGTATAGAGGTGGAAGATGCCGGCCCCGAAGGCGCCGACGCCCATCGCCAGGAACATGTAGCCGAGCTGCGAGACCGTCGAGTAGGCCAGCACGCGCTTGATGTCGTTCTGGACGAGCCCGATCGTGCCGGCGAACAGGGCCGTCGCCACGCCCACCACGGCGATCACGTCCAGCGTGAGGGGCGCGTGCGAGAAGAGGACGGCGTTCCTGCCGATCATGTAGACGCCCGCGGTCACCATCGTCGCGGCGTGGATGAGGGCCGACACGGGCGTCGGGCCTTCCATGGCGTCCGGCAGCCAGGTGTAGAGGGGAATCTGCGCCGACTTGCCGGTCGCGCCCACGAACAGGAGGAGGGTGATGAGGCTCAACGTGCCGAACGCCGCCTCGGGCGCCATGGGCGTGGCCTTGGCCGCGATGATCTGGAAGTCGAGCGACCCGAAGGTCACGAACGCCAGCAGCGTGCCCAGCACGAAGGCGTAGTCGCCGACGCGGTTCACGATGAAGGCCTTCTTGCTCGCGTCCCCCGCCGACTTCTTCACGTAGTAGTAGCCGATGAGCAGGTAGGAGCAGAGGCCGACGCCCTCCCAGCCCACGAACATGACCAGGAAGTTCGAGCCCAGCACCAGCAGGAGCATGAAGAACACGAACAGGTTCAGGTACGAGAAGTACCGGGCGAACTCGCTGTCCGTCTCCTCGTGCATGTACGCCGTGGAGTAGATATGGATGAGCGAGCCGATGCCGGTGATGACCAGGATCATCACGGCCGAGAGCGGGTCCAGCCGGAAGGTCAGGTCGAGCGCGAAGTCGCCCGATCGGATCCACGTGAAGAGGGTCTGGGCGATCTCGCGGCGATCCTCGGGCAGGCCGGCGAGCGCCATCACCTGCAGCGCGGACACGACGAAGGACGCGACCATCACGGCCGACGCGAGGCCGCCGGCAATCCCCTTCGATAGACGCCGGCCGACGCTGGCGTTGACCAGGAAACCGAGGAACGGGAGGAGCGGAATCAGCGCGAGCACGGCGTCACCACTTGAGGTTCGTGAACGCCTCGGGACTGAGCGATTCCCGGTGGCGGAAGAGCGCGATGACGATCGCCAGGCCGACGGCGGCCTCGGCCGCCGCCACGGTCATCACGAAGAACGTGATGATCTGCCCGTCGACGGTGCCGAACTGCCGGCCGAACGCGACGAACGAGAGGTTCACGGCGTTGAGCATCACCTCGACCGACAGGAGCAGGGTGATGACGTTCCGGCGCAGGAAGACGCCGGCGGTGCCGATGGCGAACAGGATGCCCGACAGCACGAGGTAGTGGGTGATCGGAACCACGTCAGTTCCCCCGCTTCCCCGCCAGCACGACGGCGCCCACCATGGCGGCGATGATCAGGATGGAGGTCACTTCGAAGGCGAACATGTAGTCGGTGAAGAGCACGCGGCCCAGCAGCCTGACGCTGGAGGCCGCCGGCTGCTGCTCGGCGAGGCCCACGCCGCTCCCGAGCCGCGTGACGGCCCAGACGAGCTGCCCCAGGAGCGCCACGGCCAGCACGCCGCCGACGCGCGTCGGACCGGGCCGGTAGTAGGGGTGCGTCCGGTCCCACTCCGCGCCGTCCTCGCGCGAGGCGTTGAGGAGCATCACCGTGAACAGGAACAGGACCAGGATGGCGCCGGCGTAGATGATGATCTGCACGACGGCGACGAACGGCGCTTCGAGGAGCACGTACAGCCCGGACAGGCCGCAGAACGCCCCGACGATGGCCATCACGCTGTAGACGGGGTTGCGCTGGCCCACGACCAGCAGCGACCCGCCCACCGTGATGGCGGCGAACAGGTAGAAGAGCACCAGATCAAAGGCCAAAGGCGATCACCCCCGCGGCGACGGCGAGCAGGTTCAGCGTGGCCACCGGCAGCAGCACCTTCCACCCGAGCGACATCAGCTGGTCGTAGCGCACGCGCGGCAGCGTCCACCGCAGCCACAGATACACGAACAGGAGGACGGCGGTCTTCAGCAGGAACCACACCCAGCCGTACTCGGGCGGCAGGAACGGACCGTGCCAGCCGCCCAGGAAGAGGTTCACGGCCACGGCCGAGACCGTGACCATGTTGATGTACTCGGCCATGAAGAACATGGCGAAGCGCATGGAGCTGTACTCGGTGTGGTATCCGGCCACGAGCTCCTGCTCGGCCTCGGGGAAGTCGAACGGCGCGCGGTTGGTCTCGGCGACGCCCGCCGTGAAGAAGAGCAGGAAGGCGATGAAGCCGAACGGGAACATCGCGAAGACGTTCCAGCGCGGGATGAACGACGGGAGCGGGATGCTGGGCAGCGCCAGGTAGCTGAAGTACCCCGCCTGGGCGTCGACGATCTCCCGGAACGACATGGAGCCGGCCAGCACGATCACGGTGGCCAGGGCCATGCCGTAGGCCAGCTCGTAGCTGATCATCTGCGCCGAGCTGCGGAGCCCCCCCAGCAGGGAGTACTTCGAGTTGCTCGCCCACCCGGCGATGACGATGCCGTAGACGCCGATCGACGCCACCGCGAACACCACCAGGACGCCGACGTTCAGGTCGGCGATCTGCAGGGCGATCGGCTCGTCGAGCCAGCCGAAGAGCGTCGTCGTCGCGCCGAACGGCACGGGCGCGAAGGCGATGAAGCAGGTGGCGACCGAGATGATGGGGGCCAGCGAGAACAGAATCCGATCCGCGGCCTTCGGCTGCAGCTCCTCCTTGAAGAAGAGCTTCACGATGTCGGCGATGGGCTGCAGCGTGCCGGCCGGGCCGACCAGCCAGGGGCCGTAGCGCTGCTGCATCCAGGCGGACACCTTGCGCTCGAAGTAGACCATCACCGCCGCCGAGATCTGCAGCGCCATGAAGATCGCGCCGACGAGCACGGCGTAGGCGACCCACCAGTTGTTGGGCGGACGGAAGAGCGACGTGACGAAGTCGAGCATGACGTGAGTGCCTCGGCCCCCGTTCCCTAGTGGTGCGCGCCGGCGGGCTGGCTGGCGCGGTAGTCGGCCGCCGCGGGGCGATCGCCCTTCGCGTAGACCTCGTATTCGGACTTGAACAGCTTGAGCGTCGTCAGCACGGGCGTGGCCGCGGCGTCACCGAACGCGCAGAGCGTCTTGCCGTTGATCTGGCTCGCGACGCTCTGCAGGAGGGCGACGTCCTTCGACGTGCCCTCGCCGTTGAGCATCCGGTGCAGCAGCCGGTACAGCCAGTCGGTGCCCTCGCGGCAGGGCGTGCACTTGCCGCAGGACTCGTGCCGGTAGAAGTGCAGGAGGTTCTCGGCCAGCCACACCATGTCCACCGTGTCGTCCAGGACCATGATCGCGGCCGACCCGAGGAGCGAGCCGGCCTTCTGCACGTCGTCGAAGCTGGCCGGGATGTCGAGCTGGTCGGGCAGCAGGAGGGGCACCGACGACCCGCCGGGGATCACGGCCTTCATCGTGTGGCCGTCGCGCATCCCGCCGGCGTACTGGTCGATGAGCTCGCGCAGCGTGACCTTCATCGGCGCCTCGTAGACGCCCGGGCGCTTCACCTGGCCGCTGATGCAGAACAGCTTCGGCCCGCCGTTCTTCTCCGGCCCCAGCGCCGCGAACCACTCCGCGCCGCGCGTGAGAATCAGCGGCGCGTTGCACAGCGTCTCGACGTTGTTGACGGCGGTCGGGCAGCCCCAGAGGCCGGCCACGGCCGGGAACGGCGGCTTGAAGCGCGGCTGCGCCCGCTTGCCCTCGAGGGAGTCGAGGAGCGCCGTCTCTTCACCCGCCTCGTAGGCGCCGGCGCCCCGGTGCAGGTAGACCTCGCAGTCGAAGCCCGAACCGAGGATGTTCGTGCCGACGTAGCCGGCGGCGCGGGCGTCGTCGATCGCCTTCTGCAGCGCCGGGAACAGGTGGTAGAACTCCCCGCGGATGTAGATGTAGGCGGTCTTCGCGCCGATGGCGTAGCACCCGATGAGGCACCCCTCCACGAGCAGGTGGGGGTTGCGCTCCATCAGCAGGTGGTCCTTGAAGGTGCCGGGCTCGCTCTCGTCGGCGTTGCAGACGATGTACTTCGGCTTGGGCGACTTCTTGTCCACGAACTGCCACTTGAGGCCCGTCGGGAACCCGGCGCCGCCGCGCCCGCGCAGGCCCGACGCCTTCACGGTCTCGATCACCTGATCGGGCGTCATCGCGAGCGCCTTCTTCAGGCCGTCGTACCCCTGCTGGTGCGCCACGTAGTGCTCCAGCGTGTTGCCGCCGGGCGTGTAGGCGTACTTCGTGAGCACCGGCTCGTAGTCCGTGGCGGCCGCCGGCCGTGCCGGCACCGTCGTCTTCCCCGCCGCGTCGGTGCGGTGCTCCACGTCGAGATGGCAGCCCGAGAGCGCCTTGAGGCCGTTCGCGCGCATGCCGTCGAGCAGCGCCGGCACCTGGTCCGGCGTCACGCACTCGTGCCAGTGCTCGTTGTTCACCATCATCACGGGCGCCTTGTCGCAGGCGCCGAGGCACTCCATCTGCTGGATGGTGAACAGGCCCGACGGGTCGGTGCCGCCGCACGTCACGCCGAGCGCCTCCTCGAGGCGCTCGATCACGCGCTCGGCGCCGGCCAGCGCGCACGACAGCGTCGTGCACACCTGCAGCAGGTAGGTGCCGACCGGCGTCCGGTGGAACATCACGTAGTAGCTGACGACGTCCTCGACGTCGGCCGTCGTGATGCCGACCACGTCGGCGACGTGCCGGGCCGCGTTCGCGCTGATGTAGCCCTGCTGCTCCTGGGCGAGGTAGAGCGCGTAGAGCACGGACGAGCGCCGGTGCTCGGGCGGGTACTGCGCGGCCAGTCGCTCGTACTCCGCCCGGCGCTCGGGCGTGAAGGCGAAGTCCGGCCCCTCGGGCAGCGTCTTGCGTTCCGAGCGATGCCAGCGCTCGGAACCGTACGGCATCGCGGGATGGAAACTCATCGATCCACGTCTCCCATGACGACGTCGAGCGAGCCGATGACGGCCACGACGTCGGCGATCATCCCGCCCACGACGAACTTGTGCAGGGCCTGGCTGGCCATCAGGCCGGGCGAGCGCATGTGCACGCGCCAGGGACGGTTCGTGCCGTCGGACACGACATAGCAGCCGTGCTCGCCGCGCGGGCCCTCGACGGGCACGTAGGCCTCGCCGGCCGGCACGTTGAATCCCTGCGAGTAGATCAGGAAGTGCTGGATGAGCGCTTCCATCTCCGTGTAGACCTCGTCCTTCGGCGGCGGCGCGACCTTGCGGTCCGCCACCTGGTAGACGCCCACCGGCTCGATGCGTTCCAGCGCCTGGCGGCAGATCTTGACGCTCTCGCGCATCTCGGCGACGCGCGTCAGGTAGCGGTCGTACACGTCGCCGTTGCTGGCGCCGATGACGTCGAAGTCGTAGGTCTCGTAACCGGAGTACGGAAACGCGCGCCGCACGTCGTAGTCGCTGCCCGCCGCCCGCGCGATCGGCCCGAACAGGCCCCACTGGTGGCAGTCGGCGAGGCTGATCGTGCCGACGCCGCGCGTGCGGTCGAGCCAGATCGGGTTCTTCGTGATCAGCGTCTCGTACTCGTCGAGCTTGCCGGAGCCGCTGGCCGGCACGAACCGGTCGAGGAACTCCAAGACGGCCTCCTTGAAGCCGCGCGGGAGATCGTCGCGCAGGCCGCCCACCCGGATGTAGCTCGGGAAGAAGCGGAAGCCGGCGAGCAGCTCGTTCAGGTTCATCAGGATCTCGCGCTCACGGAAGGCGTAGAGCATCGCCGTGATCGCGCCGATTTCCATGCCGTGCGTGCCGAACCACACGAGATGGCTGCTGATGCGCTGCAGCTCCGCGATGAGCACGCGGATGTCCTTGACGCGCTGCGGCACGTCCATGCCGAGCAGCTTCTCCACCGACAGGCAGTAGGCCAGGCTGTTCGACTGCGCGCCCAGGTAGTCCATGCGCTCGACGAGCGGAACCACCTGCTGCCACTTCTTCTGCTCCGCGGTCTTCTCGATGCCCGTGTGCAGGAAGCCGATGGTCGGAGACACCGAGACGACCGTCTCGCCGTCGAGCTCCAGCACGAGCCGCAGCACGCCATGCGTACTGGGGTGCTGGGGCCCCATGTTGACGGTCATGGTCTCGGTGCGTACTTCAGCCATTCACCCATCCCGGGGACAGCGTCCCCTCAGCCTTCCATGTCCCGATCGACCGCGGCGCAGAGCAGGTGCAGCACCGTCATGTGCGCCTCCTGCACCCGCGCCGTCACCGGTGATGGGACGTGCACGTGCACCTCGGCGACGCGGCCCGCCGCCCCGCCGTCTTTCCCCGTGAGCGCGATCGTCCGCAGCCCCGCGGCCTTCGCCGCCTCCAACCCCCGCACGACGTTCGGCGATTCGCCGCTCGTCGTGATGCCGAGCGCCAGGTCCCCGGCCCGGCCGAGCGCCGTCACCTGCCGCGCGAACACCGCCTCGAACCCGAAGTCGTTGGCCACCGCCGTCACGACGCTCGGGTCCGTCGTGAGCGCGACGGCCGGCCATCCCCGCCGCTCGCGCTCGAACCTTCCCACCAATTCCGCCACGAAGTGCTGCGCGTCGGCGGCGCTGCCGCCGTTGCCGAACGCCAGCACCCGCCCCCCTCCGCCCAGCACGCTCACGAGGGCGTCGGCCGCCCGCGCAATCGCGTCCACCGCCGGGCCCTCCGCCAGCGACGCGTGCAGTCGCGCGGCCGCCAGCAGCGTCTCGACCACCAGCGCGCGGCGCGCCGCTTCGCCTCCCGCCATCGTCTACTTGGGACGCGGCCGCGACTGGCGGTCGCGCTCCATGTTCGCCCTGAACTCCTCCGCCGTGACCTGCAGCGGCATGTAGGTCTGGGCGTCCTTCCGAACCTGGACCGGGTAGTCCTTCCTGAGCGGGTACCCCACCCAGTCGTCGGCCATCATGAGCCGCCGCAGGTCCGAGTGCCCCTCGAACACGATGCCGAAGAGGTCGTACACCTCGCGCTCGCACCAGCCCGCGCCCGCCCAGACGCCCGTCATCGACGCGATCGGTTCGTCCACGCGCAGTTGCGCCTTGAACCGCACGCGCGCGCGGCGGTGCGTGGACACGACGTGGTAGACGACGTCGAACCGCGGCGTCCGCCGGTCGCCGAAGTCCACGGCGGTGACGTTCGAGAAGCTGAGGAACTCGAGGCCGGGCGTGTCGCGCAGCGCCAGGCCGACGGGCACGACGTGGGCGGCCGAGACCCAGATCGTCGGGGTCACGTCGCCGTCGGCCGCCGGGCACGGAGCCAGGACGGCGTCCGGCACGAGCGGCGCGAGCTGGTCGATGATCGACTGGGCGTCCATGGATCGCGCCGCCCTAGGCCGTCGCCGACAGCTTCGTGGCGTCGATCTTCTTCTGCAGCTGCACGATGCCGTAGATCACGGATTCGGGCCGCGGCGGGCAGCCCGGGATGAACACGTCGACGGGCACGACCTGGTCCGAGCCCTGGACGATCGAGTAGTTGTCGAACACGCCGCCGCAGGAGGCGCAGGCGCCCATCGAGATCACCCACTTGGGCTCGGGCATCTGGTCGTAGATGCGGCGCAGCGCCGGGGCCATCTTGCGCGACAGCCGCCCCGCGATGATCATCAGGTCCGACTGGCGCGGCGAGCCGCGGAACACCTCGGCGCCGAAGCGCGCGATGTCGTAGCGGCCGCAGCTCATGGCCATCATCTCGATGGCGCAGCACGCCAGTCCGAAGGTGACGGGCCAGATCGCGGAGCGCCGGCTCCACTGCACCACCTTCTCGACGGTGGTGGTCAGGACCGGGATGTCGGGAAGTTCAGCTTCGAGTCCCATAGGAGTATCTCTTCACCGCGGCCGGGCCGGGCTTCGGCGGCCGCTTGTAATCCGGATCGCTGTCGGGCCCCCAGTCGAGCACGCCCTTGCGCCAGACGTAGGCGAAGGCAACGGCCAGGATCGCAAAGAACACCGTGATCTGCACCAGGCCCGTCCAGCCGAGATCGCGCAGCGCCATCGCCCACGGGCCCAGGAACGCGACCTCGATGTCGAACAGCAGGAAGATCATGGCGATCAGGTAGAACTTGACCGACTGGCGCTCGCGGGCGTCGCCCACCGGGGGCATGCCGCATTCGTACGGCGCCAGTTTTTCGGGTGTAGGATGCCGCGGACCGAGGAAGAAGGACAGGATGACGGACACCACCCCGAACCCCACGCCGATCGCGACCATGATGGCGACGCCGCCCCAGCCTTCCATAGGTGTCCTGTCGTCGGTGTTACGTCGGTCGAGTCGCCGCTTGTGAAGGATTTCGCAAGAGTCGGCTAGATGGTAGTCAACGACACTACACCCAGTCAAACGCCCTACCTACCACTTCTGGTGGCGTTCTCGTGACCCCGCTCCCACCCGTGGGCGGTCGGCCGCCGCGGCTTGCGTGGTTCAGTCCGATCCCGCCGTCGTCCTCCGGCATCGCTGCGTATTCGGCGGACCTCGTCCCCGTCCTGAGGGGCCGCGGCCTCCACGTGGACGTCTACGCCGAGCTGGACGAGGCCGGAGACGGCCGCCTGGACGCGCTCGACGCCCGCGACTTCGTGTGGCGGCGCCGCCGGCAGCCGTACGACCTGGCGGTGTACCACCTGGGCAACGCCCGCTGCCACGACTACATGTGGGGCTACCTGTTCAACGTCCCGGGCCTGGTCGTCCTGCACGACGCGCAGGTCCACCAGGCGCGGGCCCGCGCCCTCCTGCAGCGCTACCGGCCGCGTCTCGACGACTACCTGGCGGAGTTCGCGGCCATGCACCCGGACGCGCCGCCCGCCATCGCCCACCTCGTGGCGGCGGGCCTGGGCGGGTCGCTGTACGCCCACTGGCCGCACGTTCGCCTCGTGCTGCGGGCCGCCCGGCTCGCCGCCGTGCACAGCCCGCAGCTGGCCCAGCGCCTGCAGGCGGCGCACGGCGCGGACGTGGCCGTCGTCCCGATGGGCGTCCCCGACCCGCTGGCGCCGGCGCCCGCCGCGTCGTCCTCGGAGATCCGGCGGCGCCACGGCGTGCCCGACGGCGCCGTCCTCGTCGGCGCCTTCGGCGGCGTCACGCCCGAGAAACGGCTGCCCGAGCTCCTTCGCGCCGTCGCCGCCGCGGAGGTGCCGGCCCCGCTGCACGTCCTGATCGTCGGCGCCCCGGCCGGTCACTACGACGTCCTGGCCGATGCCGCGGCGCACGGCGTGGCCGACCGCGTGCACGTCACGGGGTTCGTCGCCGACGCGGATCTGCCGGCGTACCTGGCCGCGGTGGATCTGTGCGCGTGCCTGCGATGGCCGTCGAACGGGGAGACGTCCGCCTCGTGGTGGCGGGCCATGGCGGCCGGCAAGGCCACCGTGATCACGGACCTCGTCCATCAGCCGGAGATCCCGGTCCTGGATCCGCGCGACTGGCGGCCGCTGGGCGCCCGGGAGGACACGCCGGTCGCGGTCGCGATTCCGATTCTGGACGAGCACCAGGCCCTCGTGCACGCGCTGGAGGGACTGGCGCGATCACCCGATCTACGCGCCGCGCTGGGGGCGGCCGCCAGGGACTACTGGCGGCGCGGTCACACGGTGGACGCCATGGCCGACGGGTACGAGGCCGTTGTCGACCGCGCGCTGGCGCGCCGGATCCCGGAGGTGGAGCTGCCGCCGCACCTCGTCGCGACCGGCGACGAGCGGATGACGGCCCTGCTCGCGCCGTTCGGCATCGGGGCGCCCCCCGGCCTGGCGGCCGAATCGAACGAGCGCCGTTAGGCCAGCGCCTGCATCCGCCGCTCGAGCTCGGCGACGGCGGCCGTCAACTGCTCCCGGCGCACGGGGTGCGTCACGGAGTCCAGCTGGCGGGACAGCTCGATGTGTGCCAGGCGGCACGACTCGAGTTCGCGCACCCGGATCGGATCCTTCGCGGGTCCGGCGCGGCGCGCGGCGCGGCGTTCCTGTTCGAGCTCCTCCATCCGCTCCTGAATCCGGAGGTCAGCGTCAATCAGGCCTTCTGCGGCATCACCCATGGGTCTCGTCGGTCCTCTCGATGTTCCCGTGCCTCAGGAGGGGCCGTGGTGGCACGAACATCCGAAGCATTATAGCGGTGATGCGCCCCGACGTCCTGGGACTCTTTCAGCCGCCCGTGGCCGCCTGGTTCCGGAGCGCGTTCGAACGGCCCACCCGGCCCCAGACGCTGGGCTGGCCGGCGATCGCGCGGGGAGAGTCCACGCTCATCCTGGCGCCCACCGGCACCGGCAAGACGCTGACCGCGTTCCTCTGGTGCCTCGACCGGCTGATGTTCTCGCCCGCCCCGGCCAGGGACGCACGCTGCCGCGTGCTGTACCTCTCGCCGCTCAAGGCGCTCGCCGTGGACGTCGAGCGCAACCTGCGGGCGCCGCTCGCCGGGATCGCTCATGTGGCGGCCTCCGCCGGCACGCCCTTTCACCTGCCCGTCATGGCCATCCGGTCGGGCGACACCCCGGCCGGCGAGCGGGCCGCCTTCCAGCGGACGCCGGCCGACATCCTGATCACCACGCCGGAGTCCCTGTTCCTCCTCCTCACCTCGAACGCGCGTGAGCGCCTCCGCGCGATCGACACCGTCATCGTGGACGAGATCCACGCCCTGGTCTCCACCAAGCGCGGGGCCCACCTGGCGCTGTCGCTCGAGCGCCTGGCCGCCATCGCGGCGGGCCCCATCCAGCGGATTGGCCTCTCCGCGACGCAGCGCAACCTCGAGGAAGTCGCGCGATTCCTCGCGGGCCACGAGCCGGGGCGGTCCCGCGCGGGCGGCCGCGGGCGCGCGCCCTCCGCCGCGGCCCGGCTCGAGGCCGAGCTCTCGGCCACGGCGCCGGCCGCCGCGCCGCCGCGGCCCGTCACCACCATCGACGCCCGGTCGCCGAAGACCCTGGCGATCACGGTGGACGTGCCGCTCGCCGACATGGCCGCGGTGGGCCGGCCCTCGGCCCGTCCGGCAAGCGGCTCCGTCACCGCCGCTCCCGTCGAGACGATCTGGACGACGCTCCACCCCAGGCTCCTCGAGCTCATCCGCGCGCACCGGACCACCCTGCTCTTCGTGAACAGCCGCAGGCTGGCCGAGCGGATGGCCGCCGCCCTCAACGAGCTCGCGGGCGAGACCCTGGTGCGCGCCCACCACGGATCGCTGGCCCGTCCCCAGCGGACGGACATCGAGGATCAGCTCAAGGCCGGCCGGCTGAAGGCGCTCGTGGCCACCTCGTCGCTCGAGCTCGGCATCGACATGGGCTCGATCGACCTGGTCGTCCAGGTGGAGGCGCCCCCGTCGGTGGCCAGCGGGCTCCAGCGGATCGGGCGCGCGGGCCACCAGGTGGGCGAGGTCAGCCGCGGGATCATCTTCCCGAAGTTCCGCGGCGATCTCCTGGCGTCGGCCGCGGTGTCGGCGGCCATGACGGCGGGCCAGGTCGAGCCGTCGCAGGTCCCGAGGAACCCGCTCGACGTCCTCGCGCAGCAGGTCGTGGCGATGGCCGCGATGGACGCCTGGCCCGTGGACGAGCTCCACCGCGTCGTCCGCCGCGCCGCGCCGTTCGCGTCGCTCGATCGCCGGATGCTCGAGGGCGTGCTGGACATGCTGTCGGGCCGTTATCCCTCCGACGAGTTCGCCGAGCTCAAGCCGCGGCTGACGTGGGACCGCGTGAACGGCACGATCGTGGCGCGCCAGGGCGCCAGGCGGGTCGTCGTGGCCAACGCGGGGACGATTCCGGACCGCGGACTCTACGGCGTCTTCCTGGCCGACGGGGCGCGCGATCAGGCGCGCGTGGGCGAACTGGACGAGGAGATGGTCTTCGAGGCCCGCGCCGGCGAGACGTTCGTGCTCGGCGCCTCCACGTGGCGCATCGAGCAGATCACGCACGATCGGGTGCTCGTGTCGCCCGCGCCGGGCCAGCCGGGCAAGATGCCGTTCTGGAAGGCCGAGGGGCCGGGCCGGCCGATCGAGCTCGGGCGGGCCATCGGCGCGCTGACGCGCGAGCTCGCGGCCGCGGCACCGGACGACGCGGCGGCGCGCCTCGTCGCGCGGCACGGGCTCACGGCGGCGGCCGCGGACAACCTGCTGCGCTACATCGACGATCAGAAGACGGCGACGGGCGCGGTGCCCGACGACCGATCGATCGTGGTCGAGCGCTCCACCGACGACGTCGGCGACTGGCGCGTCGCGGTCCTGTCGCCGTTCGGCAGCCGCGTCCACGCGCCGTGGGCGATGGCCGTCGCCGAGCGGCTGCAGCGCGAGCGCGGGCTCGACGCCGAGGTCATGTGGGCCGACGACGGCTTCGTCGTGCGCCTTCCCGAGGGCGACCAGCCGCCGGACCCCGGCTGGTTCGTGGTCGATCCCGACGAGGTCGAGCCGCTCGTGGTCGGGCGCCTCGGGGGCACCGCCATGTTCTCGGCGCGCTTCCGCGAGGCCGCCGGGCGGGCGCTGCTCCTGCCCCGCCGACGTCCCGGTGCCCGCGCGCCCCTGTGGCAGCAGCGCAAGCGCGCGTCGGACCTGCTCGCCGTCGCCGCGCGGTTCGGGTCCTTCCCGATCGTCCTCGAGACCTATCGCGAGTGCCTGCGCGACCTCTTCGACCTGCCCGCGCTCGTGGACCTGATGGCGCGGGTGCGCAGCCGCGCGGTCCGCGTCTCGACGGCCGACGCGCGGCAGGCCTCGCCCTTCGCCGCCTCCCTCCTCTTCGGCTACGTCGCCAACTACCTCTACGACGGCGACGCGCCGCTGGCCGAACGTCGCGCGCACGCCCTGGCGGTGGACCACGCCGAGCTGGCGGCCCTCATCGGCGAGGGCGAGCTGCGTGCCCTGCTCGACCCGCAGGCGCTGGCCGACCTCGCCGTGGACCTGCAGCAGGCGAGCCCGCGGCTGCGCGCCCGGTCGGCCGACGGCCTTCACGACCTGCTCCTGCGCGTCGGCGATCTCACGGGCGCCGAGATCGCCGGGCGCTCGGCGCCGGACCTCGACCCCGGCGCGCTGGAGGCGCTCGCCGCCGCCCGCCGCGTGCTTCCGGTGCGCATCGCGGGCGAGCGGCGGTTCATCGCGGTGGAGGACGCCGCGCGCTACCGCGACGGCCTCGGGGTTCCGCTCCCGCCGGGGCTGCCGGCCTCGCTGCTCGAGCCGCCCGACGACGCGCTGGGCGACCTCCTGCGGCGCCACGCGCGCACGCACGTCCCCTTCACGGCCGTCGAGGCCGCCGCGCGCTTCGGCCTGGGCGTGGCGGTGGTGGAGACGACGCTGTCACGGCTGGCGGAGGCGGGCAAGGTGATCGAGGGGGAGTTCCGCCCGGGCGGGCGCGGCCGCGAGTGGTGCGACGCCGGCGTGCTCGCCGCGCTGCGCCGGCGCTCGCTCGCGGCGCTGCGCAAGGGCGTCGAGCCGGTCGGCCCCGAGGTGCTCGGCCGGTTCCTGACCGCGTGGCACGGCGTCACGGCGCCGCGCCCGGGCCTCGACGCGCTGCTCGACGCGGTCGAACAGCTCCAGGGCGCGCCGCTCGTGGCCTCGGCGCTCGAGCGGGATCTCCTGCCGGCGCGGATCGCCGGCTACACGCCCGCGCTCCTCGACACGCTCGTCTCGGCCGGCGAGATCGTGTGGACGGGCGCCGAGTCGCTCGGCGAACGCGATGGCCGGATCCGGCTGTATCTGGCCGACCAGCGCGCGCTCCTGCAGCCGCCGGCGCCGGCCGACGGGCTGGACGCGCGCGAGGCCCGCATCTACGCCCACCTGGCGCAGCACGGCGCCTCGTTCTTCGGCGCGCTGCACGACGCGGCCGGCGGCGGGTTCCCGCAGGAGTCGGTGGACGCGCTCTGGCAGCTCGTGTGGCGCGGCCTCGTCACCAACGACGCGGTCCACGCGCTGCGGGGCTACCTGGCCGGCCCGGATCGGCTGCGACGGGTCCCGCGCGCGCACCGGTTCCGCTCGCGCCGGCTCGTCCCGGCGTCGGCGGAAGGGCGATGGTCGGCGCTCGATCTCCAGCCGTCCGGGAACGCCACCGCGCGCGCCACGGCCGTGACCCGGCAGCTGCTCGCGCGCCACGGCATCGTCAGCCGCGACGTGCTCGCGGTCGACCCGCTGCCGGGGGGCTTCAGCGCCGTCTATCCGGTTCTCCGCCGCCTCGAGGACACGGGGCGGGTGCGGCGCGGGTACTTCGTCGCCGGCCTCGGCGGCGCGCAATTCGGCGAGGCCGGCGCGCTGGACCGCCTGCGCGCCGAGCGCGACGCCGGCGACGAGCCGGCCGTGGCCCTGCTCGCCGCCTCCGATCCGGCCAACCCGTACGGCGCCCTGGTGGACTGGCCGCTCTGGGGCGGCACCGGGGAACGGGCCAGCCGCGCGGCCGGCGCGCGCGTCGTCCTGGTGGACGGCCACGCGGCGGCCTGGATCCCGCGCGGGAGCCGGCAGCTGCTCGTCGCGCTCCCCGCCGACGAGCCCGATCGGTCGCGCCACGGGCGGGCGCTCGCGCAGGCCCTGGTGAGGGCCGCGCAGCGGCCGGATGCCGATCCGCCGGGATGGCTGGTCGTGGACGTGAACGGCGCGCCGGCGGCGGCGAGCCCGGTGGCGCGGTACCTCGTGGACGCCGGATTCGCCGTGACGGCCGGTGGCCTGCAGCTCCGCGTGACGCGGCCGCGGACGGCGGCGCCTCCCCTGCCCGCCGACGGGGCGATCGAGGACCGGGAGCGCGCGGATGCCTGAGGGCGACACGATCGCGCGCGCGGCCGCCCGCCTGCACGAGGCGCTGGCCGGGCAGGGCGTGACCGCGTTCGAGGCCGCCCTGGCCCGCGTCCGGACCGCCGCCGAGAATCACCCGCTGCGCGGGCGCGTCGTCGAGCGCGTGGCCGCGCACGGCAAGCACCTGGTGATGCAGTTCAGCGGCGACCTGCTGCTCCGGAGCCACCTGCGCATGCACGGGTCGTGGCACCTCTACCGCCCGGGCGAGCGGTGGCAGCGCGCCCGCCATGCGATGCGGCTGCGGCTCGAGACCCCGGAGTGGCAGGCGGTGGCATTCGACGTCTACGACGCCGAGCTCGTCGCGGCGCCGTCGGCCCGCCGGCTCGCGGCCATCGCCGCACTCGGCCCCGATCTCGTCGACCCGGCGCTCGACCCCGGCGCGGCGGCCGCACGGATCCTCGCCTCGGGCGCGCGGCCGATCGCGGCCGTCCTGCTCGATCAGCGCGTCGTGGCCGGCCTCGGCAACGTCCTGCGATCCGAGGTGCTCTTCCTGGAAGGCGTCGCGCCGGATCGGGCGGCCTCGACGCTCCCGCCCGAGGCGGTCGCGCGGCTCGTGGCGCGCGGCGCGCGCGAGCTCCGGCGGAACGCCGCGCCGACGGCGGCACGCCGCCTGACGACGGGCCGGCTGTCGCCGGACGAAGCCTTGTGGGTGTACCAGCGGACGGGACGGCCCTGCCGCCGCTGCGGCGAGCCGATCCGGTCGGGCCCGGACGGCCCCGGGGGCCGCCGCGTCTACTGGTGCCCCCGCTGCCAGCCGGCGTGACGGACGGCGTCAGCCCGCGATGCGGCCGGGGTGCGCGTAGATGTTCATGCCCTCGCCGCGCACGAACCCGCACAGCGTGATGCCCGATTCCCGGGCCAGATCGACGGCGAGACTGGAGGGCGCCGAGACGCCGGCCACGAGCGGCACGCCGCCGAGCAGGGCCTTCTGCACGAGCTCGTAGGACGACCGGCCGCTCACGACGAGCATGGCGCGGTCCAGCGGCACCCGCCCCTCGAGCAGCGCGCGGCCCACGATCTTGTCCACGGCGTTGTGGCGGCCGACGTCCTCGGCGGAGAGGAGCACCCGTCCGTCGAGGCCACAGAGCGCGGCCGCGTGGAGCCCGCCGGTGGCGTCGAAGGCCGCCTGCGACGCCCGGAGGGCGCCGGGCAGCCCGAGCACGGTCGCCGCCGTGACCTGCCAGTGCCCGCCGACGTCGGCCGCACGGGCGCGCACCGACTCGATCGTCCGCCGGCCACAGAGGCCGCACGCGGACGTCGTGACGACCTGACGGCGTTCCGCCAGGCGCCCGGCGAGCCGGGCCTCGGCGTCGCCGCGGACGGTCACGTTCACGATGTTGCCGCGCGCCTCCTCCTCGACGTCGTCGCAGTGTTCGATGGCCGCGATCTCGTCGGCCTCGCGCACGACGTCCTCGGCGAGCAGGAAGCCGGCCGCGAGCGGGAGGTCCTGGCCCGGCGTCCGCATCACCACGGCGAAGGCGGCGCCGTTGACGCGGACCTCGAGCGGCTCCTCGACGGCGACACGGTCCTCGGCCTCCGCCGCGTGCCCGCCGCGCAGCCGCCGGAGGGAGACGACCCGGATCGACGGCGGCGTCACGACGCGGTGGCCGCCGCCCTCGGACCGCGGCGCACCAGGGCGTCGATGATCTTGACGACGTCCGGCGCGGGGCTCGGCTTCACGATGAAGGCGTCGCACCCGGCCGCCCGCGCGGCCTCGGCCACGCGGGCCTCGACGTGGCCGGTGATGGCGAGCACGGGCACGTGCGCGGTCTCGGGCGCCGCCTTGAGCTGGCGGGTGGCTTCGATGCCGTCGACGCCCGGCAGCGACAGGTCCATGAGGATCGCGTCGGGCGGCTCGGCACAGGCCAGGGCGAGCGCCTCGGCGGCGGTACTCGCCTTGGCCACGCGGTACCCCGACACTTCCAGCCAGGCCACGTACATCTCGCGCGCTTCGGCGTAGTCGTCCACGACGAGCACCAGCGGCTCGAGGACCATGCCCGGGAGTATAGCCCCCGGCCGCCCGCCGCCCACGCGCTGTGGATCAGCTACGATCGGCGCATGGCCCAGACCTGCTCGTTCGACATCACGTCGACCGTCGATCTCCAGGAAGTGGACAACGCCGTCAACCAGGCCCGCAAGGAGCTCGGCCAGCGCTACGACTTCAAGGGCTCGCCGGCGGCCATCGACTTCGATCAGAAGGCCGGCACCCTCACGATCACGGCCGAGGATGCGTTCAAGCTCGGCGCGGTGTGGGAAGTGCTGCAGACCCGGCTCGTGCGTCGCAACGTGCCGGTCAAGAACCTCACGCCCGGCGAGCCCGAGCACGCCTCGGCCGGCACGATGCGCCAGGTCGTCACGCTGCAGCAGGGCGTCCCGAGCGACGCCGCGCGTGCCATCGTCAAGTTCCTGAAGGACCGGAAGCTGAAGAAGGTGCAGGCCGCGATCCAGGGCGACCAGCTGCGCGTCACGTCACCGTCGAAGGACGACCTCCAGCAGGCCATGGCCGCGCTCAAGGAGGAGGACTTCGGCATCGCGCTGCAGTTCGGCAACTACCGTTCGTGACCCGGCCACCGCGGCCCCGCCGCCGGCCGCGGCCCGTGGGCACGGTCCCGCTGGCCCGCGCGCTCTCGAAGCTCGGGCTCGCCACCCGGAGCGAGGCCGCCGCGCTCGTCACCGCCGGCCGCGTCGCCGTGAACGGCCGGACGGTGACCGATCCCCGCTGCCCCGTCATCCCGGAGGCGATCGCCGTCGCCATCGACGGGCGGGCCTCGGCGCCACCCCCCCGCCTGACGATCGCCCTCCACAAGCCGCGAGGCGTCGTGACGACGCGCCGCGATCCCGAAGGCCGGCCCACGGTGTACGGGCTCATCGCCGGCGCCGGCGGGGGCCTGGCGCCCGTCGGGCGGCTCGACCTCGCCTCGAGCGGCCTCCTGCTCTGCACGAACGACACGCGGCTGGCCGCGTGGCTCACCGATCCGGCCAGCGGCGTGGAGCGCGAATACGTCGTGACCGTGCGCGGCCGTCTGGGCCCGGCCGAGGCCGCCGACCTTCAGCGCGGGCGCACGATCGACGGCGAGCGGCTCTCGCCGGAGCGCCTCACCGTGCTCAAGGCGTCGGGGCGCGAGACGCACCTCCGGATCGTCCTGTGCGAGGGCCGCAACCGGGAGATCCGCCGGCTGCTCGCGTCGGCGGGCCATGACGTCACCCGGCTCCTGCGCGTCCGCATCGGCGGCCTGGACCTGGGGGCGCTGGCCCCCGGGGCCTGGCGGGTTATTTCGGAGGAAGTGCTGGCCGACGCGTTCGCCGACTATCCTGTTGGGCGCCCGCGCCGCCCTCGCCGGGCCCCTTCGGCGCACGAAGGCGCCGCTTCGGCGCCCGAACGCGCCCTGCCGGCGCGCCCGCGGGCGCCCCATCGAGGAGATCGCGCGTGACCTACGTTCGCAGAGTCGTCCTGGCCGTCCTGATCGTCGCCGCGGCTGCCGTCGCCATGCCGCGGGTGGCGGCCCGACAGGCCGCTCCGGGTGATCCCGCCAACCTCACCTGGGTGAGCAACGGCGGCAACCTGTCGCTGCTCTGGACCCATTCCACGGGCACCTTCACGCACTACCAGCTCGAGGCCGCGCTGGCGCCGGGCGCGCCGCCGTTCGTGGTGTTCCCGACGTCCGCGTTCGTGGACCCGACGAAGCTGCCGCAGCTGCTGAACAACTTCGGCGCCACCGGCGTGGGGCCGGGCACGTACTACATCAAGGTCCGCGGCATGAACGGCGGAGCCGCCAGCAACGCGACCAACGAAGTGGGCGCCGTCATCGCCAACGGGTGCGTGCCGCCGGGCGCGCCGACCAACTTCACGCAGATCGTGCGCGGCACGCTCGGCTTCCTGATGTGGAACCCGGGCAGCGGCGGGCAGCCCACGGCCTACATCCTGCAGGCCAGCTTCGCGCCGAACGACCCGGCGCCGCCCATCCAGGTGCCGCTCGGCACGCCGTACTTCACGCTGGCCATCCCGCCCGGGAGCTACTACGTGAAGATCGCGGCCGCCAACGCCTGCGGCGTCAGCGCGCCGTCGAACGAGTTGAACGTCGCGTCGCCCAACACCACGCCCGATCGTACGCCCGACCCGGCCCCCGGCGAGCGGCTCCCTCAACCGTTCGTGCGGGACATCGTGTTCCTGCTGGCCGCCCAGGCGCGCGCCGCGGGCCTCATGGACGCGAGCGTCTCCTGCCCGTCACGGCCCGGCGTCCCCGACTCGGACATCGAGGCCCGGAAGGTCAACCTGAACGGCTACATCAACTACATGGTGGCCAACCTGCGCCTGATCGATCGGCGCTTCGGCTACAACGCCAAGCCAACGCGCGCCAACGCCATCGTGGCCGGGGACGAAATCGCCTATCACTACGGGTCCGACGCGCCGGAAGGATCGCCGAACGTCTACCTCGTCGACACGCTCGGCGGGCATTGCACCCTTCGGCCGCGAGACGGCGGACTACCGGCCGTTCTACAACGAGTTCGGCCGGTGGACGGCCGCCGGCCGCTTCGTCCCCTAGCGCGGCCCCGCGCCGCCACGGCGGCTCACAGGAAGAAGTCCGGCATCAGATCGGCCTCGCTCGCGCCGTCCGGCAGGTAGCGGGCGAGGTCGGTCACGCCCCCCTCCGCGAGGGCCTCGTCGTCGATGAAGAAGCGGCCCGTGCACGTCCGGCTGGGGCGCGTGAGGATGGCGTGGGCGGCATCCCCCATGATCCCGACCCGGCGCGTCCGCCGGCGACGGGTCTCCTCTCCGGCGATGTAGGTGATGGCCGCCGTGTCGATGGCCGTCCGCGGCCACAGCGCGTTCACGGCGACGCCCGCCTCCCGGAACTCCTCGGCCAGCCCCACGACCGTCAGGCTCATCCCGTACTTCGCCATCGTGTAGCCGAGGTGCCGCGCCAGCCACGGCGGATCCAGGTTGAGCGGCGGCGCGAGCGTGAGGATGTGCGGGTTGGCGGCCTCGATCAGGTGCGGCAGGCAGTGCTGCGACGCGAGGAACGTCCCGCGCGCGTTGACCTGGTGCATCAGGTCGAAGCGCCGGATCGGGGTGTCGAGGGTGCCGGTGAGATAAATCGCCGAGGCGTTGTTCACCAGGATGTCGATGCCCCCGAAGCGCGCCACCGCCGCTTTCACCGCCGCCCGGACCTCCGGCTCCTCGCGCAGGTCCATCGGCACGGCGAGCGCCTGCCCGCCGGCCGCCTCGATCGCGGCCGCCGCCGTGTGGATGGTGCCGGGCAGCTTGGGATGCGGCTCGACGGTCTTGCCCGTGACCACGACGTTCGCGCCGTCGGCCGCCGCGCGCAGGCCGATCGCCAGGCCGATGCCGCGGCTCGCGCCAGTGATGAAGAGGGTCTTGTTGGAGAGGGACATTGGGGGATTCTTGCAGGGACCGGGGACCAGGGACCAGGGACCAGGCCTGGCAGGCAGCCGTCAGCGCCCGAAAAGAAGAAGGGCCCGGCGGCGTCTGCCACCGGGCCCTCGTCGTTTCAGCAACGCCCCGGTCCCAGTTCCCTGGTCCCGGGTCCCTGCATGGTCGCTACTCGACGTAGCTGTATCCGCAGTTGTCGCACACCCACATGCGGCCCTGCTTGTACATGTTGTAGGCGCACTGGGGACAGATGCGGTACTCGCGGCCGTCCTCGTCCACGTAGGTCTTCTGCGAACTGCCGCCGCTGGACTTCTCGTCCGACGAGAACGGATCCTTCTTCTCCTTCTCGTCCTTCGGCTTCTGCTGCTCCTGCGCACCGGCCGGCGTGGCCACCGTCAGGCCGATGGCGGCGGCAAACAGCGCCGAGCCGCGCAAGAAGCTCCGACGATCCAGCGTGTTCTCCACCATGTCGTTCCGCCTCCTCGTGCGCCCCCCGGGTGGGGCGGCATTCAGTCTACGCGAGAACCGCGGAGCCTGCGGATCACGCCTGTCCCGGGGTGTCATTTTTTGTCTCGGACCCTTGTACTCGAGTCACTCGACGGTCCGGATATCGACCGTGCCCGTGATGCGGCGCGAGACCGGGCACCGGCCCGCGATCTCGATGAGCCGCGTGCGCTGCTCGTCGGTGAGGGGCGCGCCGAAGGTCACCCGGCGCTCAACGACGTAGGCGCCGCCCTCGTCCCGTCCCGAGAGCTCCACCTCCACGTCACCGATCTCCCATCCCTTGCGCCCGGCGTACATCTTGACCGTCATGGCCACGCAGCTGCCCAGGGCCCCGAGCAGGAGCTCGACGGGCGTCGGGCCGCGGTCCTCGCCGCCGACCTCGAGGGTCTCGTCGGACAGGATGGTGTGGTGGCGGAGCGAGATGGACTGGGCGTAGGGCCCGCCGGCGGACGTGATACGGACTGCGGCCATGCGACCGAGCGTACCTCAGCCACGAGCCCGTCGTCAGGCGCGGTTGATCATGAACGACGCCATGTGCTGGAAGAACGGGCGCAGTACGGCGGCCGCGTCCTCGGGAATCTCCGCCTCCGCCAGCGCACGCTCCATCAGCGCGACCCAGCGGTTGCGTCCGTCCACGTCGATGGCGAAGGGCATGTGCCGCATGCGCAGCCGCGGATGCCCGCGCTGCTCGATGTAGCGCGGCGGACCGCCGAAGCGGCCCACGAGGAAGTCCCGGAGCCGGACCTCGGCGCCCTCCAGGTCGTCGCGCGGATACATGGGCCCGAGGATGTCGTCGCCCGGCACCTGCGCGTAGAAGGCGCGGACGAGGCGGGCGAAGCCCTCCTCCCCGATGCGCGCGTAGACCTCGCCCTCGTCGATCGGTACGGCCATGGCTCCGATCATAGAATGACGCCATGAGCGACGACGCCCCGAAGAGCGCCATCGAGCTCGCCATGGCGCGGCTCCGGAAGAAGGACGAGGAGGCCGGCGCCGCGGAGGCGCCGCTCACCGACGCGCAGAAGGCCGCGATCGCGGAGGTCCGGCAGCTCTACGCGGCCCGGCGCGCGCAGGCCGAAATCATGCACCAGGCCAGCCTGGCGAGCGCCATGGACGTCGAAGGCCTGGCCCGCCTGCACGAGGAGTTCACGCGGGACACCGATCGCATGGCGCGGGAGCTCGAGGAGAAGGTCGCGGCCATCCGGCGGCAGTCAGGCCAGGCGTAACAGGCACGTCTGCAGGTAGCGGGCGTCGGCGTCGGCGAGTTCCGTGGGATAGTCCGGCGGCAGGCCGCCCTGGGCCACGACGGAAGCGCGGCGGCCGGCGGCCGTGAGCGCCGCGAACGTCGTGCCGGCGAGCGGAAAGCCGCGCGTGTTGCTGGCCAGCCACAGATCCCCGCCCGGCGGCACGAGCCCCGCGGCGGCCGACACCAGGGGCGGATAGTCGCGATCGATCGCGAAGGGCGCCCCGCGCGCGGCCGAGTAGCTGGGCGGGTCGATCAGGATCAGGTCGAAGCGCTCGCCCCGCGCGGCGGCCTCGGCCACGAAGGTCGCCGCATCGCGAGCCGCCGTGCGATGCCGGCCGGCATCGAGCCCGTTCATGGCCAGGTGATCCCGGGCCCAGCCGAGCACACCCTCGGAGAGGTCCACGCTCGTGACCGACGCCGCCCCGCCGGCCGCCGCGGCCACGGACAGCGTGCCCGTGTAGGCGAACAGGTTCAACACGTGGCGCCCACGCGCGAGGCCGGCGATCCGGGCGCGCTCCTCCCGCATGTCGGTGAACAGGCCGACGTTCACCCCCGGCGTGAGGTGCACTTCGAAGCGCCACGGCCCCTCGCGGACCTCGAGGCGCGCGGGCGGCGCCTCGCCGACGGTGGCCACGGGACCGCCGTCGGCCGGACGGCCGCGGGCGCGGAGCTTCACGACGGCCCCCCGGCAGCTGCCGCGCGCCACGAGCGCCCCGGCAATCCCGGTCGCGGCGGCCACGAGCCCGTCGGCCGCCGCCGCGACGACGGCCCACCCCGCGTAGAGGTCGGCGATCACTCCCGGCGTGCCGTCCCCGGCCCCGTTCAGGAGCCGGTACGCGGCCTCCGGTCCATCGAGCCCGAACGACGCCCGGAGGCGGGCCGCCCGCGCGATCCGGTCCTCGGCCCACGCCGCGTCGGGCGCACGGTGCGGCTCGTCGGCGCGGCTCATCACGCGCCAGAGTCCGCTGGCGCGGTCGAGGACCGCCACGCCGAGCGGCACGTGGCGGGCCGTGGTGAGCACGGCGACGGCGCCGTCGGCGAGCCCGGCCGGCGCGGGGCAGAGCGTCAACGGCAGATCCGAGGTCCGGGCGAGGCGCTCGGTCCCCCGGGCGGGCACGATCACGGTCATGGCCGGGCCTCCCGCGCCCAGTGTTCGTCGAGCCACGACTCGAGCGCCCCCAGGTCGGGCGGCACCGGCGCCGCGACGACGAGCCGGCGCCCGCTCACCGGGTGCGGAATGGCCAGGGACGCCGCATGCAGGGCCAGGCGGGACACGGGGCCCTCGAAGGGCGGGCCCGCGCCGGCGGCGCCGTAGATGGCGTCGCCCAGGATCGGCGTGCCGATCGCCCTGAGGTGCACGCGGATCTGGTGCCGGCGCCCGGTGTGCGGCGCCGCCCGCACCGCGCTGATCGCGGCCGCGCCCGCGCGCCAGACGGTCGCGACGCTGTAGCCGGTCGCCGCGGCGCGGGCGCCGGCCTCGCCGGAGGCGGCCGGCCGCGTCCGGCCGCGCCGCGCGTCGTGAAGCGACACGTCGATCCGCCCCGTCGGCGGATCGGGTCGGCCGCGAACGAAGGCCAGGTACTCCTTGCCGACGTCGCGGGCCTCGAAGGCCATCGACAGCGTCCGGTGCGCCTCGGCCGACCGCGCGAAGACGACGACGCCCGACGTGTCCCGGTCCAGCCGGTGGACGACCCAGGTCCGGGTGCCCACCGTGGCGGCGGTCCTGTCGCGCAGGCACTCGCCGGCGGCGGTGCCCGGCGCGGGCACGACAGGCACGCCCGGGGGCTTGTCGACGACGACCAGGCTGGCGTCCTCGTAGAGGATGACGATCGGCGCCGGCGGCGACATTGGCATATCTTGCGTCCAACGGGCGTCGGCCGCCCAGGTGGAACGCAACTTGAACGGGCCGCGCGCGAGAGGTGCACATGGTCCACTGCGGAGGACACGAACGACTGGCGGGAGGGCCGCGCGGGCCGTGGGCGCGCGCGGGACTCGGCGCCGCGCTGCTGCTGGGCCTGATGGCGGGCCGGCCGGCTCAGGCGTCGGCCCAGCCGGCGATCGGGTTCCAGGGCGGGTTCGCCGTCGATCCGGAGCAGGTGTTCGGCGGCGTGTTCTGGCAGACGGGCGACCTCGGACGCGGCATCCGGCTCAGGCCCGGCGTGGACGGCGCCACGGGCCAGGGCCTGCGCATCGCGACCGTGAACGTGGACTTCGTCTACGGCTATCCGCTCGGCGCCAACGGCTGGACGCTCTACGCGGGCGGCGGCCCCTCGGTCGTCGTGACGCGGATCCCGGACATCGACGTCCGCGACACGGGCGTCGGCTTCCACTCGCTGGTCGGGTTCGGCCACGACAGCGGGTTCTTCACCGAGATCCGGCTCGGATCGGGCAGCGCGCAGCAACTCAAGGTCGGCGTGGGCTGGGCGATCGTCCTCCACTGAACCAGCGCGGCGGCGCGTGCGATACTCGCCGGCCATGTCGACGACTCGCGTGCGCACGGTGAGCTGGGACGATCCGGCGGCCACGGCTCCCGCCTTCACGGCCGGCCCCGGGCTCGAAATCCTGCGGCGAACGCTCGCCGGCGACTTCCCGCCCTCGCCGATGGCCCGGCTGATGGGCCTGGAGCTCGTCGCGGCCTCGGCCGGGACGGCGGTCTTCGCGGCGGACCCCGGCGAACACCTCTACAATCCGTCCGGCGTCGTCCACGGCGGGTTCGCCGCGACGATCCTCGACTCCGCCGTCGGCTGCGCCGTCTACACGACCATCGAGGCCGGCGACACCTACACGACCATCGAGCTGAAGGTGAACTACCTCCGGGCCGTCACGACCGCCACCGGGCGCGTCACGGCGACGGGGCGCGTGCTGCACCGCGGCCGGCGTACCGCCGTCGCCGAAGGCCGGCTGGAGGACGCGGCGGGCCGGCTGCTCGCCCACGCCACGACGACCTGTCTCGTGATGACGGCCTGAGGCCGCGACGCCTCCGCGCGCGCCGGGCGTCCGGCGGGCCCGTTCAGCGGGGCACCAGGACGACCGTCTCCACGCGGTCGATGGCCGCCGGATCCATCGGCGCTCCGACTCGTCCGTCGTCCACGGCGTGCACGCCGTAGCCGAGGGCGGCCATCTCCGCCAGGAACGCGGCGGGCGTCGTGCCGGACACGCGCTGCAGCTGCTCGGGGTGCACTTCCGACAGCACGAAGGGCCGGTCCTCCGCGAGGAGGCGTCGCGCGCCTCGCACCACCTGCGGCTCGGCGCCCTCGACGTCCATCTTCAGGAACCGGACGGGCCGCCGGAGGCCGGCGTCGTCCAGCCGCACCGTGGGCACGCGGGCGGTGGCCAGCCCCTCGGCCGCGTCGTGCGCGGCGGCCAGGAACGCGCCGCCCGTGTTCAGGGTCTCGCGGGCGAAGCGCAGCAGGGCCTCGCCCGTCTGGTCCGAGACGGCCGCGCGATGCAGCTGCAGGCGGCCGGCGAACCCGCTCTCGGCGATGGAGCGCTCGAGCAGGTCCGCATTGCGCTCCAGCGGCTCGAACGCGTGCACGCGCCCGCGCTCGCCGACCGCGTCGGCCAGCTGGAGGGCGAAGAAGCCGATGTGGGCGCCCACGTCCACGGCGGTATCGCCGGGCCGGACCAGCGACACGGCCAGCGCCGCCGCCGCGCGTTCGTAGCCGTCGCGCAGGATCGGCAGTCCGATCACCTGATCGGCCAGGTCGATCCACAGCCGCGCGCCGCCGAGCGGCTTGATCACCAGCGCGGGGCCGCCGTGACCGGCCGCGTCGGGGTTCTTCAGGCGGAACTCCTCCGACGCCAGGATGTCGCGCCGGAGCTCCTGCGTCGTCCGCCAGGCGCGCAGCTTGGGCTCGATCGCCTGCTCGCCCTCCGGATCCCGGTCGAGCAGCAGCCGATACGCCCACACCACGTGCTCCCGGCCAATCCTCGGCTCGCTCATCGCGCCACTCTCCCCTGCACCGCCACCTCCGCCCCGCCGTGGCACGCCGAGGCGTCGACGCGCACCACGCTCACGTAGCTGTCGCGCGAGAACACCTGCGGCAGCGGCAGCTCCACGTCCTGGCGATCCGTGTCGTCGAACGCGACCACCTGCCGTCCGGCGTCCGAGGCGACCGCCACCGTGCACGGATGCCGTCCGCGGACGCCGATCACGGCGGACGACAGCCGGAGCGGCGCGCGCACCAGCAGTTCGGTGGTCTCGCCGGGCGCCACCGCCACCCAGCCGTCGGGCGCGGCCCCGGCGTCCTCGTCGAGGAGCGCCAGGTACACCTGCGGATCGTGGCCCTGCGGCACCCGGCCGCGGCCCTGATCGAGGATCACGGGAAAGTCCGATGCGCCCGTGAGCTCCAGGGGGAGCCATTCGAACTGGGGCGCGCGCGTGGCCAGCCACGGCTCCTTCGCCGCGAGGAACGGGTGGCGATAGGCGGGCCAGAGAAACGCCAGCCCGACGGCCGCGAGCGCTGCCGGGCGCCACGAACGAATCGGCGGCATCAGCACGAACACGGCGCCGGCGACGCTCAGGAAGTACCGGTTGCCGATCGGGCCGCCGCCGCCGGACCAGGTGTAGGGCATCCAGACGACGGTCACCAGGGCCACGCCCCCAAGCGCCGCGGCGAGCAGCCACTGCCAGGGGCGCTTGCGGCGCTCCAGCGTCAGCCACGCGGCGAACACGAGGAGCCACGTCCAGCCGAAGGGGATGAGCCCGAAGTGACGGCCGGCCACGAAGTACTCGAGGTTGGCGAGGACGCTGGCCGCGCGCCCCTCGTCACCCACGGGCGTCAGGATCGTGTCGGTGGCCAGGTCGATGCCCGTCGTCTCGAAGGTGCCGCCCTGCTCGTCGAACGGGAAGCGTCCGTAGAAGGTCTTGCGTGCGCCGCCCTGGTAGTTGGCCTCCCCGGTGATCCAGGCGTTGGCGCCGAACAGCAGCGCCACGAGCGCCGCGTAGGCGGCGGCCAGGCCCAGCGCCCGCCGCGATCGCCAGCCGGCGTTGGCCGCGACGAGCGGCGCCGCCAGCGGCAGCACGATCGGCTTGGAGAAGGTGGCGAGCGCCAGGAGCGTCAGCGCGGCGGCAAGGCGCCAGCCCGGGACCGGCGTGCCGCCTCGGGAGACGCCCGCCACGAACGCCAGGAAGACCAGCACGAAGTTGGCGAGGTCGGACGTGAGCCAGGCGCCGTAGAGCGGCGCGACCGAGGCGCCGACGAACAGGCACGCGAACGCCACGGCCGGCCCGGTCCGCGCGCCGGCCGACGCCCACCACGCCCCGGCGGCCGCGGCCGTGAGCAGCAGGACGGCGTTCAGGACGAGCAGGCCCGACAGCCCGAACGCCCGGACGAACGGCGCCGCGAGCAGGCCGTGGACGAACGCCTTGCCGAACCGGAGCTGGCCCGTCGCGTCGCGTTTGAGGAAGATGCCTTCCGGCCCGCTGCCGTACCAGCGGCGGAAGCGCGCGTAGTCCCGGGCGTCGAAGCGCAGGTCGCCGTCGGCGGCGAGGCTGGCGGCGATGGCGATGTAGGTCGACTCGTCGCCCTTGAGCCCGCCGACGATGGAGACCGCCGGATCGCGCGCCGGCTGCGCCACGGCGGGCGCCGCGCTCACGCACGCCACCGCCACGAGAAGCACCAGGGCCGCGCCGGGGATGCCCGGTCGGCCGGCCGGCGTCATGAACGCTCGGCCCCGGCGTCGGGCGCCGCCCCGACGAGCGGACGCACGAGGTGCGCGGCCAGCACCGCCAGGACGGCCAGCATGGCCCAGCGCAGGACGGCGGCCATGAAGGCCGCGTCCACCGTCGGCCAGACGATCGGGTACTGGCGCAGCACGGCCCAGCGGTCGGTCAGCCAGTGCCACGACGTGTGCGCCACGAACGCCGACGCGATGACGACGCCCACGCGCTCGTCCACCACGCGGCCGAAGACGACGGCGAGCGCGGGTAGCAGGATCGCCAGCACCAGGAGCTGCCCCAGCTCCACGCCGACGTTGAAGGAGAGCAGCGAGGTCAGCAGGTGCCGGCCCGCGAACTGCAGCGACTCGCGGAGCGCGAACGAGAAGCCGAAGCCGTGGACCAGCCCGAAGCAGAACGTCACGACCCACCGCCGCTGGAGGTGCGCGCCGGTGATGTTCTCGATGGCCATGTACACGATCGAGGCCGCGATCAGGGTCTCGATGAGCGGCGGGAACCACAGGGCGCTCGGGGCCATGTCGAACGCCGAGGCGATGAGCGTGATGGAGTGCGCCACCGTGAAGGCCGTCACGACCGCCACCAGGGGGCGCAGGCGCCGGAAGGGAATCACCAGCGCGAAGAGGAACAACAGGTGGTCCGTGCCGTCGAGGATGTGGAAGAAGCCGTCCTTGACGAAGCGGAACGCGGCCTGGTGCCACCGCGGGTCCAGCTGCACGATGCCGGGATCGCCGTGCACGTCGAAGGCGCGCTCCGGGTTGCCGGGGCTCAGGAGGCGCATCACCACGTTCACCCGGAGCCCGAGGCGCGTCAGGCCGGGCCGGATGGCGAAGCGCGACTGGTCGGACCGGATCGGGTACTCGAAGCGCACGTCGAGGAGGCCGTCCTGCCAGTACAGGTCCGTGTCCTCGGGGAGCGGGGGCGCCGCCAGGTGCGCCTGGGCCTCCTCGAAGCTGGCGAACGACTTGTCGGCGGGCAGCGAGACCCGGGCCGCCGAGACGGCCCGCGGCTTCGGCAGCGGCTCGCCGTCCTCGAACAGCTCGACGAAGTCCCCGATCCAGAGCATGGCGGCGTCGTCGAGGGTGCGCTGGACGCGGGCGAGGTCCAGGAAGCCGTTCTCGCGGGTCGGGATGTCCACGTCGCGCATCGCCTTCAGCGGCGCGCGGACGAGGAACACCAGCGTGTGTCCCTCGGGCTTCAGGAAGGTCTGAACCGTGACTTCGTTCGGAATTTCGTGGGCGCCGGGCCGGGCGGCGAGCAGCAGGCAGCCGGCGAGCGCCAGCGCGACGGTTCGCTTCACGTCCGCGAGCGTACCGACTCGGCCCCCGGTCTGGCAAGGCCGTCCGGAGCCCCCCGCCGGGACGGGATGACAGCCGGGACAATCCGTGTATACTCGCCGGGTTTGGGGTTTCCGCCTTGTGGGCGGGGCCTGTTCTGGAGGCATTCATGAGCCGAGTCATTCGCTCGCGCAAGGTCCGAATCGGCGGCGCTCTGGCCGCCCTGGCCCTGGCGTTGGGGCTGAGCGCGTCCTGGATGGAACAGCGCGCCGTGGTCGAGGCGCAGGCGGGCGCGGTCGCCCCCCGCTTCGAAGTGGATCCGATGTGGCCGAAGCCGATGCCCAACAACTGGGTCCTCGGCCAGACCATCGGGCTGACCGTAGACGACCGGGATCACATCTGGCTCATCCACCGCGGCAACGACCCCGGCACCGCCGGCCTCGACCGCACCGAGCTGGCCGTCGTGACCCCCGGCGGTCCGCGCGTCGGCGAGTGCTGCGACCCGGCGCCGCCGGTGCTCGAGTTCGACGCCGAGGGCAACCTGGTCGGCTCGTGGGGCGGACGCAAGGAAGGCGCGCCGTACGAGTGGCCGGAGTCGAACCACGGCATCGTCGTGGATCACAAGGGCTTCGTCTGGATCGGCGGCAACGGCCCCGGTGACGCGCACATCCTGAAGTTCACGCGCGACGGCAAGTTCGTGGCTCAGTACGGCAAGGCGTACGCGCGGAAGGACCCCAAGTCGCCGCAGGAGAAGCCCACGTTCATCGCGAACAGCCACGACATGAACAACTTCGGCCGCGTGGCCAAGATCTTCATCGACCCGAAGGCCAACGAGGGCTACGTCGCCGACGGCTACTTCAACCACCGCGTCGCGGTCATCGACCTCGACAACGGCAAGATCAAGCGGTACTGGGGCGCCTACGGCAAGCCGCCGACGGACGAGAACCTCGGCCGCTACGTGCCCGGGCAGCCGCCCGCGCAGCAGTTCCGGAACCCCGTGCACTGCGCCGAGGTCTCGGTGGACGGCATGGTCTACGTCTGCGACCGTCCGAACGACCGCGTGCAGGTCTTCGACAAGACCGGCAAGTTCATCACCGAGCACTTCATCGAGACCAACACGCTGGCCGACGGGTCGGTGTGGGACATCGCGTTCTCGAAGGACCCGGGCCAGAAGTATCTCTACATGGCCGACGGCGTGAACGAGCACGTGCGCATCTTCGACCGGAAGTCGATGACCGAGCTCACCAACTTCGGCTACGGCGGCCGGCAGCCCGGCATGTTCCTGGGCGTCCACTCGATCGCCACCGACTCGAAGGGCAACATCTACACGACCGAGACCTACACCGGGAAGCGCCTGCAGAAGTTCGTCTTCAAGGGCGAGGGTCCCGTGACCGCGAAGAAGCAGGGCGTGCCCTGGCCGAAGAGCGGTAACTGACGCGCTCCGGCGCAACGCGTCGATTCGACGGCGGCGGCCTTCCGGGCCGCCGCCGTTTCTATTTCCGGCGGGTGGCCGGGCGCGGCGCGGCACGAACGCCGGGCCCTGCGGTCCCGGCGGGATTTGCTACTCTGTAGGCAAGGAGACGCAATGACATTCGCGAAGGTCGGTTTCGTGCTCGTGCCGGCGGCCTGGCTGGTGCTCGTGACGGCGGCGCCGGAGGCCGCGCAGTCCAAGAGCGTGGTCGACGGGGTCTACACCGAGGCGCAAGCCACCCGCGGCAACGAGGTGTACCAGCGGGAGTGCAGCTCGTGCCACGGTGAAGGGCTGGGCGGCGACGGATTCGCCCCCGCGCTCGCCGGGACCGAGTTCCTCGGCAACTGGAACGGCACGACGGTCGGGGATCTGTACGATCGCATCCGGATCTCCATGCCCCCGAGCAACCCCTCGTCGGTCAACGGCCAGGCCAAGGCCGACATCATCGCGCACGTCTTCAAGGCCAATAAGTACCCGGCCGGCGCGGACGAGCTGACGCCGGACACCCTGAAGACCATCAAGATCGAACTGCCCAGGTAGCGGCCAAGCCACAACTCCGGTCGGCGCACGTACACCCTTGATGTCCAGTTATTGAACAACCTGTGCCGCGACAGCCCACGACGCTGTCGCGGGCAGGGCGCCCTCCTCCGCTCCGGCTCCAGGACTCCCCCAAAAGTCGAACAAATCACGGGGCGGCTCACCCAGCCGCCCCTGGCATCCCTCTGGCGGCCCGCGCTGCGCGCCGCGGCACGCGGGTTGCGTAGGGCGGAGGCGTGCTGGACACGCCGAGGCCCCTCGCGTCGATGCCCGCCGACCTGCTGCACCAGTGCCCGGTGTGCGGTCACGGCACGGCGGTGATGGTGGCGGAGACGCCGAAGGGCCGGCTCACGCAGTGCGCGAGATGCGGCGAGCTGGACTATCGCCGCAACATCGTCCTGCAGCCGCCGCCCCAGCTGCCGGGCCGCTCCTGACCGCGGACCGGCGGACGGTCCACACCCGACGCCGGCCGCCCGATGCCCGGCGCGCACCGTGATACATCTTGTGGCGCGCCACCCCAACTGGAGTCGTCCATGCGTCGCGCGTTCGCCATTGCCGCCCTGCTTTCGACCGTCGGCACCCCCCTTTTCGCACAAGCCCCGTCCACCGGCACGGTGTTCGCCGGCGTCCAGGCGTTCGGCTCGATCGAGAAGGTCGGGGGCAGCGCGGGCTTCGGCGTGCCCTGGCCGGATCAGAGTGGCGCGGTCGCAGGCGGAGGTCTCGGCCTGGGCATTCAGTTGACCCCGGCGGTCAGCGCCCGGATCGAGTGGAGCGCCACCGATACCCTCACGTCGTCCTCGATGGCCGGCCCGCTCCCCCTCGCTTCCTTCTCGCTGGTCGCCATGCCGAACGGGTTCCCCCAGACCGGCACCCTGCCGTTGGTGGTGGACCAGCAGTCCGAGCGGCGGCGCACGTCCACGACGGCATTGGCGCTCCTGGGCTACCGCCTCGGCGGGGAGCGCCTCGCACTCGAACTCCTCGGCGGGCTCGGTATCGTCTACCTGGACCAGCGCGAGTCCTACGACGTGCGCATCCTGGGCGCGAGCCTGGTGCCCAGCACCGAATACCGCACCGCGGCCTACCGCGCGGTGGCGGCGGTCGGCGCCGATGTGCCGGTGGCACTCACCCGACACGCGTCGCTCGTGCCGTCGGTCAGGGCCTGGGCGGTGGACGGCGGGCTCACGCTCCGCCCGGGCGTGGGCGTCCGCTGGACCTTCTGACCCAGCCGCCGACCGCGTGCTATCCTCGACGTCTCCGTTCCACGAGGGAGTGCCCGCGTGCCGATCTTCGAATACGCCTGCCGCGCCTGCCAGCACCAGTTCGAGACCCTCGTCCGCACCGGCGACACGCCGGCGTGCCCGAAATGCGCCAGCGCGGACCTCGAGAAGCTCCTGTCGCTCCCGGCCATCAAGTCGGACACCACCCACGCCCTCGCCCTGAAGGCGGCCCAGAAGCGCGACGCCAAACAGGCCGACATCAACGCCCGGACCCAGCGCGAGTACGAACTGGCGCACGAGGACTGACCTGGCGCGTGCAGGGACTCGGGACCCGGGAACGGGGACCAGTTCTCGGCGGTCGCACCGTCCCCGCACGGCGCGCGACCTCGCAAAGGAACGATCGGACGCACGAAGGGCCCGGCGGATCGACCCGCCGGGCCCTTCGTCTTTCAGTGCTGGCATGCCGCCCGTCGAGCGCCGGCCGGCCTGATCCCCGATCAGCGGTCCCCGGTCCCTAGAAGCGGAGCAGGAGCGTGGCCTGCGCCGCCCTGGCGGCCTGCTGGTTGCGGAACTGGAGATAGTTGGCGGTGTTGAAGCGCTCGTTGGCGCCGCTGTAGTTGTACTGGCTGTAGTTGCCGGCGTTCAGGGCATTGAACACCGACACGCCGGCGACGATCTCGCGCGAGCCGCCCAGCTTCACGGACTTGTTGAAGGTCAGGCCCAGCGTCTGGATGGCCGGCGCCTGCACCTGGCCCTCGCCGCGGGTGGGATAGACGAACCGCATCCGCGTCGCGAGCGGGTTGCTCTGCGTCGTGCCGTTGGCCAGCGTCACGCGTGCCGGTCCGAACACCGAGAGCTGCGGGTCGTTGGCTGCCAGGAGATCCACGATCGGCCCGGACCACGGCCCGGCCAGGATCGTATAAGTGGCGCCCATCGTCACGTTCCACGGCAGGATGAAGCTGCCGCCGAAGCGCGCCGAGTACTTCTGCCAGGTGGGCCCGTAGGTGTGCACCGTCGTGCCCGTGCTGAGTGGCAGCGAGTTCTCCTCGTTGTTGCCGCGCGGCATGTAGAGCAGGGCGTCGCTCGGGAACGCGTCCGGCTGGATGAAGCGCGCCGGGTCGGTCGGGTTCCACGTCCCGCCGAAGTGCTGCCACTGCCGGTTGATGCCCGCCATCAACTGGAAGTTGTGCGACATGTTCTTGGCCACCGTGACCTCGAGGGCCCGGTATTCCAGCGTGCTCCACGAGTTGTTCTGCTGCTGGAAGATGATGCCGCGGTTGGGGTCGATGGCGCCGAAGCCGCCGAACGGCTGGTTCGGCCCGCTCGGGTAGAGGCCGTTGATGTCCACGCGCGCCCAGTTGTCGTGGTAGCTGCGCGAGATGCCGGCGATGTCCACCGAGAGCGACCACGGGAACTGGTGGCGCAGTCCCAGGATGTACTCGTTCACGTAGGGCTGGTGCAGGCCGTCGGCGAACTCGTAGTCGGCGATCGACGCGTTGCGGGCCGGGCTCAGGACCTCGGCCTCGAAGACGCCGTCGCCGTTGAAGTCGTAGGTGTCGCGCTGGGCGGCCGCCTCGGTGGCGCCGAAGAGCGTGATGGCGTCGCGGCCCATCACCTGCTCGTGCACGCGCACCGCGCTGCCGCGCAGGATGGTGCGGGCATCGCTCGTGAGCTGGTAGGAGAACCCGAAGCGCGGCCCGATCTCGGTGCTCGACTGCCGCTCGATCTTGAAGACGTCGTCGTAGCGCCGGACGAAGTCGGCCCGCACGCCCAGGCTCAGCGTGAGCCGGCCGGTGGGCCGCCACTGGTCCTGCACGTAGATGCCGATGTCCCGGTCGCGCGCCGCCCGGGTCGTGAGCGACGTGGGCGAGATGTAGCGGCGGTGGAACGGGATCGTGCCGGCGCCGATGTTGTTCACGTCCCTCAGGCGCTGCTCCTCCAGCACGAACCCGCCGTTGACGTAGTTCGTCGTCTGGTCGTAGCGGTTGCGCGGGGCGGCGAAGATGCCGGTCTGGAACTGGTGGTTCCCGAACCAGCCGTCCTTGAAGTAGGTGAGGTCGGCCCGGATGATGACCTGCGAGGCCGGCTGCAGCGCGTACGACTGGAGGTTGCCGCCCTCGAGGATGCGGCCCGAGCCCTGCAAGGTCGCCCCGGACACGTTGGCCTCGTTGTGGATGACGATCTGGGGCCCGGTGAGGCCGAGGCTCTCGAAGGTGTTCGCGTCGGATCCGCCCTTGCCGTTGTACGAGGCCGTGACGGTGGTCGTGACGCTGTTGCCCCACACCGACGTGACCTTGCCGCTGTAGAGCGGGCCGCCCGTGGACTGCGCTTGGATGGACTCGTAGTTGTACTCGCGGTCGCCCGTGAGCACCAGGCGGTCGCGCTGGTAGAAGGCCTGCACGTCGTGCTTGCCCACGCGGCTCGTCACCTTGAAGAACGGCTGCCAGCTCTCGCTGTCGTTGTCGAACAGCGTGGCGCCGGGCTTGAAGGCCTGGATGCGCTCGACCTCGGCGGAGGTGCGGCTGATGCCGCTCGACGAGACCGACCGGCGCAGCGCGCCGAAGAACCACGCCTT
The DNA here is from genome assembly GCA_050187355.1 of Vicinamibacterales bacterium. Lineage (GTDB taxonomy): Bacteria > Acidobacteriota > Vicinamibacteria > Vicinamibacterales > UBA2999 > CADEFD01. The sequence continues at coordinate 74,275 of JBFWXO010000020.1, forward strand.
GTCCTTGGCGATCGGGCCGCCGAAGGCGCCGTCGAACTGGCGCACGTAGGCCGTCGTCGGGGTGCCGCCGCTCCCGGGCTTGCAGCCCGGCGCGCTCGAGCAGTTGTCCACGTTGTTGCCGTTCCAGGCGTAGGGCTGGTAGCCGGCGGCGGCGCTCCCGCGGAAGGTGTTGCCGCCGCTCTTGGTGATGACGTTCATCACGAGGCCCGTGCCCATCGGCTCGGCCGCGTCCACGCCGCCCGTCTTCACCTGCGTGTCGGCCACCATGTCGGCGCCCATCGACACGTAGGTGAGCTGCGCGTCGTGGTAGTTGCTGGCGATGGTCCCCTCGAGCTGGAGGACGTGGGCGAAGTGCTCGGTGCCGTGGCCGAAGTACACCTGGCGCCCGCTCCCGTCGTCGAAGCCGCGCGAGATGACGCCGGGCGTCAGCTCCAGGAAGTCGCTGTAGTTGCGGCGGGCCTGGATCGGCATCAGGCGCTGGAACTCGCCGTCGATGTTCAGCACGTTCGACGCCTTGTCCACCTCGATCATGGGCGAGTCGCCCGTGACCGTGATGGTCTCCTGCAGCGCGCTGAGCTGCATCTGGATGTCGACCTGGAAGGTCGACCCGGCGCGGACCAGGATGCCTTCCCGCAGGGAGCTGGCAAAGCCCGTCAGCTCGGCCGTCACCGTGAAGGTGCCGGGCGGCAGGTTGATGACGCGGTACTCGCCCGCCGCGTTGGTCACGGCGACCTGCGGTCCGAGCATGTTCGGCGACGTGACGGTCACGGTGACGCCGGGCAGCACGGCCCCCTGTGCGTCGGTGACCACGCCTCGCAATCCGCCGAGCCCCTGCTGGGCGGCAGCCGCGGCGGCCCATCCCAGAAGCAGGACCGCGGCCACGACCAATCGTCCCTTCTTCATGGATCCTCCTTCGAGCGCGATGCGCCGGACGGCGCGGGGAGGGAATCGAACCGCCAGGCGCTGGCAGCCGCCGTCCGAGTTCGCCGGATTATAGGCGAACGCACCGCGGCGTCAACGCCTGTACGGGCGCCGGGACGAACACGCCGTGCAGCGAGTCGCGGTAGTATCGCTGGCGCGATGGACGCCATCGAACGGCGGTATCAGACGGAACGGGAGACGTACCTGACGGCGACGCCCGCCTCGCGCGCGCTCTTCGAGCGGGCCGGGCGCGTCATGCCCGGCGGCGACACGCGCACGGGCACCTTCCATCCGCCGTATCCGCTCTTCGCCTCCCGGGGCGAGGGCTGCCTGCTCTGGGACGCCGACGGCCGGAGCCGCATCGACACGCTCTACAACTTCACCTCGCTCCTGCACGGGCACGCCTGGCCGCCCGCCGTCGCCGCCGTCAGCCGCCAGGCCGCGCACGGCACCGTGCACGGCACCGCCAACGAGCTCCAGGTGGCGCTGGCCGAGACGCTCGCCGCGCGGGTGCCCTCGATCGAGCGCGTCCGCTTCTGCAATTCGGGGACGGAAGCGACGATGGGCGCGCTCCGGGCCGCACGGGCGTTCACGGGCAGACCGGCCATCCTGAAGATGGCCGGCGGCTACCACGGCTCGCACGACGCGGCGGCGATCGGCATGGGCGAACGACCCGGCGCGCTCCCGCCGGGCGTGGCGCCGGGCCTCGCCGCCGATGTCGTCGTCGGCCACTACAACGATCTCGAGCGAACGGCGGCCCTGATTCACGCGCACCGGGACCGGCTGGCCGCGGTCATCGTCGAGCCGATGCTCGGATCGGGGGCGATCCTCGCGGACCGGGCGTTCCTGCACGGGGTGCGGGCGGTGACGGCCGAATGCGGCGTGCTGCTGGTGCTCGACGAGGTCATCACGTTCCGGCTCGGCACGGGCGGCCTGCAAGGGGTCGTCGGGATCACGCCCGACCTCACGTCCTTCGGCAAGATCATCGGCGGCGGCCTGCCGGTCGGGGCGTTCGGCGGGCGCGCCGACGTGATGGCCGTGCTCGATCCGTCGCGTCCGAACGCCGTCCAGCACTCCGGCACCTACAACGGCAACGCGGCGACGATGGCCGCGGGACTTGCCGCACTCGAGGCCTACGACGCCGATCGGGTCCAGCGGCTGAACGAGACCGGCGACGGTCTCCGCGCGCGCCTGAACGCCGCGATCGCCAGCTCGGGCACCGACGCGGTCGTGACCGGCTTCGGCTCGCTGATGCAGCTCCACTTCACGGCGCCGCCCGTCGCGACGCCGGCCGACGGCGCCCGTGCCGATGCCCGGCTGACGCGCCTGATGCACCTGGCGCTCGCCAACCGCGGCGTGTTCAGCTCGACGCGTCAGCTCTACGTGCTCCCGACGGTCGTGACGCCCGAGGTGCTCGACGGCTTCGAGCGCGCGTTCGGCGACGCGCTGGCCCTCGTCGCCGAGGCGCGGGCCACGGCCGCCGTCGGAGTCTGATACTCTTCCGCGCGCAGGTCCTCCGTGTCACAGTCCAGCACCGCCCCTTCCACCAGTCCTGCGTCGAGCTTCCTCAAACTGGCCGGGCCAGGCCTGGTCGTGGCCGCCACCGGCATCGGCTCCGGCGACGTCGTGTCGGCGACCGTCGGCGGCGCGCGCTACGGCGTCGTCCTGCTGTGGGCGATCGCGCTCGGCGCCTTCTTCAAGTTCGTCCTGAGCGAGGGGATCGCGCGCTGGCAGCTCGCCACGGGCCAGACCGTCATCGAGGGCTGGGCCGAGCACCTCCACGCCTCGGTGAAGTTCTACTTCGGCGTCTACCTGCTGCTGTGGACGGTGGCGGTCAGCGCCGCGCTGACCAACGCCTGCGGCCTGGGCCTGGCCAACCTGACCGGGGGCGCGGTGCCGCAGTCCTGGGGAGCCGTCGCGCACAGCGTGATCGGGTTCGCCTTCGTGTGGTTCGGCGGCTACGAGCGGTTCGAGAAGCTCATGAAGACGCTCGTGGGCGTGATGGGCTTCAGCATCCTCGTCTGCGCGGTCCTCACGCTGCGCGATCCCGGACCCGCCCTGGAGGGGCTGGTGGTGCCCGTCATCCCCGCGGGCAGCGGCACCTACGTCCTCTCGCTCATCGGCGGCATCGGCGGTTCGGTGACGATGCTCTCCTACAACTACTGGATGCGCGAGGAGGGCATGCGCGGATCGAGCTGGCTCTCCTACGTCCGGGGCGACGTGGCGGTGGCGTACGTCTTCACGGCGATCTTCGGCATGTCGATCATGCTCATCGCCAACACGGCGTTCTTCGTGCCGCAGGTGGCGCTCCGCGACGCCGAGGCCGTGCCCCGCATGGCGGCCTTCCTGGGCACGGTGCTCGGCGCCTTCGGCGTGTGGGCGTACGGACTCGGGTTCTGGGCCGCGGTCTTCGCCTCCCTCCTCGGCGTCTGGCAGAGCGTGCCGTACCTCTACGCGGACATCTACGGCGTGATGAAGGGGCTGAGCGTCGAGGCGCGCGAGGAGATCACGAAGGTCACGAGCCGGCCCTACCAGCTGGGCCTCGTCTTCATCTCCCTCGTGCCGCTGCCCCTGGCCTTCACGGGCGCGCCGCTGCTCATCATCGTGACCTACACCGTGATCGGGAGCCTGTTCGTGCCGTTCCTGGCGGGCACGCTGCTCTACCTGAACAACCGGGTCGCGTGGACCGACACGGCCGTGCCCAGGAACGCCATGCTCACGAACCTGCTGCTCGTCGTGATCCTGGTGCTCTTCGTGTTCGTCGGCGGCCAGGAGGCCCTGGGGGCCCTGCGCCGCGTGCTCGGCTGACGCGCGCCGCGGCGTTCGGGCCCGCCGGACCGGCCCTGGCCCCGCGACCGGGCGCGGACGCCGCACCTGCGCTACACTCCCCCGCGTTCCCTCGGTCCTTGCGGAGGTCTCCATGACGCGCTCCCGCTTCGTCCTCGCGCCCGTCCTGACGCTGCTGGCCGCGGCCGCGGCCCACGCCCAGCGCCCGATGAGCATCGTCGACGTCATCAGCCTGCCGACCGTGAGCGGCCCGCAGCTCTCGCCCGACGGCAGCCAGGTGGCGTTCGTCCGCGGCGACGCCGACTGGGCGGCCAACAAACGCATCAGCCACGTGTGGCGCGCGCGGGTGGACGGGACCGGGATGGTCCAGCTGACCTACGGCACCGATGGCGAGAGCGCCCCGCGGTGGTCGCCGGACGGCACCCGCCTGGCCTTCGTGGCCAGGCGCGCGGGCGCGACCCCCGCGTCTGGCGGGGCCGAGGTGTCGCAGATCTACGTGCTCTCGATGGAGGGCGGAGAGGCGCAGGCGCTCACGACCCATGCGACGGCCGTGAGCGACCCCGCCTGGTCACCCGACGGCCGGTGGATCTACTTCATCGCGGCGGACCCGAAACCCGCCGAACAGGCCGCCCGCGAGAAGCGGAAGGACGACGTCTACGCCTTCGACGAGAACTTCCAGCAGCGCCATCTCTGGCGCATCGAGATGGCGACGAAGGCCGAGACGCAACTGACGTCAGGAGACTTCTCGGTCCTCGGCTACGAGCTCTCCCGCGACGGCACCAGGATCGCGCATCACCGCGCGCCGTCGCCGAAGATCGCCGACTACGATCAAGGCGAAGTATGGCTGATGGGCGCCGACGGGAGCGGCGCGACGGCCCTCACGAAGAACACCGTGACCGAGAACGGGGCCAGCCTCTCGCCCGACGGCCGGCAGGTGCTGTTCCTGTCGGGCTCCAACGACCGCTTCGAGACCTACTACAACGCCAATCTCTTCGTCGTGCCGGCGACGGGCGGCCCGGCCCGCGACCTCACGCGCGACTTCGGCAACGAGGTGACCGACGCGGCGTGGTCCAAGGACGGCGGCGCCATCTACTTCGTGGCGAACATGGGCGTGCACAGCCAGATCTTCGAGATCCCGGCCGCCGGCGGCACGCCGAAGGCGCTCACCTCGGGCCGCCACGCCATCGGCGGCTGGAGCTTCGCGCCGGCCGCGGGCCGGCACGTGTTCACGAAGGACGATCCGGCCAACGCGGGTGACGTCTTCACCATGACCACGGGGCCGATCGCGCAGGTGAGCCACGTCTTCGACCGCTACGCCCGCGATTTCCGGCTGCCGCGTCAGGAGATGGTGTCGTGGAAGGGCGCCGATGGCGCCACCGTGGAGGGCCTGGTCTTCTACCCGCTCGACTACCAGCCCGGCCAGCGGTATCCGCTGGTCGTCCAGACGCACGGCGGCCCGCAGGCCTCCGACAAGTACGGCTTCGGGCGCTGGGGCAACTACACGCAGGTGCTGACGGCGAAGGGCTACGTCGTCCTGCAGCCGAACTACCGCGGCTCCACCGGATACGGCGATCCGTTCCTCCGCGACATGGTGGGCCACTACTTCGTCAACGCGCACCTGGACGTCATGGCCGGGGTCGATCACCTGATCGCGATCGGCCTCGTCGACGGCGACCGCCTGGCCAAGATGGGCTGGAGCGGCGGCGGCCACATGACGAACAAGATCATCACCTTCACGGACCGCTTCAAGGCGGCGGCCTCGGGCGCGGGCGCCGCCAACTGGGTGTCGATGTACGCCCAGAGCGACGTCCGCACCTACCGCACGCCGTGGTTCGGCGGCACCCCCTGGCAGGCCAACGCCCCGATCGAGACCTACTGGGAGCACTCGCCGCTGAAATACGTCGCGAACGTGAAGACCCCCACCATCTTCCTCGTGGGCGAGGAGGACGTCCGCGTCCCGTCGCCGCAGTCGGTCGAGATGTACCGCGCACTCACGAGCCTCGGCGTCCCCACCCACCTGTACATGGCGCCGCGCGAGCCGCACGGCTGGGGCGAGCTGCGCCACGAGCTCTTCAAGGCGAACGTGGAGCTGGACTGGTTCGAGAAGTACGTCACCAGGCGCCCGTACACGTGGGAGACCGCGCCCGGGGACAAGGACGCGCCCGCCGGGACGACGAGCGCGGCCGGACGGCAGCCGTAGCCGCCCGCCGATGGACCTCCTCGCGGCGCTCGCGCGCCTCTACCCCCCCGACCGCCTGCTGACGGCGGCGGGCGCGCTCGCCGCCTACGAGAGCGACGGGCTCACGGCGTTCCGGACGCGGCCCCACGCCGTGGTACTGGCCGAGTCGAAGGAGGAGGTCGTCGCCACCGTCCGGCTGTGCCACGAACACGGCGTGCCCTTCGTCGCGCGCGGCTCCGGGACGAGCCTGTCGGGCGGGTCGGTGCCCGTCGAGGGCGGCGTCGTCATCGCACTCAACCGCCTGAACCGCATCCTGCGCCTGGACCCCGTCGACCGCGTGGCCGTCGTCGAGCCGGGCGTGATCAACCTCGACATCTCCGCGGCCGCCGCGCCCCACGGCCTCTACTACGCGCCCGATCCGTCCAGCCAGTCGGTGTGCACCATCGGCGGGAACGTCGCGTTCAACTCGGGCGGCGCCCACTGCTTCCGCCACGGCATGACGGCCAACCACGTACTCGGCCTGGAGGCGGTGCTGCCCGACGGCGCGGTGGTCCGCCTGGGCGGGGACGGCCCGGAGGACGCGGGCCCCGACCTGACGGGACTCTTCGTCGGTTCCGAGGGCCTCTTCGGCATCGCGCTCGAGATCACGGTGCGGCTCGTGCCCGTGCCCGAGACCTACCGCACGCTGCTGGCCAGCTACCGCTCGCTCCAGGCGGCGGGCGACGCCGTCACCCGCATCATCGCGGCCGGCCTCCTCCCCGGGGCCATGGAGATCATGGACCGCCTGGCCATGGACGCCGCCGAGGCGGCCGTGCACGCCGGCTACCCCGCCGACGCGGCCGCCGTGCTGCTCGTGGAACTGGAAGGCGCGGCCACCGAAACCGAGGCGGACCTGGCGAGGCTCCGCCGGGTGCTCGACGAGTCGGCGCCCTTCCACGTGCACGTGGCCGCCAACGCCGACGAGCGCGCGCTCCTCTGGAAGGGGCGCAAGTGCGCGTTCTCGGCGGTCGGCCGCCTGAGTCCGGACTTCCTGGTGCAGGACGGCGTCGTGCCGCGGACGAAGCTTGGCGACGCGCTCGTCGCCATCGAGGGGCTCTCGCGCGAGCACGGTCTGCGGGTGGCGAACGTGTTCCACGCCGGCGACGGCAACCTGCACCCGCTCATCCTCTTCGACGGACGCGAGCCCGGCGCGCTCGAGCGCGCCGAGGCGCTGGCCGCCGACATCCTCCGGCTGTGCATCCGGCTCGGCGGGTCGATCACGGGCGAGCACGGCGTGGGCCTCGAGAAGCGCGCGTTCCTGCCGGAGATGTATCGCCCCGAGGACATGGCGTTCATGCAGCGGCTGCGCGAGGCGGTGGACGCGCGCCGGCTGGCCAACCGCGGCAAGATGCTGGCGACGCCGGCATGAGCGCCGCCCCCGCCACCATCGACGCGGTGTGCCGCCAGGTGGGGGCGTCGCGCGGTCCGCTTCGCGTGGCGGGCGCCGCCACGAAGCGGCGGCCGGTGGACGACGCGGCGCCTGTCCTGGCGCTGACGGGCCTCTCCGGCATCGTGGCCTACGATCCGGCCGAGTGCGTGGTCACGGCGCTGGGCGGCACCCCGGCGGCCGTCATCGACGCGGCGCTGGCGGGGCACGGCCAGTACCTGCCGTTCGATCCGCCCCTCGCGGACGAGGGCGCGACGCTGGGCGGCGTCATCGCCAGCGGCTGGAGCGGCCCCTCGCGCTATCGCTACGGCGGCGTCCGCGACTTCCTCATCGGCGCCAGGGTCGTCGACGGCCGCGGCCGGCTGATCGTCAGCGGCGGCCAGGTGGTGAAGAACGCCGCGGGCTTCCTGACCCACCACGCGCTGGTCGGCAGCGCCGGGCGTCTGGGCGTGATCGTGGAGGCGAGCCTGAAGGTGTTCCCGCGTCCGGAGGCCCGGGCCACCGTCGTGGCACGCGCCCCCTCGATCGAGGCCGCCGTGGCCGCCCACGAGCGTGTGCGGCTGGCGAACCTCGATCTCGACGCCCTCGATCTCGACGCCGCCGCGCTCACGGTCGCGGTCCGCCTGGCCGGCGCCTCCGAGGTTCTCGCACGGCGCGTGGCGCGCGCGACGCAGGCGCTGGGGCTCGACGGCGGCGTGCTGACGGGCGCGGCCGACGCGGAGGTCTGGGCGGCGCCGGCGGTTCTCACGGCGCCCGTCGTGGCCAAGATCCCGGCCGCGCCCTCCCGTCTCCTGGAGGTGCTCCACACGGTGGCGCCGTTCGGTCCGGCCAGGACGTCGGTGGGCGGCGCGCTGGTGTTCGTCGCCCCGGGCGACGGCCTGGGGGCGTTGTCGGCGGCCCTCGCCGGCCGGGGCTGGCGGGGCGTCGTGGTACGCGGCGCGCGGGCCGGAGACGCCCTCGGAGCGCCGCAGGACTCCGTCTTCGCCGCGCGCGTCCGGCAGGCCCTCGATCCCGACGCGCGGTTCGCCTGACCATGCAGCACGCGATCCCGCCCGACCCGTCCTCGGCCGCCCAGGCCCGCATGGCCCAGGCGGTGTCGTCCTGCGTGCACTGCGGCTTCTGCCTGCCCGCCTGCCCCACCTACCGCGTCCTGGGCGAGGAGATGGACGCGCCGAGGGGCCGGATCGTCCTGATGAAGGAGGTGCTCGAGGGCACGCTGCCGCTCGCCGGCGCGGCGCCCCACCTCGATCGCTGCCTCGGGTGCCTCGCGTGCGAGACGGCCTGTCCGTCCGGTGTCCGCTACCGCGATCTCATCGAGCCGATGCGCGCGCGCCTGGTCGACGTGCGGCCCCGGCCGGCGCGGCGGCGCCTGTCGCTCCTGCTGCGCGTGATGGAGTCGCCCGCGTTCTTCCGCCTGGCCGCGATCGCGGGCCTCGCCGCCCGGCCCTTCGCGCCGATGCTGCCGGCGTCCACCGCCGCGATGCTGGCGCTCCTTCCTGACGGCCTGCCCGCGCCGCGCGGGCTGCCGGCCGTCACGCCCGCCGCCGGACGCCGGCGGGGCCGGGTCGCGCTCATGACGGGCTGCGTGCAGGCCGTGCTTCGCCCGGAGACGAGCGCCGCGGCCGCCCGCGTCCTGGCCGCCAACGGCGTCGAGGTAGTGGCGCCGGCCGGACAGGGCTGCTGCGGGGCGCTCGCCCTCCACAGCGGCGAGCTGGCGCGGGGCGCGGCGATGGCGCGGCGGCATCTCGACCGGTTCCCGGCCGACGTGGACGCCGTCGTGACGACGGCCGCGGGGTGCGGGTCGTCGCTGAAGGACCACCATTCCGGCCACGGGCCGCCGGTGGCCGACGTGACGGAGTACCTCGACCGGCTGGGTCCGTCGGCGCCGATGCGGCTGGTGCGGCCCCTGCGCGTGGCCTACCAGGACGCCTGCCACCTCGCGCACGCCCAGCAGGTCACGTCCGCGCCCCGCCGCCTCCTGGGCGCGGTCGAGGGCCTGACGCTCGTCCCGATCGCCGAGGCCGGCGTCTGCTGCGGCTCGGCCGGCCTCTACAACATCGAGCAGCCCTCCGTGGCCGACGCGCTGGGCCGACGGAAGGCGGCGGCCGTCCTCGCCTCCGGCGCGGAGATGGCGGTCACGGCGAACATCGGCTGCCTCACCCAGCTGCAGACCGCGCTGGCCCGGCTCGGCGCCGGCCTCGAGGTCCGCCACCTGGTCGAGCTGCTCGACATGGCCCTGCCGCCTCACGGGCGGCGACAATAGCGCCATGCGCCTCCATCTCGACTACGGCACGAGCGGCCTCGACCTCGACGTCCCCGACGAACGGACCGTCGTCGTCGCCCCGCGGCACGCGCCGGCGGCCGCCGACCCCGCGGCCGCGCTGGACGCCGCGCTGGCCAGCCCGACGGCCGGACCGCCGCTCGCCACCCTGGTCGCCGCCGGCCAGCGGGTGGCCATCTCGGTCTGCGACATCACGCGCGCGCAGCCGCGCGCGGTCATGCTCGCGGCGCTCTTTCGCGCGCTGCCGCAGCTGCGCGCCGACGACGTCACCATCCTGGTGGCCACCGGCACGCACCGGGCGAACACGCCCGACGAGCTCTCCGCCATGCTCGGTCCTGAGATCGTCGGCCGGTACCGGGTGGTGAACCACGACGCCCGGGACGAGGCGGCGCTGGCCTTCGGCGGGTTCACGTCCGCGCGCGTGCCGATCTGGCTGAACCGTGCCTGGCTGGACGCCGACGTCCGCATCACGACCGGGTTCGTGGAGCCGCACTTCTTCGCCGGCTTCAGCGGCGGCCCGAAGATGGTCGCGCCGGGCCTCGCGGGCCTGGCCACGACGCTCGTGCTGCACGACGCCCGGCACATCGGCCACCCGAGCGCCACGTGGGGCGTCACCGAGGGCAACCCCATCCACGACGACGTGCGCGAGATCGCGCGGCTCACCGGCGTGGACTTCGCGCTGGACGTGGCCCTCAACCGCGACCAGGCCATCACGGCCGTGTTCGCCGGCGAGCTCTTCGCCGAACACGCCGCGGCCTGCGCCCACGTGCGCGCGACGGCGATGTGCCCGGTGGACGCGCGCGTCGACGTCGTCGTCACGACCAACTCCGGCTACCCCCTGGATCAGAACCTCTACCAGGCCGTGAAGGGCATGTCGGCGGCCGCCTGCGTCGTCAAGCCCGGCGGCACGATCGTCTGCGCCGCCGAGTGCCGGGACGGCGTGCCCGACCACGGCCCGTACGGCCGCCTGCTCAAGCAGCGCCGGACGCCGGACGAGCTGCTGGCGATGGTGGAGACGCCGGGCTTCGCGGAGCAGGACGCCTGGCAGGTGCAGGTGCAGGCGCTCATCCAGCGCCGCGCCCGCGTCCTGGTCAAGGCGGACGGGCTCACCCACGACCAGATCCGGGCCGCGCACCTGGAGCCCGTCACCGACGTCGGCATCGCGGTGCGCGAAGCGCTGGCAGCCGCCGGCGGCGACGCGACGCTGGCCGTGCTGCCCCACGGCCCGCAGACCATTCCCTACGTGCGGTGATTGCGGCGGCCGCGCGGCGGCGCCGCCGCGGGCCGGCTACGATGGCGGCGATGGCGAAGACATCGGCCGGCATCCTGCTGTACCGCGGACGCGGCGCCGCCCTGGAGGTGCTGCTCGTGCATCCGGGTGGCCCGTTCTGGGCCGGCAGGGACGCGGGCGCCTGGACGCTGCCCAAGGGGCGCCCGGAGCCCGGCGAGGACCTGCTCACGGCGGCCCGCCGGGAGTTCGCGGAGGAAACGGGCGCCGCGGCCAACGGGCCAGCGGCCCCGCTGGGACAGATCACGCAGGCCGGCGGCAAGGTGGTGCACGCCTGGGCCGTCGAGGGGGACATGGATCCGGCGGCCCTCGTCAGCAACACCGCCCGCATCGAGTGGCCGGCGGGCACGGGGCGATGGCTGGAGGTCCCCGAGGTCGATCGGGCCGCGTGGTTCGACCTGGCCGAGGCCGGCCGGCGGATCAATCCCGCGCAGCGCGCCTTCCTGGCCGCGCTGCCGGCCGTCGCCGCCGCACGGTCGACCCACGTCTAGGCCCCCGCGGGGCTCCGGCATGGCCCGGCGTCCCGGAGCCCTGGCGCACCGCGCCGCTCAGGGCTCGACGCGGATCTCGCGGAGCCACTGCGCGTTGTCCTCCCGGCCGCTCGCAATCTCGGCATCGCGCTCGGGCTTCGTCGGCTGCATCGCGCCCGTGGCATCGATCGCGCGCGACACCACCGTGTGCGTGCCGACGGACAAGTCCGGCACCGTGAGCGACCAGAGGACCCACGCGTACTTGCCGCGGCTCGGCAGCCGGCGGGCCTCCTCTGGCAGCGGGTCGATCGTGGCGCGCTGCCACGCCCCGCCGTCGATGGACACCTCGACGGCCGCGATCGGCGCCTGGCCGCCCCAGGCCGGCCCGGCGATGCGGTACCGCCACCCGCTCCCCTGCCGGGCGCGGGTCACGCGGGCCACCAGGGACTTCACGCGGGTCTTCGAGATCGACGTGTCGATCCACAGGGGGCCGTCCGGCGTCGGCACCGAACGCAGCGACAGGTAGTTGCGGACCTGGTGCTGTCCCTCGTACCGGCGGTCGAGCACCTCGATCCGTCCGAGCCACTTCACCTGGGTCATGCCGTACCAGCCTGGCACGAGCAGCCGCACCGGGAATCCCTGGTCGCGCGGGATCGGCGCGCCGTTCAGGGCGAAAGCCAGCATCGTGTCGGGGTGCAAGGCGTCGAGCAGCGAGATCGACCGGCCGTGGGGCGCCTCGTACTCGCGGTTGCCGGCCTGGAACTTCTTCTCGCGCTCCAGGTCGAGTCCCAGGAAGAGCACCTCGCGGGCCTCGGCGGTGACGCCGGCCTCCTCGAGGAGGCTCTTGAGGCCGACGCCCGTCCACACCCCGTTCGAGAGCAGGCCCGCCATGCGGTTGGGGCGCGTGGAGTTGCCCGAGCACTCGAGGGTCACGGCCTCGTCGCGCCGATCCCGCCGCGCTGTGAGCTGATCGAGCGTCAACTCGAGCGGCCGTTCCACGAAGCCGCCGACGCGAAGCCGGTAGCTGGCCGGGTCGACCTCGGGCGCGCGCGTCTGCGAGAACGCGTAGTGCTGATCGGCCGGCGTCACCCAGCGCGTCAGGGTCCGCAGGTCGTAGCACTTGGCCCGGGGCGTCGTCTCCGACGCCTCGATCCGGAACGAAGAGGTGTAGTCGGTGAGGATCACCGGTTCCTCGCCGTCCTGCGCGGCCCAGGCCCAGTCCGGAATGCCCAGGGCCGCGAGCCAGGCCAGGCCCGCGGCGTCGGTCAACAGCTGTCGTCGGGAGTACGCCTGCGTCACGCGGATTGCCTCTGCGGCATGGTAGCCCGGCACCCGCCGTCGCCGCGAGCGCGGACCTCGAGGCCGCCCGGCCGCGGCGTCACTCGGCGCGCGCCGCGTCGGCCACGACGCGCCGGATCTCTTCCATGCCGAAGGGCTTGCCGATGCGCCGGTTCGGCACCGTCCGGAGGAATTCCTCGAAGCTCTTGTCGAACACCCCGCCGCTCATGAAGACGACGCGGGCGGCCAGGCCAGGATGCTGCTCGCGGAGCCGCCGGAAGAACTCGATGCCGGACATGGCCGGCATCGCGACGTCCACGAAGATCACGTCGAAGGCCGCCCCGCCCTCGATGAGGGCCAGCGCCTCGCGCGCGTCCGTGGTCGTCTGCACCTCGACGCCCGGCAGCATCCGGGCGATCACGTCCAGCAGCAGCGGCTCGTCGTCCACGGTGAGCACGCGCGCGCCCGACGGCAGCTCCACGCCCGGCTGACCCGCGAGGCTCTGGGTCACACCCATGGCTGCGGCGGGCAGGACGACGCGGAAGCACGTGTCCGCCCCGGGTACGCTCTCGACGCTGATCTCCCCGCCCACCGACGTGACGATGCCGTGGCAGATCGCGAGCCCGAGGCCCGTCCCGCCCTCGCCGCGCTTGGTGGTGAAGAACGGCTCGAAGATGTGGCCCTGGAGCTCCGGCGGGATGCCGCTGCCGGTGTCGCGCACCTCGATGATCACGCGGCCGCGGTCGTCCGCATGGCTCGACACGATGACGGCGTTCTCGTCCATCCGCCCGGTCCCGATCGCCTGGGCCGCGTTGGTCAGCAGGTTGAGGACGACCTGTCCCAGGCGCACCGGATTGATCGCGGCCGGCGGCACCGGCGCCAGGCGGCGCTCCACGCGCGCCCGTGTCTTGAACTCATGGGCCGTGGCCCGGAGCGCCCACTCGATGGTCGTCGCCACGTCGGCGGGCCCGTCGGCGTCGGCCGCGGGACGGGCGAACGCCTTGAGGTCGGACACGATCTGGCCGATCCGGCCCGCCGCCGACTCGACGTCGCCGAGCGCCGCGGTCAGGTTCGCCATGTCCGACCCGGCCGGCCTGACGCCGGCGCCGGCGCCCGCGCCCGCCGCCGGCCACCGCGCCAGAATCGCCTTGACGTAGTCGGTGTTGGCCACCACGACGGCCAGGGGGTTGTTCACTTCGTGCGCCACGCCCGCCGCCAGCGTGCCGATCGAGGCCAGCCGCTCGGTCAGCTCCAGCCTGGTCCTGAGCTCCTGGCGTTCGGTGACGTCGCTGAACACCATGACGGCCCCGAGGATCCGCTTGGAGCTCGCATCCACCACGGGCGCCGCGCTGTCGGCGACGACCCGCGGCGTGCGCGTCGTGAGGTTCAGGAGGCGTGCCTCGTCGAGCGTGACGGCCGCGCCCGTCCGCAGGGCCTGGAGCACGGGCAGGTCCGCCTCGGCGGGACCGTCCTCGAAGCGGATCACGGCGGTCACGGGCGTCCCGATGCCTTCCGGCGCCGGCACGCCGGTCAGCGCGGCGGCGGCGGCGTTCATGAACGCGATGCGGCCGTCGAGGTCCACGGCCACGACGGCGTCGGCGATGGACTCCAGTGTCGCCGAGAACCACTGCTCACGCTCGCGCTGGCGCCGCTCCAGGTCATGGCGCATCAGCGAGACCTCGACCGCCGTCCTGAGCTCCGCCGCCTTGACGGGCTTCAGCAGGTAGCCGTGCGGAAGGGTCGCCTTCGCGCGGCGGAGCGTGGCCTCGTCGGCGTGCGCGGTCAGGTACACCACGGGCACGTCGTAGCGGGCCTTCAACGCCTCCGCGGTCTCGATGCCGTCGCGGGTGCCTTCGATCCTGATGTCCATCAGGACGAGGCCCGGGGGGCGCTCCTCCGCCCGCGCCAGCGCCTCGTCGGCCGAGGCCGCCACCGCCGCCCCGTCGAAACCGAAGTCGCTCAGGGTGTGCTGGAGGTCGAGGGCCACCAGCCGTTCGTCTTCCACGATCAGAATCGGTCGGGGCGCGGCCTCGGCGTTCACGGGGCCTCCTGAGGGAAGGACAGGGTGTAGCGCGTGCCGGGCGACTCGATGACGTCGAGAGACCCGTGCACCTGCTCGACGAGCGTCCGGACGAGCGCCTGGCCCACGGATCGGGCCGCGGTGTCGTCCGACGGGTGCAGCCCGACGCCGTCGTCGCCGACGGTGAGGGCAATCCGGCCATCGGCGGCAGTGAGCCGGATCTGGATGGTGCCGGGCCGTTCGTCCGGGAAGGCGTGCTTGAAGGCGTTGGTCACGAGCTCGTTGACGATGAGCCCGCAGGGAATCGCCTTGTCCACCCGGAGCGACAGCGACTCCAGGTCGAACTGCACGCGGACGCGGCCGGAGCCCAGGCCCTGCTGCAGACCCGTGACGAGGCTGCGGACGTAGTCCGAGAAGGGCACGCGCGCGTAGTCACCCGCGCGGTAGAGCTGCTCGTGCACCAGTCCGATGGCCTGGACGCGCGTCTGGCACTCGACGAGGGCCGTCCGGGCGGCCTCGTCGGCCACGGCGCGGCGCTGCATGTTGATCAGGCTCGAGATCACCTGGAGGTTGTTCTTGACGCGATGGTGGACCTCCTGGAGGAGGATCTCGCGCTCCCGCAGGCTGGCCTTCAGCTCGTCGGCCACCTCGATGGCCTGGCGCGCCGCCCGGCGTTCTTCGGCCAGCCGCAGCCGCTCGCTGATGTCGCGGACGGCCGCGATGACGAACACACCGGCCGGCGTGTCGATCGGGGCCAGACTGATCTCGGCGGGAAACTCGCTGCCGTCCTTGCGGAGGGCGTGCAGGTCGCGGCCGGTGCCCATCGGCCGGATGCGCGGCTCGCGGCCGTAGCCGGCTCGCGCCGGTGGGTGGCCGCGGCGATACCGCTCGGGAATCAGCGCCTCGATCGGCTGGCCCCGCAGTTCGCCATCGCGGTACCCGAACAGGCCGCACACGAGGGGATTGGCCAGGTGAATCGTGCCGTCGGGACCGACGACGACCATGGCATCGGGGGCCGAGTCGAGAAAGGCCGCCAGGCCCGCCCCGAGCGCGGTCAGGGCGTCCGGCTCGAACGCCGGCCCATCAGCTGCCATGGACGCCTGTCTTCCTGGACATCGCTCACTCGGACAATCGGCCGTGCTCGCCGACTTCTGAAGCGCCACCGGGGACGGTGCCGGATCGTGCACTCCGGGCCGGCGCCCGTTCCGCCTGGAGGGAAGGCGTGACGCCCAGATGGTACAGCAGAAACGCGTAGGTGTCGGCAGATGCCTCGATCTGCTTCCGGGTGTTGCTGGCGCCGTGGCCGCTCCTGGTGTCGATGCGGATGAGGACCGGCGCCGGACCGCCCTGCCGCTCCTGCAGCGTGGCCGCGTACTTGAAGGAGTGCGCCGGCACCACGCGGTCGTCGTGATCGGCGGTCGTCACGAGCGTCGCCGGATAGCGGGTGCCGGCCCTCAGGTTGTGGAGGGGGGAGTAGGCGAAGAGCGCCTTGAACTCCTCGGGGTCGTCGCTGGACCCGTAGTCGGGAATCCAGTTCCACCCGATGGTGAAGACGTGGAAGCGCAGCATGTCCATTACGCCCACCTGCGGGATGGCGACCGCGAACAGGTCGGGACGCTGGTTCATCACGGCGCCCACGAGCAGGCCGCCGTTGGATCCGCCGGTCATCGCCAGCCGCGCCGGCGAGGTGTATCCGTTGGCGATCAGCCACTCCGCCGCCGCGATGAAGTCGTCGAAGACGTTCTGCTTCTGGAGCTTCGTCCCGGCGTCGTGCCACGCCTCACCGTACTCGGCGCCGCCGCGGATGTTCACCGACGCGTACACGACGCCCTGTTCCAGGAGCGCGACGCGGAGCGCGCTGAACCCCGGCGCCGTCGTGACGTTGAAGCCGCCGTACCCGTACATCAGCGTCGGGTTCTTCCCGTGCGTCTCCAGGCCCTTCCTGTGCGTGAGGAACATCGGCACCCTGGTGCCGTCCTTGCTCGTGACGAAGACGCGGGTCACCTCGTAGTCGTCCGCCCGGAACCCCGCGATCGTCACCTCGCGGAAGGGTGTCGTGCCCCTCGTGGCCACGTCGTAGCGAAGGATCGTCGGCGGGTAATTGAACGACGTGTAGGTGAAGAAGATCGCGGGATCGTCGCGGCGGCCACCGAGCCCCGTCACCGTGCCGAGACCGGGCAGCGCGATCTCGTGTTCGGGGGTGCCGTCCAGTCCGAAGACGTACGCCCGCGACGTGACGTCCTGCAGGTACGTGGCGAACAGCCTGCCGCCGCCGGTGGCCACGCCGGCGAGCGGTTCCGGGCGCTCGGGCAGGACGTCCTTCCAGGATGCCTCCTCCGGGTGCGCCGGATCGAACAGGAACACGCGTCCGTTCGGCGCGTCGCGGTCGGTGTAGACGAGAAAGCCCCCACCCACGTCGTCCACGACGGTGAAGGTGTCGTCGCCGATGTCGCCGACGATCGGATGGAACGTGCGGTCCATCGACGCGAGGTCGCGGTAGAAGACGGCGTTGCCCTTCTTGCCGTTCCCGCGATCGGAGACCGTGAGGATGAGGTACCGCTCGTCCTCGGTCGTCTCCACCGTGTGGAAGCGCTCGGGCTTCTCCGGATCCGCGAACACCAGCTCGTCCTCCGACTGCGGCGTGCCGACCCGGTGGAAGAACACCTGGTGGTCCACGTTCTTCGTCGAGCGCTCCCGGCCTTTCTCCGGCGCCGGATAGCGGCTGTAGAAGAAGCCGTCTCCCGCCCAGGCCGCGCCGGACACCTTGACCCACTCGACCGTGTCGGCCAGCGGCTGCCGCGTCGCGAGGTCGAGCACTTTGTAGGTGTTCCAGTCGGACCCGCCCTCGGACAGGCCGTAGATGGCGCGCGTGCCGTCCCCGGACACGGCGAAGACGCCGAGCTTCGTCGTGCCGTCGGGCGAGAGGGTGTTCGGGTCGAGCACGACCTCGGGCGCGCCATCGAGCCCCCGCTGCCGGTAGATCACGGCCTGGTTCTGCAGGCCGTCGTTCTTCGAGAAGAAGTAGGTGTCCCCGCGGCGGAACGGCTCGCCGTACTTGGGGTAGTCGTAGAGCGCCTGCAGTCGCTCCGCCAGCGTCGCCCGGAACGGGATCGTCGCCAGATGGGCCGCGGTGACGGCGTTCTGGGCCTCGACCCACGCGGCCGTCTCCGAGGACGTGTCGTCCTCGAGCCAGCGGTAGGGATCGGGCACGACGGTGCCGTGATACGTGTCGACCTGGTCGCCCTTCTTCGTCGTCGGGTAGGTCATCGTCGGAGGCGGCGCCGAAGCGTGGGACGCCACGGCGAGGCGCGCCGCGCCGCGGAGACGTTGCACCGCATCAGCTCCGGGAATCCGGCTGGCATTGTATCCAACGCGCGCGCGTGCGGCCGGCTACGGCACGACGACGCGGACCTCGTCGCTCGGCAGGCCCGCGCCCACGGCGTTCCAGGCACGAACCCGCAGGTAGTACGCGCCCGGCGGCACGCCGGTGGCGTGAAAGGACGGGGCCGGTCCGGAGCTCGACACGCCCGCCTCGGCCGCGCCCGGCTGGCGCCCGGCGTCGATCAGGTAGTGCGCGACGGGTGCGCCGCCGGCGGGCGGCTCCCAGGCGAACGTCACCGTGCGTCCCACCACGGACGCACGGGGCCTGCCCGGCCGGGCTGGAGCCCCGGCCACGCCGCCGACCACGATCGCGGTGTCCACCGACGGCGGGCTTTCGCCCGCGGCGTTCACGCGCCGGTAGCGCACATAGTACACGCCGGGCGGGACGCCGGCCGCCGCCAGGCCGCCGCGCGCGAAGACGCGGCCGAGGTCCGAGGTCCCGGGACGCGTGCCGACGTCCAGGCGCGACGTCGAATCCCGCACGTCGAACGGCCAGGCGAGGTCGACCGACGCCCCCGCCACCTGCGCCGTCACCACGCCCGTGGGGGCAGGAGGCAGCACGTCGGTGCCGGTCTGGTCCACGACGTACGGCACGTCGTCGGAGGCGGGCCCGAGTCCGTCGGCGTTGTAGGCGCGAACGCGGAGCACGTGACGTCCTGGCACCCGCGGCAGCGCGAGGGACAGCCGGGGGCCGAGCGCGAGCGTTCCCAGGTCCGAACGGCCCGGGGCGCTGCCGCCCTCCAGGCGGTACCCCTCGACCCGGCCGCCGCCGGTGGCGGGGCTCCACTCGAGCCGCGAGGGATCGGCCTCCGACAGCGCCGCGCGCGGCGGCGCGCCCGGAGGGCCGGCCGCGTCGTGTTTCACCATCGTAAAGCGGTCGTCGATGCGTCCGGCGCCGCTCACGTACGCCGCATCCAGACGGTCGCCCTCGATGTCGAGGATCATCGACCCCGAGGTCGCATAGGCCACGCGCATCGCCGGGTGGTCCAGCGGACCAGGCCCCCACGTGCCCGAGCTGCCCGCCACCGCGTAGATGGCCCCGGCTGTCGCTCCGCGCGCCTTCTGGAAGCCCGCCTCGCCGCTGGCGTCGATGACGTGGGCCGGACCGAACGAGGCGGCCGGACCGTAGTGGCCGCTGATGAACTGGGACCGCTCGTAGTCGTGGCTGTGCCCGGCCAGCACCAGGTCCACGCCGCCGGCCTCGAGCAGCGGCACGATCGACTCGCGCATCTCGCGCATGGCGGGATCGGCGTCCGAGTCGTGGGTACCGCGGCTGTAGGGCGCATGGTGGAAGAACGCGATCGTCCACGCGGCGCGGGCGCCCGCCAGGTCGGCGCGGAGCCACGTGGCCATCGGTCCGGACGCCGAGCGGTCGGATTCCGACGAGTCCAGGCAGACGACGTGGATGTTGGCGTAGTCGAACGAGTAGTAGGCCTCCGTCCCCGAGGGCACGCCGCCCGCCTCGCCGGCCGTGGGGAGCGTGAAAGCGTCGAAGTACGGGCCGGACTGGGTGGCGGAATCGGCCGAGATCGCGTCGTGATTGCCGACGGTGGGCCACAGCACGGCACGGCGGAGCATCGTCGGAAACGTGTCGAAGACCGCCGCCTGGTAGTTGGCGTCCGTCCCGGTCGGATAGGCGTTGTCGCCCAGCATCAGCACGAGCTGCGTGCCCGACGACGGCTCCTGCGCCAGGTACGCGTCGCGGACGGCCCGGGCGGTGGCGTCGGCGGTGCCGGAATCGCCGAGCACCCACAGGCGCACGGGCGCCACCGCGCCGGCGGGCGGCGACGTCGTGAAGGCGTGACCAGAGTCGCCGCCGGCGAGCGCCGCGCTCGAGGTGCCGACCGAATAGGCGTAGCGGGTGTGCGGCGCCAGCCCGGTGAGCACGACCTCGTGCTCCGTACGCGCGCCTGGCACGGCGGACGACGTCGTCAGCGCGCCGGGCACCGCGCCGTAGCGCACGACGCTGTCGGTGGGCGAGGAGGTCCGCCAGCGGATGACCACGCTCGTCGGCGTGCCCAGTTGCAGGTAGGGTCCGCGAATCACCGACGGCGCCTGCGCCGTCAGGCGCGGCACCACCGCGGAAACGGTCAGCCCCGCGGTGAAGAGCGCGGTGACGGCGAGCAGTCGTGTGCGAAACGGGACCATGGGCACACGCGCGAGGCGTGTGCCCGTCTATCGGTCGCTGCGGTGGCCCGGTCCACGCAGGGCGCGCCCGGGCCGGGCCGCCGTGATGGCGCCGTCGGCGACGACGGCCTGCCCGTTCACGAAGACGTACCGCATCCCCGTGGAGTAGTGGTTCGGATCCTCGTAGGTCGCGACGTCCCGCACGGTGGCCGGGTCGAAGACGACCAGGTCGGCCATCATGCCGGGCCGCACGATCCCGCGGTCCGTGATGCCGACCCGGATCGCCGCCTGCGACGAGGCCTTGCGGACCGCCTCCTCGAGCGTCAGCACGTGATCCTCGCGCACGTATTTCCCGAGGACGCGGGTGAAGGTGCCCCAGGCGCGGGGGTGCGACTTCGACTCCGAGAGCGGTCCGTCCTCGGCCCGCGCGCCCGAGTCGGTGTCGAAGGACACCCAGGGCGTCTTCATCGCCGCCACCACGTCGGCGTCGGTCATGATCGAGATGATCACGGACGACTCGGCGTGATCGGCGATGACGAGGTCCATCGCGGCGTCACGGGGATCCTTCCCCATCGCCGTCCCGATCTCGACGAAGTTCATGCCCTCGTACTTTCGCAGGGACGGGTCCAGCACCGAGCTGAGCATCACGCCCGCCGGGCCGCCCGAGCCGTACCACTGGTTTTCGTAGGGGGCGTTCGGGTCGTCCATGTCCCGCTTCACGCGGGCGCGGGTCTCGGGATCCTTCAGCCGCGCGATCATGGCGTCGGCCCCGCCCTCCCGCACCCACACCGGCAGGCACGCGTCGAGCCCGTTCGAGGCGCGGGTGTACGGGTAGATGTTGGCGGACACGCGCAGTCCGCGGGCGCGCGCCTCCTCCAGCCGGGCGAGGACGGCCGGCATCTTGCCCCAGTTGGCCTTGTACGCGGTCTTCAGGTGCCAGATCTCGGCCGGGATGTTCGCGCGTTCGGCGATGGCCAGCACCTCCCCGATCGAGTCGTCGATCTGGTTGGCCTCGGAGCGCTGGTGCGTGATGTAGATGCCGCCGTACTCGGCGGCGGTCTTGGCGAGTTCCACGAGCTCGTCGGTCGACGAGAAGCGGTTCGGGACGTACTGCAGCGACGAGCTCACGCCCAGCGCGCCTTGCTGCATGGCCTCGGCGACGAGCTGCTTCATCTGGGCCAGCTCGTCGGGCGTGGCCGGACGATCCTCCTGCCCGATGACGTAGTCGCGCAGGCCGCCCGAGCCCACGAACGTGCCGATGTTCACGGCCGAGGTGGACCGCGCGAGGCGCGCGAAGTACTCGTCCAGCGTGCGCCAGTCCTGGGTGATCTTGAAGAAGTCGTAGCTGGCCTTGCGCCCCTCCATCATCCGGTCGTTCACGGGCGCGATGGATCCGCCCTCGCCCGTGATCTCGGTGGTGATGCCCTGCGTGATCTTGCTGGCGGCCCGGCTGTCGACGAGCACGTTGAACTCGGACTGGCCCAGGAGGTCGATGAAGCCCGGCGCCACGACCAGGTTCGCGGCGTCGATGCGGGTGCCCGCCTCGGCGCGCGAGAGGTTGCCGAGGGCCGTGATGCGATCGCCGGTGATGCCGACGTCGGCCCTGAACCAGGGCGCGCCCGTGCCGTCCACGACGCGGCCGTTGGCGATGACGACGTCGAAGCGCTGCGGCGCCGCGGGTGCGGGCGCGCCGGCCGGCGCGGACGACGGCGGCGATCCGCCGCACGCGACGGCCAGCGACGCGAGGACGAGGACGGCGAGCGGACGAGGCGCGGATGCGGTCATGGCGCCGATTGTAGCGTCCGGGCGGCCGGGCCCGCACGGGGCCGCAGCGCCGCGCCGGGCCGGCCGAGGGCGCTAGACTGGTCGCCGTGCGTGGGCGCTGGCGCTCGAATCTGGCCGCGGTGCTGGTCCTGGTCGCCGCGGCGACCCTGGGGGCGCGGCAGCCGGCCGGGGACGGCCGCGGCGGCGCCTGGACCGCGCGCCCCTACCGCGGCGTGACCGTCATGGCCCGCACCTGGTCCATGCCGCGCCCGATCCGCGCGCACATCGCGGTCGTGGACCTGTCGACGCGGGGCATCCGCGTGTCCGTCACGCCCCCGGGCGGCAGCCGCGAGGTGGTGCGCGAGACGACCGTCGGCGCCCTGGCGCGGGCCGGCGCCCAGCTGGCCGTGAACGGCCACTTCTTCCTGCCCTTCCCCTCCGACGACGCCGACGCCTGGGTCGTCGGCCTGGCCGCCTCCGAGGGCCGGGTCTACTCCGCGTTCGAATCGCCCGAGCAGAACTTCGCGATCGTCGCCGACGCGCCGGCCCTCCGGTTCGACAGGCGGCAGCGCGCGCGGATCGTGCACCGCCGGCCCGGCAGCGACGGGCGCGGCGTGCGCGAACGAGGCACGGTGTGGAACGCGGTCGCGGGATCGGCCCAGATCGTCACGGCCGGCGCGGTGACGATCCCCGTCTACCGTGATGCCGCGCACCCGGACGGCGCGCTGGTCCCGGGGCCCGAGGGCCGCTACTCGAACGCGCGGTCGTGGTACGACGTGGTCACGGCCCGCACCGTGGCCGGCCTGTCGCGGGACCGGCGGCGGCTGACCCTGTTCACGGTGGACGCGCGGGGCGGAAGCGACGGGATGACGCTCGGCGAGGTCGCGGCCCTGCTCGTGCGCGACTTCGGCGTGTGGGACGCCCTCAACCTCGATGGCGGGGGCTCGACGTCCATGGCCTGGCGCGATCCGGCGACGGGCGCGGCCGCGCTCCTGAACACGTCGTCGGACTCGCCCGGCGGACGGAAGGTGGCGACGAACCTGCTCGTGTTCGCCGAGCCGGTCGCCGACGGCGCCGCCCGGGCGCCCGGCCTCACGCCTGTTCCATGAACCGGCGCACCGTGTGGCCGAACGACTCGCGGCCGGTGGCCGGGTCGTAGACGATCACGGGCATCAGCTTGCCGCGAATCCGCTGGGGGTTGGCCCGCGCGTAGCCCATGAGCGTGGTGGCCAGGGCCGTCTTGTACGCCGAGACCTCGGGGTCGTGCGGGTAGCCGGTGAAGAGATCGGTCAGGGTCACCGGCCACGGCTCGGCGTGGAAGAGGGCGTCGACGACCATCCCCTTCAGCACGTTGTGCGAGAAGTTGAAGAAGAACGAGAGCGGCGAGTACCGCTCCGACGTGGGCCGGTAGGCCTCGAACTCGTCCCGCAGCCGGTCGCGGTGGGCGAGCAGCAGATCGCGGGCGCGCGAGCGCTCGGCCTCGTGCGGAACGAGCGTGGCGAACGGCGCGCCGACGAACGCCCGCGCGTCGGGCGTCAGGCCGTTCAGGAGCGCCTCGACGACCAGGTCGCGTTCGGGCCCGAACGCGCCCGCCTCGGTGAGGCGCACGTACTCCTCCGCCGCGCCGGCCACCGCGAAGCACAGCCAGGGGTAGTCGGCCACGTTGTCGTCGCGCATCTTGATGATGTCGCGCGCGTAGGTGGCCTCGAACCCGAAGCGCAGGTGCGAGCCCATGGCGGCGCAGTGCTGGAGCGCCGTCCGGGTGCGCCGCACCGGCCCGAGGGCCCGCACCCGTTCGAGGAGCATGTCGTAGCCGTGCTCCTGGCGCTCGTAGTGGGCGGTGGCGATGAGGGCCAGCGCCTCGGCGTCCTCGCAGAACCGCTGGCCGCTGCCGTCCGGCCCCTGGACGCGCGCCAGGAGCCGGTCCACCAGGCCGAGGTGCGTCTCGGCGTCCCCTTCGTCCCACGCCCGCAGGGACAGGAGCGCCAGCAGGTACATCAGGTAGTAGTCGAAGAGGATGGCGACGGTCGCCCGGGTCGGGCGCTCCGTGCCGCGCATCCGGACCAGGTAGTTGAGGACGTCGACGGCGATCGTGTCGTCGTTCACCCGGTCGGCCACGCCGTCCCAGTCGTTCAGCGCGTGGAGGCCCTCCTCGCGCCGCGTGCGGCCGTCGTAGTCGGCGATCGCCGGCCCGAGGTCCAGCCGCCGGCCGCCGACGTGCCAGACGTGCGTGCGCATGCCCTCGCGCAGCCGGAGCAGAGCCCGTTCGAGGGTCAGCGTGTCGAGCGCGAAGGCGAGGACGTCCTGGCGGACGTCGATGACGCCGTCGATCAGGTGGCACACCTCGGCGAAGGGAACGGCGGGGCGGGAAGGCGCGGGCGGGGACATCCGGTCGGGCCGCATTATGCCCCACGGCGGACTCCCGATCCGCCCGGTCGGTGCTACGCTGGTCGCGCGCCCTCTCCAGGTGGAGGACGTGTCATGCGACTCGGGATTGTCGTTCTGCTGGTCTCGGCGTTGGGGGCGGACGGCGCTGACGCCGCCCTCCGGGTGCTGCGCCTTCCGGGCACCTTCGTCGGGGTGTCGGCCCTGGCCGCCGACCCGGTCCTGCCGGACACGATGTACGTCGCACAGACGAACGGGCTGGTCTTCGCGGTCCGGAACGGCCAGGTCCTGCCCACGCCGTTCCTGGATCTCACCGGCATCGTCACGCCGCCGGGCGGCGAGCAGGGCCTGCTGGGACTGGCGTTTCCCCGGGACGCGGCGTCGAGCCGGCGGGTCTTCGTCCATTTCAACGACCAGGCCGGCAACACCGTCATCGCGCGCTTCGTCCGCTCGTCCGCCGACCCCCGCGTGGTCGATCCGGCCAGCCGGAAGGACCTGCAGTGGCCGGCGCCGGGCGGGGGCCGCCAGGGGTTCATCGCGCAGCCCACGCCGATGCACAACGGCGGGCACCTGGCCTTCGGTCCCGACGCCTACCTGTACATCGGGCTCGGCGACGGGGGCGGCGACAACGACCCCAACGGCAACGCGCAGAACCCGGCGTCGCTCCTCGGCAAGGTGCTGCGCGTGAACGTCTCGGTGCCGGACGCCGATCCCGTGGGCTACGCCATCCCGCCCGGCAACCCGACCTTCCCGGTGCCCAACGTGCCCGAGGAAGTATGGGCGTTCGGTGTACGCAACCCCTGGCGCTACAGCTTCGACGACCTCGGCCTCGGCAGGACCGACGCGCTCTTCATGGCCGACGTCGGCCAGAGCGCGCGCGAGGAGATCGACGTCGAGCTCCCCGGCCCCGGCGGACGCAACTACGGCTGGCGGGCCTTCGAGGGCACGATCCCGAACCCGAACATCCCGCCCGAACCGCTCGCCTTCCTCCCCCACACTCCGCCCGTCTACGACTACGACAGGAGTTCGGGGTGGTCGGTGACCGGAGGCTACGTCTACCGGGGGAGCGGCCTGCCGGCCGCCCACCGGGGCCGGTACTTCTTCGGCGACTGCATCTTCGGGAAGGTCTACTCGCTCGGGTTCACGGTGGATGCGGCGGCGGGGACGGTGACGGCCACGACGCGGTCGGATCACACCGCCGAGATGGGCGGCCCGTTCAAGTGCATCACCACGTTCGCCCGCGACCGCGACGGCGAGCTGTACTTCGCGGACATCAACTTCGCCGCCGGCGGCGCGGGCCGGGTCTTCAAGATCGTGGACGGCGACACGGTGGCGCCGGAACCGCCGACGAACCTCGCCGCCCAGGTCAGCGGGTCCACCATCGCGCTCAGCTGGGCGCCCTCGCCCACGGGCGGCACGACCGCCAGCTACGTGCTCGAGGCAGGCACCGCGCCTGGCCTGGCGGACCTGGGCGCCGCGCCGCTCGTCGATCCCGGCCTGACCGCCGGCGGCCTCCCGGACGGTTCCTACTTCGTGCGCGTGCGGGCGGTCGGCCCCGGCGGCACGAGCGCGCCGACCCCGGACCTGCAGGTCGTCGTCGGCTGCACGGGCCCGCCGCCCGTGCCGTCCACGTTCACGGCGTCCCTGGCGGGCGGCCTGGCCACCTTCGTCTGGGACGTGCCACCGGGCACCACGCGCACGTTGCTCGAAGCGGGCTTCGCGCCTGGCGGGGTGGACGTCGTGGCACCGTTCGACGCACCCGCGGCAGCCTTCACGGTCGCGCCGCCGCCCGGCACGTACTTCCTGCGCGTGCGCGCCGCCAATGCGTGCGGCGTCAGCGCGCCGTCGGTCGAACGAACGCTCGTCGTGCCGTGATCGCCCTCCGGCGGAGGCGATCGTACGGCGTGCTACCCTGCTTGCGCCTCTCCCGAGGAGATTCGCCCATGTCCGTGCGGTTGCTGTTGGCCGCGGCCGTGCTCGTCGCCGCCCTGCCCCAGGCCGCGGGCGCGCAGTTGCGCGCCCGCCTGATCGCGTCGGGGTTCGATCGCCCCAACACCATCCTCGTGGATCCGGTCGTGCCGGGGGCGGTGCACGTCGTCGACCAGAGCGGTCTGGTCCGGACGTTCCTGAACGGCGTCGAGCGGACGCCGTTCCTCGACCTGCGCGCGGTCGTGCGCTTCTCCTTCGACGAGCGCGGCCTGCTGGGCATGGCCTTCCCGCCCGACGCCGCCACGTCGGGCCGGGCGTTCGTCTACTTCACCGACAAGACAGGCGGCGTGGGCAACTCCGTCGTCGCGCGGTTCCAGCGCAGCGCCGGCGATCCGCTCGTCGCGGACATGGCCTCCCGGTTCGACCTGCGGTGGCCGGCGTCGGGCGGCGGGCGCCAGCCCTTCATCACCCAGCCCTTCCCCAACCACAACGGCGGGCACCTCGCCTTCGGACCGGACGGCTACCTGTACATCGGCCTCGGCGACGGCGGCTCCGGGGACGACCCCCAGAACAACGCCCAGACGGCGACGACGCTCCTCGGCAAGATGCTCCGCATCGACGTCTCGGGCTCGCCGGCCGAC
The DNA here is from genome assembly GCA_050187355.1 of Vicinamibacterales bacterium. GTDB lineage: Bacteria > Acidobacteriota > Vicinamibacteria > Vicinamibacterales > UBA2999 > CADEFD01. The sequence goes on from JBFWXO010000020.1 coordinate 101,152, forward strand.
GGCTACACGATCCCGCCGGGGAACCCGACGTTCCCGGTGCCCAGCGCGCTGCCCGAGATCTGGGCGTTCGGGCTCCGCAACCCCTGGCGCTACAGCTTCGACGACGTGGGCGCCGGCGCCACCAACGCCCTCATCGTCGCCGACGTCGGCCAGGGCTCGCGCGAGGAGATCGACTACGAGCCCGCCGGTCAGGGCGGCCGCAACTACGGCTGGCGGGTGTTCGAGGGCGACATCGACAACCCGACCTACCCGTCCGAGGCGCCCTCGTACACGCCCGTGCAGCCGCCCGTCTTCGCGTACTCCCACGCGGTCGGCCAGGCCATCACCGGCGGCTACGTCTATCGCGGCACGGCGCTCGCCGCCACCTACCGCGGGCGCTACTTCTATGCCGACTGCATCCAGGGCAAAGTGTGGTCGCTCGGGCTCCAGCTCGACCCGTTCAGCGGCGAGGCCACGCCTGGCAGCAACACCGACCACACCCAGGAGCTCGGCGGCCCGTTCCACTGCATCGCCTCGTTCTTCCGCGATCCCACCGGCGAGCTCTATTTCATGGACTTCGACGTCAGCAACACCACTCCCGGCACCGGCCGGATCTACCGGATCGAGGCCGCCGGCGCCGTGGCGCCGGGCCCGCCCGTGAACCTGGCCGGCACGGTCGCCGGCAACACCGTGTCGATCACCTGGGGCGCGCCGACGACGGGCGGCACGCCGACCGGCTACGACGTGGCGGTGGGCACGAGCCCCGGCGGCTCGGAGCTCGGCGTCATCCCCGTGACCGGCACGAGCATTGGCGGCGGGGGCGTCCCGACCGGCGGCTACTACGTGAGGGTCCGGGCGAGGAACGCGGCAGGCACGAGCGCGTTCACGTCCGATCTTCCGCTGGCCGTCGGCTGCGCGTTCCCGGCACCGCCGGCCACCTTCACGGCGGCGGTCGCCGGGAGCACCGTGTCGTTCGCCTGGAGCGTGGCGGCGGGCGTCACCAGCACCCTCCTGGAAGCCGGCTTCTCACCGGGGTTCGGCACGCCCGCCGTGTCGCTGCCCTTCGGCGCGGCACAGACGGGCGTCTCGTTCCCGGGCATTCCGCCCGGTGTGTACTACGTCCGGACGCGCGCGGTGAGCGGCTGCGGCGCGAGCGCCCCCTCGGTCGAGCGCACGGTCACGGTGCTGTAGCGCGAGCGACGGCACGGCCCGGCGCCCCCGGTCGGTCACACGCCGGTGCCTGATGCACGGCTTGGGCTCACGGCACAAGCCGGTGCCTGATGCACGGCTTGTGCTAACGTCCGCGCCATGCGCATTCCAGCCGTTGCGGTCCTCGTCCCGGCGTTCGTGGCGGGGCTGGTCCAACTCCACGCCCAGCCGCGAACGCCGTCGCCGGATCCGGCGCGCTTCGACAAGGACATCGCCGCCTTCGAGGCCGCGGATCGGGCCACGCCGCCGCCGGCCGGGGCCGTGCTCTTCGTGGGCAGCTCGAGCATCACCAATTGGGACGTGGCGGCGGCATTCCCGGCCCTCGCCACGATTCGCCGGGGCTACGGCGGCTCGCACGTGTCCGACACGCTGCACTTCGCCGACCGGATCATCTTTCCCTACCGGCCCAAGGTCGTCGTGTTCTACGCCGGCGACGCCGACGTCGCGGCCGGCAAGTCCGCCCGGCAGATCGCCGCGGATACGGGGGCGCTGGTCGCGCTCATCCATCGCCGGCTGCCGGCGGCGCAGGTCCTGGTGATCGGCACCAAGCCCAGCCCCGCGCACTGGGCGCACATCCAGACGATTCGCGAAGCCAACCGCATCGTGCGCACCTGGCTGGCCACCGACGGCCAGGCGCTGTTCGCCGACGTGGAGCCCGCGCTCCTCGGCACCGACGGACAACCGCGCGCGGACTTCTACGCCGAGAACCGCCTGAACCTGAACGAGCGCGGCTACGCGGCGTGGACCGCCGCGGTGCGCCCGCTGATCGAACGCCTGGCGGCCCGGACGCCCTGAGCCGCGCGCCGCCGGGACCGCGCGGCCGCCGGTTCCTGGCCGAGACGCCCACCGCCTTTCCTGGAGGACGCCGCCATGACCCGTCTCGCCCTGTCCGTCGCGCTCGCCGGGCTCGTCTCACTTGGAGCCGCGCCCTCCGCGCAGGCACCGCCACAGCCGGCCCCCGCCGTGACCGCGATTCGCGCCGGCCGCCTCCTCGACCCCGAGGCCGGCCGCATCCTGGCGAACCAGGTGATCCTGGTCGAGGGCGCGCGCATCCGCGACGTCGGGCCGAACGAGCCGATCCCGGCCGGGGCGCGCGTGATCGACCTGTCCGGCGCCACCGTGATGCCGGGCCTGGTCGAGGCGCACAACCACCTCGCCCTC
>JBFWXO010000021.1:0-102963 GCA_050187355.1 Vicinamibacterales bacterium
AGCGTGTTGGTCAGCACCACGGGCGTCTCAATGGTGCCCAGTTCCTCGACCTGCGTGGAGCCGGCGAGCTTGCCGAACGCGTTCCCCACGAAGACGGCGCCGGGCACCATGTCCTGGAACACGTTGCCCGGGTGCGGCACGATGGCCGTGACGCCGGTCCGCACCGCATCGCCAGAGATCAGGGTCACGTGGCCGACGCGCACGCCCTCCACGTCGGTGATGGCGTTGACGGGCCCCGGTGCGAACACACCGGGCGCCAGTCCGAGGTCGCGCGCCCTCGGACGCGGCTCGGGAGTTTGCGCGGCCGCCGCCGCGCAGCACGCGCACACGATCGCCGCCGCCGCCCACCGTCTCATGACACACCTCCGCGCGGTCATTGTACGCGGCGCCCGCCGGGCGGGCCTCCACGGTCGTGGTACCATGCGCCGTTCATGCGACGCATCCCGATGAGCGCGGTCGATGAGGCCTCGCGCGCCATCTGCACCGCGGCCGTGCGCACGCCGCTCGTCCGCCTCGACGTGCCGGTCGTCGCGCAGGATGGACGGCCCGCCGAGATCTACCTGAAGCTCGAGTGCCTCCAGCCCATCGGGTCGTTCAAGCTGCGCGGCGCCTTCAACGCGGTGCGGCAGCTGTCGCCGGAGCAGCTCGCCGGCGGTGTCTGGACGGTGAGCGCCGGCAACGCGGCGCAGGGCGTCGCCTTCGCGGCGCGGGCGGCCGGGGCGTCCTGCTCGGTCATGGTGATGGACACGGCGCCTGCGACGAAAGTGCGCGCCATCGAGCGGCTCGGCGCGGCCATCGTCCGCGCGACCTACGACGAGTGCTGGCAGACCGTGGAGCGCCACGGCTCCGACCGGATGCACGGACATTTCGTCCACCCCTTCGACGACGACGCCTTCATCGCCGGCAATGCCACCGCGGCGGTCGAGATCCTCGAGGACCTGCCCGACGTCTCGGCCATCGTCGCCGCCATCGGCGGCGGCGGCCTGCTGTCCGGCATCGGCACCGTGATCGGCGCGACGCGGCCCGACGTCCGCGTCTTCGCCGCCGAGCCCGAGACGGCCGCCCCGCTGGCGACGTCGCTCGCGGCCGGCGCCCCGGCGCGGTTCGAGGCCTGGACGGCCTCGTTCGTGGACGGCGCGGGTGGACGGTCCGTGCTGCCGTCGATGTGGCCGCTGCTGCGGGACGCGGTGGCGGGCTCGCTGGTCGTGTCGCTCGACGAGGCCGCCGCGGCCATGGCCACCGTCGCCGAGCGCCTCCACGTCATCATCGAGGGCGCCGCCGCCTGTGCCGTGGCCGCGGCGCTCTCGGGGCGTGCCGGTTCAGGGAAGGTCGTGGCCGTCGTGTCCGGCGGCAACATCGACCTGACCCGTTTTGCGACGCTCGTCGGCGCCTGCCCCCCGCAAGCCTGACGTGTCGCGACGACCGCTCCCGGTCGATAGGTTGTCTAGCCGGCGGCGCTGACCGCCGCCCTGTGCATCTATGGAACGTTTTGCGATACCGTTTCCCGCCCGCATCCACCGCATCGGCGAACTCGCCACCGACGTGTGGTGGAGCTGGCATCCCGCCGCCCGCGAGCTCTTCCGCCGGCTGGACCTGACCACCTGGCGTTCGACCGCGCACAACCCGGCCCGCATGCTGCGGACGCTCGGCGCCGACGTGCTGCAGCGTGCCGCGGCCGACCCGGCGTTCGTGGCGATGTACGACGCCGCCATCGCGAGCCTCGACGCGGTGCGTCAGCCGCAGTCCTCGTGGTGGGCCGCCGAGGGGCCGGACCTGCAGGGCCGGGCGATCGCGTACTTCTCCGCGGAGTTCGCCCTGCACCAGTCGCTGCCCATCTATGCGGGCGGTCTCGGCGTGCTCGCCGGCGATCACTGCAAGGAGGCCAGCGATCTCGGCCTGCCGCTCGTCGGGGTCGGCTTCATGTACCCGCAGGGCTACTTCCACCAGCGCGTCTCGAGCGACGGGTGGCAGCAGGAGCACTACGAGCGCATCAACTGGGCGGACGCCCCGATCGAGACGGCCATCACGCCCGACGGCCGGCCCTGCATCACGGCCGTGCCGATCGGCGAACGCACCGTGCTGGCCGCCGTCTGGCGCGTGCGCGTCGGCCACGTGCGGCTCTACCTGCTCGACACGGACCTCGAGGAGAACGCGCCGTGGGACCGCGAGCTCTCGGCGCGCCTGTACGGCGGCGACCGCGAGACGCGCATCCAACAGGAGGTCGTGCTCGGCATCGGCGGCGTGCGCGTCCTCCGAGCGATGGGCATCGAGCCGGCGGTGTGGCACCTGAACGAGGGCCACGCGGCCTTCGTCGTCCTGCAGCGGATCCGGGAGTTCATCGAGCAGGGACAGTCGTTCGACGAGGCGCTCGAGGCCGTCAGGCGATCGACCGTCTTCACCACCCACACCCCCGTGCCGGCCGGCCACGACGCCTTCCCGTTCCAGCTGGTGGAGAAGCATCTCGCCGGCTGCTGGGGCGACCTCGGACCGCACCGCGCGCGCTTCCTGGCGCTGGGCGAGCACGACAGCGGCCACGGGGCACAGTTCAACATGACGGCCCTGGCGCTGCGAACCGCGGGCGGGATCAACGCCGTCAGCGAGCTGCACGGCCACGTCACGCGCGAGATGTGGCGGTCGATGTGGCCCGATCGCCCGGTCGACGGCGTGCCGGTGCAGGCCATCACCAACGGCGTCCACGTCCCCACCTGGGTGGCCGCCCCGCTGCGCGAGCTGCTGTCCGCCCACCTCGGCGAGGACTGGCTGAGCCGCGTGGACGCCCCGGAGACCTGGCAGCGCTTCGACGCGATCCCGGACGAGGAGATCTGGGAGGTCCGCGTCGTCCTGCGCCAGGCGCTCTTCGCCTGGATCCGCGAGCGGGCGCGCCAGCGATGGACCGTCGAGCGCGTGGCGCCGGCGCGCGTGGCCACGCACGGCCTCATGCTCGACCCGAACGCCCTCACGCTCGGCTACGCCCGCCGCTTCGCCGCCTACAAGCGTCCGGAGCTCATCTTCCACGACGCCGAACGCCTCGCGGCGCTCCTGAACGCCACCGGCCGCCCCGTGCAGATCGTCTTCGCGGGCAAGGCGCATCCGGCCGACGACCCCGCGAAGCACCACCTGCAGCGCGTGTTCCGCCGCGCGCTCGATCCGATGTTCGGCGGCCGGGTGGCCTTCATCGACGATTACGACCTCCACGTCGCGCACCTGCTCGTCCAGGGCTGCGACGTCTGGGTGAACACGCCGCGCAAGCCGCTCGAGGCCAGCGGCACCAGCGGCATGAAGGCCGCGCTGAACGGCGTGCCGCACCTGAGCATCGGCGACGGGTGGTGGGCCGAGGGCTACACCGGCGACAACGGCTGGCTCATCGACGGCCACGCCGATGCCAACAACCACGAGGCCGCCGACGCCGCCGACGCCGACGCCCTGTACGCCATCCTCGAGCGCGACGTCATCCCGGCCTTCTACGAGCGCGACGAGCGCGGCGTCCCGCGGGCGTGGATGCGGGTCGTGCGTGAAGCCATGCGCACCAACCTGCCGCGGTTCTCCACGGCGCGCATGCTGAAGGAGTACGTGCGGCGGCTATACGCGCCGGCGGCGGGCCGCTAGCGCCTGATCGATTGCGCCGGCTCCGCGTCGGCCCGTAGAATGGCTGGATGTCCCGTAAGACCACGACCAACAAGGCGCACTGCGCGCTCTGCGGCGCCAAGGACGTCTCGGAACCGAAGGGCGAGGAGCGCTACTGCTCGGATTGCTGGGACAAGAAGATCGCGGTCGAGGAGATCGTCGCCCGCGAGTTCGCGCTCAAGCGCTACATCCGCGCCCACAGCGCGGAGAAGTACCTGATCTACCACTCCACCCAGAAGGCCCCGTGCGGCCAGCTCATCGTCGTGGACGACGGGTACGACCTGTTCCTGACCATGACCCTCTACCCCAATTTTTCCTGGGACGAAGCCGCCTACCACCTCGAAGGGGACCCCGAAGGCCGGACCTTCGCCGAACTGCTGGTGGACGTGGTCGCCACCGAGGTGATCGAGCCCTGGGGCGGGGGCAAGTGGCACCTGGAGGTCTTCCGGTCGGCGACGGCCGAGCCGGAGGACTGGAACGGGGAGATGTAAGGGTCTATACTCCAGACCAGTCGGGCCGCCAGCGCGCCCGCCGTACCTCGGAGGAACTATCGATGAAGCGCTTCGGGCAGTTCACAATGGCCGTCTTGATTGCGGGCCTGGTCGCCGGCGCCGCGGCCCAGGAGCGCAAGCTCATCCCGCCGATCCGCGGTGAGGCAGCACTGGACATCACCAAGCCGAACACCAAGATCCAGGGCAACCAGGTGGTGACGGTGATCATCGCGCGCAATCCCGCCACCAGCGGCGCGATCGCCGGACTGAAGGTCGAAGAGCAGTGGTACGACAAGAAGCGGAACCCGGTGACGGGCGATACCTACCGCCACCCGCGTCCGCTGCGTGCCGGTGAGGTCGTGACGATCACGCTCCGGTCGCCGCGCAACCCGAACATGGACACGAACCAGTACCAGTTCTCGCACGCCAACGGCAGCATCAAGACGAACATCGTCGCCAAGATCGACGTGCCGAAGACGGAGGACGGGCCGAAGTAGCCGCCGCGGCAGGCCTGCAGGACCAGACCGGCCCGCGAGCGCGTCATGCGTTCGCGGGCCGTCGCACGTACGGGCTCAGCGGCCCGACGGCGGCGCGACCACGCGCAGGACCGATTCGCGGGTGGCCTCGAGGCGATCGCCGATGGTGGCGTGGGCCTCGATGCGCAGGACGTAGACGCCGGGCGGCACGTCGGCCAGCGGCACCTTGGCCAGGAACCCATACCCCCCGGGGCCGCCGGCCAGCTCGCTGCTGTCGCGTTCCTCGCGGGTCGTGAAGACCGACTGGCCGCCCTCGGACCGCAGGCTGGCCACGATCTCCACCTTGTGCGCCGCGCGGTTGGTGTTGTCGTAGACCTCGGTGAACACCGCGAGCTCGTCGCCCACCACGAACTCGCGATGCGTCGTCATCGGCCCCGGCAGCATCTTCGCCAGCGGATCCTTCGGCCGCGCCGTGGGCACGAGCCCGGCCGTCGCCGAGGTGATGGCCAGGCCGCTCACGACCAGCTTCTCCTTCGAGTAGTCGGGGACGTCGAGGTCGTACACGACGGAGCCGGCGCGCTTCGTGTTGCCTTCGCGGGCCGCGACGCGCAGCTGATAGCGCCCGGGCGGCAGATCCAGTTCCGTCAGCACCCGGAAGCCGCCGGCCCGGAGGCGGGGCACCGACTCCGGCTTCAGCGCCAGGTTCAGGGTGGTGCCGTCGCCCGGATACTGCTTGCCGCCGTAGTCCGAGGCGCTGACGAGCACTTCGAGCGAGTTGTTGAACGTGCCGCCCTTCTCGACCAGGTCGAGGTCGCGGGCGCCGATCAGCGTGGAGATCACGACGGCGCCCTTCCCCGCCGGCCCCTTGAAGACGGCCGCGCCGAGGGCCATGGGCAGCGCCGCGGTCGGCAGCGGGCTCAACATCGCCGCGCGCAGTTCCGGCGGGGTCCGGCCGTCCGTCTTGTCGGAGTCGGCCCGCCCGCGCGCCGCCACGTAGCCCTTCCGCGACCTGACGGTCAGGCCCGGCCGGGACACCTTGACCTCGATCTTCCTGAACTTGCCGTCCCGGCGCTCGTTGTTCGAGTAGTAGCCGATCAGGTAGTAGCGGCTGTTGTCCTGGACGACCCGCTCGAACGCCGCGGCCAGGTCGTTCTGGTTGACGATGGCGAAGCCGCCGGTCTCGTCGGAGAGCACGCGCAGGCTGTCCTGCGACAGCCGCACTTCGTTGTTGAACGACGAGGGGCCCAGGTTGAGGGACGGATCCGTGGGAAAGTCCTGCACCTCGATCATGTCGTCGCCCAGGGCCCCCAGCCCCCGGGGATCGATGCCGTAGATGGCCACGTTGGCGCGGGTCGCGGCCGCCACCGCGTCGCGCGACGCCTGGATGACCGACGAGGCGCCGCCCGACGTGTTGAAGATGTCGTAGATGTCGTAGTCGATGCCTTCGCTGAAGTAGATGATGGCCTTCCGCCGGCCGCTGATGCCGCCCAGGTAGGTCGCGAGGCTCTTGATCGAGTCGAGAGTGGTCCTGGCCACCATCGCGCGCTCGGGATCCTGCATGTCGCGGATCGGGTCGCCGGCGTCACGGATGCCCCGCGTGCGCTGCTCCTCGTCCAGCCGCTCGAGCGTCGACGATCGCAGCTTCCGCCCGACGAAGCCGTCCACGGCCTTCAGCAGCCGCCGCTGGCTGTTGGTGAACTCCTGGGCGACGTCGGACCGCCCGCTGGTGTAGACCACGGCCGCCACGTCGTTGGCGCCGATGTACCGTTCCACGAACCGGCGCGCCGCGGCCTTGGTCCGCGCGCTGCGCAGCGGATGCGTGTGCTGGTCGTCGAGCACGATGACGTACACGCGGCCGTCATAGCCCGCGATGTTGTTGGTGACGTCGGCTTCGATCGGGGCATTGGCGAAGAGCGGCCGGGCCTGGCGCTCGACGGGCATGTTCACGAACGAGAAGGCGCTCAACGTCTGGGGCTTGCCGTCCTCCAGGACCTGGAAGTCCTCGGCCTTCAGGTCCGGAACGAAGGCGCCCTGGGCATCGAGCACCCTGGCGTCCACCTCCACGTAGTTGACTTCGGCGCGGAACGTGATGGCCGGTTGTCCGGAGGCGTCCTGCGGGAGCGGCGGGGGCACCTGTGCCGACTGCGCGGCCACGACCGCTCCGGCGGCCGCGGCGATCAAGCAAGCTGTCCAGGCTGAACGGGTCATCGGCATGTCCTGTCGAACGGGCAATGGCAGCCCCTTGCTGGCGTGAAAGGGACCGGGCGCGGCGGTTCCTCGATTATAGGACGGCGGCGCCCGGCCGGCCGGTTCTGAGCCGGCGATCGGACGGCTGCCGCGCCCGGCCGGGCGTCGCCGGGCCCCGCCGCGGCCGCGCTCGGGCCGGCCGCGGGGACGAACCGGAAGACCGCCGGCGCCGGCCGCGCGTCCAACAGCAAGAGGCCGCGGCGCGGTCCGTCACGCGCGGCCCGTCGCGGGCCAGCCCGTCCGGTCCAGCCGCGTCAAACCGGCTATACTCGAAATTCTTATGCCCCTCGACGTCACGGCCGTGCAGGCGGCACTACGGGCTGCGCGAGTCGATGGCTGGCTGCTCTACGACTTCCACGGCTCGAACCCGGTCTCGCGGCGGATGGCCGGACTCGCCACGTCCGGCCACATGACGACGCGCCGCTGGTTCTACCTGGTGCCGGCCGACGGCGACCCCCGGGCCCTGGTCCACAAGATCGAGCGGCGGACGCTCGCGCACCTGCCGGGATCGACGATCGAGTACGCCGGACGGGTCGAGCTGGAAGACGGGCTCCGCCGCCTGCTCGCCGGCCTGACCACGGTGGCCATGGAGTACTCGCCGCGCGCCGCGATTCCGTATGTGTCGCGCGTCGATGCCGGGACCATCGAGCTGGTGCGCGAGTGCGGGCCAGCCGTGGTGTCGTCGGGCGACCTCGTCCAGCAGTTCGAAGCCATGTGGCCCGCCGACGGCTTCGCGACGCACAAGGCCGCCGCGGAGCGCCTCTACCGGATCAAGGACCGCGCGTTCGACGCGATCGCCCGCCGGGTCCGCGACGGCGTCGCCACGACGGAGTTCGACATCCAGACCGCGATGACGGGCTGGTTCGCCGAGGAAGGGCTGACGACCGACGCCGCCCCGATCGTGGCCAGCCAGCAGAACGCGGGCGATCCGCACTACCAGCCGACGGCCGCGGCCTCGCGGCCGATCGGACGCGACGAGGTGGTGCTCCTGGACCTGTGGGGCAAGCTCACCACGCCCCACGCCGTGTTCGCCGACATCAGCTGGGTCGGGTTCACGGGGCCGGTCGTGCCGGCGCCCGTGCAGGCGGCCTTCACGGCCGTTCGCGATGCGCGCGATGCCGCCATCGCCCTCGTCGAGTCCGCCGCCGCGGCGGGCCGCGAGGTCCGGGGCTGGGAGGCCGACCACGCCGCCCGCGAGGTGCTGCAGCGGGCGGGCTTCGGCGGCGCGATCCTGCATCGCACCGGACACAGCCTCGGCGAGGAGGTCCACGGCAACGGGGCCCACCTCGACGACTACGAGACGCGCGACGAGCGCCGGCTCCTGCCGGGCACCGGGTTCACCGTGGAACCGGGGCTGTACTTCGACACGTTCGGCGTTCGCACGGAAATCAACGTCGCTTGGGGCCCCGCGGGCCCCGAAGTGACCGGACCGCGGCAGACCGCCGTGGTCCCGCTGGTCTGAGCGTCAGTGGAGGATTCGATGTCGACCCGCAAAACCACGCTGTTCTACGCCTTGCTCATCGCCGTGGCCTCGGCCGCGGTCGGGATGGTCATCGCGTCGAAGCTCGAGATGTCGCCGGCCTCGTCCGCGCAGAGCGTCACGGCCGGCGTACCGCCCGCCAACAGCGCCCCGCTCAGCGGCCCCGTGGATGCGTCGACGTTCCGCACCATCGCGAAGGCCAACAGCCCGGCGGTGGTCAACATCCGCACCGAGTCGCGCCAGCGCCAGACGCAGATGACGCAGTTCTTCGGCGACGACGACCTGCTCGAGCGGTTCTTCGGCGGGGGCCAGCGTAACCGCCAGCAGCCGGAGCGCCCGCAGGTCACCCAGGCCGCCGGCACGGGCTTCATCATCGACACCGGCGAAGGCCTCATCCTCACGAACAACCACGTGGTGGAGAACGCGACCAAGATCGAAGTGCGCTTCTACGGCGACGACGAGGACGTGCTCTACGAGGCGACGACGGTGGGCCGCGATCCGCTGAGCGACAGCGCCCTCATCAAGATGAAGGAGATGCCGAAGCATCCGCTGACCGCGGTGAAGTTCGGCGACTCCGCGCAGATGGCACCCGGCGACTGGGTGATGGCCATCGGCAACCCGTTCGGCCTGGCGCATACCGTCAGCGTCGGCGTCATCAGCGCCACCGAGCGCCCCTTCCCGATCACCGACGGCCGCAGCCAGGACGTGCTGCAGACCGACGCCGCGATCAATCCGGGCAACTCGGGCGGGCCGCTGCTCAACGTCCGCGGCGAGGTCGTCGGCATCAACACGGCGATCTACACGGACTCGCGCGCCCAGGGCAACATCGGGATCGGTTTCGCCATCCCGATCAACACGGTGCGGGAACTCCTGCCCCAGCTCAAGAACGGGAAGGTCACGCGCGGCGTGATCGGCGTCTCGGTGGGCACGATTCCCCTGGATGCCCTCGATCAGCTCGGCCTGAAGGACCGGCACGGCGCCCTCGTGTCCACCGTGAACACCGGCGGGCCCGCGGCGAAGGCGGGCGTGGAGCCCGGCGACGTGATCATCGAGTTCAACGGCAAGCCGGTGAAGAACCGCGACGACCTCGTCGCGTTCGTCACGCGGACGGCCCCGGGCAGCACGGTGCCCCTCAAGGTGCTGCGCGACAAGGTCGAGAAGCGCCTCAACATCACCGTCGACGAGCTGAACCTCGAAGCCGAGAGCACCCGCGCCTCGCGGGGCGGCGGCAACGAGCCCGAGCCGGAGGAGCAGGCCGGCGAGGGATTCGGCATGACGGTGGGCTCGCTGACGGCGGACATGGCTCGCCGGCTCCGCGTGCCGGCCGACACCGAAGGCGTGGTCATCACCGACGTCGACAACGGGAGCCCCGCCATGCGGGCCGGCCTCTCGCGGGGCGACGTGCTGCTGGAAGTGAACCGCCGCCCCGTCCGCTCCGTGGCCGACGCGGCCCGCGAGCTGGGCAACGTGCAGTCCGGCTCGACGGCGTTCCTCCTCGTGCTCCGCAACGGCCAGGAGAGCTTCGTCACCGTCCGCAAGGAGTAGCGGTCTGGCCACCGACGGTCTCGAGCGCGAGATCAAGCTGAAATTCTCGAGTCCCGAGGACGCCCGACGGCGCGTCCTCGGGCTCGGCGCCTCCCCCGCCCGCCCCCGTCGCCTGCAGCGGGACGTCATCGTCGACACGGCCGACGGCACCCTCGTGTCGCGTGGCTGCGCGCTCCGGGTGCGCGACGAGGGCGGGGCCGGGGCGCTCACGTTCAAGGGGCCGGTCACGCCCGGCCGCCTCAAGGTCCGCGAGGAGATCGAGACGACGGCCGGCGACGCGGGTCGCCTCCTGGCCATCCTCGACGCCCTCGGCTACCGGCCGGTCTTCCGCTACGAGAAGTACCGCGAGGAGTTCACGGTGCCCGGCGCCGTCATCGCCATCGACGAAACGCCGATCGGCGTGTTCGTGGAGATCGAAGGGGACGCCGACGCGATTCACACCTGCGCCCACCGCCTCGGGCGCACCGAGGGCGACTACATCACGGCGTCGTACCGGAGCCTGTACCTCGCGGCCGCGGCCGCGGAGGGCGGCGTGGGCGACATGACGTTCAGGCCCGCCGGGTCGTGACCCGCTCGGCCATCGTCCTCGCGGCCGGCCTGGGCACCCGCCTGGGCCCCCTCTCCTCGGTCCGGGCGAAGGCCGCGCTGCCCGTGGGCGGTGACGTGCTGATCCGGCATCAGCTTCGCTGGCTCGCCGCCGCGGGGGTGACCGACGTCGTCGTCAACCTCCACCACCTGCCCGCGACCATCACCTCGCGCCTCGGGCACGGCGACGACCTCGGCGTGCGCGTGCGCTACTCCTGGGAGCCGGCCGTCCTCGGGTCGGCCGGCGGCCCCGCCCGCGCGTTCGACCTGCTGGAGGCCGATCGGGCCTTCATCGTGAACGGCGACATGCTCACGGACCTGGATCTGGCGGCGCTGGAGGACGACCACCGGCGTCACGGGCCGCTCGTGACGCTGGCCGGCGTCGAGGCGCGGCCGGGTTACAACTCGCTGGTCGTGGAGCCCGGCGGCGCCCTGGCCGGCGTGGCGCCGGCTGGCCGGGCCCCTGCCGGCGCCGGTTGCCGGCACCTGCACTTCATCGGCGTGCAGCTGGCCGAGCGGCGCGCCTTCGCCGCGGCGCCCCGGAACGCGCCGAGCGAGACCCTGAAGTGGCTGTATCCGGACCTGCTGCGCACGTCGCCGGACGCCGTGCGGGTCTGGTCCACGTCCGCCGCCTATCACGACATCGGCACGCCGGCCGACTACGTGGCGACGGTACGGCACCTGACGCGGGACGGGGCGCCGGCGGCCTCGTGGGGGTCCGACGTCCGCATCCATCCGTCGGCGACGGTCGAAAACTGCATCCTGTGGGACCGCGTCACGGTCGGCGCGGGCGCCGAGGTGCGCGACGCGGTGCTCGCCGACGGCGTGTCGATTCCTGCTGGCCTGCGCGTCGTGGACGCGATCGTGGTCCCGGACGACCCAACGGCGCCCGCAGCCGACGACACGACCCCGGGGGGGCTTCGCCTCACGCCCCTTCGCCGCCGGCGCGACGGGTAGAATCTCGCCCGTGACGGCCGATCTCGACAGCCGCGTCTCCGCCTACCTCGCACGGCAGGGCCTCGAGCCATTCGTGCTCCGGGTGGTCACCCTCACCGGCGACGCGTCCGACCGGCGGTACGTGCGCATCCTGCTCCAGGGCCGCGCCCCCATCGTGCTGAGCGTTCACGCCGGCCCTATCGACGTGGACGCGTCGGCGTTCGTGCGCGTCGCGCGCCTGTTCGCCGCCGTCCCCGTCCCCGTCCCGTCCATCCTGCACGCCGACGGCGAGCTGGGCATCCTCGGGCTCCAGGACCTGGGCGACGTGACGCTCCAGGCGCACCTGGGCGGCGCGACGGCCACCGAGCGCGCCAAGCGGTACCGCGAGGCCGTGGGCCACATCGTCCGGCTCCAGCAGCGGGGCGCCGAGCTGGCCTCGCCCGAGTACCCCCCCTTCGGCGTGGCCTTCGATCGCGAGAAGCTGACCTGGGAGCTCGAATTCTTCGTCCGCCACTTCCTGCTGGCCTATCGGGGCGCACTCCCCGGAGAGCCCATTCGCGAGGCGCTGCGCGCGGAGTGGACGACCATCGTGGACGAACTGGCCTCGGAGCCCCGGGTGCTGTGCCACCGCGACTACCACAGCCGCAACCTGATGTGGCACGACTCCACGCTCTGGGTGATCGACTTCCAGGACGCGCGGATGGGACCGGACACCTACGACCTCGTCTCGCTCCTGCGGGACTCGTACGTGGACCTGCCCGACCCGGCGGTGGACGACCTCATCGCCTACTACTTCGCGCTCTCGCGGGGCCGCGAGGCCACCCAAGAGGAAGGCGCCGGATTCCGCAGGCGCTTCGACCTGATGGCGCTGCAGCGCAACCTCAAGGCGCTCGGCACGTTCGGCTACCAGACCACGAGCCGCGGCAACCCCGTCTACATGCAGTACGTGCCGAGGACGCTCGCTCACGTCCGGCGGACGCTGCACCGCGACCCGCGGTTCGCGGCGCTCGCCGGGCTGCTCGGCGAGCTCGTCGACGAGCTGCGGTACAATCCGGCCTCGTCGTGAGCGGGCCCAGATTCGCGATCTCCACGTTCCTGTTCCACCAGACGCGCCTCGACCGCGAGCACCTGGTCGAAATCGCGGCCCATGGCTTCGATTCGGTGGAGCTGTTCGCCCTGCGATCGCATTTCGACTACGGCGATCCGCGCGCCGTCGCGCAACTGGCCGAATGGCTCGACGATACGCGGCTGTCGTTGAGCGCCGTGCACGCGCCGACGGCCGAGGCGTTCACCGACGGCCGCTGGCACGGCACCCTGTCGGTGGCGTCCGCCGATGCAGCCGCGCGCGCGCGGGCTGTCGAGGAGACGCGGGCGGCGCTGGAACTGGCGCGCACCCTGCCCTACACCTCCCTGGCCACGCATGTCGGCGTCCCCAGCCATCTCCCGGCGGCTGCCGGCGACGACCCGCGCGCCGCGCGCGAGAGCCTCGATGCGCTGGCCAACGCCGCGGCCGACTGCGGGGTGCAGCTGGCGCTGGAGGTCCAGACGAACCGGCTGTCCACGCCGGAGGCGCTCGTCGCCCTCATCGAGGACGCCAGCGACTGGCCGCCGGTGGGCATCTGCCTCGACGCCGGCCACGCCCGCCTCATGGGCGATCCGGCTGACGCGGTCGAAGCCGCCTCAGGACACATCATCGCCGCGCACGTCCACGACACCCGGGGCACCCGCGACGATCACCTGGTCCCCTACGACGGCGTCATCGACTGGGATCGCACCCTCCTGGCGTTCCAGAAGGTCGGCTATCTGGGGCCGTGGACGTTCGAGCTCGGCCCCGCCGCGCCGTCGGCGCTGGTGCTGGCCCGTGCGGCAGAAGCCCGCCGGCGCTTCGAGCAGGCACTCGGCATCGACGACGAGCAGGCGACCCCATGAGCATTCCGACCATCTCCATCGACCGGATCGGCGAACACACCGGCAGCGACGTCCAGATCCGGGGCTGGCTGCACAACCGGCGCTCGAGCGGCAAGATCCACTTCCTGGTCGTGCGCGACGGCACCGGGTTCCTGCAGGTCGTCATGGGGAAGAACGACGTCGGCGAGGAGGCCTTCAAGGCCGCGGACCACCTCGCCCAGGAGACGTCGATCGTCGTGCGGGGCACCGTGCGTGCGGATGCCAGGGCCAAGGGCGGCTACGAACTGGTCGCGTCGGGGTTCGACGTGATCGGAGCGTCCCACGACTACCCGATCACGCCGAAGGAACACGGCGTCGACTACCTGCTGGACCGGCGCCACCTCTGGATCCGCTCGGAGCGGCAGACGGCAATCCTGCGGGTGCGCCACGAGGTCGTCAACGCCATCCGGGACTTCTTCAACGGCGAGGGGTTCATCCTCGCCGACACGCCGATCTTCACGCCGGCCGCCTGCGAGGGCACGACCACGCTCTTTCCGGTGCAGTACTTCGAGGACAACACCGCGTACCTCACGCAGAGCGGACAGCTCTACAACGAGGCCAACGCGATGGCGCTCGGCAAGGTCTACTGCTTCGGCCCGACCTTCCGCGCCGAGAAGAGCAAGACCCGGCGCCACCTGACCGAGTTCTGGATGGTCGAGCCCGAGATGGCGTACGCGGACCTCGACGACGTGATCGGCCTGGCCGAGCGGCTCGTCAGCGCGGTGGTGGCGCGGGTGCTCGATCGGCGGCGCGCCGAGCTGACGCTGCTCGAGCGCGACACGAGCAAGCTGGAAGCGGTGACGGCCCCGTTCCCGCGGATGACCTACGACGAGGCCGCGAAGCTCCTCACCGACAAGGGCCAGCCTTTCCAGTACGGCACCGACCTCGGCGGCACCGACGAGACCGTCCTCTCGCAGCAGTTCGACAAGCCCCTGTGCGTCACCCACTACCCGGGCGCGGTGAAGGCCTTTTACATGAAGCCCGACCCGCAGCAGCCCGACAAGGCGCTGTGCGTGGACGTGCTCGCGCCCGAGGGCTACGGCGAGATCATCGGCGGCGGGCAGCGCCTCGACGACCTCGACCTGCTCCTGCAGCGGATCAAGGACCACGAACTGCCCCAGGAAGCCTTCGAATGGTACCTGGACCTGCGCCGGTACGGCACCGTGCCGCACGGCGGCTTCGGGATGGGCGTCGAACGGGTGGTGACCTGGCTCTGCGGCATCGAGCACCTCCGCGAGACCATTCCCTATCCCCGGATGCTGTACCGCCTGTACCCCTGAGGCGCGGCGGCCGGCGCCGCCGCGTCCCGGTGTACAGTGGGAGGATGTCTCGACGCGTGCGGCGGGCCCTGGCGCGCCGTCCCCGGGGCCCGGTCCCCGGGGCCTGGATCCTGCCGTGAAGATCGGCTTCGTCTCCCTCGGCTGCCCGAAGAACCTGGTGGATGCCGAGGTGATGCTCGGCACGGCGGAACAGGCCGGTCACGAGATCACCAGCGACGCCGCCGGCGCCGACGTGATCGTCGTGAACACCTGCGCGTTCATCGACCGGGCGAAGCAGGAGTCCATCGACACCATCCTGGAGATGGCCGAGCACAAGCGGGCCCGCGGCGCGCGGCTCGTGGTCACGGGCTGCATGGCCGAGCGGTATCGCGACAGCCTGCAGGCTGAGATCCCCGAGATCGACGCGGTCCTGGGGACGGGCGACGTGCCGCGCATCCTCGAGGCGATCCAGCCGGACGCGGCCGTCGCACGCGCTGCGGCCCCCGCCCCCCTGACCTTCTATCGGCGCGACCCGTCCCCCGCGGCCGCCGGAGCCCCGGCGGCGCCCACCGCCCCGTCCCCCGGCCCCGGGTCCACGGTGCCCATCTTCGGCGTGGACCTGCCCACCTACCTGTATGACGCGGCGACGCCGCGCCGCCTGGCCACGCCCGGCCACTACGCCTACGTGAAGATCGCCGAGGGGTGTGACTACCGGTGTGCGTTCTGCGTGATCCCGAAGATGCGCGGCCACTACCGGAGCCGGACGGTGGACTCGGTGGTGGAGGAAGCGCACGCCCTGGCGGGGCGCGGGGTCAAGGAACTGCTGCTCATCTCCCAGGACACGACCTACTACGGCGTCGACCGGGGAGAGCGGGACGCGCTGCCGCGCCTGGTGCGCGCGCTGGACGGCGTGGACGGCCTCGAGTGGGTGCGGCTGCTCTACCTCTACCCGACGACAATCACGGACGCCGTCCTCGACGCCATCGCCGGCAGCCGCAAGACCGTGCCCTACATAGACTTGCCGCTGCAGCACGCCTCCGATGCCGTGCTGAAGCGCATGAAGCGGCCGGGCACCCGAGCGTCCTACGAGCGCCTCCTGGCCCGCATCCGGACGAAACTGCCCGGCGTGGCGCTCCGCACCACGTTCATCGTCGGCTTTCCGGGCGAGACCGAGGCGGACGTCGACGAACTGCTCGCCTTCGTGGCCGCCGTCGGGTTCGACCACGTGGGCGTCTTCACGTACAGCCACGAGGAGCACACCTCGGCGTTCGCATTCACCGACGATGTGCCCGCGCGGGAGAAGGCGCGGCGCCAGCGCCGGGTGATGGCCCTCCAGAAGCGGCTGGTGGCCGCCCGGCAGAAGGCCCGCATCGGCACGACGGCGCGAATCGTCGTGGACGGGCCCTCTCCGGAGCACGAGTGGGTCCTGACCGGCCGGCTGGCCACCCAGGCGCCAGACATCGACCCGGTGGTCTACCTGACCGACATCGACCCGACCGCGGTACGCGCCGGAGCGCTTCTGGAGGTCGAGATTGTCGGGGCGCGGGGATACGATCTGGTCGCCCGCCCTCTGGAAATTCAGCCTGCCGAATGCTAAACTCACGGGTCCGGTGCTGATCTGGGAAAACCAGAGTGGGCTGTAGCCCACTCTTTTTTGTTTCTGGGGAATCGGTGAGGTCGGTCGAACGGGTTCGGGAGCTGGCGGGCGAGATTGCGTCGGCGTACGGCTTGGAGCTGTTCGACGTGACCTACGGACGCGAGGGCGGCGTATTCGTGCTGCGGGTCGTACTGGACAGGCCCGGGCCGTCCGCGTCCGCCGAGGACAGCGTGAGCTTGGAACACTGCCAGAAGGTGAGCGAAGAGTTGAGCGCGGTACTCGACGTGGAAGACGTGCTGCCGGAGGCCTACACCCTGGAGGTGTCGTCGCCGGGGCTCGATCGTCCGTTGCGGACGCGCGGCGACTACGAACGGTTCTCCGGGCGGTTGGCGAAGATCGTCACCTCCGAGCCGGTGGATCGGCAGACCGCGTTCGCCGGGCGCCTGCGGGGCCTTGACGGCGACGACGTGCTGTTCGAGAACGAGGGCGGGCGCCTCGTGCGGCTGCCCCTGGCGCTCATCCGGCGCGCGCGGCTCGAAGTGGAGTTCTGAGGACTGTTGACGAACATGGCGACGAACCCGTTGATGCAGACCATCGAGGCGCTGGCCAAGGAGAAGGGCATCGAGCCCGGCGTGGTCATCGCGGCCATGGAAGAGGCCGTCCTCACGGCCTCGCGCAAGCATTACAAGGCCGGCGAGGAGCTGAAGGCGAAGCTCAATCCCGAAACCGGGCAGGTGGAGCTCTTCGCGGTCAAGACGATCGTGGACGAGGTGACCAACCCCGCCACCGAGATCTCGCTCACCGAGGCGCTCGAGATGTACGGCCCGGACGCGGGCGTCGAGGTGGGCTACCAGATCGAGTTCCCGAAGAGCACCGAGATGCTCGGGCGCATCGCCGCCCAGACCGCCAAGCAGGTCATCTTCCAGAAGGTGCGCGAGGCCGAGCGCGAGAACGTCTACGAGGAGTTCAACCAGCGGGTCGGCGAGGTCGTCACCGGCGTGGTCAAGCGGTTCGAGCAGGGCGACATGATCGTCGAGGTGGGGCGGATCGAGACGATCCTCCCGCGCAAGGAACAATCCCGCGCCGAGAGCTACAACCAGGGCGACCGGGTCCGCGCCGTCATCCGCGGGGTGAGCAAGAGCGCCAAGGGTCCGCAGGTCGTGCTGTCGCGCACCGACGCCGCCCTCCTCATCAAGCTGTTCGAGCAGGAAGTTCCCGAGATCTACGACGGCACCGTGATGATCCGGGGTGCCGTCCGCGAGGCCGGGGATCGCGCCAAGGTCGCCGTCTACTCGCGCGAGCGGGACATCGACCCGGTGGGGGCCTGCGTCGGCATGAAGGGCACGCGGGTGCAGGCGATTATCCGGGAACTGCGCGGCGAGAAAATCGACATCGTCGAATGGTCCGACGACCCGGTCCAGTTCGTGATGAACGCGCTGAGCCCGGCGAAGGTGCAGCGCGTCTCGATCACCAACGACGCCGAGAAAGTGATGGAAGTCCTCGTGGAGGACAGCCAGCTCTCGCTCGCCATCGGCAAGAAGGGGCAGAACGTGCGCCTCGCCGCGAAGCTGACGGGCTGGAAGATCGACATCAAGAGCGAGGAAGAGAAGCGACGCCAGGTGGAGGCGGAGCTGGGTGCCCTCGAGGGCGGGAGCAGCGAGGCTGCCGCCGAGGCGCCCGCGGTCGAGTCGGATCCTGCCGACGCGACCGAAGCGTAGTTGTTGGAATAGGGGTGACTGTTGGCCACTGTTCGGATCTTCAAGGTCGCGGAGCTGCTGGGGACAACCAGCCAGGAAGTGCTCCAGCTACTGAAGCAGAACCACGGGATCGAGCTGAAGAGCGCGTCGAGCACCGTCGAAGAGATCGTGGCGCGCCAGTTCGTCGAGCGGCTGGCGCGGCAGCGGAACGTCGAGCTGCCCAAGGGCGACATCTTCTCCGACTCGGCCGTGAAGGCCGCGAAGGCCAAGTCAGCCGCCGCGAAGAAGGGCCACGCCGCGCCCGAGCCGGCGAAGCCGTCCGCACCCGCGCTGCCGCCGCCGCGGCTGATCCGCACGGTCCGGCCGCCCGTCCCGCCCGGCGCGTCTGCCGGGTCGACCGAGGTGGCCGGCGAGGCCCCCGTCGTGGCACCGCCGCCCCCCGCGCCGCCGCCGGTCGTGCCCGAGGCGGAGGTGGAAGCCCCCGTGCCGATGGCGGCCGCGCCGGCCGTCGAGACCCCGGCGCCTGCCCCGCCCGCTCCGGCGCCGCCGCCTGAGCCGGAAGCCGCGGCCCCGCCGGCCGCTCCGGCTGAACCCGAAGAACCACCGGTCCCCGAGGCGAGCCCGGCACCCGAACCGGCGCCGGCCGCTCCAACCGGCCGCGTCGTTCCGCCCAGCCTGCGGCTCCGGATCGAGGAACCCGGGCAGGCCGTGCCCCAGGCACGACCGCTGGCGCCGGTGAAGCGCCCGCCCTCGCAGCCCCCGGCCCGCATCGTCGCGCCCCCGCCGCCACGGCCTGCATCGCCCGCCTCGAGCGTGCGTCCGCCGGCGGGTGCCCGTCCGCCGTATCCCGGCGGCCGCCCCTACTCCACGACGCCGTCGGCCCTGGGCGGGCCGAGGCCCCTGCCGTCGCAGCCGGTCCGGCCAGGGTCGACCCTGCCGCCGCGCCCGGGCGGCTATCCGCAGCGGCCCGGAATGCCGCCTCGGCCGCCGATGGGCTCCCGCCCGCCGGCGGGACGCGGCGGCGGCCGGATGTCGTCGCGCCGGGACTCCTCCCCGCGGCCGCCCTCGACCCCCATGCCGGTGGCTCTGCCGCCGGTCAGCCGCACGATCACGCTGGCCGAGGGCATGACGGTCAAGGACCTGTCGGACAAGCTCGACGTGCGCGTCAAGGACGTCCTGAAGGCGCTGCTGGAGCGCCGGGTGATGCTGACCATCAACTCGGCCGTCGACATGGACACCGCACGGGAGGTCGCGCGGCAGTTCGGCGCCGACGTCGAAACGCGGTCCTTCGAGGAGGAACTGCTCGAGGTCGCCGCCGAGGCGGCCGACGACAAGGACAGCGTGGAGCGGGCGCCCGTCGTCACCGTCATGGGTCACGTGGACCACGGCAAGACGACGCTGCTCGACTCGATCCGCACGACCCGTGTCGCCGAGCGCGAAGCGGGCGGCATCACGCAGCACATCGGCGCCTACCTCGTGGGAGGCATCGGGGAGAAGAAGAACAAGAGCGTCGTCTTCCTCGATACGCCGGGCCACGAGGCCTTCACGCTCATGCGCGCCCGGGGCGCGAAGGTGACCGACGTGGTCATCCTCGTCGTCGCGGCCGACGACGGCGTCATGCCGCAGACGAAGGAGGCCATCGATCACGCGAAGGCCGCCGGCGTCCCGATCATCGTCGCCGTCAACAAGATCGACAAGCCGGGAGCGAACCCGGAGGTCGTGAAGCGGCAGCTCTCGGACCTCGGGCTGATGCCCGAGGCGTGGGGCGGCACCACCGTCTTCGTCGAGGTCTCGGCCAAGCAGAAGACCAATCTCGAGGAGCTGCTCGAGATGGTCCTGCTCGTGACCGAGATCGGCGAGCTCAAGGCCAACCCGAAGCGCTCGGCGGTCGGCACGGTGCTCGAGACGAAGCTGGACCGCGGGCGCGGGCCCGTGGCCACGGTCCTCGTCCAGGACGGCACGCTGGCCGTGGGCGACAACATCATCGCCGGCCCCGTCGTCGGGCGCGTCCGCGCCCTGATCGACGACCGGGGGCGTCCCGCGAAGTCCGCGGGGCCCTCGACGCCGGTCGAGGTGCTGGGCCTCGAGTCGCTGCCCTCTCCGGGCGATTCGTTCCAGGCCGTGAGCGACCCCGCCAAGGCCCGTCAGATCGCGATGTTCCGCCAGGCGAAGGCGAAGGAGAAGGCGCTCGTGGCCAAGGGCGGCCGCCTGACGCTCGAGTCGCTGCAGCAGCAGATGGCCGAAGGCTCCGTGAAGGAGCTGCCGATTATCGTCAAGGCGGACGTCCAGGGCTCGGCCGAAGTGCTGGCCGCCTCGCTGGACAAGCTCTCCACCGACAAGGTCAAGGTCAAGATCATCCACTCGGCCGTCGGCGCCATCAACGAGTCGGACGTCCTGCTGGCGACGGCGAGCAACGCCATCATCATCGGCTTCAACGTCAGGCCCGATCGCAACGCCACGGACATCGCCGAGCGCGAGAAGGTGGACATCCGCCACCACTCGGTCATCTACAACGTGACCGAGGAGATCCAGAAGGCGATGGCCGGCATGCTCGAGCCGACCTTCAAGGAAGTGCGCCTGGGCGCCGCGCAGGTGCGCGACACCTTCAAGGTGCCGAAGGCGGGCACGATCGCCGGCTGCATGGTCAGCGAGGGCCGGATCACCCGCCAGGGCGACGCCCAGGTGCGCCTGCTCCGCGACAACGTCGTCGTGTGGGAAGGCAAGCTGGCCTCGCTGCGCCGGTTCAAGGACGACGTCAGCGAGGTCAAGGCCGGGTTCGAGTGCGGCATCGGCCTGGCGAACTACAACGACATCAAGGTGGGCGACGTGATCGAAGTCTTCCAGATGGAGCGCGTCGCCACGACGGCCTAGACACCCGGGCTGGAACCATGGCCGTCGTGCTGCTGACCATCGAGTTCCACTTTCCGTTCGCGCGCTCGCTGAAGGACAAGCGCATGATCCTGCGCGGCCTGAAGGACCGGGCCGCCAAGTTCAACGTCGGCCTTGCGGAGGTGGACCATCACGACCTGTGGCAGCGGGCCACGCTGGGCGTCGTCACCGTCGCGACCGACGGCCGGCACGCCGAGCGCGAGCTGCAGGCCGTCGTGAACGAGATCGAGCGCCACGAGCCGGGCCTCATCACGCGGACCGACATCGAGCACCTCGCCTGAGGCGCTGAGCCCGTCCGGGGGGCCGCCGGGCTCGGGCTGCGCATCCCCTCCCTGGTCCCTGGTCCCCGGTCCCTACTAAGATCACCCCATGCCCCTCAGCCACCGCCCCGAGCGCATCGCCGAGCAGGTACGCGAGGAAGTCAGCCAGATCCTCGCCACCGAGGTGTCCGACCCCGGCGTGGGCCTCGTCACGGTCACGCGCGCCAAGGTCACGCCCGACCTGTCGCTGGCCCGCGTCTACTGGACCTCGCTGGACGACGCCGGCGAGCGGAAGAAGACGATGGCCGCCCTCAAGCGGGCGGCGCCGTTCGTCCGGCACCTGCTCGCGGAGCGGCTCACGCTCCGGCGCGTGCCGGAGGTGCACTTCCACTTCGACGAAGGGCTCGCCGCCCATGCCCGCGTCGAGGAGATCCTGCACCACCTGCACGAGGAGGAGGCCAGCCGCGCGGCCGATGCCCCCGCCGACGACGCCGCCCCGGCCCCCGAGGAACAGCCTGCCCATGGCCCCGACGACCAGTCCTGACCCGGCGCTCGACGCCATCGTCCGGCATCTCCGGGCCGCCTCGCGCATCGTGGTGTCCTCTCACGAGCGCCCGGACGGCGATGCCATCGGATCCGGCATGGCGATGACGCTCGCGCTGCGCGCCCTCGGCAAGGACGTGCGGATGGCGATGTGCGGCGTCCCGCCCGCCTACCTGCAGCCGTTCCCGGGCGTGGACGGCCTGTGGATCACCACCGAGGTGTCGGACGCGTTCGATGCCGCCGTCATCATGGAGTGCAGCGACGTCGCCCGGACCGGCGTCCGGGGACTGGACCGCTCGCCGCTGGTGAACATCGATCACCATCCCGGCAACAGCGGCTACGGCGCCCTGAACTGGGTGGACGAGTCGGCGGCCGCCTGCGGCGAACTCGCCTACACGCTGATCCAGGCGCTCGGCGTGGCGCTGACGCCGGAGATCGCCACGCACATCTACCTGGCAGTGCTCACCGACACGGGCTCCTTCCACTTCTCGCACCTGTCGCCGCGCACCTACGACATCGCGGCGCGCTGCGTCGAGGCCGGCGCGGATCCGGAATGGATCGCCCGGACCCACTACGACAGCAACCGCATGGCGCGAGTCCGCCTGTTCGGCAGCGTCCTGTCCGGCATGGTGGTCGGCGACTCGGGGCGCGTGGCGGCCCTGACGATCACGCCGCAGATGGCGGCCGAGGCCGACGGCAGCTACGACGACACCGAAGGCCTCATCAACTTCCCGCTCTCGGTGAAGGAGGTCCACGCGGTGGCGTTCTTCAAGCAGGCCGAGTCTCCGGAGCGATGGCGCGTGAGCCTCCGCTCGAAGGGCTCCGTGGACGTCGGCCGCCTCGCGGCCGCCCGCGGAGGCGGCGGGCACCGCAACGCCGCCGCCTGCTCGATCGTCGGGCCGATCGAGGCGCTGCGCAGCGAGATGCTCCGCGACCTCGAACGGGCCGTCGTCGAAGCCGCGCCCGCCACGTGACGTCCGGTCCCGACGGCATCCTGGTCGTCGACAAGCCGGAGGGGCCGACGTCGCACGACGTGGTGGCGGTCGCCCGCCGCGTCCTTCGCACACCGCGGGTGGGCCACACCGGGACGCTCGACCCGATGGCCTCCGGGGTGCTCGTGCTGGTCCTGGGACGGGCGACCCGCCTGGCGCGCTACCTCACGCACGACGCCAAGGAGTACGACGCCCGGATCGCCTTCGGCAGGGCGACGACCACGTACGACGCGCAGGGCAGCTCGACCGTCGAGACCGGGCGCACGCCGTCGGCGGCGGACCTGACGGCAGAGCTGGCGAGGTACGCCCACCGCCGGGTCCAGACGCCGCCGCCCTACTCGGCGAAGAAGGTGGCCGGCCGTGTGGCGCACCGCGCGGCCCGTCAGGACGAGCCGCTGGACCTGCCGCCGGCTCCGGTGACCGTGCACGAACTGTCCCTGCGGGACTATCACGACGGCGTCGCCACCGTCACTCTCAGCGTCTCGGCCGGGTTCTACGTCCGGTCGCTCGCGCACGACCTCGGCGTGGCGCTTGGCACGGGCGCCCACCTGGCGGCGCTGCGCCGCACCGCCGCGGGCGGATTCACCCTCCGGCACGCGGTTCCCCTGGGAGACCTCGCCGGCCGGACTGGCGGCCTGGAGGCGGCCCTGGTGCGCATCGACCAGATGCTGACCGACCTGCCCGCCGTGCCGCTCTCGGAGGACGATGCCGGCCGGGTCCGCCACGGCCAGGGCCTGGTCCGGCCGGGCCTCGCCGACCAGGTCGGGCCGGTGCGGCTGCTCTCCCCCCAGGGTCACCTCGTGGCCGTCGCCGAGGTCCGGCCGGGCCCCGGCGAAACCTCCCCGGCGTTTTTGCAGCCCGTCGTCGTGGTGGGGTAAGATGAAGGGTCATCCTGCGGTAAAAAATCGCAGACATACGGCGGCGCGGAGCCTCGGCAAGCCGAGCTCTGGGCCGTGCGTGGAGGCATCGTGGCACTGACGAAGGACAAGAAGACCGAGCTCATCGGCTCGTACCGCACGCACAGCACCGACACCGGATCCCCCGAGGTGCAGGTCGCCATCCTCAGCGAACGCATCACCTACCTGACCGAACACTTCAAGAGCCACGCGAAGGACCACCACTCGCGCCGGGGTCTGCTCAAGCTCGTCGGCCAGCGTCGGCGCCTGCTCGATTACCTGAAGAGCAAGGACAGCGACCGCTACGCGGAGCTCATCAAGCGGCTCGGTATCCGCAAGTAGCCGCGTCCGCGGCGCGGCCGCGACGGCCGCGCCGCGGCGCCCGCATCGGCGACATCGGAACCAGCCGCATCAGGTGGCCGCTCCGCCGTCGCGCCGACAAGTCCGGGGAACGTGACCCCGGCATCGAGGATTCCACATGGTCACACGCGAGATTCAGATCGGCCAGCACGCCCTCTCCATCGAAACCGGGAGACTGGCCAGGCAGGCGGACGGCGCTGTCGTCGTTCGCATGGGCGACACCATGGTGCTGGTCAGCGCCTGTCACGCCTCGAGCGCACGCGAGGGCATCGACTTCCTCCCGCTCACCGTCGACTACCGTGAGTACACCTACGCCTCCGGCCGGATCCCCGGCGGGTTCTTCAAGCGCGAGGGCAAGGCGACGGAGAAGGAGACGCTTACCAGCCGCCTGATCGACCGTCCGATCCGGCCGCTCTTCCCCGCCGGCTGGAGCTTCGAGACGCAGGTCATCGCGTTCGTCGTCTCGGCCGACACCGACCACGACTCGGACGTGCTGGCCATCACCGGGGCGTCGGCCGCGCTGGCCCTGTCGGAGATGCCGTTCGAGAAGACGATCGCGGGCGTCCGGGTCGGCCTCGTGGACGGCCAGTTCGTGATCAACCCGACCTTCCCCCAGCGCAAGCAGAGCCGCCTCGATCTCGTGGTGGCCGGCAGCAAGGACGGCATCGTCATGGTGGAGGCCGGCGCCCAGGAGGTGACCGAGGACGAGGTCGTCCAGGCCCTCGACCGCGCCCACGCCGCCATCAAGGACATCTGCGCGGCCATCGACTCGATGGCCGCGGAGGCCGGCCGCAAGAAGCTGCCCAAGCCGGACGTGACCGAGGACGCCGAGCTGAAGGCATTCGTCGAGGCGCAGGTGCTCGCGCCGCTGACGGCCGCCATGCGCATCAAGGGCAAGATCGAGAACTACGCCACCGTCGCGAAGGTGGAGAAGGACATGATCGCCGCCCTGCCCGAGGCCTTCGCGGCCAAGAAGGGCGAAGCGAAGGGCATGTTCCACGACTTGCAGGAGCGCGTGCTGCGCTCGGAAGTGCTGGAACGCGGCGTCCGCCTGGACGGCCGCGCCTTCGACCAGATCCGGCCCATCACCATCGAGACCAAGGTCCTCCCGCGCGTGCACGGCTCCACGGTGTTCACCCGCGGCGAGACGCAGGCCCTCGTCACGGCCACGCTCGGGACGGCCGACGACCAGCAGAAGATCGAGATGGTCGACGGCGAGACGTGGAAGCGGTTCATGCTCCACTACAACTTCCCGCCGTTCTCGGTCGGCGAGGTGAAGCCGATGCGCGGCCCCGGGCGCCGCGAGATCGGCCATGGCGCCCTTGCCGAGCGCGCGCTGGCGCCGATGATTCCCGCCGAGGCCGATTTCGCCTACACGATCCGGATCGTCTCGGACATCCTCGAGTCCAACGGCAGCTCGTCGATGGCCTCGGTGTGCGGCGGGTCGCTGGCGATGATGGACGCGGGCGTGCCCATCAAGGCGCCGGTCGCGGGCGTCGCGATGGGCCTCATCATGGACGAGGCGACGGGCAAGTACGCCGTCCTCAGCGACATCGCCGGCGCCGAGGATCACTACGGCGACATGGACTTCAAGGTCGCCGGCACGGCCAACGGCATCACCGCCCTGCAGATGGACATCAAGGTCTCTGGCATCTCCGCCGACGTGATGCGGGCCGCCCTCACGCAGGCGAAGGCGGGCCGGCTGCACATCCTGGGCAAGATGAACGAGGCGCTGCCGGCCACGCGCAGCAGCATGTCGGCCTACGCGCCCCGGATCGTCACCATCAAGATCCCGGTGGACAAGATCCGCGACGTCATCGGACCGGGCGGCAAGATGATCCGGAGCATCATCGAGAAGACCGGCGTCAAGATCGACGTCGAGGACAACGGCCAGGTGAACGTCGCGTCCTCCGACGAGGCGGCCGCGGCCAAGGCCGTCGGGATGATCCAGGAGCTGACGGCGACGCCGGAGCTCAACAAGACCTACCTCGGCAAGGTGCAGCGCATCACCGACTTCGGGGCGTTCGTCGAGATCATGGCGGGCACCGACGGCCTGCTGCACGTCTCGGAGATCGCGAACCATCGCGTCAAGGACGTGCGGGACGAACTGGCCGAGGGCCAGCAGATCCTGGTCAAGGTGATCAACATCGATCCCACCGGCAAGATCCGGCTCAGTCGCAAGGCGCTCCTGCCCTCCGAGGGCGGTCCGCCAGCCGCCGAGCCCGGCAGCGAGCCGGTGGCCACCGACGGGGGCGGCGATCGCCCCCGCGGCCGGCGCGAACGCGGCCCGCGCCGCGACTGACGCCGGCGGCGTCCGGATTGTCCCAGGGCGGGCCTCAGGGTCCGCCCTGCGCATGTACGGCGGGCGGACGGCTACAATCGCCTCATGGCCCTCAGGTGGCTCGCCGTCGTCGTGCCCGCCCTCGTCGTCCTCGCCGATGCCGGCGCCGCCCAGGACGCTGCGCCCACGACGCGCAGTTTCACCGTGGTGGCCAGGGACGGGCGCTTCGAGCCGGACGAACTCCAGGTGACCAGGAACGATCTGGTGCGGATCACGCTGCAGAGCACGGACGCGCCGGTGAGCTTCGCCATCGACGCCTACCGGCTCATGAAGCGGGCGGGCGCGGGCGAGACCGTCACGTTCGCCTTCCGCGCCGACCGGGCGGGCCGCTTCCCGTACTACTGCTCGCTGTCGAGCGACGACCACTGCCGGTCGATGCGCGGCACGCTCGTGGTCACCGAGCGCTGACGGCCCCCGTCAGTCCTCGACGCTCACCCCCACCACGCGACGGTCGGCGAGCGCCGGCGCCACGCTCCGCCAGGACTCGGCGAACGCGATGCGTTCCCGGAGCGGGGGATGCGAGTAGAACAGCCAGCGGGCCAGGGCGGACGGCCGTTCCTCCGCCAGGTTCTGGTGCCCGATTCGCCGCATCGCCGTCACGAACGCCCCGGGATTCCCCGTGAGCGCCAGCGCGAACCGGTCCGCGCGGCGCTCCTGTGCCCGCGACACGGCGTTGGCGAGCGGGAGGAAGGCGAAGGACCAGGCACCGGCCACGAGCAGCAGCAGCGGCGCGCTGGCCACGTCCACGGGGGTGCGGAGCCCGAGCCACGGGCCAGCCGCCGACACGACGGCCGCCGCCAGGTAGGCCCCGACAGCGAGCGTCGCCGACCGCAGCGCCATGCCCAGCCAGAGGTCGCGATGGACGTGGTGGGCGAGCTCGTGCGCGAGCACGACCTCGATCTCCTCGTCGGAGTACCCCTCGAGCATCGTGTCGGAGAGCAGGATGCGACGGGAGCGGCCGATGCCGGCCAGCGCCGCCTTCGCTTCGCGCGTGTGGCCGCCGATGGCCCACTCGTAGACGCCGATGACCGGGGCCCCGGCACGCCGGGCGAGGCCCACCAGGCGCTCGGACAGCTCCGCCCGCCGGAGCGGCCGGACGCGGAGGAGGATCGGCACCAGGACGGCCGGCCCGAGCCGCGCGACGGCAACCATCACGGCCGTGAACAGCGCCGCGACCGGCATCCACCAGCCGGCCGGCCAGATCCGCATGCACACGTACACCGTGGCAAGGCCGCCCACCATGACGGCGCCGCTCGCGGTGACGGCCTTCACGTGGTCGGCAAGCCAGTGCGGCAGGATCTGGGTGGTCAGCCCGTAGCGGCGCTCGAGAAAGTGGGCCTGGTACCAGGCGAACGGGAACTCGAGGGCGTGGACGGCCGCGACCAGCCCGACGAGATAGAGCGACGCGGCCGCCATCGGACCCAGCGGCGCCGGCATCCACGAGGTCAGCCACTCGAAGCCCGAGCGCGCGAGCGTCGCGGCACCCGACGCCGACAGGAGCAGCAGGAACCCGCCAACGAGGACCGTGCCCGCGAAGTCCGCGCGGCGGCGACGGCGATGGTAGCGGGTGGACTTGTCCTCGGTCACGGCAGGGCCGACCAGACGCCCGCCCAGGGTACGACAGTCGGCGCGTGGCGGACAACGCCGCAGGCCGGGCGGGTCAGGATCGGGCGATCGAGACGCCGCCGTTCGTGGTCTGCAGGTCTACGCGCGCGCCGCCCCCGTTGAGGGTGCCCTGCAGGCGCCGCCGGGTCTGCTCCCCGACCACGGTGAATGGCAGGTCGGACACGCTCACCCGCCCGTTGGTGCAGCGGGCCGAGACCTCCGCCCGGGTGTCCTCGGGCACCTTCAGCCGGATGCCGCCGTTGACGCTGGTCAACTGGAGCCGGCCGTCGGCCGCGAGGGCGCCAGAGAGTTCCAGTTCGACGCCGCCGTTGGTGGTCCTGGCCTCGACGACCGAGGCGGCGGCCACGCGGCCCCGCACCCCCCCGTTGGTGGACGCCGCCCGGACCTCGCCCCCGACGCCATCGAGCCGGACGCCGCCGTTGACGGTCCGCAGATCCACGTGGACGCCCGCCGGCACCCGGACCACGTAGGACACCTTCTGGCCTCCCATGCGGATGCGGGGCGACACGGTCTCGATGCGCACCTGGCGGTCGCCTATCTCCTCCCGCATCTCGATCCGGCCCAGCAGTTCCCGCGCGGCCTCGTCCGAGGTCGCGCTGGCCGTCCGCTCGGCCGTGACCTCCACGGCCGGGCCGTCGGTGGCCTCGGCCCGGATCTCGCCGTTCACGTTCACAATCTCGATTCGGCCGCCGGGGGGCAGCGTGTAGGTCCGCGACCATGTGTCGCGGGCCTGGCCCTGCCAGAGCGACACCGAGAAGTCGCCCTCGCCGGCCTGAATCTCACAGCCGCCCGCGAAGACGAGGCTCGCGGCCAGCAGCGCCGCACCCGCGATGGTCGGTGTCCGTCGTGTCATGGCCGCCTCCAGAGTCGTCTACGAGGGGCCGCGGGAAAAAGTTCGTGATCCCGTCAGTTCATCTGCAGCGCGATCACCTTCGACACCCCTGGCTCCTCCATGGTGACGCCGTAGAGGCGGCTGGCGATCTCCATGGTCTTGCGGTTGTGGGTGATCACGATGAACTGCGTGCGGTCGAGCATGCCCCGGAGCATCTCGACGAAGCGGCCGATGTTGGCGTCGTCCAGCGGGGCGTCGATCTCGTCGAGCAGGCAGAACGGGCTGGGCTTGTACTTGAAGATGCCGAACATGAGCGCGATGGCCGTCAGGGCCTTTTCCCCGCCCGACAGCAGCATCACGCTCTGGAGGCGCTTGCCGGGGGGCGAGGCCACGATGTCGATGCCGCTCTCGAGCGGATCGGACTCGTCGAGCAGCGCGAGCCCCGCGTGCCCGCCGCCGAACAGGGTCGAGAACATCTGCTGGAAGTTCGCGTTGATGGCGGTGAAGGCCTCGCGGAACCGCGCATGCGTCGTCTCGTCGATCCGCTTGATGGCCTCGTTGGTCTGCGCGATCGACTCGACGAGATCCTGCCGCTGCGTCGTGAGGAACGTCCGGCGCTCGTCGAGCTCGGCGTACTGCTGGATCGCCATCATGTTCACGGGCCCCAACCGGTCGATCTGGGCCCGCAGTTCCTGAATGGCCTCCTCGGCCGTCATCGCCGCCTGCGCCGCTTCCGCGACGGCCGCGTCCGCCGCGACCACCTCCGCCGCGCTGGCGGGCGGCGCGTCCTCGGGCGCCACGTCCGCAGGCTCGTCGCCGTCGACCGCGTCGGCGACCGCGCGCCTGATGGCGCGGGCGTCGGGCGCGTGGATGCCCTGCCGCTCCATTTCGGCGACCTCTTCGGCGATCGTGTCCAGATCCGCCTGCACGGCGTCCAGGCTCTGCTGCGCGAGGTGGCTCAGGTCCGCCTCCGCGGTGGCGCGCGACACGTCGAGCTCCGCGGCCAGGGCCCGGACCGCGTCGAGCGCGCGGCGGGCGTCCCGGATCGACTGCTCCTGGCGCTCGGTCGCGGCCTTGAGGACGAGCGTCTCGTCGTCGGCCTTCAACATCTCCTCGCGCAGGTCGTCGAGGGCCTTGATGGCCTCGTCGAGAAGCCGCTGGCCCTCGACCGACGCCGCCGAGAGGCGCTGGCGCTGCTCGCCCATCAGGGCGATGTCGTTGCGGCAGGCCGCGACGCGCTCCTCCACGTCGCGCGCGGCCATCTCCAGCCGCTGCACCTCCGCGACGACGGCGACGGCCCGCTCCGCGAGCGCGGCGTGCGCCGCGCGGGCCTCGGCCGCCGCCTGCCCGCGCTGGTGCGCGGACTCGCGGGCCTCGGCCAGCGAACGCTGCCGGTCCAGAAGGCCCGCCTCGAGGCGGGCGCGGTCACCGGCCAGCCGTTCGATGGTCGCGCGCGCATCCGCCTGGCGGACGTCGATGGCGTCGATCGTCTCGCGCGCGGCGCGCGCCTCGGACGCAACGAGGTCGGCGCGCTGCCCGACG
Source organism: Vicinamibacterales bacterium (assembly GCA_050187355.1). GTDB lineage: Bacteria > Acidobacteriota > Vicinamibacteria > Vicinamibacterales > UBA2999 > CADEFD01. Next base: position 30,166 of record JBFWXO010000021.1, read on the forward strand.
CGGGCCTCGTCGGCAACCGCCCGGGCCAGTTCGGCCTGCGCGGCGACGATCGCCTTCTCGTGGCGGTGCCCGTCGCCGACCAGCCCCGAGACGGCGGCGCTGGCCACGGCGATGGCGTGGGAGAAGCCCGCGAGGTCGCCGGTGAGCGCCGCGATCGCCTGCTGCTCCGCCTCGACCCGATCGCGAAGCTCGCGGATCTCCCGCTTGGTCGCGAGGATGCCCGTGGACTCGGTCCGGCTGCCGCCGCTGACCACGTGGGGCCCGCGGTAGACGTCGCCATCGAGCGTCACGACGGGCACGGAGGTGTGCGCGGCCACCGTGGCGGCGCGCTCGATCGACTCGGTGATGTACGCCTCGCCGACGACGTGCGCGAGCGCGTTGGCGAACGGTCCCTGCAGGCGGACCACGCTCGTGAGCGCCACGCACCCGTCGGGCACCGGCGCCGACGGCGGCGACGGCGGCGCCTGGGCGTCGCCGACGACGATGAACCCGCACCGCCCGGCGCCCTCGGCGCGCACGACCTGGAAGCCCGCGTGCGCCTGGCTGTGGCTGTCGACGATCACGTGCTCCAGCAGGTCGCCCAGCGTGGCCTCGACCGCCCGCTCGTAGCGGGGCTGCACGTCGAGATAGTCGGCCAGCGCGCCGCGCTGCCCCACCGTCTCGTCGGCGCGGGCCAGGAGCATCCGGGCGCCGTCACTGAAGGCCGCGCGCGCCCCTTCGATCTCCTCGAGCGAGAGGAGCCTGGCGCTGACGCCGGCCAGCTCGTGCTCGCGCTGCCGCTTCTCGCGCTCGCGCCACTCGTGCTCGATGCGGGCACTGGCCAGCTCGCGCTCCCGGTTCGCCCGTGCCTGCTCGGTGGCCGCCAGGTCGGCCTGGGCCTCCCGGAGCGCGGTGTCGGCCCGGTGCCGCGCCTCGCCGACGCGGTCCAGTTCCCCCTGCAGATCGCGCCCTTCGACCTCCAGCCGCCCCAGCGCCGCGCCGGCGCGCTCCCGTTCGGCGGAGGCGTGCTCGATGGCAGCGGTGAGCGCCGTGACGGTGTTGATCACGGCATACACGTCGGCCCGGGCGTGTTCCACGCCCGCCTCGACTTCGGCGATTCCCTGCAGCGCCGCGGTGTGCGCCTCGGCGGCGGCGGCGGCGGCCTGCTGGGCCTCGTCGCGGGCCCGCTCCGCCTCGGCGATGGCGGCGCGGCGGCCCTCCAGGTGGAGCCGCTCCGGTTCGCGCCGGTCCTCCAGGCCCTGGCGCTCCGCGTCGAGCTCGCCGATGCGGGTCTGCAGCATGGCCGCCTGCTGAGCGTCGAGGGCCAGCTGCTGCTGGCGCCGGTTGACGTCGAGCTCGCGCCCGTGGACCGCCTCCCGGACGCTGGCCGCGTCCTGCTCGGCCTCGGCCAGTTCGAGACGCACCCGTGCGAGCTCGGCCTCGACCTCGGCCAGGCGCGCCGACGAGGCCGCCTCGTCGCCGCGGGCATCCGCGAGGCGGGCGCGCGCCGACTCGATGTGCTCGGCCAGGTGACGGTACCGCCGCGCGAACAGGACCTTCTCCCAGCGGCGCATCTCGTCGCGCAGGCGCTGGAACCGCCGAGCCTTGCCGGCCTGGCGCTTCATCGAGCCGCACTGCTTCTCCACCTCGAACACGATGTCGTCGAGGCGCGTGAGGTTCTGCTGCGCGGCGTCGAGCTTCAGCTCGGCGGCCCGGCGGCGGGACTTGTACTTGGTGACGCCGGCGGCCTCCTCGATGAGCTGCCGGCGATCGGTCGGACGCGAGCTCAGGATCATCCCGATCTTGCCCTGCTCGATGATCGAGTAGGCCTTCGCGCCGAGCCCGGTGTCCATCAGCAGCTCGTGGACGTCGCGCAGGCGGCAGTGCGCGCCGTCGATGAGGTACTCGCTCTCGCCGGAGCGATAGAGCCGGCGGGTGACCTCCACGTCGCGGACGGCCTGCAGCGGATCGAAGGTCAGGGGCTCGACCGCGGCGTCGGGCTCGGCGGCCGGCGGCGGCGGCATCGGCACGCCGCTCAGGCGCAGCCTGACTTCGGCAGCGCCCGTGGGCTTGCGGGCATCGCTGCCGTTGAAGATCACGTCTTCCATCTTGTCGCCGCGCAGGCTCTTGGCGCTCTGTTCGCCCAGTACCCACGTCAGCGCATCGGCGACGTTGCTCTTGCCGCAGCCGTTGGGGCCGACGATGGCGGTGACCCCGCCGTCGAAGGCAAGCTCCGACCGGTCGGAAAACGACTTGAACCCAGTGATTTGGAGGCGATCGAGGCGCATGACTACCCGCGAATGGAGTCCGGCGGTGGCCGGGATCCGGGCTGGACGGAAACTGCGGCCAAGTCTAGCAGCGCCCTATTTGTATGGCAAGACGAACGAGAGACCCCAACATTTTGGGGCCTTGGCCCGATCTCGCCCGCCGCCCCGGGGTGGCCTAACGGCCGCCGGTGCGGGTCGTCTTGGTCTTGGCGAGGGTGAGAAGCTGCGCCGCCTCGCCGAAGAGGTCCAGGGCGTGCTGGGCCTGCGGGTCGACCTCGAGCAGCCGGCGGCGGGCCACGCCCATCCCGAAGACGGCCGAGTCGATGTCGAACCGGATCATGGCCCGTATGAACGCCGCGTCCTGGGTCCAGGCCGCGTCGTCGATCTTCACGCGGCGCGAGTCCACGTACTTCCGGAAGTCGGCCACCATCGCGTCGTCGACGACGAAGTCCTTCGCGACGGCCCGACGGCCCGCGCCGGCATTACCGGGACGGGTGTCGCCCTCGGCGTAGAAGCGCTCGGCGAATCCCGCGAACAGCTGGCGGCCGAAGAGCGACCGGCCGAACCGGGTCGGGTTGAAGCCCTCGACGGGCCCGTCGAACCGCTCGTCCGGCTCGATGCCGCCGCCGCTGTAGACCTTCCGGCCGCCGTCGGTCAGCTTCATCTCGTCGGCGGTGTGCTGCCGCGCCGACTGGTCGCGCATGGTGTACGTGAGGTACTCGTCGAACGCTCCGTCCCACGGACGCTGGATCAGCCGGCCGCTGGGCGTGTAGTAACGGGCCGTCGTCAGGGCAAGGCCCGCACCCTGGCTGACGCGGTAGACGGACTGCACCAGGGCCTTGCCGAAGGTCGTCTCGCCGACGACGAGCGCGCGGTCGTGGTCCTGCAGGGCGCCAGAGACGATCTCGGACGCGCTCGCGCTGTTGCGGTTCACGAGCACCACCATCGGCACGTCGAGGAAGTCGCTCTGGCGCGTGGCCCGGTAGTCCTCGTCGGAGTTGTCCACGCGGCCGCGCGTGTAGACGATGAGGTCGCCGCGCGGCAGGAAGCGGTTCGCCACCCGGATCGCCTGATCGAGCTGCCCCCCGGGGTTGCCGCGCAGATCCAGCACGAGGCGCTTCATCCCGTCGCGGCGCAGGTCGTCGAGCGCCTCGCCGAGTTCGTCGTCGGTGTGCTCGGCGAAGTCCTCGAGCCGGATGATGCCGATGTCGCCGCGCGTGATGAAGTGCGCCGGAATGCTCGGAATCGTGACCTGATCCCGCATCACGTCCATGTCGAGCAGGCTCTCGACGCCCGGCCGTTTCACCGAGATGTTGACGAAGGTGCCCTTGGGTCCGCGCAGCTTCGTCACGGCCTGGTCGGTGGTCCACCCGGTAAGGTCCTGGTCGCCTGTCTTGGCGATGACGTCGCCCCGGCGCAGGCCCTTCTGGTGCGCGGGCGACCCCTCGAAGACGCGGACGACCGTGATCTGCTTGTCCACCGACTGGATGGTGATCCCGAGGCCGTAGTAGCGCTGCTCCTGGCGCTCGCGCATCTGCGCGTACGTCTTGGGGTCCATGAAATTCGAGTGCGGATCGAGCGTCTGGAGCATCCCGTTGATGCCCCCGTAGACGAGGCGGTCGGACTCGACGGGCTCGGCGTACTCGGCCTCGATCGCGGCCAGCGCCGCGGTGAAGGTCCGGTAGTGCGCGGGCACCCGGTCCTGGGTGGCCAGCGCGCTCTTCCCAAGGAAGCCGCCCAGCCCCGCGGAGAGACCCACCGCCAACGCCGCCACTGTCAGGAACCTGGAGGTCCGCATGAGCCAATGGTATCGCGGGCGTCGTCCAGCCCCCAGCGTTTTCGCCAGCGGGACCGTCCGGCACCTTGACCCCTCTACGGTCCGGCCTATACTGGGGAGTACGGCCGTGGGCAGGTGCCTGGACCGTTGGCCGGCGTGGCGGCGCAGCGCGCCTCCCCCGCCTTCATTGCTCGGAGTTCTCGATGTTCGGATCAATCGGCATGCCGGAACTGATCATCATCCTGGTGATCGCCCTCATCATCTTCGGGCCCCGGAAGCTGCCGGAGCTCGGCAAGTCGCTGGGCAAGAGCATCAACGAGTTCAAGAAAGCGTCCACCGAGCTCCAGAACACCCTCGAGAAGGAGATCCAGATCGAGGAGGAGAAGGAGCGGGAAGAGCAGCGGGCCAAGGTCGCGGTCGCCCAGCCGGCCGCGGCGGTCGTCGACGCCGACGGCACCCACGGCCAGACGGTATCGCGCGGCGAGGCCGGCAGCTAGCCTCCGGCGTGGCCGCGTCTCCACCCCGCCGCTGACCCGCGCCCCGCCGTGGCCCTGGTTCCGTTCAAGAAAGCGCAGGACGACGACAAGCCTGCGCTCGGCCAGTACGAAGGCCCCGCCGTCGATCCCGAGGACGATGACGAGAGCCTTGGCGACGGCCGGATGAGCTTCCTCGATCATCTCGACGAGCTCCGCCGCCGCCTCACTCACGCCGTCGTCGCCCTGCTCGTCGGGTTCCTGGCGGCCTTCGCCTTCGCCCAGCAGGCGCAGGACTTCGTGATGGAACCGCTCCTGGCGACATTGCCGGCGGGCGGGCACTTCATCTACACGGAACCCACCGAGGCGTTCTTCCTCCAGCTGAAGATCGCGGCCATCCTCGGGCTCATCATCGCGAGCCCCTATGTGATGTGGCAGGTGTGGCTGTTCATCGCCCCTGGCCTCTACGCCAACGAAAAGCGCTTCGCCGTGCCGTTCGTGGTCGGCACGACCGTCCTGTTCACGGCGGGCGCCGCCTTCTCGCACTACGTGGTGTTCCCGGCTGCCTTCCGGTTCTTCGGCGGGTTCTCCAACGACCGCGTGATCTTCACGCCCCGCATCGAGCCGGTCTTCGGCATGTACGCCTGGCTGCTGCTGGCCATGGGTCTCATCTTCCAGATGCCGATGCTGGTGATGGTCCTGGCGCGGATGGGCCTGGTGACGGCCCGGTTCCTCATCCGGAACTTCAAGTACGCCATCCTGGTGAACTTCATCATCGCGGCCATTGCCACGCCCTCACCGGATCCGGTGAGCCAGACGGTGGTCGCCGCGCCGATGTGCGTGCTCTACGTGATCAGCATCGGCGTGGCCTGGATGTTCCAGAAGCGCCGGTCCACGGACGAGGACGACGGGGACGAGGGGAAATAGAAACGCGTAGGGACCAGGGACTCGGCGCGCACCACCGAACGACGAAGGGCACCGCTCCAGCGGTGCCCTTCGTGGCGTACGGACGCGCGAGCGATGCGTGGGGCGCGGGCGGGTCTCCGACCGGTGTCCGCCCCGGTCGCTGGTCCCCGTTCCGTGGTCCCCGGTCCCTACTGCGTCAGTTCCCTAGTAGGCCTTCGCGAACCACGCGTTCACCTTCGCGGGCTTGTCGCAGCGGACGCAGGTACCGGTGGGCGTGGCGGATCCGAACGGGATGTTGCGAATCGTCGCCTGGGTCTCGGCCTTGATGGCGGCCTCGCACTCGTCGGTCTCGCACCAGGGCGAGATGACGAAGCCGGGGCGGCCGTCCATGACGGACGTGAACGTGTCCCAGGACTCCGCGGCCGTCGTGTGCGACTCGCGGAAGGCCCTGGCGCGCGCCAGCAGGTTGGCCTGAATCTCGTCGAGCAGAGCCGACACGTGGCCGGCCAGGCCGTCCATCGGGAGCGGTGCCTTGGCCTTCGTGTCGCGGCGCGCGGAGAAGACGGACCGCTTCTCGATGTCCTTCGGCCCGATCTCCAGCCGGAGCGGCACGCCGCGCATTTCGTACTCGGCGTACTTCCAGCCCGGGGTCTGGCTCTCGTCGTCGTCCAGGCGCACCCGGATGCCGGCGGCCTTCAGCTCGTCGCGCACGGCCTCGCAGGCAGGCAGCACCGTGTCCTTCCAGTTGCCGCGGGGGATCGGGATGATCACGACCTGCCAGGGCGCGACTCGCGGCGGGAGGATGAGCCCGCTGTCGTCGCCGTGGGTCATGATCGTCCCGCCGATGAGCCGGGTGGAGACGCCCCACGACGTCGTCCACGCATACTGCAGCGTCTTGTCCCGCCCCTGGAACTGGATCTCGAACGCCTTGGCGAAGTTCTGCCCCAGGTTGTGCGACGTGCCCGCCTGCAGCGCGCGCCCGTCGCCCATGAGCGCCTCGATGGAATAGGTGCGCTCGGCGCCGGCGAACTTCTCGCTGCTGCTCTTCTGGCCGTCGACGACGGGCATCGCCAGGACGTTCTCCGCGAACTCCTTGTACAGGGCCAGGATCTTCAGCGTCTCGTCCTGGGCCTCGGCCTCGGTCTCGTGGGCCGTGTGGCCCTCCTGCCAGAGGAACTCCGTGGTGCGGAGGAACGGGCGCGTCACCTTCTCCCATCGGACCACGTTGGCCCACTGGTTGATGAGCAGCGGCAGGTCCCGCCAGGACTGGATCCACTTCTGGTACATGACGCCGAAGATCGTCTCGGACGTCGGGCGCACGATGAGCTTCTCTTCGAGCTCCTCGCCGCCGCCCTTGGTCACCCAGGCCACCTGCGGTGCGAAGCCCTCGACGTGCTCCGCCTCCTTCATGATGAGGCTCTCGGGAATGAAGAGCGGGAAGTACGCGTTGACGTGCCCGGTCGCCTTGAAGCGGTCGTCGAGCTGGCGCTGGATGAGCTCCCAGATGGCGTAGCCGTAGGGGCGGATGACCATGCAGCCCTTGACCGGCGAGTAGTCGGCGAGCTCCGCCTTCCTGACGACGTCCAGGTACCAGCGCGAAAAATCTTCGGATTGGGGCGTGATCTCGGTCACCGTGCCGGTGCCGCCGCCCTCAGGGCTCTTGGTCATGGTTGCTCTCGGAGACGTGAGCCTTCCAGTGTAGATCGTCTCTGTCCGGGAAGTCGTCGCGCGCGTGACCGCCGCGGCTCTCCGTCCGATCCAGGGCGCCGCGCGCCATCAGCCACGCCACCGTCACCAGAGATCCGAGGCCGTCGGGGGCCCGGCCGCCCGACGCCTCGATGGCGCGCCGCCACCCGTCCAGCGTCGTCACGGCCTCGACGAGGCCATCGGCATGGCGGGCGATGCCGCACGCGCGCCACATGAGATCGCGGACCTCGTCACCGGATGGCACGGTCGTGGCCGCGGAGGCGGCCGGCATCGGCCCGCGACGACGGCCGCCCAGGCCCGCCGCCCCGCGGGGGCCTCCGCCCATGGCCGCCGCGGCACGGGCGCCGAAGACCAGGCCCTCGAGCAGCGAGTTGCTCGCGAGACGATTGGCGCCGTGAACACCGGTGCACGCCACCTCGCCCGCGGCGTACAGCCCGGGAAGGCTGGTTCGCCCGTGGATGTCCGTCGCGACGCCGCCCATCACGTAGTGCGCGGCCGGTGACACGGGAATCGCGTCGGTGGCCAGGTCGAGTCCCCGGACACGGCACGCCTCGGCCAGCGTGGGGAACCGCTGACGGACCCACGCGGCATCCAGGTGACGCAGCGACAGCGTCACCGGCGCGCCCGTGCGGACCGACTCCCGGACCATCGCCCGCGCCACCAGGTCGCGCGAGGCCAGCTCCCCCGCCGGCTCGTAGCGCGCCATGAAGCGCTCGCCGCGCACGTTGAGCAGCCAGGCCCCGTCGCCGCGCAGGGCCTCGGACAGCAGGAACCGCGCGGTCCCTGGGACCGCCATCACGGTGGGATGGAACTGGACGAACTCCATGTCCATCACCGTGGCGCCGGCGCCCCACCCCAGGGCGACGCCGTCTCCGGTCGCCACCGCCGGATTGGTCGTCTCGCGGAAGACGCGGCCGGCGCCGCCGGTGGCGAGCAGCGTCGCCACGGCGCGCGCCTCGACGACGCCGCCAGCGCCGGCATAACGCGCGCCGACGCAGACGCCGCCCTCGACGAGCAGCGAGGTGGCGCGGGCCGCCTGCGCCACGCGGACAGCGGGCAGGGCCGACACGCGGGCCCACAGCACCCGGCTGATCTCGCGGCCCGTGGCATCCCGCGCGTGCAGCACGCGCCGGACGCTGTGGGCGCCCTCGCGTCCCAGGGAGAACCGGCCGTCGGCCTCGCGGTCGAACGCCGCACCCCAGGCCGCCAGCTCCCGCACGTAGGCGGGCCCTTCGGTCACGAGCGCCTCGACGGCCGCCGGATCGCAGAGGCCGTCGCCGGCCGCGTCCGTGTCGTGGGCGTGGAGGCGGACGGAGTCGTCGTCGCCGAGGGCCGCCGCGATGCCGCCCTGCGCGTAGCCGGTGTTGCTCTCGCCGGGCTCCTCCGCCTTCGTCAGCACCAGCACGGAGCCGCGGTCTGCCAGCGCCACGGCGGCGCGCAGGCCCGCGACGCCGCTGCCAATCACCAGGAAGTCGGCGGACTCACGCACCGGGTGTATCCTAGCAGCCCGGCGAGCCGGCCGGTCGCAGACGCCGGCCATGGCCGCCGCTTCGTTGCGCGGTCCTCGCCCATCCCCGGTCCCATGCCTCCTGTCACCATCGACGTCACCGCGCGCGCCCGCGGCTACCGCGTCGCCGTGGATCCGGGCGTGCAGCGCCGGCTCGGTCCGGCGCTCGAGCAGGCCGGCCTGACCGGGCCGACGCTGGTCGTCTCGAGCACGCGCGTCTGGAGCACGATTGGCCGACGGTTCGGCCGGACGGCCCCGATTCTCGTGCCCGACGGCGAGCGCGCCAAGACCCTCGCCACGGTGGCGCGCGTCTACGACCGTCTCGTCGACGCCCACGCGGACCGCGGCGTCACCATCGTCGCCGTCGGCGGGGGCGTGATCGGCGACCTCGTCGGCTTCGCGGCGGCGACCTACCTGCGGGGCGTCGGCCTCGTCCACGTGCCCACGACGCTGATGGCGCAGGTGGACAGCGCCATCGGCGGCAAGGTGGGCGTGAACCTCGCGCGCGGCAAGAACCTCGTGGGCGCCTTCCACCCGCCGTCGCTCGTGCTGGTCGATCCGGAAGCGCTCGCCACGCTGTCCCGCCGCGAGTTCCGCTCTGGCCTGTACGAGGTCGTCAAGTACGGCCTCATCGCCGATCCAGCGCTGCTGGATCGCCTCGACCGGGACCTGCCGGCCATCCTCTCGCAGGAGGGCGACGCCCTGGCCGACGTGATCGCGACGAGCTGCCGGATCAAGGCCTCGGTCGTGTCAGAGGACGAGCGCGAGCTGGGCCTCCGGCGGATCCTGAACTTCGGGCACACCGTGGGCCATGCCCTGGAAGCCGTCACCGACTACCGGCGGCTCCGCCACGGCGAGGCCGTCGCCCACGGCATGCGCGCGGCGCTGGCGCTCGGCGTCGCCCGCGGCCTCACGCCAGCCCCGCTGGCCGACCGCGCGCAGGCGCTCCTGGCCCGGCTGGGCCCGCTCCCGACCGTGGCCGATCTCGCGGCCGGCGACGTCCTGGAGGCCATGCGCCGCGACAAGAAGATCGTGCGCGGCCGGCTGCACTTCGTCGTCATCGGCGCCTCGGGCCCCGCGACGATCACGGACGTCACGCCCCACGAGTTCAAGCGCGCCCTCGCGGCGCTCGGCATCCGCGGACGCTAGCGCTCCGGCTCGCGCCGCGGTGGAGGGCCGGCGACGGCGGGACGCCGTGCACGGGCCTCGCCGGACCTACGCCTTGCCGAGGCCCAGGGTGCGAAGCTTCCCGAGGAGCTCCCGGAAGGTCACGCCGAGGGCCTCAGCCGCGCGCGCGGTGTCGTTCCCGCACTCGGCGAGCGTTCGGGCGATCTTCCGTCGCTCGACGTCCTCCTGCGCCCGGGCGACGACCTCCGCGAGCGTCCCGGACAGGTCCATCTCTTCCCCAGGGGGCGCGTCGGGCACGGGCGCGTCGAGCAGGCGCAAATGGCGGACGCCGATCGTGGGCCCGTCGGCCAGGACGGCAGCGCGCTCCAGGCAGTTCTGCAGCTCGCGGACGTTGCCGGGCCAGCAGTACGCTGCCAGGGCCTCGCAGGCGTCTGCATCGAGGACGTATCCCCGTCGGCCGCTGGCGGCCGCGTGGTGGTCCAGGAAGTGACGGGCCAGCAGCAGCACGTCGTCCCCCCGTTCGCGAAGCGGCGGTACGGTGAGCGGCATCACCGAGAGCCTGAAGAACAGGTCCTCGCGGAAGCGGCGCTCGGCGACCTCGCGCCGGAGGTCGCGATTGGTGGCCGCCACCAGGCGGACGTTGGCGCGGACCGTGGCGGTGCCTCCGACCCGCTCGAACTCGAACGTCTCCAGCACCCGGAGCATCTTGGCCTGGAGCGCCGGCGCGAGTTCCCCGATTTCGTCCAGGAACAGCGTGCCGCGGTGGGCCAGTTCCACGCGGCCGAGCTTCCGCTGCGTGGCGCCCGTGAAGGCGCCTTTCTCGTAGCCGAACAGCTCGGACTCGAGGAGCGTCTCGGGGATGGCGGCGCAGTTAATGGCCACGAAGGGCCCGTCGGCGCGACGGCTCCACGCATGCAGCGCGCGGGCGAACAGCTCCTTGCCGGTGCCGCTCTCACCGCCGAGCAGCACGGTCACCTCGGTGCCGGCGGCCCGCTGCAGCGTCTGGACCGCCTTCACCAGGGACGGCGCGGCACCGACGATGGTGGGAGCGCCGCGGCGCTCCGCGGCGTCCTGCAGCAGCCGCTCGTGATCCCGGGCGAGGCGTTGCTGCGCCACCGCCCGCCCGACGACCAGCTGCAGGTGGTCGGGATCGACCGGCTTGGCCAGGAAGTCCAGCGCGCCGTCCCGCATGGCGGCCACGGCATCCTGGATGCCGCCGTAGGCCGTCATCACGACCACCGGGATCTGGGCGTCGGCGTCCTTCACGGCCCTGAGCACGCCCAGGCCGTCCCCCTCCGGCAGGCGCAGGTCGGTGATGACGACCGCCGGGTGGCGCCTCGCCAGGTGCGCCTCCGCTTCGGGCTGGTCGCGGGCCTCGAGGACGCCGTAGCCGTGCGACTCCAGGGCGAGCCGCAGCATGGTCCGGAGCGAGTCGCGGTCCTCGACGACGAGGACGTCGGCGTCGGCCGCCGCGATGTCGGCGGGGCTCACCGGCGGGTCAGCGCAGCCAGCCGGCCGGGACGCCGGCCTTCCGTGCCTCGTCCTGAATCGCGGCAATGGCCTTGCGCTGGGCCTCGATCTCGCGCTGCACGCGCTCGTGCTCGGCGATGGCCTTCTTGCGGTTCCCGTCGACCACGCTGCGCTGCGCCGGATCGTCCCGGCTCGTGAACTCCGCCGTCAGGCCGTTGATCTGCGATTCGAGGGCGGCCGCGAACGCCTCCGAGCGCGCGAGCTGTTCGCGGGCCCCGCCGATCCGGTCGCGCCAGTACGCCTCGTCCTTCTTGGGGCCCTCGGACGCCTGGTCCGCCTCGGTCGACGGGACAGGCGCGGCGCTGGCCTCGGACGGCGAGCCCTCCGGCGGCGCGGCGGACGTGGGCGCAGACGGCGTGAAGTCTCGCCGCAGGCTGTCGTTCGTATAGACCTTGCCGGCGGGCTGTTCCTTGCGGCGCGCCGATTCCTTCCGCGCCACCTCCGCGAGGGACTGCGCCGAGGCGGCCACGGGAAGCGCGAGGATCGCGGCGGCGAGGGCCGCCGTCGCGAGGCGCACGGGCACGAACGAGCTGATGCACGTCATGTGTGATGTTTCGGCGCGGGGACGCCGCCTCCACAGGGCTCAGGGGGCCCCGCCGCCAGCCAGGCTCCACGACTGCACGCGAATGCCCGTACACGCCGCCACACCGCGCCGGCAGGGCTTGGCGACCAGCGCTTCCACCTCCGCCAGCCCGCCCGCCTCGCCGAACGCGGCCCCCCGCACCAGCAGGACCTCGTGCCCCGCCAGGCCCGCCGGGGCATCGAGCAGCGGGTCGCCGTCGTCGTCCGCGGGGTCGTCGGCCACCCACGCCACCACGTAGCAGGCGCACGCCGCCCCGGCGATCGGGTCCACGTCCGCGAGCGGCGCGTGGACGACCAGGCGCCAGCGGGGATTCCGGACGCCCCAGGGCCTCGACGCGGTCGAGACGCTCGTCGCCGCGTCGGTGCATGGCACCGTGCGGCCGCACGTCCTCAGCCAGGTTTCGGCCAGGAGGTCCAGGGTGACGGCCCCGAGCGGCCGGGGGCCGGGCGGGCCGTCGACGAAGGGCGATGCCAGCCCCGCCGTGGGCACGACGTGCCAGTCCACGACGGGGCTGAGCGCCGCCAGCGCCAGGGCGGCCGCCGACTCGGCCCCGCGCGTCAGTCGCACGCGTTCGTGCAACGCGCCGCTGGCCGGAGCCTCTGCCGACGTGGCCAGCGCCACCCCCAGCGCCGCCGACGCGATCAGGCTCAGCCATACCAGCACGATCAGCAGCCCGACGCCGCGCTCGCGGCCACCATCCGTCCGTCGCATTTCACCCTCCCGCGCCGTGGCGTCCGGGCCGCACGGCCGTGCGTACGACGAGGTCCGGCACGGGTCTCGTGCCGGGACTCCGCGTCAGGCCCAGGCCCGGAGCCGGACGAAGCGCCGCCGCGGCGGCCGCCACGGTGAGCGACACGCGCACTTCGACGACGGTCGCCAGATCCAGATCCCATCGCGACGGCGCCGCAGGACCGGGGCACCAGGGGCCGTCGGCAAACTGCGACACCGGAACGGGCGCGGCCGTGGCGGCGCCCGGTGTCCCCCGCCAGACGGCCGCCCCGCCTCGGGGGCGGGCGAAGGCGCAGTTCTCACCGGCCGGCCAGGCCGCATGACCGCTCACGCCTGGTGCGGGCGGCGCCGGGCCGGCCGTGGCGTGGTCCTCGGTGCCATCCGGCGCGATCGACACCGAGGGGGTGCCGGCCGCCCACCACTCGACGTCGAACCCCAGGACGAAGTCGATCACGGGCGTGGCCGGACCGGCGCCGACCCGGCGGACCAGCTGCTGCAGGCCCGTGGACGCGTCGGGCCGGAGTTCGTATCCATGGGCGACGACGGCCGACACCACGCTCCCTGCTGGCCAGGGCTCCACCAGCGGCGCCGCGAGCTCGACGTCCAGCGGCGGGAACACCTGGCGGACCTGGGCGATCTCGAGGCGTCCGTGATCGCCGTAGACGAGCACGTCGTCCCCCGCGTCGAAGCCGCATGCCGGCGTGACCGCCGAGCAGTAGGCCGGCCGCGCCAGCCGCAGTATCGTGTCCCCGGCCGCGGCCGGCACGGCGAGACGGCCGTGTGACGCGTCGCGACGGGCCCGCCAGGCCGTGATGGTCTGCGGCCGCGCCCCGGCCACCCACGGCCCCGCGGCCACCAGGTCCGGCCAGACGGCCGGCAGCCCCTGCCCCGGCGCCGTGTCGGCCTCCTCGACGAACCCGCTCCCGGCCTCGCGGACGTCCTCGACCAGCGCGTGAATCCCCGCCCGGGCGCGCTGCTGCTGGTCGGCCGCCGACGCTTCGGACTGCAGGGCGCCCAGGACCGTCACGCCCGCCACGCCGACGACGCCGAAGACCAGCGACAGGATCGCGAGCGCCACGAGCAGTTCGATCAGCGTGACGCCGGCCTGTCCTCGCCCGGATGCCGCACGCCGCTGGTGCCCTCGCAGCGTCACGGCGCCACCTCGGCCACGACGCGCGACACGCACGTCCCTGGCGCGGAGCCCGTCGTGAGACGGTCGCGGACGGCGACGACGCAGACGCTCAGCATCCACGTGCCGGACGGGGCCCCCGCCACGGCCACCAGGCGCCACCGGCGCACGAACGAGGGGAGGGCGGCGGGCCGCCCGGCGTCGTCGAGCGCCTCGTGGCAGCCGGCCACGTCGTGCTGCAGGCAGTCCGTGGGCGTCGGGGCAAACGGTCCGGCGGTGCGTACCGCCACCGCCGCGTCGGCCAGGACCGTCGCCGCAATCTGCCGGCGCGAGCGGGCCACGGTGTCGATGACGTGCTGGGCGAGCCCCGCGAGGCTGACGACGCCCGTCGTCACGACGGCCATCGCGATGATCGCTTCGAGTACCGAGAACCCACGCTGTCGAGCCGCCACGCCGCCCTCCTCTCCGTGCCGGCGGGAGGCCGGCCGAGCGGTGGGAGAGCAACGCGCGGTCCAACGCAGGGACCGGGCGGAAACCGGCGGAATCCCGGGGACGGCGGCGTGTCCGCGCCGGGGCGCGCGGCAGTTCCTGCCGCCTCCACGAGGCCGCGCGATCGCAACTACCGCACGTCGGATTCGGAGGCGGGCCTGAGCGGCAGGCGCACGCGGAACTCCGCGCCGCCCTCCGGGCGGTTGGCCGCGTGCACCTGGCCGTTGTGGGTCACGATGAACTTCTGCACCAGCGCCAGCCCGAGGCCCGTGCCATTCGCCCGCGTCGTGAAGAACGGCTGGAAGAGCCGTTCGCGCCCGGCGTCCGGCAGGCCGGGCCCGTTGTCGGACACCGTCACGGTGACGAGGCCTTCGGCCGGATCGACCGTGCCGCGCACGACCACTTCCGGCGGCTGCGTCCCGCGCTGACACGCGTCCAGGGCGTTGCGCACCAGGTTCGAGAACGCCTGCCGCAGTAGCACGTCGTCGCCCTCCACCTGTCCGAAGGCGCCGGTCACGGTGACCGCCGAGGCCTCCGGATCGGCGTCGTGCACGGCGCGCCGGACGACCAGTTCGAGGGCCAGGGGCTGGGGGGTCAGCCGTTCGGGCCGGGCGAATTCCAGGAATTTCGACACCACGTCACCGAGCGCCTGCGTCTCCGCACGAATGCCTTCGGCGTACTTGTCGTGGGGCGGGGGGAGCGCCGCCGGGACCATCAGGCGCGCGTACCCGTGGATGGTGGCCAGGCCGTTCCGGAACTCGTGCGCGAGCCCCGCCGTCAGTTCGCCGAGCCTCGCCAGCGCATCCTTGAGGCGCAGCTGCTCCTCGAGCGCCACGACGCGCGACAGATCGCTGAACAGGCAGATCACGCCCGCCTCGCCGGGCCCGCCCGTCCACGGCGACAGCGTGACGCCGAGGTGCGACGGGCGCCCGAGGCCATCGCCGGTCGCGATGTGGCGGCGCGCCACGGTCCGCCGGCCCACGGCCGCTTCGCGCACGAGCGCCGCAAGCGCCGGCACCCTGCCCAGCACCTCGTCGATGGGGGCCGGCATCGGCCGCGGCTCGATCCCCAGGATGCGGTGCCCGGCCGGATTCAGCATGCGGACGCGGCCGTCGTTGCCGGCGACGAGCAGCCCCGACGTCAGGCCTTCCACGATTTCGGCGTTGAGCCGCTCGCTGGCCTCTGCGCGGGCCAGGGTGCTCCGCTCCTGCTGCTTCAGCTTGCCGACGGCCTCCTCGAGCGCGGCCGAGAGGATGGCCGTATCCGCGCTGGACTCGCGAAGACGCCGGCCTGAGTTACGGGTGCTCGCGACGATTCGCAGCAGCGCGAAGCCGAGCACGCCCGCCAGGAACCCGACGAGCGCGGTGAGCACCAGGAGCAGGTACCCCGCGGGCGTGAACTGCATCAGTAGAAGCTCGCGTACCAGTCGATGACCGGCTGCCCGACCAGCATCGCCGCCAGCGCCCCGAGGGCCAGGAACGTGCCGAACGGAAGCGCGTACTTCATGTCGCCCCGCCGGAAGAGAATGACGGCCACGCCGATGAGGGCGCCCGAGAACGACGCCAGGACCAGCGTCAGGAGCACCGCTTTCCAACCCAGGAAGGCGCCGATCATGGCGAGCATCTTCACGTCGCCCATGCCGAGCCCTTCCTCCTTGCGCACCAGGTAGTAGGCGCCGGCCACGGCGTACAGCACGCCGCCCCCGAGGACGATGCCCGCAAGCGACGCCCGCCATCCCGGCGGCCCGACCAGGGCGAAGGCGAAGCCGACCACGATGCCGGGCAGCGTGATGGCGTTGGGCAGGATCTGGTGCTCCAGGTCGATGGCGAAGAGCACGACGAGCGCCGCCACCAGCAGCAGCCGCGCAATGAGGAGCGGTCCCACCGGCGTCGCCGCTGCGACGATCGCGAAGAGAACGCCGGTGACGGCCTCGACGATGGGGTACTGAATCGAGATGCGCGACTGGCAGCGCGCACAGCGGCCGCCGAGGACCACCCAGCTGAGGATCGGGATGTTCTCGAACCAGCGGAGGGTGCGCTGGCATCCGCCACACCGGGAGGCCGGCCACACCACCGACAGCCCCTGCGGCATGCGGTAGATGCAGACGTTCAGGAACGACCCGATCACGAGGCCGAAGAGCCCGGCCACGATCGCCGCGAGCATCGCCGGCGTCATCGGGCGCCCTCGAAGGTCGGGAGCGGGTTCAGGGTGGACGTCGCGTCCAGGCCGAGGCCCACGCCGGGCTCGAGCACATAGGGCACACCCGTCGGGTCCACGGGCACGCCCGGTAACAGGCGGGCGGCGATGAGGTCCTGCCAGGAGCCGGGCTGCCGGCCGGTGCGTTCGGCGTAGCGCCGGGTGGCGGCCGCCAGCGCGTCCAGTTCGTCGAGCGCCTGCAACTGCTGGAGGTGGCTCGCGGCGGCGCGCCGCAGCCACTCGACGTCGGCCGTCTGGTACAGCTCGGTCCAGAGCGTCCGGGCGCCATGGCGGTCGCCGCCCTTCGCCAGGGTGACGGCTGCCATCGTCCGCAGCCACACGGGCGCGCCCGGCATCTGGCTGGCCAGCTCGAACTGCCGCGCCGCCTCCGGGTAGTCCTTGATCCACCAGTAGTTCACAAAGCCCATGTCGTGGCGGTACTGCCAGCGGGTGGGGTCGTTCCGGAGGCCCTTCTCGAGGAGCGCCAGCGCCTGGTCGGTCCGCCCCGGGCCGCCGGGATAGCCCTCGCTCAGGAAGATCGCCCCGAGCCTGGCCGCGACGTCGAAGTGCGGGTCCAGCGTCGTCGCCATGTCCAGCAGCGGGTACAACAGGGCGTAGCGTCCTTCCGCGGCGTTCGAGCGGCGTTCCCCGCCGTAGTGCACGACCGCCCGCATCCAGTAGAGGTCCGCGGCCAGGTCCGTGAACGACAGCATGAGCCGACGCGCGGCCGCCGGCGACTGGAGCCACAGCGTCTCGGTGATCATCGGACGAGGCGGTGCCACGCGCTCGCGGACGGCCTGCAGCCCCACGGCCGCGGCCATGCTCACCGCGACGAACACCCCGGTGGCCAGGCCGTGCGCACGAGCGGACGCGGCGGCCATGGGCTACTTGAAGTCCCGCCGGTCGAAGATCAGGACCGACGCGCCGAGGAGCACCGAGATGTAGGCCGCGATGGAGGCCACGGCCAGCCCGATCGACGGCCAGGACACGGCGAGCCCGTGCACCACTTCGTTCTTGACGTCGAGCGGATCGAGGTTGGGCAGGACGTAGTAGAGCCCGCGCGCCATGGCTGCGGCCGCCGGCGAGTCGACGGCCATCTGGAAGTTGCGCAGGTCGCCGCTGAAGTGGCCGGCCACCCACACGGCGAGCGTGAGCAGCATCGTGAGGAGCGGGCTCGAGAAGGTCGAGAAGAACAGGGCGACCGCCGTCGTCAGCATGAGCTGCACGCCGATGAGCGCGACGGCCAGCAGGAGCCGGGGGTCGTTGGCGGGAGCGCGCCACCCGGTCTTGATCCAGTCGTCGGTGGTCCACTCCATGTACTGGAGCATCAGGTAGAACGCCGCCGTCATCATCCCGAGGTTCACGGCCAGCGTGAGCACGAGGCCGGCGTACTTGCCGAGCAGGAAGCTCGACCGGGAGAGCGGCTTGGTCAGGACGGCGTAGATGCTCTTGCGCTCCACCTCCTTCGCCACGAGACCCGTGCCGATGAAGATCGCGATGAGCAGGCCGATCGCGTTCATCGTCGCCAGTCCCAGGTCCTTCACGACCTTGAAGTCCTGGCCGGCGGTCAGTCGGCTCATGAGGAACGACGCCCCCATCAGCACCACCGAGAACAGCACGAGGCTGTACGGGACGCGATCCCGCACCGACTCCTTGAAGACCGCCAGGGCCACCTTGCGGATCGCGCCGAGGCTCATAGCGACGTCTCCCGCGCGGTCGCCTTCTGCACCTGCTGGACGAAGTAGTCCTCGAGGGTCTTGCGCACCGGGTTGAGCGACACCACGCGCGCGCCGGCGCCCGACAGGAGCTGCAGCGCCGCCTCCGGCGCGTCCGGGGGCAGCTCGATCGCGTAGCGGCCGTCGTGGAGGGCCGTCACCGTCCGGGCGCGGGGACGAAGAGCGTCGAGCGTCTCGGTGGAGACCCGGTCGGCGACCAGCTCCCACGCCAGGACGTCCACGCCGACGATGTCGCTGATCCGTCCGGCCGCCGCGAGGCGGCCCTGGGCCACGATGGCGACGCGGTTGCACAGCGCCTCCGCGTCCGAGAGGATGTGGGAGCTGAAGAACACCGTGCAGCCCCGGTCGCGCAGGCGCAGCATGATCTGCCGCACGTCCCGGCGGCCGAGGGGATCCAGCCCCGACATGGGCTCGTCGAGGAACACGATCTCCGGCTCGTTGATGAGCGCCTGCGCGATGCCCACGCGCTGGACCATGCCCTTCGAATAGGACCTGAGGCGCATCCGCCGCTCGGCGCCGAGGCCAACTTCGTCCAGCACCTTCGAGACGCGGGCGGCGCGGTCGGCCGCGGGCACGTCGAACAGGCCCGCGAAGTACGTCAGGAGTTCCTCGGCCGTGAGGTAGTCGTAGAAGCTCGGGTTCTCGGCGAGGAACCCGATGCGGCGCCGGACGTCGACGTCGCCGACGGGGCGCCCGAGGATGCGGGCCGCACCCGACGTCGGATAGATGAGCTGCATGAGCAGCTTGATCGTGGTGCTCTTCCCCGCCCCGTTCGGGCCGAGGAAGCCGAAGACGTCGCCCGGCTCGACGGCCAGCGTGAGGCGGTCCAGGGCGCGGTAGGGGCGTTTCTTCCAGAAACCGACCAGGTAGTCCTTGGTCAGGTTGTCCGTCTCGATGGCGAGCATAGCGGTGGCGGCGACCACCCCCTATATCGGTCGCTCCACGGAGTTTCCAGCGTCCACCCCGGGCCACGCCCGACCGGTCCGGGGCGCCCAGGCCGGCCCCGCCCGGGGGCGGCCTAGCGGAGGGCCACGCCGGCCCGCTTCATCTCCAGGGCGATGGCGGCGTCGAGGAAGGCGCCCCGCAGCCCGGGCAGGCGGATGCCGTTCATGAAGAACGTCGGCGTCCCCTGGACCGTGAGCTGGGCCCCCTGCTCGATGTCGCCCCGCACCAACTGGAGCGTCGTGGGATAGCGGGCGTCGAAGTCGGTCACGCCGCCGATGACCCGGGCGGCCTCCTTCACCGAGGCGGGCGTGAGGGTGGGCTGGTTCGCGAACAGCCAGTCCTCCATCGGCGCGGCCTTGCCATGCTCACGGGCCAGCCGCACGGCGACGGCCGCCTCGCACGAGGCCATGTGGGAGCCGCCGGGCGCGTACTTGTTGCACTCCGGATCCAGCGGGAAGTCCTTGGTGACGAACTTGAGCTTGCCCGGATACTCCTTGGCCCACTTCGCGAGCACGGGCTTGTACTCCGCGAACGTCTGGCCGCAGGGCGGGCACATGTAGTCGTTGAACTTCACGAGCACCACCGCCGCCCCTTCCGACGCGACCATCACCGGGACGCGTTGCTGGGCGTTCAGGAACCGCTCGAGCTCCTGCAGCTGGGCCGGGGCGAGCGCCGCCAGCGCGCTGGGCGTGCCGCCCTGGGCGTCGTCCCCGGACGCGGCCGCGGCGGCGGTGGCCGGGAACCACTGGACGGCGAAGAACGACGCGGCCAGGAACGCCCCCGTGGCCAGGAGCGCCGAGGGCTGCTTGACGAGCACCGACAGGTCGGAGAACAGGCGGGAGAACAGCGTGGACATCGAGGACCTCGCGGCGCGGGCGGACACGACGAACATGATGGCGACGGCCACGTAGGTGACCAGGCAGACGAGGCAGAGGCTTCCGAGCGTGACCGACGCGTAGGCCAGATACGCGACCACCGGCAGCCCGGCGAGCGACATCGCGAAGACGAACCCGGGCGCGCCGTCTGCCCCTTTGGGCGCCAGGCGCCACAGCGCGAGCCCGAGCAGGACGGCCCCGAAGTACATCACTCCCAGCATCGCCGTGGGGATGCCGCCCACCGAGCCGTACTGGCTCAGGTAGGCGTTCGTGCAATTGAACGTGGCGTTGACGTCGCAGAAGCTGGCGTACGCCGGGTCGGTCAGGAGCTGGTGGTGGACGTAGGCCGCGGTGAGCGAGGCGCCGAGCCCCAGCAGGGCGGCGCCGGCCATCCACGGAAACGCCCAGGCGGGCGGCGACGGCGTGTCGCGGTGCATGGGGTCATTGTAGCCGGGTCCGGCCCGGCCCGAGGCCCCACAAACGAACACGGGCGCGGCCCCGAAGGACCGCGCCCGCAAGATGCGCGAACCGCTCGACTGTTACTGGAGCGGGTTGCCAGCGCCCTCGGCCGGAGCCACGGTGCCGAGCAGGTAGTAGATGGTGCCCACGGTGTTGCTCGCGAACGCGCGGTTGCCGCTCGAAGCGCCCGTCGGGGCCGCCGTCACGTAGTAGCCGTTGGTGCCCGCCGCGCCGTCGCACGCCTGGCCCTGCGCCGCCGGGGTCACGCTCGTGTCAGCCAGCGTCACCACGAAACCGCTCTTCGTCGAGGGGTCGGCGCCGATGTCCGCCGAGATGAAGCCCTGGTCGCCGCCGGCCGCGCCGTCGCAGCCGAAGAAAAGGCGCTGGAGGGTGACGGAGTAGGGGCTGCCGGCGCCCGCCGCCGAGAAGGCCGCCTCGCCGCTGTTGACGGCGCGAACCGACCCGATGGCCGAAGCCTCGTTGCCGGCCATGCGGGCCTTCAGCAGGCCGGGAATGGCGATGGCAGCGATGATGCCGATGATGGCGACGACGATCAGAAGCTCAATCAGGGTGAAGCCCTTGGTGTCTCGAATACGCATGATGTCCGGTCTCCTCGGTCTCGAACGAACGGTGTCGGGTGCTCGACTTCGTGCTCGCGATGCCGCCGCCTTGGGACGGCGTCGACGCTTTCCCCTAGTGCAACCCCGGTGCCACCCCCCGGGACCCCCGCCATCCGCGCACCTAATTGGTTAGCCCTGTGAAAGTTGACGCACCAGCTGGCCTGCCGGTTTGGCCTCCGGGTGCCAGTCGCTCTGACGGTCTCTGTCAGCACCGACGCCAGAACTGACAGCACGCGGCAGATCGGCCGTCAGCCCTTGAGCTGGTATTTCTTGGCCAAATAGCGAAATTGCCGGAAGGTGATGCCCAGGAGGTCGGCGGCCTTCACCTGGACGCCGTTGGCCTGCCGGAGGGCGCGCTCCAGGTGCTGGCGCTCGATCTGCTGCAGGTGGGCCTCCAGGTTGAACAGTTCGGGGATCGCCTCGTCCATCGCGGGCGTGGCCGGGCGGCTGGGCTCGGCGAGGTGCGGCGGCAGGCTGTCCGGCATGAGCACGGCCGACTGTTCCAGGGCCACGCCACGCTCCATCACATTCTCGAGCTCCCGGACGTTCCCGGGCCAGCGATAACCGGCCAGGAGCCGCATCGTGTCGGCGCTGATGGCCCGAACCGGGCGGCCCATGCGGTCCGCGAACCGGTGCAGGAACTGCTCGGCCAGGATCGGGATGTCGTCGATGCGCTCGCGGAGGGCCGGCAGCCTGACCGAGATCACGTTGATCCGGAAGAAAAAGTCCTCCCGGAACCCGCCGTTGCGCACCATGTCCTCGAGGTTGCGGTTCGTGGCGGCGATGAAGCGGACGTCGGCTTCGAGTTCCTGCGTGCCGCCCACGCGCCGGAACCGCCGTTCCTGGAGCACGCGCAGCAGCTTCACCTGCATGCCCAGGCTGGTCTCCCCCACCTCGTCGAGGAACAGGGTGCCCCGGTCGGCGGCCTCGAGCAGCCCCTTCTTCGTGTCCACGGCGCCCGTGAAGGCCCCCTTCATATGGCCGAAGAGCTCGGACTCCAGGATCGACTCGGTGAACGCCCCGCAGTTCACGGCCACGAACGGCTGCGACTGGCGCGACGACTGGAGGTGGATCTCGCGGGCCGTCCACTCCTTGCCGGTGCCGGACTCGCCGGTGATGAGGACGCTGGCGTCGGTCCGCGCCACGCGGGCCACCAGGCTGATCACGTCCAAGATCTGGCGGCTGCGGCCGGCCAGGACGAAGCCCTGGCCGCGGCGGCCCTCCGGCGGCGGCGCCTGCGTCTCCGACAGGCGTTTCGCCTCCAGGTAGCGGGCGACGCGCTGCTTCAGGTCCGCGACGTCGAACGGCTTGGTCAGGTAGTCGACGGCCCCGAGCCGCATGGCCTCGACGGCGGTGTCGGCCGACGCGAAGGCCGTCAGCAGCAGGCCCACGGCACCGGGGCTGCGTTCCTTCAGCGCCCGGAGCACGTCCACGCCCGATCCGTCCGGCATCCGGAGGTCGCTGATGAGCAGGTCGGGCGGCGGCCCGCTGCGGATCTGGTCGAGCGCCGTGCCCACGTCCTCGGCCGTCGAGACCTCGTACCCCTCGCGCCCGAGGACGATCGACAGCATCTCGCGCAGCGACCGCTCGTCGTCGACGACCAGAATGCGGGGCTTGGTTCCTGTCAGTGTGGTCATGGACGTCAGGTGGATGCGGGAGCCAGCGCGCTGCTGGGAAATCGCGCGACGATCGTCGTGCCGGCACCCACGTCCGACCGCACGTCGATGTGCCCATTGTAGTCGGTGACGATCCGGTGGACGATGGCCAGGCCCAGGCCGGTCCCGCGGCCGAACGAGCCGCGGAACGGATGGAAGATCTGGTCGATGTCCCGGGCCGGGATGCCCGTGCCCTCGTCCCGGACCCCGATGGCCACGCCGTCGCCGTCCGCGTCGGCGAACAGCGACAGCCGCCCGCCCTTGGGCATGGCCTTCAGCCCGTTGGTCGCCAGGTTCCACACGATCTGGCGAAGCTGGTGTTCGTCGAAGTCGAGCCACACCGGCGTCGGGGGGACGGTGACGGCGATGTCGTGGTTGATCGCGGCATCCGGGCTCGTCTTGAGGAGCGCCGCCGTGTCCTGCACCGCGCGGCGCGCATCGATGCGTCCCACGGCGGCCCGGCTCGGCCGGGCGTAGGCCAGGAACGACTGGATCGTGGCGTTCAGGCGGTCGGACTCGCGAAGCACGATGTCCATGAGCTGCGCCTGATCGGTCGAGAGCGGCAGTTCGCCGCGCAATACCTGCATGGCGCCCGACATCGACGCCAGGGGGTTGCGGATCTCGTGGGCGATGCCGGCCGCCATCTCCCCGATGGCCGCCAGCCGCTGGCGCAGCTGCGCCGTGCGTTCCAGCCCCTTGATGTCGGTGACGTCCTGGAAGGTGAAGATGAAACCGCGCTGGCCGGCCCCGAGCGGCAGGGGGGCGGCGCTGACGCCGAGCTCGATCGTGCGCCCGTCGGGCCGCCTGAAGCCGAAGTCCGTGCGGCGGGCGCGCCCGGGCTCCCGATCCGCCGCCAGGGCCGCCGCGAAGTCGTCGGGCAGTTGCAGCACCTCCGCCACCGGGCGGCCCGTGACGTCCCCCGACCAGCCCGTGATCGTCGCCGCGGCCCGGTTGTAGGTCATCACGCGGCCGAAGGCGTCCATGGTCGTCAGACCGGCCGCCAGGTGGTCGATCACGTTCCGGTTGAACGCCTCGAGGTCGGCGATCTTCTCCGAGGCGGCCTCGACGGCGACGTCGGCGGACCGCAGGTTCTCGGCGAGCTGGCCCGCCAGCGCCGCGACCGTGAGGAACGCGAAGACGTTGATGCCCACCGTCAGCATCGCGACGTCCGGCGGCGGCAGGCCGTCGACCGGGCCGCCCCAGCCGTTGTACTGCCAGACCACGATGCCCAGCAGGCACAGGGTCGCGACGAGGGCGAAGCGGAGACTGCCCCGCCGGTACTGGACGCCGGCCGCGGCGACCACCGGCAGGGCGTAGAGCGGCGTGAAGACGCTCGTTACCCCGCCCGTGGCGTACACGTAGGCGCTGATGAGGGCGGCGTCGAGGGCGAAGTGCGCGTCGGCCGTCGCCGCGTAGCGGTCGGCGAAGCGCAGCGTCGCCAGGTCCACCAGGGCGACGCCGAACAGGCCGGCCAGGGCCACCGACGCCCGGGACATGGGCCACAGGCCGGACCCGACGACCGTCAGGGCGAAGGCAAAGAGGGCCAGCAGGGTGCCGGCCCACAAGCGGACCGCGACGAGCCTCGACAGGCGAGGCTTCAGCGTCGCCGACATGCCAGCACTCTACGTCAGCTTGCTGATGAGACCGAAGATCGGCAGGTACATCGCGATGACGATGCCGCCGACCACGATGCCGAGGAACGCGATCATCACGGGCTCGAGCAGGGTCAGCAGCCCGGCGACGGCCGTGTCCACTTCCTCCTCGTAGAACTCGGCGATCTTGGCCAGCATCGTGTCCAGGGCGCCGGTCGCCTCGCCGACGCCGATCATCTGGACGACCATGCCCGGGAACACCCCGGTGGTCTTGAGCGGGCCCGCCACCGTTTCGCCGCGTTCGATGCTCCGGCGGGTCTCGAACAGGGCGTCTTCGATGATCGCATTGCCGGCCGTCCTGGCCGTGATCTCCAGCCCGTCCAGAATCGGGACGCCCGACGTCATGAGCGTCGAGAGGGTGCGGCAGAAGCGCGCCACCGCGATCTTCCGCATGATGGGGCCCAGGACCGGCAGCTTCAGCACGATGCCGTCGATGACGCGGCGGCCGCCTTCGGTGGAGTAGTACTGCCGGAACGCGAAGACCAGGCCGATCATCACGACGATGATGATCGGCATGAACTGGACGAGCATGTTGCTCATCGCGATGACCATGCGCGTCAGGAACGGCAGCTCGGCGCCGAGACCCGCGAACAGGGTGGCGAAGGTCGGGATGACCTTCCAGAGGATGACGGTGACCACCAGGGCCGCGATGACGATGATCGCGATCGGGTAGATCATGGCGGACTTGACCTGACCCTTCAGCTTGACGGCCTTCTCGATGTAGGTCGCCAGCCGCTTCAGAATCGTGTCGAGGATGCCGCCGGCCTCGCCGGCCGCGATCATGTTGGTGAAGAGCGGATCGAACGTCTTCGGGTGGCGCTTCATCGCGTCGGCCAGCGAGGCGCCGGCTTCCACGTCGGACCGCGTGGCCAGGATGACCGCGGAGAAGTTCTTGTCCTCCTCCTGGTTCCCCAGGATGTCGAGGCACTGGACCAGCGGCAGGCCGGCGTCGATCATCACCGAGAACTGCCGGGTGAAGACGGCGAGATTCTTGGCGTTGACCGCCCTGGCCCGGGCCTTCCTCGGGGCCGCCACGGCCTTGGCCGCGACCGCCGCGATCTTCGTGACGAGAATCTGCTCACGCCGCAGGGCGGCGGTGACGGATTCGACGGTGTCGCCCACGCGCTCGCCGGTGATGGTCTGTCCCGCGCGCGTGCGTCCTGAGAATGCGAATGTCGGCATGTACGTCGTCTCCTATGGCCGGGCCGCCCCGTGGGCTACCGCACGGCCCCCGGCCGCCCCACCCGGCCGAGTCCTGCGCCCGCGACGACTCCGACGCCGCGGCTGATGAGATCGGTGAGCTCGTCGCGCATCGACGACGCGTTCATCGCGGTGTCGATCGAGATCTGGCGGCGCTGATGCAGCGTGACGAGCGACTGGTTCATCGTCTGCATGCCCAGCTTTTCCTGCCCCGCCTGCATGGCGGAGTAGATCTGGTGGACCTTGTCTTCCCGGATCAGGTTCCGGATGCCCGGCGTCGGCACCAGGATCTCCAGCGCCACCACGCGGCCCTGGCCGTTCAGCTTGGGCAGCAGCGACTGACACACGATGCCCTCGAGGACGAGCGAGAGCTGGACCCGGACCTGGGCCTGCTGGTGGGCCGGGAACACGTCGATGATGCGGTTGATCGTGGACGACGCGGAGTTCGTGTGGAGCGTGGCGAACGTGAGGTGGCCGGTCTCGGCGATCCGGAGCGCCGACTCGACGGTCTCCAGGTCGCGCATTTCGCCGACGAGCACGATGTCGGGGTCCTCGCGGAGAGCCGCGCGCAGGGCATTGCTGAAGCTCTGGGTGTCGCTGTGGACCTCGCGCTGGTTGACCAGGCACCCCTTGTGCTGGTGCAGGTACTCGATCGGGTCCTCGATGGTGAGGATGTGGCCCTTCCGCTCGGTGTTGATCTTGTCGATCATCGCGGCGAGCGTCGTCGACTTGCCGCTCCCGGTCGGGCCCGTCACGAGGACCAGCCCGCGCGGACGCTCGGCGAGCTTCGCGATGACCGGCGGCAGGCCCAGCTCGTCGAACTGCCGGACGCGTTCCGGGATCAAGCGGTAGACGGCGCCGACGGCGCCCCGCTGGTTGAACATGTTGCAGCGGAAGCGTGCCAGGCCGCGGATGCCGAACGAGAAGTCCAGCTCCTGCGACTCCTCGAACCGCTTCTTCTGGGCGTCGGTCAGGACGCTGTAGGCCAGCGTCTTCGTGTCGGACGGCGTCAACTCCGGCTGCGGCAGCCGCTGCAGCTCGCCGTGCACGCGCACCTGGGGCGGCGTCTGGATCGAGAGATGGAGGTCGGAACCATTCAGCTCGACCGTCGTCTTCAGCAGTTCGGGCAGCGTCGCCATCGGTGATGTCCCTGTTCCCTGGTCCCGGGTCCCGGTCCCTACGCGTTACTTGACAGTCTCCCTGACCACTTCCTCGATCGTCGTCACGCCTTCGGTAATCTTGCGGATGCCGCTGCCGCGCAGCGTGATCATCCCTTCCTCGATCGCCTTCCGTCGGAGCTCCAGCGCGGAGGCGCCGACGAGGATCAGCTCGCGGAGTTCCTCGCCGATCTCCATCACCTCGTAGAGGCCGACCCGGCCCTTGTAGCCGGTGCGGTTGCACTTCTCGCAGCCCTTGCCCTTCTTCGGCACGACCGTCTCGGCCAGCTCCGGCGCGAAGCCGACGTTGACGAGCGCCTGCGGGGGCACCGGGTCGTCCACCTTGCAGGCCGTGCAGATGCGGCGCACGAGGCGCTGCGCGCATACGAGGTTCAGCGAGCTGGCCACGAGGAAGGGCTCGATGCCCATGTTCATCAGGCGGTTGATGGTGCTCGGCGCGTCGTTGGTGTGCAGCGTGGACAGCACCAGGTGGCCCGTGAGGGCCGCCTTGACGGCGATTTCGGCCGTCTCGAAGTCGCGGATCTCGCCGACGAGGATGATGTTCGGATCCTGGCGGAGGAAGCTGCGCAGCGCCGCGGCGAAGTTCAGGCCGATGCTCTCGCGCACCTGGACCTGGTTGACCCCGACGAGGTTGAACTCGACCGGGTCCTCGGCGGTCATGATGTTCGTCTCGGGAGTGTTGATCCGCGAGATCGACGAGTACAGCGTGTTGGTCTTGCCGCTGCCCGTGGGGCCCGTGACCAGCACCATGCCCCAGGGCTTCGCGATCTGCGTCTCGAGCTTCGTGAGCGACTCCTGCTCGAAGCCGAGCTTGGTCATGTCGAGCATCAGCTTCGTGCGGTCGAGCAGACGCATGACGATCTTCTCGCCGAAGAGCGTCGGCAGGCACGAGACGCGGAAGTCGATGTCGCGCTGCACGCCGGCGTCGGCGAAGCGGATCTTGATGCGGCCGTCCTGGGGAAGGCGCTTCTCGGCGATGTCGAGCTTCGCCATGATCTTGATGCGCGACGTGATGGCGTCGCGCATCTTCAGCGGCGGCGACATGACGTTGTAGAGCAGGCCGTCGATGCGGTAGCGGACGCGGTATTCCTTCTCGTAGGGCTCGATGTGGATGTCGCTCGCGCCCTTCGAGATGGCCGACATCAGGATGACGTTGACCAGCTTGATGACGGGCGCTTCCTCGCCCTGACGGGTCAGCGCCTCCGCGCTGATCTCCTCGAGCTCCTCGAGGACCTCGACCTCGTCGGCGTCGAGGAGGGGCATCTCCTGCATCGCCCGGGCCGCGATCTCGAGCGCGCTCTCGCCCGGGGCGACCTCGACCATCGCCTTCGCGCCGTTCTTGACGCCTCCGCCGGGAGCGCCGTAGTACTTCTGGATGGCGTCGACGACGGCCGTCTCCCACGCCACCACGGGCTCGACGTTGTAGCCCGTCATGAACTTGAGGTCGTCGAGCGCGAAGACGTTGGTGGGGTCGGTCATCGCGATCGTGAGCGTCGCGCCGACCCGGCTGAGCGGAATGATCTGGTACTTGTGCGCCGTCTCGGCCGGCACCAGCTTGATGACCGCGGGGTCGATCTCGAACTGGTTCAGCGAGATCGACGGCACGCCGTACTGCTTGGAGAGGAGCGACGTGATCTCCTCGTCCTTCACGAAGCCGAGCTTGACGAGATTGGCGCCGAGCTTGCCGCCATTCTGCCGCTGATAGCTCAGGGCTTCTTGGAGTTGTTCTGGGGTGATCCGCTTCTCCTTGAGGAGCAGTTCCCCGATCCGTACGGCCATGTCGTCGTTGTCCGCCTCGGCGCCAGCACTGCGGCGGGTCGTTCAGACCCGTCGTCCCATTACCTTTTCGGTCGTCGCGGGGTGTCTCTGCAGGTGAGCCGTCCCGGATGTCTGGCGCGTGGCCGCGCCCGGCCGTGCAGCCACGTGCAGGCGCCGCTGGTGGACGGGCGCCGTCCCCGCCGGTCCGCCGGTCCGGATCGGCATCTGCCTCCGGAAGCGTTCGAAGAACGAATGGTCGATCACGATCTCGTCATCGGTTCACACCCGATCACCGGGCCGGCCGCGGCTCGAACGGTCGCGGTGCGCGCGGGGGCGACAGTCGTGGAAGTCCGCCTCACTCAGTCACTTGTGGGCCGCCAGCGAAACAAACGGCGAGGCCCCGACGTAGTACACTCCCAACGGTCGGCGTCGACCGTTTCTCCTACCTGATGCTCCCGCCTAGCAACCCGCCGGCCAGTTCCCTTTTCGTCCGGCTGCGCCGGGTCTGCACGTCGCCAATCCTCGGCATGCGGCAGGCCGCCGAATGCTCACTCGTCAGCGTGTTGACGACCTGGGTCGTGCTCCTGACCCTCTGGGCGGCGGTGGCTGCCCCCCTGCTCGGCTCCCCGGTGGGCCGCCAGGCCCTTGTCGACGAACGGGTGCGCGCCGCCGAGGCCGCGGGCGGCACCGTGACCGACGCCGCCTATGCAACCTGGCAGGCGCATCCGCCTTTTTGGATCTACCTGGCGAGTGGCGGCCGGGCGCTGCTGACGCCCCTCACCACCGTGCTGGTGGCGCTGGCGCTGCTGGTGGTCCTGAAGCCCGTCCGCGGCTTCGCCGGCAGCCTCGCCGTCGCCGTCCACGCCACGACGCCGCTCGTCCTTCAACAAGTGGCCGCCACGCCCCTGCACTTCGTGCGCGAGTCGCTGACCAGCCCGTTCAACCTTGCCGCGTTGCTGCCGTTCTTCGACGAGGGGACCATGCCGGCCCGGTTCCTCGGGGCCATCGAGCTCTTCGGCGTCTGGTGGGTGCTGCTGCTGGCCGCCGGCTGCGCCGCTCTCACCGGTCGACGGACGCGCGCCTACGTGTCGCCGCTACTGGGTATCTACGCCGGCCTCGCCGCGGCTGTGGCCGCGGTGGTGGCCATCTCGGGAGGGAGCTAATCGTGTTCCGAAAGAAGTGGCCATGGGTGGTTGGAACCCTCGTGCTGGTCGCCATCGGGGCGGGCGCGTACGTGCGCTCCAGGCAGCCGAAGGGGACGCTCGTCACGGCCGAGACCATTCGGCGCCGGGATCTCGAGGCCATCGTCTCGGCATCCGGCAAGATCGATCCCCGGCGCCAGGTGAACATCAGCGCCCAGTCGATGGGGCGCGTGACGAACATCGGCGTCCGGGAGGGCGACAGGGTCAAGGCCGGGCAGTTCCTGCTGCAGATCGACCCAATCGCGGCGGAAAGCGTCGTCCGTCGCGACGAGGCGGCGCTGGCGGGCGCGCGGACGGGCCTCGAGCAGGCGCGGGTGCAGCTGCAGAGCACCGAGGCGGCCCTCGACGTGGCGCGGCAGGCCTACAAGCGGCAGCAAGAGCTCTGGCAGGGCGGCCTGACGACCCGCGAGACGCTCGAGCGCGCCGAGGCGGACGTCAGGATGCGCGAGAGCGACCTGAACGCGCGGACCCAGGAGATCCGGACGCGCGAAGAACAGGTCCGCCAGCAGGAGGCCGGGCTGGTCAACAGCCGCTACAACCTCTCGCAGGCGCGATTCGTCTCGCCCTTCGACGGCATCGTGACCCGCCGGAACGTCGAAGAAGGCGAGAACGTCGTGGTCGGCACCATGAACAACGCCGGCACGGTCCTGCTGACCGTGGCCGACATGTCGGTCATCGAGGCCGAGATCGAGGTGGACGAGACCGACATCCCGCAGGTCCAGATCGGCCAGAAGGCGGTCGTCACGATCGACGCGATCGACGGGAAGACCTTCAACGGCCGCGTCACCGAGATCGGCAACAGCCCCATCCAGGCCACCGGCCAGCAGGCCGGCCAGCGCACGGCGACCAACTTCAAGGTCGTGGTCACGCTGGACGAGGCCTCGCCCGACATCCGTCCGGGGTTCACCTGCACTGCGGAGATCTCGACCGACTCCCGCCCCAATGCCGTCGCGGTCCCGATTCAGGCCCTCACGGTCCGGGAGCTGGAGTACGACGCGGCCGGCGCGGTGGTGCCCAAGCTGCGTCCGCCGCCCGCCTCGCGCTTCGCCTTCGGCTCGGCCGCGGCCCAGGCGCCGCCGACGCCGACGGAGCTGCCCGTCGGACACACCCGCAAGGAAGTCGAGGGCGTGTTCGCCATCCGTGACGGGAAGGCGCGTTTCGTCCCCGTCGAGATCGGCATCGCCGGCGAGCGGTACTTCGAGGTCGTCTCGGGGCTGTCCGAGGGCGACCGTGTGATCACGGGCCCGTTCGAGGGGGTGCGCAACCTGTTCGAGGCCGACGAGGTGCGGGAGAACCCGGCGCCGGGGACGCCGCCCGCGAGCTAGACGGGGCCGCCGGGACGACACGGTATGCAACAGGTCTGGGAGTCGGTCAAGCTGGCGCTCTCGTCGATCTGGGCCAACAAGCTCCGATCGCTCCTGACGCTGCTCGGCAACATCGTCGCCGTGTCGTCGATCATCGCGGTCGTCGCGCTCATCCAGGGCGTGAACGGCGCCGTGTCTGACGCGATCGTCTCGGACCTCGGCGCGGACTACTTCACGATCCGCCGCACGGGCATCGCGCGCAACCAGGACGAGATCGACCGGATGCGCAACAACCCCCGCATCACGCTCGAGGAGGCCGAGGCCATCCGCCGCTTCGGCTCGACCATCGCCGCGGTGATGGCGCAGGCGCAGCAGAACACCACGATCGCCTACCGCGCCGCGGAACTGGAGTCCGTGCAGGTGCAGGGCGTCACGCAGAGCTACCTGGAGTTCTCGACGTTCGACGCCGAGCGCGGCCGGATGATGAGCCCCAGCGAGGTCGCGAGGGACCGTCCGGTGGCGCTGGTCGGCTGGCAGATCGCCGATCGGCTGTTCGGCCCGGAGACCCCCCTCGACAAGGTCATCAAGATCGCTGGCGTGCCGTTCCGGATCGTCGGCGTCAGCGCGAAGAAGGGCGCGTTCTTCGGCAACTCGCAGGACGAGTTCGTCGTCATCCCGCTGGGCCAGTACCAGAAGCTCTTCGGATCCAGGCAAAGCCTGTCGCTGACGGTCAAGCCGCGGGATCCGAGCCTCGTGTCGGTGGCCCGCGACGAGGCCAGGGCCGCGCTTCGCGTCGAGCGGCACCTCTCGCCCGGCGACGAGGACAACTTCGGGATGGTGGCGTCCGACTCCTTCCTCGACATCTTCCACCAGGCCACCAACGGCATCGCGGTGGTGCTCGTCGGCGTCGTCGGACTGTCGCTGCTCGTCGGCGGCATCGTGATCATGAACATCATGCTGATGGTGGTCTCGGAGCGGACGCGCGAGATCGGGCTCCGCAAGGCGCTCGGCGCCAAGCGCCGGGACATCATGTCCCAGGTGCTCACCGAGTCGGTCACGCTGTCGGTCACCGGCGGCATCGTCGGCGTCGGTCTCGGCACGGCGTTCGCCAAGGCCCTGTCCGCGCTGACACCGCTCCCCGCCGCCATCGAGGCCTGGTCGGTCCTCCTCGGCGTGGGGGTCACGGCGCTCGTCGGCCTGTTCTTCGGCTGGTATCCGGCCCAGCGCGCGGCGGCCCTCGCGCCGATCGAGGCCCTGAGGCGCGAATGATGGGACGGCTCCGCAAGCGCCTGTCACTGCTCCGCGAGACGGCGGAGATGGCCCTCGACACGCTGTGGGCCAACAAGATGCGCTCGGCGCTCACGGTCCTGGGCGTCGTCATCGGCATCACGTCGATCGTCAGCATGACAGCCCTTATCCGGGGCTTCGACGAGGACCTGCGGGCGTCGATCATGGCGCTCGGGCCCAAGACCATCTTCGTGCAGCGCTTCGGCGCGGTGAGCTTCTCGTCGGGCGCGTCCTTTCTGGAACTGCTGCGGCGTCCCAGCATCACGGTGGCGGACGGCGAGGCGATCCGCAGGCTCGCCCCGTCGGTCGCGAAGGTGGACACGTGGCTCGGAGCCGGCCCCGGCCAGCCATCCATGGAGCGCGTGTTCTACAAGAACGAGCGGACGGCGCCGCAGGTGGTCATGGGCGTCAGCGAGCGGTTCGTGGACGTCAACTTCGCCAAGATGCTGCTCGGGCGGTCGATGACCGAGCAGGAGGTGCAGCGGGGACGGGCCGTCGTCGTGCTCGGCTACGGCCCCTACGAGGCGCTGTTCCTCAAGACCGGCATCGACCCGGTCGGCAAGCAGGTCCGGCTGGGCGCCTCGCGGTACACGGTCATCGGCGTCATCGACAAGCGGCCCGGCTTCGGCCCGGGCGGGCAGGACGACTTCGCCATCCTGCCCTACACGACGTGGCGCAAGCAGTTCGGGTCCGAGCGGATCCGGAGCGGCCCCTTCGGCGAGGCGCCCGTCATGGTGGCCGTCGTGCCGCACGAGTGGGCGTCCCGCGACGACGCGATGCGCGAGGTCGAGGCGATCATGCGCATCCGGCACGACCTCACCCTGGACAAGCCGAACGACTTCGACCTCGTCACCCAGGACGCCATCCTCCGGATCTGGGAGCAGATCTCGCAGGCCGTGCTGTTGTCGCTGGTCGTGATCTCGTCGATCGCCCTCATGGTGGGCGGCATCGGCGTGATGTCGATCATGACGATCTCGGTCACCGAGCGGACCCGGGAGATCGGCGTCCGGAAGGCCATCGGCGCCCGCCGCGCCGAGATCCTCTTCCAGTTCCTGATCGAGGCGGTCGTGCTCACGACCATCGGCGGGGTCCTGGGCATCCTGATCGGCAGCGGCATCGGCCTGCTGGTCAACGTCGTCGCCGGGTTCCCGATCTCGATGCCCTGGTGGTCCTACGCCCTCGGGCTCGGTTTCTCGGCCAGCGTCGGGATCTTCTTCGGCATGCTGCCGGCGTGGCGGGCCTCCCGACTGGATCCCATCGAGGCCCTGCGCTACGAGTAGCCCCCCGCCCCGCGCCGCTTCCGGCACATCGGCCTTGACTTCGCTCGGCGAAGGCATAGGCTACGCAGAAAGGCGCCCGGGTTCGCCGCCGTTCGTCATCAGGACGGGTCCGCTCCCTGGGCGTCGTGGACACGCGGAGGGTCCGGCCTATGAAGGTCTACGATGCCGCCAGTATCCGAAATGTCGCCGTCGTTGGACACGGAGGGTGCGGCAAGACACAGCTCGTCTCGGCGATGCTCTACTCCGCCGGCATGGTCAACCGGCTCGGGACCGTCGACGACGGCACGACGGTGACCGACTACGACCCCGAAGAGATTGCCCGCAAGCACACCCTGAGCACGTCGCTCGCGCATGCCGAGTGGAAGAAGACGAAGCTCAACCTCCTCGACACGCCGGGCGTCGCCAACTTCTTCGCGGATTCCAGGGCCGCGATGTGCGTCGCGGACGCCGCGCTCGTGGTCGTCGACGCCGTTTCGGGCTCCGCGGTGCAGACGGAGAAGGCCTGGGCCGCCGCCGACGACCTGAAGCTTCCCCGCCTCGTCGTGCTCAGCCGGTTCGACCGGGACCGCGCGTCGCTCGAGCGATCGCTCGAGTCGATCCGCCGGTCGTGCCACCGCGGCGTCGTCCCGATTCACCTGCCGCTCGGCGAGGGCGAGGCCTGCACCGGCATCGTGGACCTGGTGGGGATGAAGGTCTTCACCGCGCCGCCCGGCGGCGGCGCCGCCGTCGAGGGGCCCGTGCCCGACGGCCTGCGCGCGGACGCCGAGGCCGCCAGGAATGCCCTCATCGAGGCCGTCGCCGAGGCCGACGAGTCGTTGATGGAGAAGTACTTCGAGGCGGGCACGCTCGACGACCACGACCTCATCACCGGGCTGCAGCGCGCCACCGCCTCCTGCGCGCTCTTCCCCCTCGTCTGCACGGCCGCCCTCAAGAACGTGGGCATCGACTCCGTGCTGAACGCGATGCTGAGCTGGCTGCCGGCCGCGGCCGATCGTCCGTTCACGGCCGTGGACGGCTCGGGCGCGCGCGTCGACCGGCCGGTCTCGGAGCAGGCGCCCGCCGCCGCCTTCGTCTGGAAGACGGTGGCCGACCAGTTCGCGGGGCGCATCACGCTGTTCCGCGTCTACCAGGGGACCCTGACGTCGGACTCGACGATCAGGAACCGCACCCGGGACGTCGACGAGCGGCTGGGCAGCCTCCAGATCATGCAGGGCAAGACAACGGTGGCGGTGGCCGAGATCAAGGCCGGCGACATCGGCGCCGTCGCCAAGCTGAAGGAGACGCGGACGGGCGACACGATCGCCGACGCGCGGGCCGACATCACGTTCCCGCCGATCGTGTGGCCGGAGCCGGTGCTGTCGTACGCGATCGAGCCGAAGAGCCGCGGCGACGAGGACAAGATCAGCACGGCCATGCACCGCCTCGAGGAGGAGGACGGCAGCATCCACTACGCGCGGGACTCGAACACGAACGAGCTCCTGCTCTCGGGGCAGGGCCAGCTCCACATCGAGGTGACCGTCGCCAAGCTGAAGCGGCGGTTCGGCGTGGAGGTGAACCTCAAGCCGCCGCGGATTCCGTACCGCGAGACGATCACGGCCGCCGTCGAGGCGCACGGCCGTCACAAGAAACAGACGGGCGGCCACGGGCAGTTCGGCGACTGCAAGGTGCGGTTCGAGCCCCTGCCGCGCGGCGGCGGCTTCGAGTTCGTGGACGAGATCTTCGGCGGCTCGATTCCACGGCAGTTCATTCCGGCCGTGGAGAAGGGCCTCGAGGAGTCCCGCGTCCGCGGATTCCTCGCGGGCTACCCGATGGTGGACTTCCGGGCCGTCCTGTACGACGGGTCGTACCACGACGTGGACTCGAACGAGCTGTCGTTCAAGACGGCCGGCCACCTGGCCTTCAAGGACGGCATGGCCCGGGCGAAGCCCACGCTCCTCGAGCCCATCATGCACGTGGAGGTGTACGCGCCCAGCGACTTCGCCGGCGACCTGATGGGCGATCTCAACGGGCGCCGCGGCCGCATCGCCGGCATGGACACCCGGGGCGCGAACACCGTCATCAAGGCGCAGGTCCCCATGTCCGAGATGCTCAGCTACGAGCAGCACCTCACGTCGGTCACCGGCGGCCGGGGCTCGTACCACATGGAGTACTCCCACTACGAGAACGTCCCCGCGCACGAGCAGACGAAGATCGTCTCCGCCCACAAGGCGGCGCACCAGCACGGCGACGCCGACTGAGGCGCGCCCGCCCCGTACGCAGCACGGCCCGGCCACCTGGGTGGCCGGGCCGCGCGGAGTGTCAGCGCCCGCCGCCGCCGGCTAGGAGCCGCCGGCCTTCCGGGGAGTCGTCGACTTTTTCTGGGCGCCGCGAGCCGGCTTCGACGCCCTTCCCGCTTCGCTCTTCTTGTCCTTCTTCTCGCCGCGGATCCGGGACGCCGCCGCCCGCAGCCGCTCGCCGACGCTCTTCTTCGACTTCGGCTCCTCGGACGACTCGGCCTGCGCGGCCTTCTCGGCCGCGGCCTTCTTGGGATCGAACTCCGATCCGATGAGCTCGACCATCGCGGTCTCGGCTCCGTCGCCGCGCCGGAAACCCAGCTTCAGGATCCGGGTGTAGCCGCCCGGCCGCTCCATGAACCTGGGCGCCAGTTCGCCGAACAGCTTCGTGACGACATCGTCGTTCTGGATGTCGCGCGCCACGAGCCGCTTGGCCGCCAGCGTCTTGCCCTTCGGCTCGGCCGCCCGGACGCCGCGCTTGGCGACGGTGATGATCTTCTCCACGAACGGCCGGAGCTCCTTCGCCCGCGGCAGCGTCGTGGTGATGTGCTCGTGCGTGAGCAGCGCCTCCGCCTGGTTCCGGAGCATCGACAGGCGATGATCCGTCAGGCGTCCCAGCTTGCGATGTCCAACTCGGTGTCTCATGACGGTTCCCCTAGCCGCTAGCCGCTAGTCCCCAGCCGCTAGTGTCAGTCCTGCGCCTGGTCCAGGCGCATCCCGAGGCCCAGCCCCATGGACTGCAGGATCTCCTTGATCTCGTTGAGCGACTTGCGTCCGAAGTTCTTCGTCTTCAGCATGTCGCCCTCGGTCTTCTGCACCAGCTCGCGAATCGTCCGGATGTTCGCGTTCTTGAGGCAGTTGTACGACCGGACCGACAGTTCCAGCTCCTCGACGCTCTTGTCGAGGTGCTCGTTGGAGCCGCCGGCGCGCGCGCCCTCGCCGCCGCCGTCCGCGGCCGGCTCGTCCTCATCGTCGAGGTTGATGAAGATGCTCAGGTGGTCGCGAATCAGCTTCGCCGACAGCGACACCGCATCGCGCGGCGTGACCGACCCGTTGGTCCACACGTCGAGGGTGAGTTTGTCGTAGTCGGTCGTCTGGCCGAGGCGGGCCGCCTCCACCAGGTAGTTGACCTTCTTCACGGGCGAGTGCACCGAGTCCACGGGGATCCAGCCGATCCCGAGGTCCTCGTCGAAGTTCTTGTCCGCCGACACGTACCCGCGGCCGCGCTTGATCCGGAGCTCCATGTGGAGCTTGCCGCCCTCCGAGATCGTGGCGATGTGCGCATCCGGCTCGAGGATCTCGATGTCCTGGTCGGCCTCGATGTCGGCCGCGCGCACCTTGCCCGGCTTGTTGACCCGGAGCGACAGGGTCTTCGCGTTCTCGGTGTGGCACTTGAGCGGAATCTGCTTGAGGTTGAGGATGATGTCGGTCGCATCCTCGACCACCCCCTTGATCGGCGAGAACTCGTGCAGCACGCCGTCGATCTTGACGGCCGTCACGGCCGCGCCTTCGATCGACGACAGGAGCACCCGCCGCATGGCATTGCCGACCGTCGTGCCGAAGCCGCGCTCGAACGGCTGGGCCGAAAAACGGCCGTACCGATCGGTGAGCGTGTCGCGCTCGAACTCGAGGCGCTTGGGGCGCTGAAAACCTTTCCAGAGCATGTCGATTCGTCCTCTCGCCAACGGGCCGGCAACCCGGCCTCCGGACCTGCGTGTGTGACCCGCCGGCCTCCCGCTGCAGGTCCGTCGAGCTGCGGGCCGTCGGGTGGCGTCCCGGCCGTCGCGCCTGGCGCGCGGGGCCGGTACCTGCCGCCAGGTCCCGGGGCGTCGGCCCCGCGACCCGGCGAACGTCGTCTGCTACTTCGAGTACAGCTCGACGATGAGCTGTTCCTGCACCGGCAGGTTGATCTGCTCGCGCGTGGGCATCGACAGCACCTTCGCGCCGAGCTCGCCCTCGAGCGTGAGCCACTCGGGGATGCCGCGTCCCTTCACCTCGTCCACCGCGTGCAGGATGGCGGGGTTCTCCCGGCTCGACTGCCGCACCGACACCGAGTCGCCGGCCTTGAGCGAGTAGGACGGGATGTCGACCTTCTTCCCGTTGACCAGGAAGTGGCCGTGGCGCACGAGCTGCCGCGCCTGGGCCCGCGAGGTCGCGAAGCCCATGCGGTAGACGGCGTTGTCGAGGCGGCGCTCCAGCAGCTGCAGCAGCGTCTCGCCCGTGATGCCCCGCTGGCGATCCGCCATCTCGAAGTAGCGCCGGAACTGGTCCTCCAGCACGCCGTAGACGCGCTTGACCTTCTGCTTCTCGCGCAGCTGCACGCCGTAGCCGGCGAGCTTCGAGGCACGGCGCCGGCCGTGCTGCCCGGGGGGCATGTTGCGCTTCTCGATCGCGCACTTCTCCGTGTAGCACCGCTCGCCCTTCAGGAAGAGCTTCATGCCCTCCCGTCGGCAGAGGCGGCAGACCGGACCGGTGTATCGAGCCATGTAACGTCCTTCTCCGTCTGAAGTGCCTGCGGCCTAGACCCGGCGCCGCTTGGGCGGCCGGCAGCCGTTGTGGGGAATCGGCGTGACGTCGCGGATGGACTTCACCTCGATGCCGGCGTTCTGAAGCGCGCGGACCGCCGACTCGCGGCCGGATCCCGGGCCCTTGACCAGGGCCTCGCAGGACCGCATG
Source organism: Vicinamibacterales bacterium (assembly GCA_050187355.1). Lineage (GTDB taxonomy): Bacteria > Acidobacteriota > Vicinamibacteria > Vicinamibacterales > UBA2999 > CADEFD01. The sequence continues at coordinate 68,666 of JBFWXO010000021.1, forward strand.
CCGAACGTCTTGGCCACGTTGCCGGCGGCCAGCGCGGCCTGGGTCGCGGCGAAGGGCGTGCCCTTGCGCGAGCCCTTGAAGCCGATGGCCCCGGCGCTGGACCACGACACGACGTTGCCCTCGGTGTCGGTGATCGTGATGAGCGTGTTGTTGAACGACGCCTGGATGTGGGCGAAGCCGTGGTGCACCACGCGCTTCTCGCCGCGCTTCTTGAACGTCTTCTTCTTGCCTGCGGTCTCTTTCCCGCCTTCGGTCTTGGCCATGGGTTACACCGTCTTCTTCTTGGCGACCGCACCCTTGCGCGGGCCCTTGCGCGTGCGGGCGTTCGTACGCGTGCGCTGTCCGCGCGCCGGCAACGCGCGGCGGTGGCGCATCCCGCGGTAGCTGCCGATCTCCATCAGGCGCTTGATGTTCATGGAGATCTCCTTCCGGAGATCGCCCTCGACGCCGCCCTGTTCCTCGATGACGCGGCTGATCTTGCGGACGTCGTCGTCGGTGAGATCCTTCACCCGGACGTCGCCGCTGACGCCGGCGGCCTCGAGAATCCGGCCGGAGCGGTGCCGCCCGATGCCGAAGATGTACGTCAATCCGATCTCAGCCCGCTTGGTGCGGGGAAGATCGACGCCTGCAATACGCGCCATGCTGTGTCTCCCTAGCCGCTAGCCGCTAGCTCCTAGCCGCTAGACCTATCCCTGCCGCTGCTTGTGCTTCGAGTTGGTGCAGATCACGCGAACGACGCCGCGCCGCCGCACGATCTTGCACTTGTCACAGATCTTCTTCACTGACGCTCGCACTTTCATCGCTCGGCCCTACAGTTTCTCGACGATCCGCCCGCGGGTTCGATCGCCGGGCGACAGCGCCAATCTCACTCGGTCCCCGACCACGACCCTGACGAAGTTCCGCGCCGGCGATCCCGCCAGGTGCGCCACCACGTCGTGCCGTCCGTCCACGCTCACCCGCACGAGCGCGCTCGGGAGCAGCTCCCGAACCTCGCCCTCCACTTCCAGCGGCGACGCCGACGTCCCGTCGGTCATCACCGGCTACGCCGCCGCGTTGGCCGCGGCGTCCGCCTTCGTCAGGATCCGGCACCCGTCGGCGGTGACCGCCACCGTGTGCTCGAAATGGGCCGACAGGCTGCCGTCCTTCGTCACGGCCGTCCACCCGTCCCCCAGCACCTTCACTCCCGCCGCGCCCATGTTCACCATGGGCTCGATCGCCAGGACCATGCCCTCGGCCAGGCGCGGCCCGCGGCCCGCCGGGCCGTAGTTGGGGATCTGCGGCTCCTCGTGCAGCGTCTGCCCGATGCCGTGCCCCACGAACTCGCGAACCACCGAGAAGCCGTGCGCCTCCACGTAGCGCTGCACCGCCGCGCCGATGTCCGACAGACGGGTGCCCGGCTTCACCACCGCCAGCGCCTCGGCCAGGGACTGGCGGGTCACCTCGAGCAGGGTCGCCGCCTCCGGGCTCACGGCGCCCACGGGCACCGTCACGGCGCTGTCGCCGTAGAACCCGTCCATCTTCGCGCCGAGGTCGACGGACACGATGTCGCCGGCCTTCAGCTTCCGAGGCGACGGGATGCCATGCACCACCTGCTCGTTCACCGACGCGCAGATCGTGGCGGGATATCCATGGTACCCCTTGAACGCCGGCTCGGCCCCCGCGTCCCGGAGGCGCCGTTCGGCCACGGCGTCGAGCTCGGCCGTGGTCACGCCCACCGCGATCATCTGCGACAGCTCCGCCAGCACGCGCGCCACCAGCGCGTTCACGCGCGCCAGGCGCTCCAGCTCCGCTGCCGATCGACAGGTGATCATCGCTCGTCGCCTACTGCGTCTCGACCACCGACGCCACCGCCGCCGCGATGGCCGCGTATACGTCCAGGGGCGGCCTCGCCCCGTCGATCCGGCGGAACGTGGGCCGGCTCTCGTAGTACCCGATCATCGGCTGCGTCTCGCGCCAGTAGATCCGCAGCCGATCGCGCACGATCGACTCGCTGTCGTCCGACCGCTGCACCAGCCGGCCGCCGCAGGCCTTGCAGGCGACGGCCTCCGACGGCTCCCCGTCGAAGGCGGACACCGTGGTTCCGCAGCGCTCGCAGATCCGGCGTCCACGCACCCGCCGCACCAGTTCCTCGTCCGGCACCCGGATTTCGACGACCGCCAGCGGGGCGCCGTTCAGCAGGGTGTCGAGCGCCTTGGCCTGCGCGACCGTCCGCGGGAACCCGTCGAGCACGAACCCGTCCTTCGCATCGTCCTCGGCGAGGCGGCGCCTCACCAGGGCCACGATGACGTCGTCGCCGACCAGCTCTCCCCGCGCCACCGTCTCCTTCACCTCGAGCCCGAGCGCCGTGCCGGACGCGACCGCGTCGCGCAGCATGTCGCCCGTGGAGATCTTCGGGACGCCGTGGTCCCGCGCGAGTCGCGAGGCCTGCGTCCCTTTCCCCGCTCCAGGTGGCCCGAGCATCAGCAGCCGCATCGCCATGGCGTCAGTCGCGGCGCCCCCGGATGCGCGACTTCTTCATGAACCCGTCGTAGTGCCGCATGATGAGCTGCGACTCCAGCTGGCTCACGGTGTCCATCGCCACGCCCACCACGATGAGCAGGGACGTGCCGCCGAACAGGAAGCTCACGCCCAGGCCCTGGGTGAACCACTGGGGCAGGTTCGTGTCGAGCCACTCGCCCACGAACGGGATCGGCGCCACCCGGAAGCCCGTGATCATCAACTCCGGCAGCAGCGCGACGACGCAGAGGTACACCGCGCCGGCCAACGTGATCCGCGTGAGGATCGTGTCGATGTGCTCGGCGGTCCGCTTGCCCGGGCGGATGCCGGGGATGAACCCGCCGTACTTCCGCATGTTCTCGGACACGTCGTCGGGATTGAAGATGATCGCCGTATAGAAGTAGGCGAAGAACATGATCAGGACGACGAACAGCAGGTTGTAGAGCGGCATGCCGTAGGCCACCTGCCGGACGGCCGCGTCGCCCCATCCACCCGCCGGAAAGAAGCCCTGGAGCGTCGCCGGGAACGCCAGCAGCGAGCTGGCGAAGATCACTGGGATGACGCCGCCGGTGTTCACCTTGAGCGGAATGTGCGTGCTGGTCCCGGCGAACTGCCGCCGGCCCACGACGCGCTTCGCGTACTGCACCACGATGCGGCGCTGGCCCCGCTCCACGAACACGATCGCGGCGACCACGGCAATCATGAGGACGATCAGGATCAGGAGGCGAATCAGCCCGATCTGACCCGTGCGGAGCTGATCGAAGGTGAGCGTGACCGCGCGCGGGAAGTTCACCACGATGCCGGCGAAGATCAGCAGCGACATGCCGTTGCCGATGCCCCGTTCGGTGATCTGCTCACCGAGCCACATGACGAACATGGTGCCGGTGGTGAGCGTGAGCACGCACATCAGGCGGAAGCCCCAGCCGGGCTCGTACACGAGCGGGAGGCCGCCGGCGATGTTCGTCTGCTGCTCGAGGTACACCGCGATGGCCATCGACTGCGCCAGCGAGAGCACGACCGTCAGGTAGCGGGTGTACTGCGTGATCTTGCGGCGTCCCAGCTCGCCTTCCTTGGACAGGCGCTCCAGGTACGGCCACACCACCGTGAGCAGCTGCAGGATGATCGACGCGCTGATGTACGGCATGACGCCGAGCGCGAAGATCGTGACCTGCGACAGGTTGCCGCCCGAGAACATGTCGTAGAAGCCGAACATCGTCCCGCGGGCCTGTTCGGCGAGCAGCGCCAGGGCCGCCGTGTTCACGCCGGGCGTCGGGATGTGGCTGCCGACGCGGTAGACCCCCAGCATCGCGAGCGTGAAAAGCACGCGATTCCTGAGGTCGGCGACTGCGAAGAGGTTCTTGAACGCGTCGAGCATGACGTGGGCCTTGGGGCTTGGCGGCTCCGGATCAGGACGCCGCGGCGCCGATGACTTCCGCGGTCCCGCCGGCGGCCGCGATCTTCTCGGCGGCCTTGCCGCTGAACTTGTGCGCCTGGACGGTGAGCTTCTTGCCCACCTCGCCGCGGGCCAGCACCTTGACGAGGGCCTTCCGGTCCGACAGCAGACCGGACGCGCGGAGCGTATCCGGCGTGACGACCGCGCCCTCGTCGAAGCGGCTCGCGAGATCGTCGAGGTTGATGACGGCGTACTCCACGCGGAACGGGTTGTGGAAGCCGCGCTTCGGAATACGCCGGTGGAGCGGCATCTGGCCGCCCTCGAACCCGCGCTTGAACTTGAACCCGGACCGCGACTTCGCGCCCTTGTAGCCGCGCGCGGCCGTCTTGCCGTTGCCAGAGCCCGGGCCCCGACCCACGCGCTTGCGGGTGAACTTGGACCCGGCGGCGGGCTTGAGGTTGCTGAGATTCGTCGGCATGGTGCTACTCGGCGACCGTCACCAGGTGACGGACTTTGTGAATCATCCCGCGCGTGGCGGGGGTGTCGATCAGCGTCACGGTGTGGCGGATGCGCCGCAGGCCCATGCCCTGAACCGTCTTCGCCTGGGTCTTGTCGAAGCCGATCGGGCTGCGCACGAGCGTGACCTTCACTGTCTTCTCTTGCTTCGCCATGATGTCCTCAGCCGCGCGCTACGCCGTCGCGCCGGCCACCTCCTCGAGATCCTTGCCGCGCAGCCGCGCCACGTGCGCCGGGTCCTTCAGCATCGAGAGCGCCGTGAACGTCGCCCGGACCACGTTGTGCGGGTTCGCCGTGCCGAGCGACTTGGTCAGGACGTTGTGGATGCCGGCGGACTCCACCACGGCCCGGACGCCGCCGCCCGCGATGATGCCGGTCCCCTCGGGCGCCGGCTTCAGCAGCACGCGGCCCGCGCCGTACCGGCCGAGGGCCGGGTGCGGAATCGACGTGCCCTTCAGCGGCACGCGGATGAGGTTCTTCTTGGCGGCCTCGATGCCCTTCTTGATCGCCGACGGCACTTCTTTGGCCTTGCCGATCCCGAAACCCACCACGCCGTGGCCGTCGCCGACCACCACCAGGGCGCTGAAGCTCAGGTTCTTGCCGCCCTTGACCACCTTGGTCACACGGTTGATTGCGACGACCGTGTCCTTGATGTCGAGCTGGCCCGCATCGATTCGTTCGCGTGTCCGCATCATCGCCTTCCGATTCGCCTAGAACTCGAGCCCGGCTTTCCGGGCCGCTTCCGCCACTTCCTTCACCCGGCCGTGGTAGAGGAACCCGTTCCGGTCGAACACCACCCGCGTGATGCCCTGGGACTTGAGGCGCTCGGCGATCGTCTCGCCGACCAGGCCCGCGCCCTTGCCGTTGCCCGACCGCGCGCCGTCGGTCAGCTTGGCCTTCACCGCCGGCTCGAGGCTCGACGCCGCCGCCAGCGTGCGGCCCGCCTGATCGTCGATGACCTGCACGTAGATGTGCGAGACGCTCCGGAACACGCTCAGCCGCGGCCGCGCCGCCGTGCCGCGCACGCGCTTCCGGATCCGGAACTGGATTCGCCGACGGCGATCGTCCTTCGTCGTGATCTTCATTGCCGTTACGCCCCCGTCTTCCCGGCCTTCTTCTTCAGCACCTCGCCCGTGTACCGCACGCCCTTCTGCTGATACGGGTCGGGCTTGCGCAGGCGGCGCATGTTGGCGGCCACCTGGCCCACCAGCTGCCGATCCACGCCCGTCACGGTGATGTGCGTCTGCTTGTCCACGGCGACGTCGATGCCCGCGGGGATGTCGAACACGATCGGGTGCGAGTACCCGAGGGCGAAGTGCACCTGCTTGCCCTTGAGCTCGGCGCGGTAGCCGACGCCGACGATGTCCAGCTCGCGCTTCCAGCCCTCGGCCACGCCCAGGACCGCGTTCGCCACGAGGCTGCGCGCGAGGCCGTGGAACTTCGCCAGCGACTTGTCGTCGGGCCGCTCCCGCTTCGCCTCCAGGACGCCGTCGTTGAGCGACAGGACCACGCCCGGCGGCAGCGCCTGGCGCATCTGGCCCTTCGGACCCTTGACGTCGATCCCCGTGGCGTCGACCTTCACGGTCACGCCTTTCGGCACCGGAATCGGCTTCTTTCCAATACGAGACATGTTCAGAACCCCGTAGGGACCGGGGACCAGGGACCGGGCACCCGCACCGAGGCCGAGCCGGAGCTCATGGCCTGGTCCCGGGTTCCCGGTTCCTGATCCCTACAGGTCACCAGACATTGCAAAGCACTTCCCCGCCCACTCCGGCCTTCTGCGCCGCCCGGCCGGTCATCACCCCGCGGGACGTCGTCAGGATGCTCACGCCGAGGCCGCCCAGCACCACGCCGATGTCCTCGGCGCCCGTGTAGACCCGCCGCCCGGGCCGGCTCACACGCGCGATGCCCGTGATGACGCGCTCACCGCCCGGGCCGTACTTGAGCAGCAGCCGGATGACGGGGCGCGCCGCCGCGCCCGGCCGCGTCGGCTTCTCCTCGATGACCTTGTACCCCGCGATGTAGCCTTCGTCCAGCAGAATCCGCGCCATCTCGGGCGTCAGCATCGACGCCGGCATGTCCACGCGCGAGTGCCTCGCGGCCACCGCGTTCCGAACCCGGGTCAGCATGTCTGCAATCGGATCAGTCATGTCTCTTCCTCTAGCGCCAGCCGCTGGTCCCAGCCGCCAGGCCTACCAGCTGCTCTTGGTGACGCCGGCCACGTCGCCGGTCAGCGCGTGCTCGCGGAAGCACAGCCTGCAGAGCGCGAACTTCCGCAGGTAGGCGCGCGGGCGCCCGCAGCGCCGGCACCGATTGCGGTGACGCACCTTGAACTTCAGGGCCTTCTTCTCACGAGCCATCTTCGCTGTCGTCGCCATGCTCGGTCCTCGAACTAGTTCGTGCGGAAGGGGATGCCGATGAGCTGCAGCAGCTTCCGGGCCTCTTCGTCGGTTTTCGCGGTGGTGACCACGCTCACGTTCATGCCGCGGCCCTTGTCCACCTTGAGGTAGTCGATCTCGGTGAAGATCAGCTGGTCGCGCAGCCCCAGGGTGTAGTTGCCGCGCCCGTCGAAGCCCCGCGGCGACACGCCGCGGAAGTCGCGGACGCGCGGCAGCGAGATGCTGATCAGGCGGTCCAGGAAGTCGTACATCCGGTCGCCGCGCAGCGTGACGGTCACGCCGATCGGCATCCCCGCCCGCACCTTGAACTGGGCGACCGACTTCTTGGCGCGGCGGATCGCCGCCCGCTGACCCGTGATCTTCGCGAGTTCGTCGGCGCCGACGTCCACGACCTTGGCGTTCTGCGTCGCCTCGCCAAGGCCCATGTTCACGACGACTTTCTCGATCTTGGGGACGGCCATCACGTTGCCGTACCCGAATTCCTTCGACAGCGCGGGCACCACGACTTCCTGGTACCGCTCGCGCAGCCGGTTCGATTTGCTGCTCATGTCGCCCTACCCCACCCGCTTGCGGCGCACCCGCACCTTCGTGCCGTCAGCCTCGACCCGGATGCCGACGCGTCCGGGCTGGCTCGACTCCGGATCGACGAGCATCACGTTCGAGACGTGAATCGCCGACTCGCGCTCGAGAATCCCCCCCTTGATGTTCTTCTGGGGGTTCGGCCGCGTGTGGCGCTTCACCATGCCCACGCCCTCCACGACCACGCGGCCCTTGTCGGGCAGCACCTGCAGCACGCGCCCGCGCTTCCCGCGGTCCTTGCCGGCCCGCACGAGCACCGTGTCGTCCTTCTTGATTCGCACCTTAGGCATTGCTTTTCCCTGGTCTCCGGTCCCTGCCTACAGCACTTCGGGCGCCAAGGAGATGATCTTCATGAACTTGCGCTCGCGCAGCTCACGCGCCACCGGTCCGAACACGCGCGTGCCCACCGGCTCGCCCTCGTTGTTGACCAGCACGGCGGCGTTGCGATCGAAGCGGATGTAGCTGCCGTCGCGGCGGCGCTGCTCCTTGCGCACGCGCACGATCACGGCCTTCACCACGGTCCCCTTCTTCACGCTGGACTCGGGGGAGGCCTCCTTCACCGAGGCCGTCACGATGTCGCCGAGCCTGGCGTAGCGGCCCGTCGATCCGCCGATCGGGTTGATCACCGAGAGCTTTCTCGCGCCGGAGTTGTCCGCGACGTCGAGAATCGTCCGCATCTGAATCATGGCGGCTCCTCCTCAGCTCTAGACCTTGGGCGCGCGTTCGATCACGCGCGTCACGGTCCACCGCTTCCGGCGGCTCGTCGGCCTCGACTCGGACACGGCTACGAGGTCGCCGAGCTTCGCGTCGTCGTTCTCGTTGTGGGCCATCAGCTTCGTCGTGCGCTTCTGGATCTTGCCGTAGACGCCGTGCTGCACCCGGCGCTTGACGGCCACGACCACGCTCTTCTGCATGCGGTCGCTGACCACGACTCCCTGCATCTCGGTCTTCGACGCCATGGCTACTTCGCCTTCTCCCTGAGAACCGTCTTCACCCGCGCCAGGTTCCGGCGGGACTCGCGCAGGGCCACGGGCTTGTCGAGCTGTCCCATCGCCTTCTTGACGCGCATGCGGAACAGCTCGTCCTCGATCTCCGCCGCCTTGGCGCGGAGATCCTCGGCGTCCAGCTCGCGCAGCTCGGGTGCCTTCATCACTGCTTCTCCTCACCGAACCGCACCGAGAAGCGCGTCTTGATCGGGAGCTTCGCCGCTGCGAGCTCCATCGCGCGTCGCGCCTCGGTCTCGGTCACGCCTTCCATCTCGAACAGGATCTTGCCCGGCCGCACGACGGCCACCCAGCCCTCGGGCGCGCCCTTGCCCTTGCCCATGCGGGTTTCGAGCGGCTTCTTCGTCACCGGCTTGTCCGGGAACACGCGGACCCAGATCTTCCCGCCGCGCTTGACGAACCGCGTCATCGCGACGCGGGCGGCCTCGATCTGCCGGTCCGTCATCCAGCACGGCTCCATGGCCTTCAGCCCGTAGTCACCGAACGACACATCGGAGCCGCGCCACGCCTTGCCGGTCATGCGGCCGCGCTGCTGCTTCCGGAACTTGACCTTCTTCGGCATCAACATGGTCGTGTCTCGTCAGGCTCGGGCGCCGGCGGAGCGGCGCGGCCGATCGCGGTAGTCCTCGTCGCGGCCCACCCGGGGGGTCAGCCGCTCGCCCTTGTACATCCAGACCTTCACGCCGATCTGGCCGTAGGTGGTGTGCGCCTCCGCGAACCCGAAGTCGACGTCCGCCCGGAGCGTCTGCAGGGGCAGCTGCCCGTGGAGGTACCACTCCGAACGCGCGATTTCGGCGCCGTTCAGGCGTCCCGACACCCGCACCTTGATGCCGCGGGCGCCGAAGCGCAGCGCCGACTCGACCGCCTTGCGCATCGCGCGGCGGAACGCGACGCGCTTCTCGAGCTGCATCGCCACCGACTCGGCCACCAGCTGGGCGTCGAGCTCGGGCTTCTGGATCTCCTGGATGTTCACGAAGACTTCACGCTTCGTGCGCTTCTGGATCTCCTGCTTGAGCTTGTCGACCTCGGTGCCCTTGCGGCCGATGATGATGCCCGGCCGCGACGTGTGCACGTCGATCTTCAGCTTGTTCGCGGCGCGCTCAATCTCGATCTTGGCCACGCCCGCGTGCTGGAAGCGCTTCTTGAGGTCCGACTTCAGGGCCAGATCCTCGTGGAGCAGGTCCGCGTACTCCTTGCCCGCGAACCAGCGCGACTTCCACGTCTTGTTGAACCCGATGCGGAACCCGTAGGGGTGAACTTTCTGACCCACCGTGCGCTCTCCTGTGCTACTCGGCCGCCGCGGCCTTCTTGACGCGGGCCCGCCGGGCCGCGGTCGCCTTGTCCGCCTCACCACCGACCGGCGCGATCCGCTGCGGGCGCTCGGTGACTTCGACGGTGAGGTGCGTGGTGCGCTTCACGATCCGGAAGGCCCGGCCCATCGGGGCGGGCCTGACGCGCTTCTGCGACGGCCCCTGGTTCGCGAAACAGGCCGAGACGAACAGGCGCTCGACGTCGCCGCCGAAGCCCTCCGCCTGGCGTGCGTTCGCCACGGCCGACCGCAGGACCTTCGCCAGATCCCTGGCCACGGTCTTGCGCGCGAACATCAGAGTGGACAGGGCGCGGTTGACGTCCTTGCCCCGGATGAGGTCGCACACGAGGCCGGCTTTTTGCGCCGACGTGCGCACGTACTTCGCCGTTGCCTGAGCCCGGACCATATCAGGCCTTCCCTCCCGACGGCGCCGAGGCCGCGGTCTTGTCGGCCTTCGCCGCGTGTCCCTTGAACTGACGGGTCGGCGAGAACTCGCCGAGCTTGTGTCCGACCATGTTCTCGGTGATGTAGACGGGCACGAACTTGCGGCCGTTGTGGACCGCGAGCGTGTGCCCGACCATCTCCGGGAGGACGGTCGAGCGGCGCGACCAGGTCTTGACGACCTTCTTTTCGTTGGCCCGGTTCATCGCCTCGACCTTCTCGAGGAGATGCGTGTCGATGAACGGTCCCTTCTTCAGCGATCTGCTCATGGCTCTTGTACTTCTAGCCGCTAGCCGCTAGCCGCTAGCCGCTGCTCGCGTTTACTTCTTGCGCCTCTGCACGATGAACTGGTTGCTCTGCTTCTTGTTCGACCGCGTCTTGTAGCCCTTCGTCGGCACGCCCCACGGCGTCACCGGATGCCGGCCGCCGGACGTCCGGCCCTCGCCGCCGCCCAGGGGGTGATCCACCGGGTTCATCGCGACGCCGCGCACGTGGGGCTTCTTGCCGAGCCACCGGCTGCGGCCGGCCTTGCCGATCGAGACGTTCTCGTGGTCGAGGTTGCCGACCTGGCCGACCGTGGCGATGCAGTGCTGCAGGATCTTGCGAATCTCGCCGGACGGCATCTTGACCGAGACGTACTCGCCTTCCTTGGCCACGACCTGGACGGCCGACCCCGCGCTCCGCGCGAGCTGGCCGCCGCGGCCGGGCTTCAGTTCCACGTTGTGGACCAGCGTGCCCTGCGGAATGGCCGACAGCGGCAGGGCGTTGCCCGGCAGGATGTCGGCCGTGTCGCTGGCGACGATCGTGTCGCCGACCTTCAGCCCCAGGGGCTGGAGGACGTACCGCTTCTCGCCGTCGGCGTAAGTGACCAGGGCGATGCGCGCGGACCGGTTGGGGTCGTACTCGATGGTCGAAACCTTCGCCGGGATGTTCTTCTTGTCCCGCTTGAAGTCGACGACGCGATAGAGGCGCTTGTGCCCGCCGCCGCGCCACCAGCTGGTCAGTTCGCCGGTGTTGTTCCGGCCGCCCGAGCGCTTGAGCGACTCGGTCAGGGGACGATACGGCGTGTCGGTCGTGATTTCGTCGAAGACCTGGACCGTCTGGAAACGGCGACCGGGCGACGTGGGCTTGTACTTGCGAATCGGCATGGCCCTGTTCTCTTGGATTCCTGGCAGTCGTGCCCTAGGCGTTCTCGACGAACTCCGGAAGCTTCTCGCCCTTCCGCAGCACGACGTAGGCCTTCTTCCAGTCGGGACGGCGGCCGGAGAACCGGCCCTGGCGCTTCTCCTTGCCATGCGCCAGCGCGGTCCGCACCGACGCCACCTTGGGCCCGAGCAGCTTCTCCACGGCGCGCTTGACGTCGAGCTTGTTGGCGCCGCGCGCGACCTCGAACACCAGCGTCCGGCCGTCTTCGCGCATCACGGTGGTCTTCTCCGTGACGAGCGGCCGCCGAATCACTTCCGTCAGCTTCATCGTCGTTCTCCTACGCGCCGAGCGCGGCCTGCAGCTTCTCGAGCGCGGCCGTGGTGACCACGACGGTCGCCGTGTCGATCACGTCCCTGGCCGTGACCCGCCCGCTCGCCGCGAACTTCACGCCGGGCAGGTTGCGCACCGACAGGGCGAGGTTCTCGTCGGGGGCGACGTCGACCAGCAGCGCCTTGGCCCCCGCGCCGATCGCGCGGAGCATCGCCGCCGCCGCCTTGGTCTTCACTTCCGAGGCGGCCAGCGCGTCCACGACGACCAGCGCGCCATCCTGCGCCTTCTGGGCGAGCGCCGCCCGCAGGCCGCCGAGTTCGACCTTCTTCGGCGCGGTGAAGGCGTAGCTGCGCGGCTGCGGCCCGAACACGGTGCCGCCCTTCCGCCACAGCGGGTTGCGCGTCTCGCCCACGCGGGCGCGACCGGTGCCCTTCTGCCGCCACGGCTTCTTGCCGCTGCCGCTCACGAGCGCGCGGTTCTTCGTGGCGTGCGTGCCCCGCCGGTCCGCGGCGTTCGCCCGCACGACCGACGCGTGGATGAGATCGGTCTTCACGCGGCCGCCGAACACGGCGTCGCTGAGCTCGACCGAGCCCACCTTCTGATTCTGGCTGTTGACCACGTCTACGGTCATCGTCGTCGTTCCTTGGCAGGTCTGGCCGCGAGGCCACGGCCGCTGTTACTTCTTGCCCTTCTTCGGCTTTTCCTGGAGCTGCGGCTGTGGTTCAGGCTTCGCCGCCACGGCCTTGCGGATCAGGACGTAGCCGCCGTTGGCGCCGGGAACGGCGCCGCGCACGACCATCAGGTTGTTGTCCGCGTCGATGCGCAGGACCTTCAGGTTCCGGACGGTGACGCGGTCCTGGCCCATGTGGCCGGCCATCCGCATGCCGCGGACGACGCGCGACGGATAGGACGAGGCGCCGATCGACCCCGGGGCCCGGTGGAACATCGAGCCGTGCGTGTTCGCGCCGCCGCCGAAGTGATGGCGCTTCACGACGCCCTGGAAGCCGTGGCCCTTGCTCGTGCCGATGACGTCCACGCGCTCGCCCTGGTTGAAGACGGCGCCGACCACGACGGAGTCGCCGGGCTTGGGCGCCTCGCCGCCGGCCGCGCGCTTCACCTCGCGGCGCACGCGCGTGGCCGGCACGTTGGCGGCCTTGTGGTGGCCCACCGTCGCCTTGTTGGCCCTGTAGCGCGTGGAGGACACGAGCCCGAGCTGCACCGCCTCGTACCCGTCGCGGTCCGCGGCCTTGGCCTGCACGACGACGCAGGGGCCGGCCTGGAGCACGGTCGCGGGTTCGACCGTCCCGTCCTCCAGGAACAGCTGCGTCATTCCGATCTTCTTGCCGATGATTCCGTTCACCATCGTGATTCCTTCCGGGTCCCGAGTCCGGGGTCCCGGGTCGCGTTACTTTCCGTGTTCCTTGCCGAACGCCTTGATCTCGACGTCCACGCCGGCCGGCAGATCGAGCTTCATCAGCGCGTCCACCGTCTGCGGCGTCGGCTCGAAGATGTCGATCAGCCGCTTGTGCGTGCGCACCTCGAACTGCTCGCGGGACTTCTTGTCCACGTGCGGCGACCGCAGCACCGTCCACTTGTTGATCTCGGTGGGCAGCGGGATCGGTCCCGCGAGCCGGGCGCCCGTTCGCTTCGCCGTGTCCACGATCTCGCCCGTGCTCTGGTCGAGCAGGCGCGCATCGTAGGCCTTCAGGCGGATTCGAATCTTGTCACCAACCATCGTCGTTCCTCGCAGTGGCTCGTCTAGCCGCTAGCCGCTAGCCCCTAGCCGCCATCACTTCGTCCCCTGCACCCTCGCGATCACTTCCTCGCTGACGTGGCCCGGCGCCTGTTCGTAGCGGTCGAAGTGCATCGAGTACGTCGCCCGGCCCTGCGTCCGCGAACGCAGGTCCGTGGCATAACCGAACATCTCGCTGAGGGGCACCCGGGCCGAGATGATCTGGGTGCCGCCGCGATCTTCCTGCGACTGGATGCGCCCGCGCCGGCTCGCCAGGTCGCCCATGACGTCGCCGAGGTAGTCCTTCGGGCTCACGATCTCCACGCGCATGATGGGCTCCATCAGCACGGGGCCCGCCTTCTTGGCGGCATCCTGGAACGCGAACGATCCCGCGATCTTGAACGCCATTTCCGACGAGTCCACCTCGTGGTATCCGCCGTCGTACAGCTCGATCCGCACGTCGTCCACGGGGTAGCCGGCGAGCACGCCGCGCGTGAGGGCCTCCTGGATGCCCTGATCGATCGGCTTGATGTATTCCTTGGGCACCGTTCCGCCGACGATCTTGCTCTCGAACTGGTAGCCCGAGCCCGGCTCGAGCGGGAACAGGCGGATCTTCGCGTGGCCGAACTGGCCGCGGCCGCCGGTCTGGCGCTTGAAGAGGCCGTCGCCCTCGGCGGGCTTCGTGAGCGTCTCCTTGTAGGCCACCTGCGGCTTGCCCACGCTGGCCTCGACGCCGAACTCGCGCTTCAGGCGGTCGACGATGATTTCCAGGTGCAGCTCGCCCATGCCGCGGATGACGACCTGGCCGGTCTGCTCGTCCGTGTGGACGCGGAAGGTCGGGTCCTCGGCCATCAGCTTGGCCATGCCCTGGCCCAGCTTCTCCTGGTCGGCTTTCGTCTTCGGCTCGATGGCGAGCGAGATGACGGGCTCCGGGAACTCCATCGACTCGAGCAGGACGGCGTGCTTCTCGTCCGACAGCGTGTCGCCGGTGGTGACCGACTTGAGCCCCACGGCGGCGGCGATGTCGCCGGCGTAGACCTCCTTGATCTCCTCGCGCTTGTTCGCGTGCATCTTCAGCAGGCGGCCGATGCGCTCGGTCTTGCCCTTGGTCGTGTTGAGCACCGAGGACCCGGCGTTGAGCACGCCCGAGTAGACGCGGAAGAACGTGAGCTGACCGACGAACGGGTCGGTCATGATCTTGAATGCGAGCGCCGAGAACGGCTCGCTGTCATCGGCCTTGCGGACGAGGACCGGCTTGTCCTCGCCGTGGGCGTCGGGGTCGGTCCCCTCGACCGCCGGGATGTCCAGCGGGCTGGGCAGGTAGTCCACCACCGCGTCGAGCAGCGGCTGCACGCCCTTGTTCTTGAAGGCGGTGCCGCAGACGACGGGCACGAACGGCGCGTCCTCGTTGCGCACGGACTCGACGCAGCGCTTCCGCAGGCCCGCGCGAATCTCGTCCTCGGTGAGCTCCTCGCCGCCGAGGTACTTCTCCAGCAGGCGATCGTCGCCCTCGCTGACCTTCTCGACGAGGATCTCGCGGTACTTCTTCGCCTCGTCCAGCATGTCGGCCGGGATGTCGTCGACGATGTAGTCGGCGCCCATCGTCTCGTCCTTGTAGGTGATGGCCTTCATCCGGACGAGGTCGACGACGCCCCGGAACTTGTCCTCGGCGCCGATGGGCAGCTGAATCGCCACCGGGTTGCCCTGCAGCTTGGACTCGATCTGGCTGAACGTCTCCTTGAAGTCCGCGCCGACGCGGTCCATCTTGTTGACGAAGCAGATGCGGGGCACGCGGTAGCGGTCGGCCTGGCGCCACACGGTCTCGGACTGCGGCTCCACGCCGGAGACCGCGTCGAACACGGCCACGGCGCCGTCGAGGACGCGCAGCGAGCGCTCGACCTCGACCGTGAAGTCCACGTGGCCGGGCGTGTCGATGATGTTGATCCGGTGGTCCCGCCAGAAACAGGTCGTCGCGGCCGACGTGATCGTGATCCCGCGCTCCTGCTCCTGCTCCATCCAGTCCATGACCGCGGTGCCTTCGTGCACCTCGCCGATCTTGTAGGTGATGCCGGTGTAGAACAGGATCCGCTCGGTCGTCGTCGTCTTCCCGGCATCGATGTGGGCCATGATGCCGATGTTGCGGGTCCGGTTGAGTGGGGCTTGCCTGGGCATGGATCGGGGTCGTCCTTACCAGCGGTAATGGGCGAACGCCTTGTTGGCTTCGGCCATCCGGTGGGTGTCCTCGCGCTTCTTGACGGCGCCTCCGCGGAGGTTGGCCGCATCGAGCAGCTCGTTCGCCAGCTTCTCCTGCATCGTCTTGCCGTCGCCCCGGGCGCGCGCGTACCCCACGAGCCAGCGGATGCTCAGCGACAGGCGGCGATTCGGGTTGACCTCGATCGGCACCTGGTAGTTCGATCCGCCGACGCGCCGGGACTTGACCTCGAGGGAAGGCTTCACGTTGTCGAGGGCCTTCTTGAAGATCTTCAGCGGGTCGTCGCCGGACTTCTCCTTCACGATGTCGAAGCTGCGGTACACGATCTGTTCGGCCGTGGACTGCTTGCCGTCGAACATCATGCAGTTGATGAACTTGGTCACCAGCGGACTGCCGTAGAGGGCGTCGGCCGGGAGTTCACGCTTCGGGATTTCTCGTCTGCGCGGCATCGCTGTCGTCCTATTGCTTCGGGCGCTTCGCGCCGTACTTCGATCGGCTCTGCTTGCGGCCCTGCACGCCGACGGCATCGAGCGTGCCGCGCACGACGTGGTAGCGCACGCCCGGCAGGTCCTTCACGCGGCCTCCGCGGATGAGCACCAGCGAGTGCTCCTGGAGGTTGTGGCCCACGCCTGGAATGTAGGTGGTGACCTCGATCTTGTTCGTGAGGCGCACGCGCGCCACCTTGCGGAGCGCGGAGTTCGGCTTCTTCGGGGTCTGCGTGAACACGCGCACGCAGACGCCGCGCTTCTGCGGGCTTTCCTGCAGGGCCGGGCTCTTCGTCTTCCACCGGACCGCGTCGCGGCCCTTCCGCACCAGTTGGCTGATCGTCGGCACGAGCTCTCCACCACGCGGCGATCTCGGGCCCGCGCTGCCCCGCACCGGCTCCCACCGGCACGCCGCCCGTCACGTCCGGGCGGGAGCAACCTCATTGCACGGCACGTACGCGGGGCATGCATCCGCCGCGCACATGCGCGCCAGGCCTGAAAGCCTTGTCGGCTTGGCACCTGACGCAGGTCAACCCTGCTGTCTACTCTGCGGCACCGGCGGACGCTCCAGCGCGTCGAGGTGACTCGACGCGAGAGTGACGGCGTCACGGTGCTCCGGATCGAACGCGCCCGCCGGAAGACCGGCGAGAGCAGCGTATCGAGGAGCGGACGGTCCTAGATAGGGTGTCCCAGGACCACGAGAACCTTGCGAGGATAGCACACAAGTGCCGAACGCGCGCAAGGGGGCTGCCAGAGGAGCGGCGGGCCCGCCCTGCACTCACGGCGCCGGCGGGGGCTCCGCGCTCCCGGACGGCCGCCTGCACGGAAGTGCACACGCCGGACGCCCCGGCTGGCCCTGGGGCCGCCCTGGCGACGGCCGCCGGCTCCCGTATACTGCCCGCCGGAGGGCCCCACCCATGACGAGCCGCCGTTCCTTCCTGCGACTGACCGGAGGCGCCGCCGGCGCCGCCTTCGCGACCGCCCGCTACGGCATCGACGAAGTCGCCGCCCTGACGCAGCGCGCCTCGTCCGGGGGACGGACACCCGCGCAGGTGGCGGCCGACGAAGACTTCTGGCGGGAGATCCAGTTCGCGTTCACGCTCGACCGCACGATCATCAACCTCAACAACGGCAACTCGTGCCCGGCGCCCACCGTCGTTCACGAGGCCTGCAAGCGCTACGACGACTGGGCGAACCAGGCCCCCGTCTACCACCGGGGCATGACCGAGCGGAACGTGGAGACGACGCGCCGCCGGCTGGCGGCGGAGTTCGGCGCCGACCCCGAGGAGATCGCCATCACCCGCAACTCGAGCGAGTCGCTGCAGATCGCCCAGATGGGCCTCGACATGAAGCCGGGCGACGAGGTGCTGACGACGGAGCAGGACTACGGCCGGATGCTGACGACCTGGGACCAGCGCGTGCGCCGCGACCGGATCAAGCTCACGAAGGTCGACTTCCCCGTCCCGACCACGGGCGAGGACCTGATCCGGCGCCTGACCCGGGCGATCACGCCCCAGACGAAGGTGATGCACTTCTGCCACATCACCAACCAGTCGGGGCAGCTGTTCCCGGTGCGCGAGCTGAGCGACATCGCCCGCGCGCGGGGCATCCTCACGATCGTGGACGGCGCCCACGCCGGCGGGCACTTCCCCTTCAAGCTCAGGGACCTGGGCATGGACTACTACGGCGTCTCCCTCCACAAGTGGCTGATGGCGCCGATGGGCACGGGCCTGCTCTACGTGCGCCGTGACCGCATCGCCTCGACATGGCCGCTGCAGGCCGCCCCGGCCCGGCGCGACACCGACATCCGGAAGTTCGAGGAGATCGGCACCCATCCCGTCGGCCCGAAGGCCGCCATCAACGAGGCCCTC
This sequence comes from Vicinamibacterales bacterium, assembly GCA_050187355.1. Lineage (GTDB taxonomy): Bacteria > Acidobacteriota > Vicinamibacteria > Vicinamibacterales > UBA2999 > CADEFD01. Next base: position 86,579 of record JBFWXO010000021.1, read on the forward strand.
GCGTTCCACCAGGCCATCGGCGTCGAGCGCAAGGCGGCGCGGCTGCGCTACCTCACGATGCGCTGGGCCGACGCGCTCAAGAGCGAACCGAGGGTCCGCATCCACTCGAACCTGGCCGAGGGCCAGACCTGGGGCCTGGCGGTGGTGTCGATCGACGGCGTGGACACGAACAAGCTGGTGTCGCACCTGTGGGACGCGCACCGGATCGTCATCACGGCCATCGGCCACGACAACCCGGACGATCCGTCGATGTCGTACCGCGCCCTGCGGGTGACGCCGAACATCTACACGACGCTCGAGGAGATCGACACGTTCGTGGACGCCATGCGGGCGGTGATCCGGAACGGGTTGCCGGCCTAGGCGCAGTGAGACGGGTGAGACCCCTGGCCGGCGGCGATGCCCGCCGGCCGGTGACGTGGAGGCAGACGATGAGAGGACGCGCGGCGGCTCTGGTACTGGTGACGACGGCCGGTCTCGGCTCGATGGTGCTGGCGGCCTCGCAGGCGCCGCCGGCGGCCAAGGTCGTCGAGGTGGACAAGATCGCGGACACGCTCTACGTCCTGCGAGGCGGCGGCGGCAACACGGCGCTGTTCCTGACGTCGAGGGGCGCGGTGGTGGTGGACAGCAAGCTGCCGGGCTGGGGACAGCCCCTGCTCGACGCCATCAGAACCGTGACCGACAAGCCCGTCACCATGGTGATCAACACCCACACCCACTACGACCACACGAACGGGCAGGTAGAGTTCCCGGGGACCTTCGAGGTGGTGGCGCACGAGAACACCCGGGCGTACATGGAGCAGTCGAACCCGGTCTACGGCCTCCAGACCGGGCCGCAGCCCAATCCGTTCAAGGCTCACGGGGGCCACGGGTATCCGACCACGACGTTCCGGGACACCCTCAGCCTGGGCAGCGGCCGCGACCAGATCGTGCTTCGCTACTTCGGCCGGGCGCATACCGGCGGCGATGCCTACGTCATCTTCCCGGCGCTCGGCGTCATGCACGTAGGCGACACGTTCCCGACGCGCGACCTGCCCATCATGGACAAGAACAACGGCGGCAGCGGCGTGGCCTTCGCCGACACGCTGAGGGGCGCCGCGGGCGTCGCCGGCATCACGACCGTGATCAACGGCCACCATCCGGGCACCACGACGCCGGCCGACCTCCGCGTCTACGCCGGGTTCATCCGCGAGTTCGTGGCCTTCGTCCAGGCGGCCAAGCACGCGGGGAAATCCGTCGACGACGTCGTCGCCGCGTGGAAGACGCCCGCCGGATACGACGGCTTCGCCGCGCCCTCGGCCGCCCGCGTGAAGGCGGACGCCGAGGTGATCTGGAGCGAGACGAAGTGATCGGCCGCCCCGCAGCCGGCGTCCGCCTGGCCGTGCTCGTCGGCGCGGTGCTGGCCGGCGCGGCGATCCCGGCGCGGGCGCAGCCGGCCCGCCGGCCGCGCCCGCTCGAGAACATCCGCGTCCTGAAGGGCTGGGACGGCGAGCGCGTCCGCGCCGAGATGCAGCGGATGGCCGACGCCCTGGGCGTGCAATGCAGCCACTGCCACGTGCAGGGCAACTTCGCCAGCGACGAGAAACGCGAGAAACGGACGGCCCGGCGGATGATCGAGATGACGATGGGCCTGAACGCGGAGTACTTCGACGGGGCCTCAACCCGACCCGACACGTCTCCCCTCGGGCGGGTGACGTGCTACACGTGCCACCAGGGCGAGCCGACGCCGAAACTCTCGCCGGGTCCGGGGGCGCAGCGATGACCGGGCCGCACGACGGCCGCGGCGGCCGCACCGTCATGCTGGCGGGGGCGGCCGTGCTCGTCCTGGCGGGCGCGGCGGCCGCCCAGACGGCCCGCATGGAACCCGGCATCGCCGAGGGGCCGGCCATCACGGTCCTGACGGGGCTCCGCGTGCCGCAGTTCGAGACCGAGATGCGGCACTTCGTCCAGGCGCTGGGCGTCAATTGCGGCGGCTGCCACACGCGCGGCAACTTCGCCAGCGAGGACAATCCGCGCAAGGCCACGGCCCGCCGGATGATCGAGATGACGAAGGCGCTCAACCGGCGCTACTTCGGCGCGTACACGCCCATGGAGGGCGAGTCCACGCTGGGCCGCGTCACGTGCTACACGTGCCACCGGGGCGAGCTGGCGCCGAAGGCGGGACCGGCGCCCCCGGCGTGGTAGCGCTGGCGCGGGCCTAGCGCCGGGCCGCCAGCGCCGTGGCCAGCGCGTGGATCTCCTCGGCGGTCAGGCGCGCGCCGTAGACGGGCATCACCGAATCGCCGTACTCGTCGTTCGGGTCGCTGATGATCCGCGTGAGCGCGGCCAGGTCCCGCCGGGCCCCCACCCGGGACAGGTCCGGGCCCGTGTCGCCGCCCTCGCCGTCGATCAGGTGACACGCGAGACAGCGGGTGCCCAGGATCTGGGCCGCGGTCCGGCCCTCGACGGGCACCGCGGGTGGGGCCGCTCCGGCGCGCAGGCGACGCAGATACCCCATCACCGCGCGCGTGGCATCTTCGTCCAGCATCGGGTCGTGGTCCAGGCTGACCCGGCGGGCGCCGGGACCGATGGTCTCCGGGTCGCTCAGGTGGAACGCCAGCCAGCCGTCGTCACGCCCCATCTGGGTGGACGGCAGCGGCGATGCCGGGCCGCCATCGATGTGGCACCGGGCACAGGGACTGTGGGGCCCCTCCGCGGTCAGATACCCGGCGATGGCCTGCGGCCCCCAGCGGTTGGGATCGAAGCGCGTCGGGGCGTCGCGCAGCCCGAGCGCCGTGAGCCCCATCACGACGGCACAGAGCCCCACGAAGGCCACCGTGAAGATCCGCCGTGAGGGCGCCCACGGGTGGCGGTCGCGGCTTCGATCGAGGAACGGCAGCAGGAACAGCGTGCCGACGACGAGCCCTGGAAGCACCTGGGTCCCGACGACCTCGAGCCGGCCGGGGAAGTATTTCAGCAGCTGGAAGAGCGAGAGGAAGTACCACTCCGGGCGCGGGATGTAGTCGGCGTCAGCCGGGTTGGCCACCTCGTCCAGATGCGCTGGAAGGAGCAGGGCCACCGTGAAGAGGCTCGCGAAGACGGCCGCCATCATGACGGTGTCCTTGGCGACGTGCCACGGATAGAACGGGCGCGGCAGCCCCCGCTGCGGCGCGAGCGGGCCCGAGATGCCGTGCTTGCGCATCAGCAGGACGTGGGCGACGACGAACGCACCGAGCGCCAGCGGAAGGAGGAACACGTGCGCCGCGTACCAGCGGCCGAGGGTGAGGGCGCCGAGTTCGGTCCCGCCGCGCAGCACGTCGCCCAGGAACCTGCCGACCACGGGCGTGCTCTCGGCCACGTTGATCGTCACGGTCGTGGCCCAGTAGGCCTTCTGGTCCCAGGGCAGGAGGTAGCCGCTCAGCGAGAAGCCCAGGATCACCAGCAGCAGCACCACGCCGGTCATCCACGTCAGCTCCCGCGGCGCCTTGTAGGAGCCGTAGAAGAACACCCGCGCCATGTGCACGACCGCGGCCACGACGATGAAGCTCGCGCCCCAGAAGTGAAGGCCGCGCATGAGCCCACCGAGCGGCACTCCGCTCATGAGGTAGCGGAGGCTGTCGTAGGCCAGCGACGGTGACGGCACGTAGTACATCGCAAGCCCGACGCCGGTCAGGGCCTGGCACCCGAGGAGCAGTGCCAGCACGCTCCCCGTCGTGAACGCCCACCCCGTACCGGGGGGCAGCGGCTCGTCGAGGGCGTGAGCGAGGAGCGCTCGATACCCCGTCCGGGAATCCAGCCAGTCGAGCACGGCCCGCCGACGCGGCGTCACACCTGCACCTCGACGCGGTCGCCCTCGACGCGGGCCTCGAGACGGCGCAGCGGCGCCGGCGGCGGCCCTGCCAGCACCGTGCCGTCGCCGTCGTAGACCCCGCCGTGGCAGGGGCAGACGAAGTGCTTGGACTCCGCGTCGTACTTCGTCCGGCATCCCAGATGGGTGCACGTGGAATCGAGGACCAGCACGCCGCCGCGATCGTCCCGCCGGACGTAGACCACGCGGCGATCCACGACCTGGCGATAGCCGTCCCGGCGGATGAGTCGCAGGGTCACCGGCGTGGGCTCGCCGTCCGACAGGTCGGCGAGGCTGGCGGCGCGCTGCCAGCGGGTGGCGCGCGAGGCCAGACTCGGCGCCAGCGCCGCGCCGGCGACGACCGCCCCGATCGTCGAACCGATGACGGCCTGAATGCCGATGACGATCCGAGAGAAAAATCGGCGCCGATCCGAGCGATCGGCCGCCACGCCAGGCGTGTTCATGCGCGTTCCCATCCTGCTCTGTTCGGGACTCGCGCCGGCGCTGGACACGGTCCCACCCGCCGTTCGAGTGAGCCGGTCGCGATTATACGGAGTCCGCCGCGCGCAGGTGTCTGGCGTTGTCTCGGTTGTTCTTGGGCTGTCATGGCCCGCCTGCGCCGTGCTACAACGTGGGCCACGTTCGCCCAGTGGATCTCGGCACTCTCGTCGCAACCCTCGCTCCTGACAGCGCGCCCTGGCCGGAACCGTTCGCCGGTCGGGTGATCGTCGTCACCGGGCCGCCCGCCGCCAGGGCCTCCGTCGCGCGCCGGATTCTGCGCCGGCTGCACGAGGAGCGCCCCGGAGCCGCCGCGGCCTCGACGGCCCCCATCGACTGGCCCTTCGCCTATCCGGGGCCCGTGCCAGCCGGGGCGACCGGCATCGTCTGGGCGCCTGACCTGCACGAGGCCTTCGTGAACCGCCAGACGAACGCCACCCGGCTGGTCACGACACAGCCGTTGTACGTGGCGCAGGCGTGGGTCGACGCGACTCGCGCCGATCCGGACCTCTGGCTGATCGCAACGGCCGACCGCGAGAGTCTCGCCGCCGAGGCGGAGGAAGCGGTCGCCGCCCGAGGCGCCTGGCGGCACGTGACGTGGGTGGAGGCCGCCGCCGCGGACGGCGTGGCCGACCAGGCGGCCATCAGCCCGCTGGCCGCCGCGTTCCGGAGCGCGGACCCCGCCGTCCGCCTCGTGGCCGCCGGGCGCGCGCTCGACGGCGAGCGCTCCCCCGCCCACCTGCTGGCGATGGCCAGCACGTGCATGGAGGTCAACGACCTGGAGAACGCGGGGGCCCTCCTGGCAGAGGCGGTCCGCGCTGCCCCTGGCTGGCCGGCGGCGCACTTCGAGCACGGCAAGTACTGGCTGCGCCGCGACGACATGTCGGCGGCGGCCGCCGCGTTCGGCGCCGCGGTGGCGCTGATGCCGACCTTCTCGTCCGCCGCCGCGAACCTCGGCGCGGCCCTGGGAGAGCTGGACCGCCCCGAAGAGGCGCTGCACGCGTTCACGGCCGCGCTGGAGCACGACCCGGACAACCCGCAAGCGCTGAACAACCTCGGCGTGGTGTCGCGGGAGATCGGCCGGCTCGCTGAGGCCGAGGCGGCCTTCCGGCGCGTGATCGCACTCACGCCGGCCCTGGCCTTCGGGCACTACAATCTTGGGCATACGCTGTTCCTGCAGGGGCGGTATCAGGCATCACTGGCGGCCTACCTCGCGGGACAGCGGAACGATCCGGCGCGCAGCCCGGTGCAGGCCAGCCGGCTGGCGCTGGCCCGCCTGGCCACCGGTGACGCGGCGGGCGCGGTCCGCGACCTGAAGGAGTGCACGGCGCACCTGCCCAGGGACTATCGGCGGCAGCTGCTGGCCGACGCTCAGACGGTGGCGTGGGCGCTGCTCTCCGCCTCGCCGGACCTGCGGGACTGGCGAGTCGTCGGGGATTGGCTGACGGCCGAGCTCGCGCGCGGATGACACAGGACGAGGGACCGCCGATGGACGACGCGAATCAGGCTCCGGCTTCCCTGCAGCCAGGCTCGGCCGATCGCCGGCCCGGATGGCTCGGCCGCCTGCTCGACGACCGCGGGCTCCGGGTGGCCGCCGGGCTCGCCATCGGCGTCGCCATTCCCGTGGCCGTGCTCTTCTACTTCCAGCTCCGGTCGATCAACGACCTCGCCAGCACCTCCGCCGTGGTGCTGCGCCAGCTCAGCCAGGAGACGGCGGACGCCGCGGCGCGCGAGGTGGAAGACACGCTGAAGCGCCCGTACATCGCGGTCCTGCTCGCCATTCCCCAGGCGCGGGCCGACGCGATGGATCGGGCCTGGATGGACGATGTCTTCCGGCAGGGCCTGCAGGAAAGCCCGTTCGTCGAGGCCTTCTACGTCTGGTCGGCGGTGGCGCCGACGCTGAACGACCGGCTCCTCGTCTACAACCGCGACAGCCTCGCCGAGTCCTCCGCCGGCGACCTCGACCTGCGGTTCCGGGACGCCCCGGGCGTCCGCGCGGTCATCCTGCCCCGCGTGCAGCAGTTGAAGGAACACAAGCGGGTCATCGTGGCCTTTCCCGCCGTGATCGGAGGACACCGGAAGTACGTGCAGGCGCAGCTCCGCTTCCCGAACGCGAACCGCGACGCGTTGTCGAGCTTCATCGCGGTCGTGGTGGACGCCGAGGCGATGCGCACCGAACACCTGCCCGCGATGATGCGCAACCGCCTCGCGGCCGTCCAGCACCTCGGCGGATTCCCGCAGCTGGACCTCACGCTGCGGGACGGCAAGGGCGACGTGGTGTTCAGCTCCGCGCCGCCCGGCGCGGACGTGTTCGTGGACGAGCGCAGCTTTCCGCTGGTGTTCTTCGACCGCGAACTGCTGGAATACGCGGCCCCCTTCGAAGTGGAACCGGAGACCTGGACCCTGCAGACCGGGTTCGGCAACCGGACCATCGCGCAGGTGGCCGAGTCCAGCAGCCGGCCGCAGCTCGCGCTCATGGCCATCCTGGCCGTGGTGATGGCCGCCGCCATCATCTTCGTGGCCGGGGCCGCGGCCCGGGAGCTGCGGCTGGCGGAACTCAAGTCGAACTTCGTCGCCTCGGTGTCCCACGACCTCAAGACGCCGCTCGCCCTCATCCAGCTCTTCGCCGAGACGCTGGAACTGGGCCGCGTCAGGACGCCGCAGCGCGCGGCCGAGTACTACCGGATCATCAACGGCGAGAGCAAGAAGCTCACCCGCCTCATCGAGAACATCCTCGATTTCTCGCGGATGGAAGCGGGCCTGCGGCCCTACCGCACGGCGCCAGCCGACCTGGGCGAGGTGACCCGCGACGTCGTCGGGCGGCTCCAGAGCCAGTTCGAGCAGGGGCGGTTCACGGTCACGACGAGAGTCGAGACCGGGCTGCCGCTGGTGGACATCGACACCGGCGCCGTGGAGCAGGCGATCGAGAACCTGCTGGCCAACGCCATGAAGTATTCCAGGGAGCACCGGGAGATCGACGTCCAGGTCTGCCGCGCCGACGGCCACGTCGCCGTCCGCGTGGCCGATCACGGCATCGGCATTCCCCGCCACCTGCAGCGGCGCATCTTCCGCAAGTTCTACCGGGTGGACAGCGGGCTCGGCGGCGGGCCGCAAGGCACGGGGCTCGGCCTCGCCATCGTGGAGCACACGATGCGCGGCCATGGCGGCAGCGTCAGCGTCCAGAGCGAACCCGGCGCCGGCAGCACGTTCACCCTCGCGTTCCCCATCGCGGCCGGATCGGCCGATGCCTACGGAGAGAAACATGAAGCGCATCCTGGTGATCGAGGACGAACCGCAGATGCTCCTCGGCCTGCGTGACAACCTCGAGCTGGAGGGATACGAGGTCCAGACCGCCTCGGACGGCGAGCAGGGACTGGCGAAGGCCGCCACGTTCAATCCCGACCTCGTGATCCTCGACCTGATGCTGCCCCGGAAGAACGGCTTCGACGTGTGCCGGGAACTCCGCGATCGGTCCGCCTCCACGTCGATCGTCATGCTCACGGCCCGGTCCGCCGAGACCGACAAGGTGCTGGGACTCGAGCTCGGCGCCGACGACTACGTGACCAAGCCGTTCTCGATCACCGAGCTGCTGGCCCGGGTGCGCGCCGTCCTGCGCCGGGCGACGTCGCGCCCGCCGACCGAGGACACCGTCACGATCGGCGACCTCGAGATCGACTTCAAGCTCCATCAGGCCCGCCGCGACAAGCGCCGCGTGGACTTCACCGCCCGGGAATTCGAGCTGCTGCGGTACTTCGTCCACCACAAGGGCCAGGTCGTCACCCGCGAGCAGATCCTGAACGAAGTCTGGGGCTACGAGGAGTTTCCCACCACCCGCACGATCGACAACTTCGTCGCGAAGCTGCGCCAGAAGATCGAGCAGTCGCCGCACGAACCGGAGCACATCCTGACCATTCACGGCAGCGGCTACAAGTTCGTCGGCTAGACGCCCCGATTCCGCGGCCGCAGGCCCGCGACGGGCGCCGCGCCGCTGGCCACGGGTCAGGGGCCGGGGTACACTTGCGGCCCCGGAGCCTCGATGAACGCCAAGACCCTGCTCGTCGCCGCGATGGTCACCCTGACCAGCGCGTTCCTCATCCGCTGGTTCGTCGTCGCGCGCGCCAGGCGCGCGGACGGCGGGCACGGGGCCCACGAGCCCGTCGCGCCCACGCCGCTGCAGCTGTTCATCGGCGCCATCACGAACTTCTTCGACACTCTCGGGATCGGGTCCTACGCCCCCACGACCGCCATGTTCCGGGCCTGGCACCAGGTGCCGGACGAAAAGATTCCGGGCACCCTCAACGTCGGGCATGTCCTGCCGACGGTCGTACAGGCCGTGATCTTCACCCAGCTCGTGGAAGTCGAGTTCGTCACCCTGGCCATGATGCTCGCCGCAGCCGCCGCGGGGGCGTGGCTGGGGGCCGGCATCGTCGCCGGCCTGCCGCGTCGAAGCGTCCAGGTGGGCATGGGCACGGCCCTCGTCGCCGCTGCCGGCATCATGCTGCTGCAGCTCCTCGGCCTCGTGCCGGGCGGCGGCGCGGCCCTCGGGCTCGACGGCTGGAAGCTGGCCGTCGGGATCGGCGTGAACTTCATCCTGGGGGCGCTGATGACGCTCGGCATCGGCCTGTACGCCCCCTGCATGATCCTGATCAGCCTGCTCGGGATGAACCCGACCGCCGCCTTCCCGATCATGATGGGCTCCTGCGCGTTCCTGATGCCCGTCGGCGGGATCAAGTTCGTCCAGGAGAACGCGTACCACCTCCGCGCCGCGATCGGCCTGACGCTGGGCGGCCCGCTCGCGGTGCTCGTGGCCGCGTTCATCGTCAAGTCCCTGCCCCTCCTCTACATGCGCTGGCTCGTGGTCGTCGTGGTGCTCTACACCGCCACCTCGATGCTGGCCGCCGCCGCGAAACGGCGCTGAGCCCAGGGCCGCCCGCGACGGCCTCGGCCTCGCGCGCCTGGCCCGCGGCATCCAGGGCGGGCCCGGCCGCGCTCCGGGGCGCCCCCCACAAGACAAAGGGCCCGGCGGGGTGTACCCGCCGGGCCCTGGTCGTCTCTGCCGGAACCGGCGCCGGGCCTACTCGGTGCCCGCGTCGCCGCTCGTTCTCGCCATCGGCTCCTCCGGCTCGACGAGGTACTCGAGCTCGCGGTCGAGCTCCAGCTCGTCGTCCGCCGGCTGCGGCGGCGCCGGCGGCGGTGGCGGTTCGTCGGCCGGGATGGTCAGGTGGCGATACCACCAGAACCCCGTGCCGGCCGGAATCAGGCGGCCCATCGTGACGTTCTCCTTCAGGCCGCGCAGGTGGTCGACCTTGCCGGAGATCGACGCCTCGGTGAGGACGCGCGTGGTCTCCTGGAACGACGCCGCCGAGATGAACGACTCGGTCGACAGCGACGCCTTCGTGATGCCGAGCAGCAGCGGCTGCGCGGTGGCCGGACGGCCGCCCTCGGCGAGCACCCGTTCGTTCTCGCTCAGGAAGCGGAACTTGTCGACCTGCTCGTCGATCAGGAACTCGGTGTCGCCCACGTCCTCGACGCGGACCCACCGGAGCATCTGGCGGACCATCACCTCGATATGCTTGTCGTTGATGTTCACGCCCTGCAGGCGATAGACCTCCTGCACCTCGTTGACGAGGTACTTCTGGAGCTCCTTCTCGCCGAGCACGTGCAGGATGTCGTGCGGGTTGCTCGGGCCGTCCATCAGCGGGTCGCCCGCGCGGACGCGCTCTCCGTCCTGGACGTTGACGTGCACGCCGCGCGGAATCGAGTACTCCCGCGGATCGCCGCCGCCCTCGTCCGGCACGATGTGGATCTTCCGCTGCCCCTTCACGACGCCGCCGTGCTTCACGGTGCCGTCGATCTCGCTGATGACCGCGGGGTCGCGCGGCTTGCGGGCCTCGAAGAGCTCGACCACGCGCGGCAGGCCGCCCGTGATGTCCTTCGTCTTCGTGGTCTCGCGCGGGATCTTCGCGATGACGTCGCCGGCCTGGACTTCCTCGCCGTCGGACACCATCATGTGCGCGTGGACCGGCATGATGTACTTCCGGCCCACCTTGCCGTCGCTGAGGCGGACTTCCACCGTCGGCTGCTTCTTCTCGTCGGCCGAGTCCACGATGATGAGTCGCGACAGGCCCGTGATCTCGTCCAGGTCCTCGTGGACGGTCACGCCCTCGATGATGTCCTTGAAGCGGATCTGGCCGCTCTCCTCGGTGAGGATCGAGAACGTGTACGGATCCCACTCGACCAGGATCTGGCCCTGCTCCACCATCTGGCCGTCCTTGACGCGCAGGTGCGCGCCGTAGACGACCTGGTAGCGCTCGCGGTCGCGGCCCTTGTCGTCCTGGACCACGATGTAGCCGTTGCGGTTCATGACGATGAGGTCGGGCGCGCCGCCGGTCACCTTGGTCCGCTCGACCACGACGAGGTTGTCGAACCGCGCCGTGCCCTTGTGCTTCGCATCCAGCGTCGACTGCTCGGACACGCGCGACGCGGTGCCGCCGATGTGGAAGGTGCGCATCGTGAGCTGGGTGCCGGGCTCGCCGATCGACTGGGCGGCGATGACGCCCACCGCGAGACCCAGTTCCACCAGCTTGCCCGTCGCCAGGTCGCGCCCGTAGCAGTGCGCGCACACGCCCCGGCGGGACTGGCAGGTCAGCACCGAGCGGATCTTCACCTTCTCGATGCCCGCGTCCTGCACCTCCGAGGCCTTGTCCTCGTCGATCAGCTCGTTGACGTCGACGACCACGTTGCCGGTGACCGCGTCGGTGATGCGCTCGAGGGAGACGCGGCCGATGATGCGGTCGCGCAGCGGCTCGATGATCTCGCCGCTCTCGACGATCGCCCGGGCTTCGATCCCGTCTACGGTGCCGCAGTCCAACTCCGAGATGATCACGTCCTGGGCGACGTCCACGAGGCGCCGCGTCAGGTAGCCCGAGTCGGCGGTCTTCAGCGCCGTGTCGGCGAGGCCCTTGCGGGCGCCGTGCGTGGAGATGAAGTACTCGAGCACCGAGAGGCCTTCGCGGAAGTTGGCCTTGATCGGCTGCTCGATGATCTCGCCCGACGGCTTCGCCATCAGGCCGCGCATGCCCGCCAGCTGGCGGATCTGCTGCTTGCTGCCGCGGGCGCCGGAGTCCGCCATGATGTAGACGGGGTTGAACGTCCGGCCCTCGCGGTCCAGCTTCTCCATCTCCGAGAACATCTCGTCGGCCACCTTCTCGGTGACGTCCGACCAGACGGCGATGATCTTGTTCTTCCGCTCGCCGTTGGTGATGGCGCCTTCGAGGTACTGCTGCTCGACCCGGATGACCTCGTCGCTCGCGCGGGACACCAGATCGGGCTTGCTCGGCGGGATGATGAGGTCCTTGATGCCGATGGAGAGCCCGGACCGGGTGGCGAAGGTGAAGCCCGTGGTCTTCAGCCCGTCGAGCATCTCGACGGTGGTCTGCAGGCCGTGGTGCAGGTAGCAGCGCTGGACGAGCTGCTGCAGGCCCTTCTTCTTCAGGAGGCCGTTGACGAACGGCATCTCGACCGGCAGCGCGGCGTTGAACAGCACGCGGCCGACGGTCGTGTTGATGATGCGGTTCTCGACCTGCTGGATGTCGGTGTGCAGCACGTCCTGATCGTCGCGGGCCGCGGTCAGGTCCTGCAGCGAGCCGGTGTAGCGGAGCCGGATCGGCGTGAGGGTCTCGACCTCACCCGCCTCCAGCGCGAGGAGCACGTCCTCGATCGAGCCGAACGCCCGGCCTTCGCCCTTGGCGCCCGCCTTCGACTTGGTCATGTAGTAGCAGCCGAGAACGATGTCCTGCGACGGCACCGTGATCGGCGCGCCGTTGCTCGGCGAGAGCACGTTGCGCGACGACATCATCAGCTCGGTCGCCTCGATCTGGGCTTCCGGCGACAGCGGGATGTGGACGGCCATCTGGTCGCCGTCGAAGTCGGCGTTGAAGGCCGTGCACACGAGCGGGTGGATGCGGATGGCCTTGCCCTCGACCAGCACCGGCTCGAACGCCTGGATGCCAAGGCGGTGGAGCGTCGGCGCGCGGTTGAGCAGCACCGGATGCTCCTTGATCACCTCTTCCAGGACGTCCCACACCTCGGGCCCCTGCTTCTCGACCATCTCCTTGGCCTGCTTGATGGTCGCGACCAGGCCCCGTTCCTCGAGCTTGTTGTAGATGAACGGCTTGAACAGCTCGAGCGCCATCTTCTTGGGCAGCCCGCACTGGTGCAGCTTCAGCTCAGGGCCGACCACGATCACCGACCGGCCCGAGTAGTCCACGCGCTTGCCGAGCAGGTTCTGGCGGAACCGGCCCTGCTTGCCCTTCAGCGTGTCGGACAGCGACTTCAGCGGCCGGTTGTTCGCGCCGCGCAGCACGCGCCCGCGCCGGCCGTTGTCGAAGAGCGCATCCACCGCTTCCTGGAGCATGCGCTTCTCGTTGCGGATGATGACGTCCGGCGCCTTCAGCTCCATGAGCTTCTTGAGGCGGTTGTTCCGGTTGATCACCCGGCGGTACAGGTCGTTCAGGTCCGAGGTGGCGAATCGGCCGCCGTCCAGCGGCACCAGCGGCCGCAGTTCGGGCGGGATCACGGGCACCACGTCCAGGATCATCCACTCCGGCTTGTTACTGGACTTCCGGAACGAGTCCACGACCTTCAGCCGCTTGGCGAACTTCAGCTTCTTCTGGGCCGACGTCTCGCTCCGCATCTTCTCGCGGAGCTCGACCGCCAGGGTCTCGATCTGCACCCGGCGCAGCAGCTCCTTGATCGCCTCGGCCCCCATCTGGGCCTTGAAGCGCGTGAAGCCGTACTCTTCCCGGGCCTTCCGGAACTGGTCCTCGTTCAGCAGTTGGTTCTGCTTGAGGTCCGTGTCGCCGGGGTCGACCACGACGTAGGCCTCGAAGTAGAGGACGCGCTCGAGATCGCGCAGCGGGATGTCGAGCAGATGCCCGATGCGGCTCGGCAGCCCCTTGAAGAACCACACGTGGCTCACCGGCGTCGCCAGGCGGATGTGGCCGAGGCGCTCGCGCCGGACCTTCGCCTGCGTGACCTCGACGCCGCACTTGTCGCAGATCACGCCGCGGTGCTTCATGCGCTTGTACTTGCCGCAGAGGCACTCCCAGTCGGTGATCGGGCCGAAGATCTTCGCGCAGAACAGGCCGTCGCGCTCGGGCTTGAACGTGCGGTAGTTGATTGTCTCGGGCTTGGTCACCTCGCCGAAGGACCACTGCTCGATCTTCTCGGGCGACGCGAGACTGATGCGAATCGCGTCGAAGTCGGCCCGTAGGGCGGTCTTGTTGTCCGTGAAGCTTGGTCTCAACATGGATTCCTCAGCCCTCCAGCACCGGCTCGGCCGGCACGTCGATGGTCTCGACTGGCCGACGCTTCGTGGAAATCAGCTCCACATCGAGGCAGAGTGACTGCAGCTCGCGGATGAGCACGTTGAACGACTCGGGCAGGCCAGGCGTGAAGCTGGCATCGCCCTTGACGATCGACTCGTAGATCTTGGCGCGGCCCGTCACGTCGTCCGACTTGGCCGTGAGGAGCTCCTGGAGGATGTGCGCGGCGCCGTACGCCTCGAGCGCCCAGACCTCCATCTCGCCGAACCGCTGGCCGCCGAACTGCGCCTTGCCGCCGAGCGGCTGCTGCGTGATGAGAGAGTACGGCCCGATCGACCGTGCGTGAATCTTGTCGTCCACGAGGTGCGACAGCTTCAGCATGTAGATGTAGCCGACGGTCACGGGCTGCTCGAACAGGTCGCCCGTGAGGCCGTCGCGGAGGCGCGTCTTGCCGCCCTGCTGGTCCAGCCCCGCCTGGTCGAGCCAGTTGGTGATCTCCGCCTCGGTGGCGCCGTCGAAGACGGGCGTCGCGAAGTAGAGGCCGAGGGCGTGCGCCGCCCAGCCGAGGTGCGTCTCCAGGATCTGCCCGACGTTCATGCGCGACGGCACGCCCAGCGGGTTGAGCACGATCTCGACCGGCGTGCCATCCGGCAGGTACGGCATGTCCTCCTCGGGCAGGACCCGGGCGATCACGCCCTTGTTGCCGTGCCGGCCGGCCATCTTGTCGCCCACCTGCAGCTTGCGCTTCATGGCGACGTAGACCTTGACCAGCTTGATGACGCCCGGCGGCAGCTCGTCGCCGCGGCGCACCTTCTCCTTCTTCTCCTCGAAGATCTGCCGGATGACGTCGACCTGCCGCTCCGTGCGCTCCTCGATGGCGCGCAGGTCGGGCTCCAGGCCGGCGTCGTCGGTCTCGATCTTCGCGCGCACGAGGACCGTGAACGGCAGGTCCTGCATCGTCTCCGGCGTCAGGGCCTGCCCCTTCCGGAGCAGGCGCTCGCGGCCGAACTCGTCGAAGAGGTCCGCCCGCAGGTTCCGCCCGGCCAGGAGCTGGGCCACCCGCTTCTTCGTCTCCTCGTGCAGGATGCGGATCTCGTCCTGCTGGTTCTTCTCCATGGTGTCGAGCTCTTCCTGCTCGATCGCCTTGGCCCGGTCGTCCTTCTCGATGCCCTTGCGGGAGAAGATCTTGACGCCGACGATGATGCCCTCGATGCCCGGCGGGCAGATGAGGGAGGCGTCGCGCACGTCGCCGGCCTTCTCGCCGAAGATGGCGCGCAGCAGCTTCTCTTCCGGCGTGAGCTGCGTCTCGCCCTTCGGCGTGACCTTGCCCACCAGGATGTCGCCCGGCTTCACGTAGGCGCCGATCCGGATGATGCCGCTGTCGTCGAGATCGCGGAGGTACGTCTCGGACACGTTCGGGATGTCCCGGGTGATTTCCTCGGGCCCCAGCTTCGTGTCGCGCGCCTCGATCTCGAACTCCTCGATGTGAATCGAGGTGTAGTAGTCCTCCTTGACCGCCTTCTCGGACACGAGAATGGCGTCCTCGAAGTTGTAGCCGCGCCACGGCATGAACGCGACCAGCACGTTGCGGCCGAGCGCGAGTTCACCCAGCTCGGTGCACGGGCCGTCCGCCAGCACCTGGCCCTTGTGCACGCGCTGCCCGACCGCGACGATCGGCTTCTGGTTGATGCAGGTGTTCTGATTGGACCGCTTGAACTTGGTCAGGGGGTAGATGTCGGCCCCCATCTCCTTGCTCGTATCCTCGCTGCCCTCGACGCGGACGACGATGCGCGTGCTGTCCACGAAGTCGATCGTGCCCGACCGGCGCGCGACGATGACGGCGCCGGAGTCGCGGGCCGTGATGTACTCCATGCCCGTGCCCACATAGGGCGACTTGGCGCGGAGCAGCGGCACGGCCTGGCGCTGCATGTTCGACCCCATGAGCGCGCGGTTCGCGTCGTCGTTCTCGAGGAAGGGAATGAGCGAAGCCGCCACCGACACCAGCTGCTTCGGCGAGACGTCGATGAAGTCGACCTCGTCGCGGCGCGCGAGGATGAAGTCGCCCTGCTTGCGGGCGTTCACGCGCTCCAGGGCCAGGTGCCCGTCCTCGTCGATCTCGACGTTGGCTTGGGCGATGATGTACTGGTCCTCTTCCCACGCGGACAGATAGAAGGCGTGAGGCTCGTACTCCACGCCCTTCTTCTTGCTGCGGCCGTCCGCTCCCACCAGCTCGTCGGACGGGACGATGTCGCCGACCTTGTACTTCGGGTTGCCCCCGCTGTTGGTGACGATCACGTAGTCCACGACCCGGCCGTCCTTCACCTTGCGGTAGGGCGACTCGATGAAGCCGAACTCGTTGATGCGCGCGTAGCAGCTCAGCGAGCTGATGAGGCCGATGTTGGGACCTTCCGGCGTCTCGATCGGGCAGATGCGCCCGTAGTGCGTCGTGTGGACGTCGCGCACTTCGAAGCCCGCGCGCTCGCGCGAGAGCCCGCCCGGACCAAGGGCCGAGAGGCGGCGCTTGTGCGTCACCTCCGACAGCGGGTTGGTCTGGTCCATGAACTGCGACAGCTGCGACGACCCGAAGAACTCGCGGATGGCGGCCATCACGGGCTTCGCGTTGATCAGGTCGTGCGGCATGGCGGTCGCCATTTCCTGGTAGACCGACATCTTTTCCTTGATCGCCCGCTCCATGCGGACCAGGCCGATCCGGAACTGGTTCTCGAGCAGCTCGCCGA
>JBFWXO010000022.1:0-98127 GCA_050187355.1 Vicinamibacterales bacterium
CCCACCCCCCCCCGGCGCCGGTAGCACGGGTGCGGCTCGCTGTAGGCGTGCGACACGTGCGGCAGGTCCTCGCCGGGGACGCCGAGCCGGTTCGGACGGTCGTAGTAGCCCATGGCGAGCACCACGGCACGGGCCTCGCGGGCGCGGACCACGCCCTGCGCCGAGGTCGTCGTCACCACGAAGGGCGCGTCGGAGCCGCTGCCGTCGCGTTCCACGGCCGTCACCTTCTCGAAGAGCGCGACCTGCAGCTGGAAGACGTCGGTGACCTTCCGGTAGTAGCGCAGGGCCTCGGCGCGCGTGGGCTTCTCGTACGGTGTCGTCAACGGCACGCCGCCGATCTCGAGCAGTTCCGGCGTGGTGAAGAACACCATGTTGAGGGGGAACCTGGCGACGGCGTCCACGAGGGCCCCCTGCTCGACGACCAGGTAGTCCAGGCCGTGGTGGCGGCACGCGATGGCGGTGGCGAGCCCGGACGGGCCGGCGCCGATGATGAGCACGTCTCGAAGCGACACAGCCCGCGATCATAACGGACCGCGCGCGGGGGCGTCGCCGCGGCCCCGGATCGGCTCATAATGTGCCGTCGGCCACCGGCCGGACCGGCCCGGCCGGACGCCGCGACGTCGGCCTCGACGCGCCTCGAGGCCTGCCGCCATCGCGACGCCCGCGGCCCGGGCGAGAGGGTTCGATGACTCGGTTGGGACTTCCGCTCGCCCTCGTCGCGCTCGCGCTCGCCGCCGCCCGCCCCGGGGCGCAGCAGCCGGCGGCCCCGCCGCCGGACCAGGATCCGGTCTTCCGCACCGGCGTCGAGGTGCTGCCGCTGGACGTCACCGTGCTCGATCGCGACGGCCGCCAGGTGACGGACCTGACGTCGGCCGATTTCCAGGTCGAGGTGGACGGCAAGGCCCGGCGCATCGCGACGTCCGAGTACATCAAGATGACCGACGCGCTCGAGGCCGGGCTGGCGCCGCGCGGCCCGGCGCCGGTGGTGCCGGTGAAGACCGAACCGCCCCCGGACTACGGCATCACGTCGAATGGCGGCAGCAAGGGCCCGGTCGGCCGCGCCATCCTCCTGATCGTCGATCAGGGCAACATCCGCTTCGGCGCCGTCCGTCCCGTGATGCAGAGCGCGCTGAAGTTCCTCGACCGCCTGCAGCCCGGCGACCGCGTGGGCCTGGTGGCGGTCCCGGCGCCCGGCGAGACGGTGGACTTCACCACCGACCGCATGAAGCTGCGCGAGGCCATGCTGCGCGTGAGCGGCAGCATGGTGCCGCAGTCGCGCCGCTTCAACATCAGCATCAGCGAGGCGTTCGCGCTCTACCGCCAGAGCGACGCGATGCTCATCCAGCAGGTGATCGCGCGGGAATGCGCGACCGTCTTCGGCGCGGCCGACCTCGAGCGCTGCGAGCGCGACGTGGAACAGGAGGCCGCCGGCATCGTCGGCGACCTCCGCCACCAGACCGACCGGTCCGTCAGCGCCATCCGCGCCGTGCTGCAGAGCCTGGGGGCGATGGACGGCCCGAAGTCGGTCCTGCTCATCTCCGAGGGCCTCGTGCTCGAGAGCCTCGGCGGCGAGTTGGAGGACCTGGCCGACGTCGCCGCCCAGGTGCACGCCTCGCTCGACGTGATGCTGCTCGACGTCGCGCCGTTCGACGCCGCGCAGTCGCAGATGCCGACCACCGCCGGTCCCGACCGCCGGCTGCAGGAAGAGGGCCTCATCATGCTCGCGGGCATGGCACGGGGCACGCTGCACCGGGTCGTCTCGGGCGCCGACGTCCCGTTCCGCCGGCTCGAGGAGGCGCTGGCCGGCTACTACCTGCTGGGCGTCGAGCCCAGTCCCGGCGACCGCGACGGCAAGCGCCACCGGATCGAGGTGAAGACGCTGCGTCGCGGCCTGACCGTCCGCGCGCGGCGCACGTTCCTGTCACCGGAGGGCCCGCCGGCCGCCACGCCCGTCGAGGCCCTGAAGCGGACGCTCAGGTCCACCGCGGCGGCCACGGCGCTCCCGATGCGGGTCACGACGTGGACCTACAAGGAGCCTGGCTCCTCGCGGGTCCGGCTCGTCGTGGCCACCGAGGTCGAACGCGAGGCAGACGAGCCCCTCACCTACGCCGCCGGCGTGGTGGTGGCCACCAAGGAGGGCAGGGTCATCGCGGCGACCGAGGGCTCGCGCGACCTGCGGACGGTGGAGGGCGACGACACGCTGGCCAGCCTCGCCACGATCCTGACCTTGGATCCGGGCAACTACCGGCTGCGCGTCGCGCTCGCCAACGAGGACAAACGCGTCGGGAGCGTGGAGCGCGAAGTGCAGGCCTGGCAGATGGACGGCGACACGCTGGCGCTGGGCGACCTGCTCATTGCCCAGGAGCCCCAGGGGGCCGACGGCATCGCCCCCGTGGTCGAGCCCCGCATCTACGACGGCCGGCTGGTGGCGCTCGCCGAGGCGTACGCGCCCGCGGCCGGCCAGCCCGCCGAGGTGGCCGCGCGCCTCGACATCCAGCGCGACGAAGCGAGCAGCGTGCTCCTGTCGCAGCCGCTGCCGGTCACCGAGGGCTCCTCGCCCGAGGTGCGCGTGGCCCAGGGACGCGTCGACGTCGGCGCCGTGCCTCCGGGGTCGTACATCGCCAAGGTCACCTTCACCGAGAACGGCGTCTCCCGCGGCGCGCTCATCCGCCCGTTCAAGGTCGTGCCCACCACGCGCATCGCCTCGGCCGAGGCGGGCGCCATCGCGACGCCGGCCGAGCTCCACGCCGCCATCACCGGATCGCTGCCGGCGGCGTCGAAGGACGACCTGCTCGACGCGGCGACGACGTCCGCGCTGTGGCAGGCCGTGGAACAGGGCCGGACGCCCGGGGTTCTGGCGGCCATCAAGACGGCCCGCGGCGGCCAGATGACCGACGGCGCCCTCGAAGCCCTGAGCGCCGGCGATCAGGGCGTGGCGGCGTTCGTGCGCGGCATGGACTTCTTCGCGAAGGGGCAGTACGACCGGGCCTCGACCCAGTTCGAGACGGCCATGCGCCTGCAGAACGGTTTCGCCGTCGCGCGCGCGATGCTCGGGGCCTGCCTGCTCCTGCAGCAGCGCGAGAAGGACGCCGCCGGCCTCCTCATGGCGGTCCCGGCCGGGACCTTCCCGGCGTTCGGCCGGCTCGCCGCCGAGGCCTGGATCCGGAACGGCCAGCCGCGCGCGGCGGTCGCGCCGCTGGAGCAGGCCGCGGGCGCCAGGGCCGGCGACGGCCGCACCACCCGCGATCTCGCCCTGGCCTATGCCCTGGCGGGCGATGCCGCCAAGGCCTTGCCCCTGCTGACGCCGTACCTGTCCGGCCAGGGCGCCAAGGACGGACCGGCGCTGGCCGCGGGCGTCTTCGCGCTGTACCAGCGCCACGCGGCGGGCACCGACGCCGCCACGATCGCGGGCGACCGCACCCAGGCCCGGGCCTGGGCGCGCGCCTACGCCCTCACGCGAGGCTCGCTTGCGCCGATCGTGAATGCGTGGGCGGCGCATCTGGAGAGCGCGCAGTAGGTTCGAGCAGAAATCAGCAGGGACTCGGGACCAGGGTTCAGGGACCAGCGAATGGAGCCGACGGTGCCGGTGCGACGGGTCGATCTCGTCCCAGGTCCCAGGTCCCTGGTCCCTACGACGCCCTTGACGCCATCAGCTCCATCGTCGCGATCGCGATGACCTTGGTGGCGGCGACGAGGTCGTCGATCGCGCAGTACTCGTCGGGCTGGTGGGCCAGGACGAGCTCGCCCGGGCCGTAGGCGACGCAGTGCGGGACGCCGGCCACCCGGGCCACGTGCTTGTGGTCGTAGGTGCCGGGGCTGGCGACGAGCGAGGGCTCCCTGCCGAGGACGCGGCGAATCGCGCCGGTGAGCGCCGGAATGATCGGCGAGTCGTCGGGCGTCC
This sequence comes from Vicinamibacterales bacterium, assembly GCA_050187355.1. Classification (GTDB taxonomy): domain Bacteria; phylum Acidobacteriota; class Vicinamibacteria; order Vicinamibacterales; family UBA2999; genus CADEFD01. Next base: position 3,902 of record JBFWXO010000022.1, read on the forward strand.
GGGTGGGATGCACGATCAGCCGATCGTGCAGTTCGAAGCGGATGTCGGGAGCCAGGTGCCGGGCGCGGCCCACGAACTCGGCGATCTCGGCCCGGGCCGCGTCGAGGCCCTCCTCGAGCAGGAAGCGCCGATCGAAAATGGCGCGGCAGCGGTCGGCCACGCACGGCGTCTGCACGCCGTCGACGGGCTGCCCGCCCTCGATGCCGTTGGTGTTGATGGTGGCGTGGCGGGCGCCCGCCGGGACCACGGGGACCTCGGTGATCCGGGCCGCGAGGCGGGGCTTCAGCTCCTGCTCGACGAGGTGCAGGAACCGGCCGAGTCCCTCGATGGCGTTGGCGCCGAGGAACGGCATGCTGCCATGGCCGATCCGGCCCTGCGCCTCGACCTCGAACCAGTACACGCCCCGGTGGCCCACGCAGACCCGGTCCACGTCCAGCGGTTCGGGGATGATGACGAAGTCGGTCTTGTCCTTGGCGAGCCAGCCCTCGTCGGCGAGGTACTTCACGCCGGCCAGCCCGCCGCTCTCCTCGTCCACCGTCCCGCTCACCTCGAGCGTCCCCGGCAGGTCCACGCCCGCGCGGCGCAGGGCCTCGGCGGCGAACACGGCGGCGGCGATGCCGGCCTTCATGTCGCAGGCGCCCCGCCCGTAGATCCGGCCGTCGCGGACGACCCCGCCGAAGGGGTCCACCGTCCAGCCGGCCCCCGCCGGCACGACGTCGAAGTGGCCGTTGAGGTGCACGAGCGGATGCGCGTGACGGCCCGCCCGCCGGCCGATCACGTTCACGCGCGGGTGACGCGCCGTGTGATCGGGATGGCCGTCGGCCGCCACGTAATGGACGTCGAACCCGAAGTCCCGGAGGCGTTCGCCGAGGAAGCGCGCGCAGGTCTCGTACTCCTCGCCGGGCGGATTGACCGTGGGAATCCTGAGCAGGTCGCTCGTGAAGGCGACGATCTCGTCGGCGGCCGCGTCCACGGCGGCGAGCACCCGATCGACGGAGGCCAGGTCCACACCCACAGTCGCATCATCTTGCGAGCAACGGCGCGCTTGGTCAACACCGGTCGTATCCCGTAACATCACGACCGCGGTCCGCGACCGGGCGAACGCCCTTCACGCGGGCCGGCCGAGGTCCCCGATGACGCGCGTCCTTCACCGCCCCGCCACCGCACGACGCCGTGCCCTTCCCCTCACGCTCGCTGCCGCGGTGGCCGCCGGCGCGGCCCTCGCGGGCGCGGCCGCCGGTCCCGATCCGCGGGGCATCACGGCCGTGGAGGGGATCAAGGTGGGCTCGATCACGCTGGCGGAGCGTCCCACGGGCTGCACCGTCATCCTCGTGGACGGCGAGGGCGCGGTGGGCGGCGTCGCCCAGCGCGGCGGCGCCCCGGGCACCCGCGAGACCGACCTGCTCGATCCGTCCAATATGGTGGACAAGGTGAACGCCGTCGTGCTGTCGGGCGGGAGCGCCTTCGGCCTCGACGCGGCGACGGGCGCCGTGAAGTGGCTGGAGGAGCACGGCATGGGCTGGGACGTGCGCATCGCCAAGGTGCCCATCGTGCCGGCCGCCATCCTGTTCGACCTGCCGGTCGGCGGCAATCCGTCGATCCGGCCCACCGCCGACTGCGGCTACAAAGCGGCCGCGGCGGCGACCGGCGACGCCGTGAAGGAAGGCTCGGTCGGCGCCGGCGCCGGCGCCACCGTCGGCAAGTCCGGGGGCCAGGGGCGCGCGATGAAGGCGGGCCTCGGCAGCTACGCGATCGCGATGCCCAACGGCCTCGTGGTCGGCGCAATCGTGGCCGTGAACGCGGTCGGCGACATCATCGACCCCGACACCGGCCAGGTCGTGGCCGGCGTACGCAACCCCGACGGCACGTTCGCCGACGCGCGCACGCTCCTGCGCGCGGGTCCGCCCCCCCGGGCCGGCCGCCCGGGCGAGAACACGACGATCGGGCTCGTGGCCACGAACGCGCGCCTGACCAAGGCCGAAGCCCACCGGATGGCGCTCATGGCGGACGACGGTTACGCGCGCGCCATCTTCCCGTCCCACACGATGGGCGACGGCGACACCGTGTTCTCGCTGGCCACGGGCCGCTGGACCGGCGAGGCCAACATCACGCAGATCGGGGCGCTCGCCGCCGACGTGATGGCCCGGGCAATCGTGCGGGCGGCCACCGAGGCCACGGGCCTGCCGAACCTGCCCGCGGCGCGGGACCTGCCGAGGCGATAGGCGCGCCCGGCGGCCCCGATGCAGCTCGCCTTCCTCCTGGTCTACTCGGCCGCCCTCACGGCGTTCGGCGTGTGGGTCGGCCGCCGCGTTCGCGGAAGCGCCGACTTCTTCGTCGCCGGCCGTCGGCTGTCGGCGCCGCTCGTCTTCTCCACCGTCCTCGCCGCCAACATCGGCGCCGGCACGACCATCGGCGCGGCCGGCCAGGCCTACATCGACGGCGTCAGCGCGTGGTTCTGGAACGGGGCGGCGGGTCTCGGCTCGCTCGTGCTCGCCTTCTGGATCGGGCCGCGTCTGTGGAAAGAGGCCGCCGATCACGGTCTCCTGACGGCCGGCGACTACCTGGAACTCCGGTACGGCCCGCTCGTCAGGGGCCTGCTGTCGGCCCTCATCTGGCTCGGCACGCTCGCGATCCTCGCCGGCCAGCTCATCGCCGGCGCCGCGGTCCTGGCGGCGGTGGCCGATATCCCGCGTCCGGTCGGAGCGGCCATCGGCGGCCTCGCGATGACGATCTACTTCTCGGCCGGCGGCCTGCTGAGCTCCGCCTGGGTCAACGCCGTCCAGCTCGGCGTCCTGCTGGCGGGTCTTCTCGTCGCCGTCCCGCTGGCGCTCTCGGCGGCCGGCGGGCTGGCCGGCATCGCCGCCACGCCGGACCTGCCGGCGACGTTCTGGGATCCGCTGTACTCGAGCGGCCCCGGATCGGGGTACGCCTTCCTGGCGCTCCTCGGGCCGGCGTTCGTCATCTCGCCGGGGCTCATCCAGAAGGCCTATGGCGCCGAGAACCAGCGCGCCGTGCGGCTCGGCATCGGCGCGGCCGGCGCGGTCCAGATGGTCTTCGCGTTCGTGCCGCTGCTGCTGGGCCTGGCCGCGCGGCACCTGCACCCGGGGCTCGAGGCTCGCGACCTGGTGCTGCCGACGCTCCTGGTGCAGTCCATGCCGTGGCTGCTCGGCACCATCGGGCTCGCCGCGGTCTTCAGCGCGGAGGTGAGCACGTGCGACGCGATCCTCTTCATGCTGTCGACGTCGCTGTCGCAGGACCTCTACAAGCGCTTCGTGCACCCGCGCGCGACCGACCGGCAGGTGCTGCTGGTGGCGCGGATTGCGGCCGCCGCCGGCGGGCTGGCCGGCGTGCTGCTGGCCGTCCGCCTGCCCAACGTGATCGCGGCGCTGACGATCTTCTACTCGCTGCTGGGCGTGAGCCTGTTCGTGCCCATCGCCGCCGGCCTCTACGTCCGCCGCGCCGGAACGCCGGAGGCGCTCGCGTCGGTGGCCGCCGGCATGGCGGTGCTGCTGTATCTCAACACGCAGCCGTGGGCCGCGCGCACGATCTGGTTCAACCCGAGCCTGGCGGGCCTGGTGGCGGCCGCCGCGGCGTTCTTCCTGGTGGCCGCCGTCAGGCGGCGAACGCCGCCCGACCCCACCGCCGCCGCGGCCTGAGGAGCGATTCGTGACAGACCTGTTCCGGCTGGATGGCAAGGCGATCGTGGTGATCGGCGCGGGCTCCGGCATCGGCGCCGCCGTGGCGGATGCCGTCGCACGGCAGGGCGGTCACGCGATCTGCCTGGACGTGAAGGCCGACGCGGCCGCGGCGACGGCGGCCGCCATCGCCGCCCGCGGCGGCAAGGCGGAGAGCGGCGCCGTCGACATCGTCGACGACGCGGCGGTCGGCGCCTGCTTCGACGGGCTGGCCGCCGCCCACGGACGCCTCGACGGCCTGGTCTGCACGCCCGCCATCAACGTCAGGAAGACGATCCTCAAGTACTCGGGCGAGGAGTTCGACCGGGTCGTCCGCGTCAACCTGCGCGGCAACTTCAACGTGCTGTCGGCGGCCGGCCGCATCATGACGGCCCAGGGCTCGGGCAGCATCGTGCTGTTCAGCTCGATTCGATCGGTGGCGACCGAGCCGGGACAGGCCGTCTACGCGATGACGAAGGCCGGCATCCTGCAGCTCGCCAGGACCGCGGCGACCGAGTGGGCGCCGCTCGGCGTGCGGGTGAATGCCGTGGGCCCCGGCGTGATCGAGACGCCGCTGACGGCCCCGATCAAGGCCGTGCCGGAGTGGTACGCCGCCTACGCCGCGAAGACGCCCATGAACCGATGGGGCCGCCCCGACGAGATCGCCGGCCCGACGGTGTTCCTCCTGTCCGACGCCGCCAGCTACGTCACCGGCACCGTCCTCTATGCCGACGGCGGGTGGCTCGCGGCCGACGGGCGCTTCACGCCGCCGGGCGTCTAGCGGCGGGGGCGGCCGGCACGAACGTCGAGATTACGAGCCATGGACAGCAGCAGGCGCTGCGACATCGCCGTCATCGCGGGTGACGGCATCGGGCAGGAAGTCACACCCGCGGCGATGGCCGTCGTGCGGGCGGCGGCCGGGCGGCACGGGTTCGTCGTCCGGGCCACCGACCATCCGTGGGGCTGCGAGTACTACCTGCGCGAGGGGCGGATGATGCCGGCCGACGCGCTCGACCGGCTCCGGACGGCCGACGCGATCTTCCTCGGCGCCATCGGCGCGCCGGGCGTCCCCGACCACGTGTCGGTGTGGGAGCTCATCCTGCCGATCCGGCAGCGGTTCGAGCAGTTCGTGAACCTGCGCCCGATGCGGCTGCTGCCCGGCGTGCCCGGGCCGCTGGCCGGGCGGGGCCCCGCGGACATCGACTGGGTGTGCGTGCGCGAGAACTCGGAGGGCGAGTACGCCGGCCTCGGCGGACGGCTGCACCGGGGCACGCCGCACGAGGTGGCCGAGCAGACCGGGCTCTTCACGCGGCGGGGCGTGGAGCGGGTGGTCCGCTATGCCTGCGAGCTGGCCATGCGCCGCCCGCGGAAGCTCCTGGCGAGCGCGACCAAGTCCAACGCCCTGCAGCACTCGATGGTGCTGTGGGACGAGGTCGTCGACGAGGTCGCCCGCGAGTTCCCAACGCTCACCGTGCGGAAGTACCACGTGGACGCGCTCGCCGCGCGCATGGTCACGCATCCGGAGTCGCTGGACGTGATGGTGGCGTCGAACCTGTTCGGCGACATCCTGACCGACCTGGGCGCAGCACTCACCGGATCGCTCGGCGTGGCGCCGGGCGCCAACCTGAATCCCGCCCGGACCAGCCCCTCGATGTTCGAGCCCATCCACGGCTCCGCCCCCGACATCGCGGGGCGAGGCATCGCGAACCCCGTCGGCGCCATCTGGGCCGCGGCCCTGATGCTCGAACATCTCGGGGAGGCCGAGGCGGGCCGCGAGGTCATCGCCGCGCTGGAACGCCTCCTCGCCGAGGGGCGCGTCCGGACGCCGGATCTCGGGGGGACCGCGACGACCGCCGACGTGACCGCCGCGGTCGTCGCGTCGGTGACTGGCGACTGACCGCGCGGTGGCGCCGCGGCCGCTACGTGCCCGACCGGTCGTCGGGCGCGAAGAGCGGAAGCTGTCCGCGTAAGCGCCGGGGCGCGCGGCGCCTCCGCGGATCATCCAGGACGGTCCGTCCGCCGTACGCCGGCGCCATGGCCCGTTCCCGGGCGATGACGGCTTCCACATCCGCCGCCGGCGCCGCGCCCCGCGCGATCGCGCGCGTGAAGGCGTCGAGGCGCTGGAACCCCTGGAGCTTCTCCGTGCGGCCCACGGCCGCGGCGTCGAGGGCCCGGCGCAGCACGCCGATCGTCTCGTCGTAGACGGCGAGCGGCACGGGAAACGGGTGGCCGTCCTTGCCGCCGAGGGCGAAGGAGAACCGCGCCGGGTCGTCGAACCGCGTGGGCGCCCCGTGCACCACTTCGGCCACCAGGGCCAGCGACTGCAGCGTCCGCGGGCCGAGCTGCTCGAGCAGGAGGAACGAGGCGAAGTCGCCGAGGCCTCGCTCGTGCGCGAGGGCCAGCACGGCGCCCAGGCGGCGCTCGTGCACGTCGCGCGCGCGCACGTCGTGGCGGGCCGGCATCTCGAGGCGCCGCACCGTCCGGAGGACCTCGGACGGGTCGTCCAGGGCGATCGTCACCAGCGCCTCCCGCGCGGCCGACGCGCGGGCGTCCACCAGGTTGCGGATGAGGCCTTCGGGCTCGCCCACGATGCCCGTGTGCGGGTCGGCCGTGAAGTCGCCCACGGTCGGCGAGTGCCAGTGGTAGCGCCGCGCCATCCGCCGCTCGGGACTGAGCCCCTGCTGCACGACCGCCCACTCGCCGTCCGCGGTCACGACGAACGCGTGCAGGTAGATCTGGAAGCCGTCGTCCACGGCGTTGTTGTCGACCCTGGCCGTGAGGCGGCTGGCCCGGGCCAGGGCCTCGCCGTCCACGCCCACCCGGTCGGCCACCGCCCGGAGCTCGTCGGGCGTCCGGCGCGAGTGGCGGCCGCGGCCGCCGCAGACGTGGATGCCCAGTTCGCGCGCGCGGGGATTCAGCCCCCGCTTCAACGCCCCCATCACCGAGGTCGTGATGCCGGAGGAGTGCCAGTCCATCCCCATCACGGCGCCGAGCGCCTGGAACCAGTACGGGTCGCTCAACCGCGCCAGGAACGCGCTCCGGCCATAGTGATGGACCACGGTCTCGGTGATGGCCGTGCCGAGCGCCGTCATCCTGGCCGCCAGCCATTGCGGCACGCGGCCGCCGTGCAGGGGCAGGTCGGCGACGCCCGATCGCTTCATGGGCAGCATTCTGCCCCAGCCCGGCGGCGGCTCCGCGGCGCTATTTCCCGAAGCCGAGCCGGTCGATGGCCACCTGGCCGTTGCTCACGACGAGGAGCGGGTCGAGCAGCGTCCGCGGCCGATCCAGGGGATTGGCGTCCACCACGACGAGATCGGCGTCGAAGCCCGGGGCGAGACGGCCCACACGCGTCTCCAGGCGCAGCATCTCAGCAGGGACGCTGGTAGCCGCCTGCAGCGCCGCCAGGGGCGGCAGGCCCGCCGCCACGAGCTCCTGGATCTCGCGCGGGATGCGCGCCATGCTGTCCGGTCCGTAGCCGGTGTCCGAGCCGGTGACGATCTTCACGCCCGCGGCCCGGGCGCGCGCGATCGTCTCCAGGAGGACGGGCTTCAGCATCTGCCCCCGGCGCTGCAGGGCCGCGTTGTCGTACTCACCGCCGGGCGACGCCAGGTCGTTGACGACGTCCACGGTCGGGACGAAGTAGGTGCCGCGGGCGGCCATCAGCCGCAGCGTCTCGTCCGAGAGGAACGTGCCATGTTCGATGCTCCGCACGCCCGCCCGGACCGCGGCGAGGGCGCCCTCGGCCCCGTGCGCGTGGGCCATCACCGGGACGCCGCGGGCCCCGGCCTCGGTGACGACCAGCGCGAGTTCCGCCTCGGTGTAGACCTGCTTGCGCGGATCGGTGTCGGGCGTGCCCGCGCGCTCCGTGGCCAGCACCTTGATCCAGTCCACCTGCCGGGCGAGGTTGGCGCGGACGAAGCGGCGCAGGCCCTGGACGGTCGTGAGGCCCGGCGTCAGGAGGTCCCCGAGGTCCGGGGTGTCCAGGAAGGCCTCGGCGGCCGGCTGGGGCCGGACGTGGTAGCCGGCCGCGAGCACGTCTGGGCCGGGGAGCGAGCCCCGCGCGACCAGCTCCCGAAGCCCCACGTCGACGAAGTGGGACACGCCCGCGCTCCGGACCGTCGTGACGCCGCTCTCGAGGGCCGCGCGCATGGCCGCCGCGCCCGCGATGTGCACGTGCGCGTCGATGAGCCCCGGGACCACGAAGCGCCCGCCCAGGTCGATCCGCCGGCGTCCGGCGTCAGGGGGCGCCGTGTCGCCAATGGCCTGGATCCGGCCGTCGGACAGCACCAGGGTCTGGTTGGACCGCACGGCGCCCGTCACGACGTCGATCACTGACGCGCGTGTCAGGATCAGCGGCGGCGCCGGCGGCGTCTGCGTGTGAACCGGCACACCGGCGGCGAGCATGGCGGCGACGATGACGGCTCCAGCACGCATGACATCCATGCGCCAGAGTCTACCAGCGCGGCGTCGCCGTCCACGGGGGCGGCACCCGGGGCCCTCCCGGGGAATCCCCGGGCATTGACGCCGGGCCTGAAACGGGACTACAGAAAGAGCATCAGATGTTGGTGCACCCTGGACGCCGACCCTCCCCACCCATCGGGGTCGAGCCGTCTGCCCACCTGGAGACCTGAACAATGCACGCACCCGTCAAGTACGTGGAGAAGGGTCTATCACTCGCCGCGAACGGAGCGTGGGCGGTGTTCTCGCGCCTCAATCGCATCGCCCCCGGCGCCACCTTCACGCCCAAATGGTCCGACGAGCCCATGCTCAAGTCGTACCAGAAGTCCAAGCCGACGCTCGGCTGGCCGCGGCAGACCGATTCGCTCTGCCCGACCTGCGTCCGGGAAGCGCGGCAGGAAATTCTGGACGGCAAGAAGCCGGTCTCGTCGCTGCTCGACGAGAAGGTCGGCGAGATCAAGGCCACGATCCTCGAGCGCGATGGCCGCATCCTGATGGTGAAGGACTGCCCCGTGCACGGCCACTTCGAGGACGTGATGGCGGTCGACACCGAGTTCTTCAAGCACCTGGAACAGGTGTTCCCCGGCCGCGACATCCGGGCCCACAACGACGCCACGCTCCACAACCACGGCAGCAGCACGATCAAGTACGGCCGCGGCGCGGTCCTCACGGTGGACCTCACCAACCGCTGCAACATGATGTGCGACCCGTGCTTCATGGACGCCAACCAGGTGGGCTTCGTACACGAGCTGACCTGGGACGACATCAAGACGGTGCTCGACAACGCGATCAGCATCAAGCCGAAGCGGCAGATGTCGGTGCAGTTCTCGGGCGGCGAGCCCACGCTGTCGCCCTACTTCCTCGACGCCATCCGGTACGCGCGGCAGGTCGGCTACACGTCGGTCCAGGCCGCCACCAACGGCATCGAGTTCGCCAAGTCGCCCGAGTTCGCGAAGCAGGCGGCCGAGGCGGGGCTCCGCTACGCCTACCTGCAGTTCGACGGCATCGGGAACGCCGCCAACTCGCACCGCCGGGTCGGCAACCTGTTCGACGTCAAGCTGCAGGCCATCGAGAACCTGTACGCCGCCGGCGTGGACATCGTGCCCGTCATCACGATCGTCAACGGCGTCAACAACGAGCAGGTGGGCCGGGTCATCGAGTTCGCCCTCGACAACCCGAAGAAGATCAACTTCCTGTCGTTCCAGCCCGTGAGCTTCACGGGGCGCGACGAGGAGATCACGCCCGAGCGCCGGGCCGCGCAGCGGTACACGCTGTCGCACCTGGCGCACGACGTGAAGAACCAGACGGGCATGGGCGACCCGGTCCGCGACTGGTTCCCGATCTCGTTCATGGGCACCTTCACCGACTGGGCCGACCAGGTCCACGGGCCCGACTACCAGTGGGGCAACCTGACCTGCGGCTGCCACCCGAACTGCGGCGTCGGCATGGCGGTCATGATCGACAAGGAGACGCGGGAGGCGGTCCCGGTCTCGGCGTTCCTGAACGGCGAGCAACTGGCGAAGGACGTCGCCGCCGTGACCGACGCCGGACGCGGACGCGCGCTCTCGATCGTGGGCATGGCGCTGGCCCTGGCCCGCAACTACGACGCCTTCAAGTCGCCGACCCACTTCCGCCTGCGCGACCTGCTGAAGAAGTTCGACAAGACGTTCGGGGCCTCGAAGGACGCCGACAGCAAGTACGGCAGCGTCGAGGCGACGCGCACCCGCGCCGACATCGAGCGGCGCCGCGCCGATCGCTGGAACTTCCTCTTCATCGCGGGGATGTGGTTCCAGGATCTCTTCAACTACGACTTCCGGCGCACGGAGATGTGCATCATCCCCTACGCCACGCAGCAGGGCGAGATCTCGTTCTGCGCCTACAACACCGGCATCGGCTGGCGTCAGATCATCGAGAAGATGCACATGACGGCCACGCTCACGAAGTGGTACGAGGAGCACGGCCGGCACGAGATCTTCGCGGGCAACAAGGCGGTGCCGCTGCCGACGACGGCCCACTCGCTGGCGCTGAACGCGGAGGCCGTGGCGAAGGGCGCCCAGACGGATCTCGACGTCCTCGGCGTGGCGAAGAACGCGCGCGAGGAAAAGCTCCAGGCCCGCAAGCGCGAACGCTCACCCGAGGAGCAGCGGCGCCACGACGAGATGGAGCGGCTCTACCGCCAGCACGTGCTGAAGGAGCAGCCGGCGGCGCCGCTGCTGCAGATCCAGGGCCTCAAGGGGAAGAGCGAAGAGGCCCAGACGCACGAGGTTGTACACTAGGCCCGGGCGGCGCAGCATATCGAGACGTTCCTCTCACGAATGCCGGTCGCCCCGTGGCGGCCGGCGCTCGCCTCCGCCCTCCGGGGCTATTCCCGCCAGACGTTCGTCTCGGACCTGGTCGCGGGCCTGACGGTCGGCCTCGTGGCGCTGCCGCTGGCGATGGCCTTCGCCATCTCGAGCGGCGTCGCGCCGGAGGCCGGGCTGCACACGGCCATCGTCGGCGGCCTGGTGGTGGCGGTGCTGGGCGGCTCGAGCATCCAGGTGTCCGGCCCGACCGGGGCCTTCGTGGTGGTGGTGGCCGGCATCATCGCCAAGTTCGGGCTGTCCGGCCTGTTCCTGGTGACGATGATGGGCGGGGTGATCCTCATCGCGCTCGGCCTGTCGGGACTCGGGACGGCCGTCCGCTACATCCCGCGGCCGATCGTGATCGGCTTCACGAACGGGATCGCCCTGCTCATCGCGACCACCCAGATCAAGGACGCCCTGGGGCTGCCGGGCACGCCGCCCGGCGAGTTCTTCGCCCGGATGAGCGCGCTGGCGGAGGCCCTGCCGGCGCTCAACCCGGCCGCGCTGGGGGTCACCGTGGCATCGCTCGTCATCTGCCTGGGCGTTCCGCGCCTCACGCCGCGGGTGCCCGGCGCCATCGCCGCCCTGGTCCTGGGCACGGCGGCCGTGCGCCTGCTGGACCTGCCGGTGGCCACCATCGGCAGCGTATTCGGCGGGCTGCCGCGGCATCTGCCGACGGTCCATGTGCCGGAATTCCGGGCGGACCTCGTCCTGCCCCTCCTGCCGTCCGCCATCACGGTCGCGCTCCTCGGCGCGGTCGAGAGCCTGCTGTCCGCCGTCGTGGCCGACGGCATGACGGGCGACCGCCACGACTCGAACACGGAGCTGGTCGCGCAGGGCGTGGCCAACGTGCTCGTGCCGCTCGTGGGCGGGCTGCCGGTGACGGGCGCCATCGCCCGGACCGCGACGAACTACCGCGCCGGCGCCAGGACGCCGGTGGCTGCCCTCGTCCACGCGGCGACGCTCGCGGCGGTGGTGGCCGTCTTCGCCCCGCTGGCCTCGTCCGTGCCCCTGGCGACGCTGGCGGCGGTGCTGCTCGTGGTGGCCTGGAACATGGGCGAGTGGCCGGAGATCCCGTCGATCCTCAAGCTCGAGTGGACCGACATCGCCGTCTGGCTGCTCACGTTCGTCCTGACGGTGGTGGCCGACCTGACGGTGGCCGTCGAGTCGGGCATGGTCCTGGCCGCCCTGCTCTACGTCCACCGGGTGTCCCAGACGACCACGGTCGAGGGCGTGACCGAGGCCTACATCGACGAAGGCCGTCCCCACGTACTGCAGGGCAAGGACATCCCGCCCTTCGTGAGCATTCTGCGGGTCCACGGCCCGTTCCTGTTCGGCACGACGACGCTGCTCGACGAGGCGACGGCCGACGTGGAGCAGCTGAACGCGATCGTGGTGCTGCGCCTGCGCAACATGACCGCCATCGACGCCACCGGCGTGGACGCGCTCGAACGGCTCCACGACCGCGTGGTCCGCTCCGGCCGGCGGATGCTGTTCTGCGGCGCACGGCAGCAGCCGGCCGCCTATCTCGCCCGCGCGGAGTTCGTGCAGCACGTCGGCGCCGGGAACATCCTGCCCAACGTGGACGCCGCGCTGGCCCGCGCCCGCGCGCTCGTGGCGTCGGGCGAGGTGGTGCCGGGTTCGCGGGTCGGCGCGCCGAACGGATAGACTCGGCGCCGTGGCTCCGCTGCGCGCCGTCCAAGTGGTCTCCCTCGCGCTGAACGTGCCCGGCCCGGTGGCCGTGGCGCGGCTCGTCGCCGAGGGCGCGTCGGCCGTGAAGGTGGAGCCGCCGTCGGGCGATCCGCTCAGGCGCTACAGCCGCGCGTGGTACGACGAGCTCCATGCGGGCATCGAGCGGCGGGTGCTGGACCTCAAGACCGCGCCCGGGCAGGCCGCGCTGGACGACCTCCTCGCGGCGGCCGACGTGCTCGTGACCAGCCAGCGCCCCGGCGCGCTGGCCCGCCTGGGCCTGGCGCCAGCGGCCCTCGCCGCGCGGCATCCGGCCGTGCGGAGCGTCGCCATCGTGGGCGACACGCGCGCGCCCCAGGTGGCCGGCCACGACCTGACCTACCAGGCGGGCGCCGGCCTCGTCCGCCAGGCCCTGCCCGTCACGCTGCTCGCGGACCTGATGGGGGCCGAACGCGCGGTGTCGGCCGTGCTCCTCGCGCTGGCGGGACCGCCGGGCACCCACACCGTGGTCGGCCTGCGCGACGCGCTGGCGCCGCTCACGGCGCCGCTCAGGCACGGCCTGACCGTGCCCGGCGGGCAATTCGGCGGCGGGGATCCCGCCTACCAGGTGTATCGGACCCGCGACGGGCTGCTGGCCGTCGCGGCGATCGAGCCCCACTTCCGCGCGCGCTTCTACGCGGCGCTGGGCCTGCCGCTCGACGCTCCGGTGGACGCGGCGGCGGCGGCGCGAACCTCGGCCGAGTGGACGGCGCTGGCCGAGACGCACGATCTGCCCCTCGTCGCCTTCCCTGGCGCCTGAGCCGTCCGGCGCCCGTACACGACGAAGGGACGGCCCCCCGCAGGGCGACCGTCCCTCCCCTGTCCCGATTCGGTCCTTAGAACGAGAGCTTGAAGGCCACCTGGCCGACGCGCGGCTGGTAGGCGTTCAGCAGGTTCTGGCGCGGCGTCCCGAAGTTCGCCTGGTTCAGCACGCTCTGGTAGGCGCCGTAGTTCTTGTGGTTGAGGATGTTGAAGCCTTCCACGATGAGGCCCAGGCGCATGCCGTTGCCGAGCGGGATGTCCTTCGCCACGCGCAGGTCGACGCGGTGCAGCGGATCGCCCTTGAGCGCGTTGCGCGGGATGACGTCGCCCGGCGAGAACGACGTCGGCCCGTCGAACCGGTCCTGGACCGCCGACGGCACGGTGAGGGCCGTCGTGACGGTGCGGTTGTTGCCCACCGCGCCGAACGGGGTCGCGGCAATCGTCGTCTGGTAGTAGTTGCCCGATCCGAACAGGTAGGCGCCGGACAGGTTGATGTCGAAGGGCAGGTGGTAGATGCCGTTCACCCGCAGCGTGTGCCGCTGGAACTCCTGCGACCGCGCCCACTCCGCGTCCGGATCGAACGGGTTGTTGCCCTCGTACTGGAAGTTGGTCGTGTCGTCGTGCATGAAGAGCATGTACGTGTAGGTGACGCCGGCCTGCCAGTTGTTGGAATAGCGCTTGTTGAGGCCGCTGGAGATCGCGGCGAAGTCGGCGTGCCCGGTGGACTCGAGCCACTGGATCTTGCCGAACTTCGGATCCGGCCGGTTCGCCGCGGTGGGCGGCAGGTTGTAGCCGGTGGCCGGGTTGAAGGCCAGGTTCGGATCGCGCTGGCGGGCGAAGTTGTAGCCCTTCCAGTGGGTCAGGTCCGCGTCGACCCCGAAGCGCTCGCCAAGCTGGCGCTGGAAGCCGATCGTGCTCTGCCACGTGTACGGCATCTTGTAGTCGCTGGCGATCACGCGCGGCGACTGGGCCGGCAGGGGGAACTTCCCGCTGAGGAAGTCCTGCGCGCTCCGGCCGCGGGTCGGGTCGGCGATGAAGCCGGGCTGGCCGTCGTTCGGGAACGAGTTCACCAGGATCCGCTCGCCGTTGAACGACTGGATGCTGAAGGTCGTGTTCGAGTCGGGGATGCTGAAGTACAGGCCGCTGCCGCCGCGCACGACGAAGTTGCCCTTGCCGCCCACGTTCCAGGTGAAGCCGCCCCGGGGCGCGATGTTCTTGATGTCGCGCAAGCCGCCCGGATACAGCCGCTGGCCCGCGCCGAGCGCCGTGTTGGCCACGTAGCCGGCCCGCGGGTCGAAGGTGACCTGCGTGGTGATGTGCGGCGGATCCAGCGCGCCGAAGTCCGCGTCCCAGCGCACGCCGCCGTTCACGGTCAGGGAGTTGTTGATCTTCCAGGTGTCCCCGATCCAGAGGGCGAGGGTCGGCCGCGGGATGTCGATCGTCCAGTCGCCGAAGTTCTGATCGAACCGCGTGACGGTGGCGTCGAGGCCGCTGAAGTCCCAGCGCGAGGGATCGTCCCAGGCGTCGAACGGCACGCGACGGGCGATGTCGGCCGGCGTGGACGAGAAGATGTACTCGCCCCGCGACAGGAGCTGCCACTGGCCCGTGTCGTGCCAGCGCAGGTACTCGATGCCGGCCTTCAGGTCGTGCGCGCCGCGCGTGGACGTGATGTCGTACCGGGCGCTGAAGGTGTTCTGGTAGAACTCCTGCGGGTAGTTGCGCCGCTGCCCGATCGTGAGTCCGGGGAACACGTAGTTGGCCGTGTTCTCCAGGGCCTTCACGGCCAGCAGGTTCTTCCAGTCGAAGTGGCTGTAGCCGAGGCGCACCTCCTGGACGGTGCTGTTGCTGAGCACGCGCGACCACGTGTTGGACACGTTGAACGCGCGGCGGGAGCGGTCCGCCGCCTGCGAGGGATGTTCGGTGCCGGCCACCTGGGTGAACGGGTTCTTCCAGTCCCAGTAGGACCAGCGCGACGTGAGGTGGTCCTTCGGCGCCAGCTGCCAGTCACCGCGGCCGAGCACGCTGTTCTGGGTGAGCTTGCTGGGGAAGGTCCAGGTGAAGCCCGGCAGCGCCGCCGGCGACGCGATGATGGTGTTGGGCTCGCGCTCGCGTTCGTAGCTGAGGAAGTAGTGCATCTTGTCGCGGATGATCGGGCCGCCGATCGCCCCGCCGACCTGCTGGTTGGAGTACGGCAGGACGCGCTTCGCGATGAAGTCCTTCGCGTTCATCCGGTCGTCGCGGAAGTAGCCGTAGACGGACCCGTCCACGTTGTTTGTGCCCGAGCGCGAGATGGCCTGCACCTGGATGCCCAGCGAGCGCCCCTGCGTGATGTCGAACAGGTTCGTGACCACCTGGAACTCCGCGATGGCCTCGCGGCTGAAGCGCGGCTGCCCGAAGCCGCCGCCCGCCACCTGCTGCGTGATCTCCTGGCCGTCCAGGTTCAGCTGGAACTGCCGGTCGCGCACGGGGTTCGTGTCCACCGCGTTGGCCGTGATGCCCTTCACCTGCATGGCCAGCTCCATCCAGTTGCGGCCCTGCAGCGGCAGTTCCTCCATCTGGCGCCGGTCGACGTTGCCGGCGACCTGCGTGGAGCTGACGTCGACGAGCGGTGACTCGGCGGTCACGGTCAGCGTCTCGCTGAGCGCCGCCACCTTGAGGACGAACGGCACCGTCCGGTTCTGGCCGACGAGCAGCTCGACCTCCGGCACGATCACGGTCGCGAAGCCAGAGAGCTCCGCCTGCACCTTGTAACGGCCGGCGGGCAGGCCCCGCAGCCGGTAGTCGCCGCGCTCGTCGCTGACGTCGGTGAAGAGGCGCCCGGTCTCGAGCGACGTGGCTGTCACGGTGGCGCCGGGCATCGCGCCCTTCGTCTCGTCCGTGACGGTACCGATGATGGTGGCCTCCTGGGCGAAGGCCAGCGAGGCCGCGAACGTGATCGCCGCGACCACTGGGCCGAGTACGCGTAAACGCATACAGCTCCTTTCGGTGGGGTGGAACTCCTGCACGCACTACAAGTGCCGTGGCGCGGCTCACCGCACCCCGGCCAAATCGCGCGGACTATAACACACGAGCTTCGCCCGTCCCCTCGCCGTCGTGGGGCGGTCCCTGTCTCCGGATGTCTCACCGCCCGCCGAACCCGCGCGCCGTCCGCCGTACGAACGACGGCCCGGACCGCGTGCGCGGCCCGGGCCGGAACGAGAACGCCGGCGGCGCCGTGGGCGCCGCCCCGCGAGTCAGGCGATCAGAACGTGACCTTGAACGCCAGTTGCGCGGTCCGCGGCTGGTAGGCGTTCAGCAGGTTCTGGCGCGGCTGTCCGAACGTGGTCGAGTTGATCTGGGCGTTGTAGTCGCCGTAGTTCTCGTGGTTCAAGGCGTTGAACACTTCCGCGATCAGTCCGACGGTGAAGCCGCGCGGGAGCCGGATGTCCTTCGACACGCGGACGTCCACGCGGTGCAGCGGCTCGCCCTTGAGCGCGTTGCGGGGCACGAGGTCGCCGACCGCGAACGACGTGGGCCCGTCGAAGCGCCCCTGCACGTCGGTCGGGATCGTGACCGGGGCGGTCACGTAGCGGTTCTGGCCGCCGCCCGCGCTCTGGCCGAAGGGATTGGCGGCGATGGTCGTCGCGAAGTAGTTCCCCGAGCCGAAGAAATAGGCGCCGGCGACGTTGAAGCCGTACGGCAGCCGCCACAGCGCGTTCAGGCGCAGCGTGTGGCGCTGGAAGTCCGTGGACCGCGACCAGTCAGCGTCGGGATTGAACGTGTTGTCGCCCTGGTACTGGAAGTTGGTCGTGTTGTCGTGCATGAACAGCATGTACGTGTAGGTCAGGCCCGCCTGCCAGTTGTCGGCGTAGCGCTTGGTGAGCCCGCTGGAGATGGCCGCGTAGTCGGCCTTGCCGGTGGACTCGAGCCACTGGATGCGCGTGAACTTCGGGTCGGGCCGGCCCAGCGCGGGGTTCAGGTTGTACCCCGTCGCGGGGTCGAAGTACAGGTTCGGGTCCCGCTGGCGTGCGAAGTTGTAGCCCTTCCAGTGCGTGAGGTCCGCTTCCAGGCCGATCCGGGGCCCGAACTGCGTCTGGAAGCCGATCGTGCTCTGCCACGTGTAGGGCATCTTGTAGTCGCTGGCGATCACGCGCGGCGACTGGGCCGGCAGGGGCGCGCGTCCGCTCTGGAAGTCGTCCAGCGTCAGGCCGCGCGTCGGGTCCGCGATGAACCCCGGCCGGCCGTCGTTCGGGAACGAGTTCACGAGGATCCGCTCGCCGTTGAAGGACTGGATGCTGAAGGTCGTGTTGGAGTCGGGGATGCTGAAGTACAGCCCGCTGCCGCCGCGGATGACCAGCGAGCCGTTGCCGCCGACGTTCCAGGTGAAGCCGCCCCGCGGCGCGATGTTGTTCAGGTCGCTCAGGCCGCCCGGGTACAGCCGATCGCCGGGCTTCAGGGCGGTGTTCGGGACGTAGCCGGGCCCGGGATCGAAGGTGACCTGGGTGGTGATGTGCGGCGGGTCGAGCGCCCCCCAGTCGGCATCCCAGCGGACGCCGCCGTTCACGGTGAGCGAGTTGTTGACCTTCCAGGTGTCGCCGATCCAGATGGCGAGCGTGGGCCGCGGGATGTCGATGCTCCAGTCCCCGAAGTTCTGGTCGAACCGCTGGACGCTGGCGTCCAGGCCGGACAGGTCCCAGCGGGAGGGGTCGTCCCACGCGTCGATCGGGAACCGGCGCAGGAGGTCGGAGGGCGCCGTCCGGAACACGAACTCGCCGCGCGACAGCAGCTGCCACTGGCCCGTGTCGTGCCACCGCAGGAACTCCACGCCGGCCTTGATGTCGTGGGCGCCCTGTGTCGTCGTGAGGTCGTACCGCCCGCTGTAGGTGTTCTGGCGGAAGTCCTGCGGGTAGTTCCGCCGCTGGCCCACGGTCAGGCCCGGGAAGACGTAGTTCGGCGTGTCGGCCAGTGCGGGCACGGCGAGCGAGTTCTTCCAGTCGAAGTGGCTGAAGCTCACGCGCACCTCCTGGATGGTCGTGTTGTTGAGCACGCGCGACCAGGTGTTCGACACGTTGAACGCCTTGCGCGAGCGGTCGGCCGCCTGGGACGGGTGCACGGTGCCCCCGAACTGCGTGAACGGGTTCTTCCAGTCCCAGAACGACGAGCGCGACGTGATGTGATCGCGCGGACCCAGCTGCCAGTCGACGCGGCCGAGGAAGCTGTTCTGGACGAGCTTGGTGTCGAACGACCAGCTCGAGCCGGGCAGCGAGGGCACCGAGGCGAGGATCGTGTTCGGCTCGGTCTCGCGCTCGTAGGACAGGAAGTAGTGGAGCGTGTCCCGGATGATGGGTCCGCCCACGGCGGCGCCGATCTGCTGGTTCGAATACGGCAGCACGCGATCGGCGATGAAGTCCTTCGAGTTCATCTTGTCGTCGCGGAAGTAGCCGTAGACGCTGCCGTCGAGGTTGTTCGTGCCCGAGCGCGAGATCGCCTGCACCTGGATGCCGAGCGAGCGGCCCTGCGTGATGTCGAACAGGTTGGTCACGACCTGGAACTCGGCGATGGCCTCGCGGCTGAACCGCGGCTGGCCGAACCCGCTGCCGGCCACCTGCTGCGTGATCTCCTGCCCGTCCAGGTTGAGCTGGAACTGGCGATCGCGCGCGGGCGCGTTGTCCACGGCGTTCTGGGTGATGCCCTTGACCTGCATGGCGAGCTCCAGCCAGTTCCGCCCCTGGAGCGGCAGCTCTTCCATCTGCCGGCGGTCGACGTTACCCGCCACCTGGGTGGAGCTCACGTCGACGAGCGGCGCCTCGCCGGTCACGGTGACCGTCTCGCTGAGCGTCGCCACCTGCATCGCGAACGGCACGGTGCGGTTCTGGCCGACGAGCAGTTCGATGTCGGGCACGATCACGGTCGCGAAGCCCGACAGTTCCGCCTGGACCTTGTACCGGCCCGGCGGCAGGCCGCGCAGCCGGTAGTCGCCGCGTTCATCGCTGACGTCGGTGAACAACCGCCCGTTCTCGAGCGAGGTGGCGGTCACGGTGACCCCGGGAAGCGTCCCCGCCGTCTGGTCGGTGACCGTGCCCAGGATCGTGGCGTCCTGGGCGAACGCCGCGGCGGCCAGAAACAGCACCAGGGCTGGAACGAACGAGCCTATCGAGCGCACACGCATGGCAGACCCCCTCCCCCCGAGTCCTGCGGGGACGGCTCCTGCTCAACGTGGGGAACGCCCGAACACATCGCGGCCCCGCGGCGATTCCGCGGTCCCGATGAACGGCGCGAGCCGGGCTCGCGCGGCAAGTCGACGAAGAACGCGCGGAGCATAGCACAGGCCCGCTGCATTGCACGGCGCCCGGCCTCGCACTATGATGCGGCGCCGTTCGCCGCTCCAGTGACTGGGCCCTCATGAACCACACCACCGTCCGTCCCACCGACAACCACGCCGCGCTCGAAGCGCTGGCCGCCGCCCGCTGGCGCATCGGGCTCGGCCTCACGGCGGCGATGACCGCCATCTACGTGGTCTTCATCCTGCTCGTCGCGTATGGCAAGGGCTTCCTCGGCGCCATCATCGTGCCGGGCCTGAGCGTCGGCATCGCCCTCGGCGTCCTCGTCATCCTGGCGGCGTGGGCGCTCATCCTGGTCTACGTGCGCTGGGCCAACGCGCACTACGACCGCGAAGTGGCCGCGATCCGGGGAGGCCGGTCGTGAACGGCGCCATCGGCGAACCCACCGGGCTGGCGACGTTCTTCTTCTTCGTGTTCATCGCCGCCTCGCTCGGCATCACCTACTTCGCCGCCCGGCGCACGAAGAGCGCGGAGGACTTCTACGCCGCCGGCCGCAAGGTGACGGCGCTGCAGAACGGGCTCGCCCTGGCCGGCGACTACATGAGCGCCGCGAGCTTCCTCGGCATCGCGGGACTCGTGGCGCTCTCGGGCTTCGACGGACTCATCTATTCCATCGGCTTCCTGGTGGGCTGGCCGGTGGTCGTGTGCCTGATCGCCGAGCCCCTGCGCAATCTCGGTCGCTACACCTTCGCCGACGTCGTGGCATTCCGCCTGCGCCAGACGCCGGTCCGCGTCGCGTCGGCCTTCGGCGGCCTGGCCGTCATCGCCTTCTACCTCATCGCGCAGATGGTGGGCGCCGGCAACCTCATCCGCCTGCTCTTCGGCATGTCGTACGAGCTGGCCGTCGTCATCGTCGGGGGCGTGATGCTGGCGTACGTGCTCTTCGGCGGGATGCTGGCGACGACCTGGGTGCAGATCGTCAAGGCGGTGCTCCTGATGACGGGCGCGATGCTGCTGGCCGTGCTCGTCCTGGCCCGCTACTCGATGAACCCGCTGGCGCTCTTCGCCGACGCGGCCGCCCGGCTGGGGCCGTCGGTGCTGGCGCCGGGCCGTCTCGTCTCGGATCCGATCGACGCCATCTCGCTCGGCATCGCCCTCATGTTCGGCACCGCGGGCCTGCCGCACATCCTGATGCGCTTCTACACCGTGCCCGACGCGCGAACGGCGCGCGTGTCGGTCGCCTACGCGACGGCCGCCATCGGGATCTTCTACCTCTTCACGTTCGTCCTGGGCTTCGGGGCGATGGTGCTGGTCGGGCAGGACGCCATCCGCGCCATCGACGCCGGCGGCAACATGGCCGCGCCGCTCCTCGCCGAAGCGGTGGGCGGACAGGCCTTCCTGGGCTTCATCGCCGCCGTGGCCTTCGCCACGATCCTGGCGGTCGTGGCCGGTCTGACGCTGGCGGGCGCCGCCGCCCTGTCGCACGACATCTGGGTGAGCGTGGTGCGGCACGGCCACGCCGACGGCGGAGAGCAGCTGCTGGTGGCGCGGGCCTCGACCGTCCTCCTCGCGATCGTGTCGATCGTCCTGGGCATCGCCTTCAAGGGCCAGAACGTGGCGTACATGGTCGGCCTGGCCTTCGCCATCGCCGCCAGCGCGAGCTTCCCCGCCTTGGTGCTGTCGATGTTCTGGCAGCCGTTCACGACCGCCGGCGCCGTGGCGTCGGTGGCGGTGGGCACGGCGAGCGCGCTGCTCCTCATCTACCTGTCGCCGACGATCCAGGTGGATATGCTCAAGCACGCGAGCGCCGTCTTCCCGCTCCGGAATCCGGGGATCGTGTCCATCCCCCTCTCCTTCGCGGTCGGCATCGGCGTGTCGCTCCTCGCGCCCGAACCCGCCGCCGCCGAGAAGTTCGCGGCGGCCAAGCGCCGGCTGCACCTGGGGGAGGAAGCGTAGGGCGGCGGCTCACGGACGAGGACGAGGGACCACGACGGCGCCTCCGTCCCCGCTACGCCTGCCCGCCGGCCGCAGCGCCAAGCAGCCGCTCCACGATCACCACATCCCGCCAGGCGCCATCGAGCCTGGCGTGCCGATGGTAGACGCCGACCTCGCGGAAGCCGAAGCGCGCGCAGAGGGCCCGCGAGGCCGCGTTCTCGGGAAAGAGCCTTGAGAGCACCTTCCAGAAGCCCGCCCGCTCCAGGGCCTCGAGGAACGCGGGCATGAGGAGGGTGCCCACGCCCCTGCCGTGGTGGCTGGTCGCCACGTAGATGGAGTACTCGGCGATGCCGACGTAGCAGGCGCGGGCGCGGTAGGTGGAGGCGGCCGCCCAGCCCACGACGCGTCCGGCCTCGACGGCGACCAGGATCGGGAACCGCGGATCGGTGAACCAGGACCGGATGTCGTCGGCCGTCCGCTCGCGCGTCTCGAAGGTGGCGCCGCGTCCGCGGATACCCTCGTTGTAGATGGCGGCGATGGCCTCGGCGTCGTCGGCCACGGCCGGGCGCACGGTGATCGAAGCCGCGGTCATACCCGTCCTCTGCGACGCACTATACCGGAGGTGCTGGCTGGGGCGGCGGCCGCGCGGCCCGACGACGTCAGCCGCGGGCGCCACCTGGCCCGCCAGGGCGCTCGCGCTACGATGTCGCATGTCCACGCGCGATCTGCTGTCGGCGGCCGCCTCCCACGGGGCGCACTACATCGAGGGCGCCGCCGCGCGGCACGTCGGCGGCCGGACCTCGCTGGCGGCGCTGCGCGAACGGCTCGGCGGGCCGCTGCCGCGGGGCGGCGCGGACCCGGCGGCCGTGCTCGACGCGCTCGCCCGCGACGCCGACCCCGGACTCGTCGCCACCATCGGCCCCCGCTACTTCGGCTTCGTGACGGGGGGCGCGGTGCCGGTCGCCGTCGCGGCGGAGTGGCTGGCGTCGGCCTGGGATCAGAATGCCGGGCTCTACGTCATGGCGCCCGCCGTCGCCGTCCTGGAGGACGTGGTCGCGGGCTGGCTGCTGGAGCTCCTCGGCCTGCCGGCCCAGTCGGGCGTGGGCTTCGTCACCGGCTGCCACATGGCGAACTTCACGTGCCTGGCCGCCGCCCGCCACGAGGTCCTGCGCCGGGCGGGATGGGACGTCGAGCGCGACGGGCTCCAGCGTGCCCCCCGGCTCACGGTGATCGTGGGCGACGAGGTGCACGTCTCGGCGGTCGGCGCGCTCAGAATGCTGGGCATCGGCACCGGGGAGCTCGTCCGGGTGCCCGTGGACGCCCAGGGCCGGATGCGCGCCGACGCCCTCGGCGGCGTCCTCGCCCGCCTGGACGGGCCGGTCGTGGTGTGCGCCCAGGCGGGCAACGTCGCGACGGGTGCGTCGGATCCCCTCGCCGACATCGTGGCGCTCGCGCACGCGCGCAACGCGTGGGTGCACGTCGACGGCGCCTTCGGCCTCTGGGCCCAGGCGGTCCCGCGGCTGGCGCCGCAGGTGGCCGGCGTGGCCGCCGCCGACTCCTGGGCGACCGACGCGCACACGTGGCTCAACGTCCCCTACGATTCAGGGCTCGCCATCGTCGCCCATCAGGCCCCGCACCGCGCCGCGATGGGCCTGCGCGCGTCCTACCTGCAGCGCGGGCTGGACGAGGAGCGGACGGGCATGGACTGGGTGCCCGAGTCGTCGCGGCGCGCCAGGGTGATTCCGCTCTACGCGCTGCTGCGGACGCTCGGGGCCGATGGCATCCGCGACATGGTCGACCGGACGTGCCGGCTGGCCGCGCGCATGGCCGCGCGGCTCGGGGCGGCGCCCGGCGTGACGATCCTCAACGAAGTCGCGCTGAACCAGGTGCTCGTGACCTTCGCCGGCCGGCCGGACGGGCCGTCGGCCACGACCCGCGAGGTCGTGGCCCGGGTCCAGGCCGACGGCACCTGCTGGGCGGGGGGTGCGACCTGGCAGGGGCACGAGGCGATGCGGATCTCGGTCTCGAACTGGTCCACGACCGACGACGACATCGACCGCGCCGCCGACGCGATCCTCGCCTGTCACCGCGCGGCCCTCGACGCCGCCCGCGGCTGACGCTCCGGCGGGGCCCGGCGTCAGCCCCGCTTCTTGGCGGGCGGCCGGGGGGCCGGGGCGGGGCGGTACTCGATCATCACGTTGCTGATCGACGCGGCCGGCCGGCCGCTCGACGTGAACTGATCGGTGCCGTCCGGGCGGACCACCGTGAGCCGTTCGCCGAGGATGCTCACCTCCGTGGCGCCCTCCGGCAGCGTGAACTGCAGGTACTCGCTTCCGATCGGCGCGACGGCCTTGACGCCGCTCGGGCCGGCGCCGCCGGTGACGCGGTCGAAGAGGTCCCGTTCGGACCTGAACTC
Organism: Vicinamibacterales bacterium; assembly: GCA_050187355.1. Taxonomy (GTDB): domain Bacteria; phylum Acidobacteriota; class Vicinamibacteria; order Vicinamibacterales; family UBA2999; genus CADEFD01. Next base: position 27,477 of record JBFWXO010000022.1, read on the forward strand.
GGAGTCCACGACGCCGCGGTCGACGAGGGTGCCGTCCATCAGCAGCACGCCGATCGTGGCGGTGTAGTGCCGGTAGGCCACCTTCCGGCGCACGAGCTCCGCCGAGTAGGTGTGCCGGTTGTGCAGCTCGAACGACAGCGTGGCCGTGCCCCGGTGCGGCGGCACGGTGACGACGATGCCCTCGGCTGGATCGCGGCCGATCAACACGTCGCAGAAGCGCCGTTTCGTCGTCACCCCGTCGCCCAGCTCCGACGGGCACACGTAGGTGGCGGGGACGCGCGTGAGCGGCGCCGGGGCTGGCGCCTTGCGGGCCGGGGCCGGCCGCCTGGCCGGAGTCTTCCGCGTCTGCGCGTCGATCGGGTGGACGGCGAGCAGGACGGCGCAGGCAACCAGCAGATGCCGCATGGGTCTTCAGCTTAAGCGACTTCGCCAACCGGTGGCGCCGGCCTGACGGGTCGGTGCGGCGCCGGCACGCGGGAGAGCGCGGCATTCCGTTTGCTCACGGATGAGCTGCCAGGCCTGTCCGGCCGCCCTCCCTCGACGGCCGACGCAGATACCGCAGCCAATCGCCGCATGCCGGTCCAACCGGAATGGCGGCGCTCCATTCGCTCGCATCGACACAACGGATTCTTGGAGGGCGACATGAAGACCGCACGAGTGGCCGCACTGGCGGCCGTAGCCATGCTGACGGGTGTCGCCGCGACATCCGCGCAGATGCAGACCGGGTCCATCCTCGTCCGCGTCACGGACGACCAGAACGCGGCCGTCCCGGGCGTCTCGGTGACGCTGACGAGCCCCGTGCTCGTCGCCGGGACGACCACGGGCACCACCGACAGCACCGGGACCAACCGCTTCCCGTCCCTGCAGCCCGGCGTCTACGCCGTCCGGCTGGAGCTCCAGGGCTTCCGCACCGTGATCCGCGAGGGCGTCACCGTGCAGGTCGGCGCCACGGTGCCGCTGGACTTCCAGCTCCAGCTCGCCACGGTCGCCGAGACCGTGACCGTCACGGGCACGTCGCCCGTGGTCGACACGACCAGCGCCAACACCAGCGTGAACCTGGGCGAGCAGCTCCTGCAGGGCACGCCCGGCGGGCGCGACATCTGGTCGCTGGTCGAGTACAAGGTGCCGAGCCTGCTCATCACCCGCCCCGACGTGGGCGGCACCTCGGGCGGCCTGCAGGGCGTGTTCAACGCGCGCGGCACGACCAGCGCCCAGAACTCGAGCTACCTGAACGGCATCAACGTGGGCGATCCGGCGGCCATCGGCGCGGCCGGCTTCTACTACGACTTCGACGCGTTCGACGACATCCAGGTCTCGACCGGCGCCCACGACATCACCGTGCCGACGAGCGGCGTGTTCCTCAACATGGTCACCAAGAGCGGCGGCGAGACCTGGAAGGGCCGGGCCACGGTCGCGTGGCTCGGCGACGCCACGCAGACCCAGAACATCGACGCGAACCTGCTGAAGTACGGGTTCCGTCCCGCGACCAACGCCGTCGACTTCGTGTCCGACGTCAACGTCAGCGCGGGCGGACCGGTGCTCGCCAAGAAGCTCCGGGTGTTCGCGTCGTTCCGCGACTGGCGCGTGCACGTGAACGTCCCCGCGGCGTTCTCGACGCTGGTCCTCGACAAGACCGACATCACCTCCGGCCTCGTCAACGCCAACTACCAGGTCTCCCAGAACAACCGGCTGACCGCGCTCTACTCCCGCCAGTACTACAAGAAGCCGCACCGCTTCCTCATCGCGTCGAACACGGCGACGGAGGACTCGACGGTGAACGAGGACGACGTCTTCGACATCTACCAGGTGCTGTGGAACTCGGTCATCACCCAGCGCTTCTTCGTGGACGCGCGCGTGGGCCTGAACAAGATCTTCTTCCCCACCTACCAGAACACCAGCAACCAGACGCTGCTCGATTCGGCGACCAACATCCGGACCCGGAACTACAACGTGAACACCGAGCGGTGGCGCGACCGCTACCAGGCCAACGCCACCGGCCAATACTACCTGGACGACTTCCTCGGCGCCCGCCACGAGTTCAAGTTCGGCTTCGACCACGCGCACTCGCCGGTCGAGAACCGCGTCACCCGGGTGGACGACGTCGAGCCCGTCTACAGCAGCGCGACCGGACGCTCGCAGAACGTCACGCTCTTCGCCACGCCGTTCTTCACGAAGACGGCCGTGGACGTGACCGCGCTGTACGCCCAGGACAGCTTCGCCATCAAGCGGCTCACCGTGACCGCTGGCGTGCGCTGGGAGCGCCTCGAAGGCTACCTGCCGGACCAGAGCAGCCCGGCCAGCGCCTTCTTCCCCGGCCTCACCCGCGCCTTCCCCGAGCAGCGCGACGTGGTCAACTGGAAGACGATCGGACCGCGCCTGAGCGCCGCCTACGATCTCAGGGGCGACGGCAGGACCGCGCTCAAGGCCGCCATCGGCCGCTACTACTACGTGATCGCGGCCGGCGGCGGCATCCTCGACGGCGTCAACCCGAATGCCAACTACTCCGAGCAGTACAGCTGGAACGACGCCAACGGCGATCTCGTGTTCCAGCCTGGCGAGCAGACGGGCTCCCCGGTGATCTCGCGCGTCAACCCCGACACCATCTCGGTCGATCCCGACTACCTGCGGCCGTACACCGACGAGTTCACCGGCGGCATCGACCATGAACTGCTGCCGGCCCTGCGCGTCAGCGCCGTGTTCACGCACCGGCTGGAACGCAACCCCCAGGCCACGTCGAATCCGGCCAACCCGTTCGACACGTTCCTCACGACCCGTCCGGACGCGGGCCGCGACGGTGTGCTCGGGACCGCCGACGACTCGACGTTCCAGTTCTACAACCGCACGTCCACGGCCGTGAACCAGACGTACTTCACGAACGACCGGAGCTACCGCCAGACCTACAACGGCCTGGAGATCACGGCCACCAAGCGGATGTCGAACCGCTGGCAGATGGTGGCTGGCTACACCTACGCCCGCAGCCGCGTGAAGGGACTGAGCGTGAACGTCGATCCCAACACGCTCATCAACGTCACCGGCCCGCTGGCCGGCCAGAACACCGGCTTCAACGGACAGATCGGCGATCGCCCGCACCAGTTCAAGCTCACGGGCACCTACGTGCTGCCGTTCCACGACATCGGGCTCGCCGCCAACATCAACTCGCAGAGCGTCATCCCGATCACGCGCCAGGTGGTGGTCGCCAAGACGGTCGGCGGCAACAGCACGGTGAACGTCGAGCCGCTCGGGTCCTACCGCCTCCCGCGCCGCAGCGTCGGCGACGTCCGCGTGTTCAAGACCCAGCAGTTCGGCACCCGGTCGCTCGAGGTGTCGGTGGACTTCAACAACGTCACCAACGCCAATACCTACTGGGATGCCCGCACGCTGAGCGGCACCATCAACCTGCGGCAGGACGGCGACCCGAACGGCGCCATCAACACCCTGCCCCAGTTCGGATCGCCGTCCCAGGTCTACGGGCCGCGGAACATCCGGTTCAACGTCGCGTTCCGCTTCTGACCCTCCGGGGAGGCGGGACGCCCCCGCCTTCCCGGCCCTGACGATTTCGTCATCGGGCGGCATTCCGGCGACGCCGCGCAAGGCGGCGTACCGGAATCCGCACGATCCGTGTAGTCTGAAGCGACCGGCCCGCGCCCGGGCCGGCCGAAGTCATGGACTCGACCCGCATCTCCATAGCGCAGCTCCTCGCGCTGGATGTGCCCCTCGTCTGGCAGGACGCCGTCGCGGTGGCGCAGGAAGTGGCGATGCTGAGCGAGGTGACGGCCGCCATGAACCCGCAGGCGGCCCTCGTCACGGCGGAGGCCTGTTTCCTCACCCGGACCGGTGAGATCGAGCTGCCCGAGTCCACCGAACACGAGTCGCCGGACGCGGTGTCCGAACTGCTCCGCCTCCTGCTGGCCGGCCGCGACGCACCGGAGGCTCTGGAAGAGCTGGCGTTCGGACACCACGGGCGGGACATGTCGGCCGAGCTGGCCGTCTTCCCAATAGGGAACCGGCGGGCCGTCATCGCCAAGCTCGCCACGCGGGCCCTGGCTCGGCAGCAGGAGCCCCAGCGGCCGGCCCCGACGCCCGTCGCCCTCCCGCCGGAGCCCCCGCCGCTCCCCCTCGGTCCGCACCTGGTCGTGCCGGCGCCGGACGCGGCCGGCGACGGGCCTCGCGAACGGGCGCGACCCGTGCTCGTGTCTCCCACACGGCCTGAAGCCGCCACCCCGCGGCGGGATGCCGCGCCGCCACCGCCCGACGAGCCGCTGGTGATTCCGCCGCCGTTCCGGGCGATGCCGCCGTTCCGGGCCACCCCCGCGGCGGCGGCCGCGGCGCTCCTCGGCGAGCCTCCCGAGGTGACCCTGTCCAATCCGTTTCCGGCAGCCTCGCCGGCGGGACCGGGCCAGCCCGCCCCGGTATCGGCGGCGTCGCAGGTGGCGGCGGACCGCGAGGTCCGCCGTCTCCGTCAGAAACACGCCGAACGGGCTCGCGAGCGCGGCCGCTGGTCGGTCCGGATGGGCGCGTTCGCCGGCCGGCTCGGCCGCCTGGTCACCTGGCGGCCGGCGACCCCGGATCCCCGCCTAATCGGCGCGGGCGTGGTCGTGGCCGCGGCGGCGGTGACGCTGGTCTGGACCAGGGGCGCGGTCCCTTCCCCGCCCGCGCCCGGCGCCGTCCCGACGGGGACCTCCGCGTCCGCCCCCGCGTCGCCCCCGCCGGCGGCTGCCACCGCGGGCCCGACGCTGGCCGAGGCGGGCGTGCCGTCCCTCGGGTCCGCGCTCGCCGCCCGGACGACGGGCGTCGCCGGGGCGCCCGCCGGAGACGTCCCGCCGGTGCCGCTCCCGGCGCGACGCGCTCCAGCACGGCCGGAGCCCTCCGCCGACCGCGGTCCCGTCTCCAGGGCGTCCGCACCCGAATCGGGCCCCTCGGCCGAGCCGGCGCACGTCGCTGCCGATCCGCCAGCAACGGCGGCCCGGATCGAGGCCCCGCCGCGTCCGAGCGTTCCGGCTCCGCGACCACCGGTCTCGGCGCCGCCCCGCAGGGCCGAGGCCGACCTCGAGGCGCCCCTGCGCCGCGACGGCCTGCTGTACTCCGCCGACGACCGCGACGTGACCCCGCCGGTGATGCGGCGCCAGCAACTGCCGTCCGCGCTGCTCGACCCGGCCATGGTGCCGCCCGAAGACTGGCCCATCCTGGAGTTGCTGATCGACGAGCGCGGCACGGTCGAGCAGGTGCGGCTGCACGCGAGGCAGCCGGCGCCGGGGCAGACCCTGTATCGCCACCGGATGCTGCTGGCGGCGGCCAAGGCCTGGCAGTTCGAGCCCGCCCTCAGGAACGGGACGCCGGTGCGCTACGTGATGCGCGTGCCGCTCGAGCCGTGACGCCGTCCCGGCGCCCGCATTTCCTCAGCGCGGCCGTCGACGAGTCAGCCGGCCCGCTCACCCTCCGCGTGGGCCCGGAGCAGCGGCTCCTGGCCGAGGCGGCGGCCCTCGCCGGCGACAGCGCGGCGCGGCGCCGCGGGCTGCTCGGGCGCGACGGGCTGGCCGCGGCCGAGGCCCTGATCGTCGCGCCGACCCAGGCCGTGCACACCTTCGGGATGCGCTTCGCGATCGATGTCGTCTTCGTCGTTCGGCTCGGCCGGGTGCTGTCGGTCGCCCGGGACGTGCCGCCCCGCCGGGTCCGGGGCGCCTGGGGGGCGTTCGCGGCCATCGAACTTCCAGCCGGGCGCTGTCGCACGGTGGGGATCTCGCCGGGCGACGTCGTGACCGTCGTGCCGGGATCGACCCTCCGGTGAGCCGTCCGCGGGCGTCCGGATATCTGCTTCCGGCCGACCTTTATTCCGGCGCGGACCCGCGTTATCGTCGAGTGTGCGGAAACGTGTAACCTTGCCGCTGGACGGAGTGATAATGCCCAGAACGTCGGCGTCGCCCCCCGGACGCGAGGACTGTCGTGAAGCTACGGGTCGGGTCGAGTCGGCGTAGGTGCAATCCGTGTACAGCATGTCCTCCGCCGCGCAGATCGGGGCGCAGCGGAGTCGCTCTCCCTGGGCTCCCACCCGATCCTGGAGTTACGTCATGACCCACCTGCTGCGTCGCCTGGCCACCGAGGAATCCGGTCAGGACATCATCGAGTACGCACTCGTCGCCGCCGGCATTGCGGTGCTGCTGATCCCGACCGTCCCCACGCTCGGCAACACCCTCGTCACGCTGTACACCGCCATCACGACGAAGGTGGCAGGCGTCACGCCGCCCTAGGGCGGGGCTGCGCGCACATGACCCCGAGCGCCGCGGCCCGCGCCGTACGCTGGATCACGGATCTCGCCGTCGACCTTGCCGGCGACGAGCGCGGTCAGGATCTGGTCGAGTATGCGCTGCTGACCGCGGCCGTCGGCCTTGCCGGCGCCGCGACGTGGCCGTCGATTGCCCAGACGATCGGCACCGTGTACCGCGCGCTCGATTCGCGTTCGCAGGCTCTTTGGGCTCCTCCCGATCCCGGCGGCTCCCCGTGACCGCGTTCGAGGCGGGGGCGGTGCTGGTGGCCGCCGGCGCGTGTGCCACCGATCTGGCCCGCGCCCGTATTCCCAACTCCCTGACCGTGCCGGGGATCGTCGTCGGCGTGTTGGCGCAGACCGTCCTCCCCGGCGGCCATGGCGTGGTGGCCAGCCTGTTGGGAGGGCTGGCAGGCCTTGGGGTGTTCTTTCCGTTTTTTGCGCTTGGAGGGATGGGAGGCGGCGACGTGAAGCTGATGGCCGCGCTCGGCACCTGGATGGGCGCGCCCGCGATTCTCTTCGTGGCGCTGTACGCGGCGCTGGCCGGCGGCGTGATCGCCGTGGGCGTGGCCCTCGCCCACAATTACCTGGGCGAGGCGCTGCGCAATCTGCGGTCGCTCCTGCGCTACTGGGCGGTTGTCGGGATCCGACCCGATCCGGCATTGACGCTCGAGCGGGGGCGGGGTCCCCGGGTCCCGTACGCGCTGGCCATCTTCGCAGGGCTGATAGTGACGTTATGGCGGTGATGACGAAACGACGGCGTGGGGAACGCGGCGCGGAGCTGGTCGAGATGGCGCTGGCGCTGCCGCTGCTGCTCCTCGTCGTGCTCAGCGTCGTCGACTTCGCGTTCATGTTCCAGCAGTACCTCGTCCTCACCAACGCCGCCATGGAGGGCGCGCGCGTGGCCGTCCTGCCCGGCTACGCGCCGAGCGACGCCGTTCAGCGCGCCAAGGCGTACGCGTCCGCCGGGGGCGTGCCCGCGCCCGTGAACGCGGTGGCGAGCGCCGTGCCCCTGCCCGCCCCCACGGGCTCCTGGCCGGGCATGCAGGTCACGGTCACCCACGAATATCAGTTCCAGTTCCTTGGTCCGATGGCGAGTTGGTTCAACGGCTCGCTCGGTTCCGTCACGCTGACCGCCAGGTCCACCGTGCGCCGGCAGATGGGCTCGTAGCCCGCAACGAGGCTCCGCAGAGATGTCCCGCACTACCCGAACGCTCGTCGTGTTCTCCCTGTCGCTGGTGGTCGCCGCGATCTTCAGCGGCCTCGTCTACAAGGCGGGTCAGCAGATGCCGGTCTCGCCGGAGGTCGCGACCTACCCGATGGCGGTGGCGGCGCGCGCCCTGCCGGTCGGCACCCGGCTGACCGCGGCGGACGTGAAGGTGGTCGCCTGGCCGTCGTCCACGCCGATTGCCGGAGCCGTGACCTCGGCGGAGGACGCCGTGAACCGGGGCCTCATCGCCTCGGTCGTCGAGAACGAGCCCCTGACCAATACCAAGCTGGCCAGCGCCGAGGCTGGCGCGGGCCTCCCGCCCATGATCGCGAACGGCATGCGCGCCATCTCGGTGAAGGTGGACGACGTGGTGGGCGTCGCCGGCTTCGCCCTTCCGGGCGCACACGTGGACGTCGTCGTCACGATCGCCGAGCGGGAACAGTCACTGGCCCGCGTCGTCGTCAGCAACGTGGAAGTGCTGGCGTCGGGCACGCGCGCCGAGCAGCAGGCGCAGGCCTCGGCCACGCGCCAGAGTCCCGATTCGGTCGTGACGCTCCTGGTCACTCCGGGCGACGCGGAACGGATCGCGCTCGCGGCCTCGGTGGGACGGATCACGCTCACGCTGCGGCATCCGCTGGATGCCTCCACCAGCGACACGACGGGCACGCGGGTGGCGTCGCTCCTCGGCGCCCCCGAGCCGAAGGCGGAACCTGCGCCGCGGCCGGCTCCCGCACGGGTCGTCCGGGCGGCACCGCCGCCAGAGCCCCCGCCTCCCCCTCCGGCCCCCTACACCGTCGAGACCATCCGCGCGGCCAAGCGTACGGCGGAGGTGGTCAAGTGAGGCAGGTCTCGAACGCGTTCGCCATCGTGGCGGTGGCGACCGCAGCCTGGATGCTCCAGCCTCGCGCCTCGGCGCAGGTCGAGCAGCCCGCCATCAACGAGATCCCCCAGCGGGTGCTGCTCACGGCCGGCCGCTCGACGGTGCTGGAGACGGACTTCGACATCACGCGGCTGGCCGTCACCAACCCCGCCATCGCCGACGCCGTCGTCGTGAAGCCGCGCGAGGTCCTGGTCGACGGCAAGAGCAACGGCACGGTGAGCCTGATCGTCTGGGGCGCGACCCAGCGCAAGCACTACGACATCGTCGTGGACCCGGGGGTGACGGCGCTGCAGCAGAACTTCATGCAGCTCTTCCCCACCGAGGACATCAACGTCGCCGTGACCGACGAGGCCGTCATCCTGTCCGGGTCGGTCTCGAGCAACGACGTCATGCTCCGGAGCGCCGAGCTCGCGCGGGCCGCGATGCCCAAGCACGCCGTCATCAACATGCTGCAGCTGCCGAGCGGCACGCCGAGCAAGCAGGTGATGCTGCAGGTGCGCTTCGCGGAGGTGAACCGGAACGCGCTGCAGCAGGCCGGGCTGACGCTCTTCTCGACCAAGGCCGACGTGACGGGCCGCACCACGACCCAGCAGTTCGCGGCGCCGATCTTCGATCGCGAGGGCGACCTCGACATCCTCCAGTTCTCGGACTACCTCAACATCTTCCTGTTCTCGCGCACGCAGAGCATCGGCGGCGTGCTGAAGGCCCTGCAGTCGCGGGGCTTCCTGCAGAGCCTGGCCGAACCGAACCTCATCGCCTACAACGGCGAGGAGGCCAGCTTCCTTGCGGGCGGCGAAATCCCGATCCCGATCGTGACGGGCCTCGGCCAGACCTCCGTGCTCTTCAAGGAGTTCGGCATCCGGCTGACGTTCCGCCCCCAGATCGCGGGCGACGTCATCCGGCTGAAGCTCAAGCCCGAGGTGAGCACGCTCGACTTCACCAACGGCATCGTGCTGCAGGGCTTCCGCATTCCGGCGCTCAACACGCGGCGGGCCGAGACCGATGTCGAGCTGCGCGACGGGCAGTCGTTCGCGATCGCCGGGCTGCTGAACAACCTGACGCAGACCGACCGCCAGGCCGTGCCGCTCCTGAGCCGCCTCCCCATCATCGGGACGCTGTTCAAGAGCCGCGCGCTCCGCGCGGAGCAGACCGAGCTGATGGTGCTCGTCACCCCGCGCCTCGTCCATGCGCTCGACCCCGACGAGGTGCCCGCGATGCCGATTCGCCCGGGCGCCTTCCTGAACCCATCGGACGACGAGAACGACCGGGTGCCCGGCGAGGATCCCGAGGACACGCCGAGCCTGCGCGACGCGCCGGCCAACCGTCGCCCGCCGCCCCCCGGGACGGCGAAGCCGACCCGTCCGCCCGGAGGGCCTCCGGAGCGCTGATCCGATGCGGTCCTTCTCCTATTCCGCCGCCTCGCGAGCCTGGCGAGCCCTGTATCCGCGCGACACGCGCGGCGCCGTGCTCGTGATGACCGCCGTGATGCTCGTCGGCCTCACGGCCCTGTCGGCCTTCGTCGTCGACTACGGCATCCTCTGGATCTCCCGCCGCCAGATCCAGAACGCCGCCGATGCCGCCGCGATGGCGGCCGCGATGTCGCTGGCGTTCAACGCCCCGGGGGATTTCGATCGCGCGCGCATCCAGGCCATGGCCGTCGCCCAACAGAATCTCGTCTGGGGCGACCCGCCGACGATGGAGTCCACCGATGTCACGTTCGCGGCGTGTCCCGTCGGATCGGTGGGCAGCGGCACCTGCGTCAAGGTCGAGGCCTTCCGGAACCAGGCGCGGGGCTCCGCGGTTCCGACGATCTTCGCCCGCCTCGTCAACGTCGACTTCCAGGGCGTGGCCGCGACGGCGACCGCGCAGGTGCTCCACGGCGACGCAACCGACTGCGTCAAGCCGATCGGGATCCCCGACAAGTGGACCGAGCTCAACCCGACGGCGAAGGTCTGGGATCCCTTCGACACCTTCTCGCTCACTCCGCCTCCCGGGGATCTCTATATCCCCCCGGCCGGCCCCGGCGCCAACGGCACCGGCTACTCCCGCGGGTCGACGGCACTGGCCCCCGGCGACTTCGGCAGGAGCATGACCTTCTCGCCGCTGACCTTCCCCCTCCTTCCCGGACAGAAGATGGGGAACCAGCTCTTCATGCCGGTCCGGACGTCGCTGCTGGGGGGCGGCGCCGCGGCGTTCCAGCAGAACTTCGACAGCTGCTCGGCGATGGAGGTCCACCCCGGAGACATCCTTGAGATCGAGCAGTCGCCCGTCGCCACCCAGACGACGGCGGCCGCGGACACGCTCATCGGCAAGGACCCCGGCGCCTCATGGGATCCGTCCCTGTACGGCGGCCGCGGGGGCGTGCGCGGCGGCTGCATGGCATCCGGCGATTGCGTGGTGAGCCCGCGCATCATCGCCATTCCGGCCTTCAATCCCGCCGACTGGGATGCCAGCCCGCCCGGCCGGTCGTGGGTCATCGTGACGCGCCTCGTCGGCTTCTTCCTCCAGTCGGCCTCGCCGGGCGGATTCCTCAACGGGTATCTCATGGTGTATCCGGTGATCCCCCGCAGCACGATGACGGCCGACCCCCAATCGTCGTTCGTCGTCAGCGTCTCCCTCGTCAGGTAGGCATCGTGCAACCGACAGTCATCCTCCTCGGCTCGATCGAACGCGACCTCGCCGCGGCGCTCCGCGACCGCGGCTTCACGGTGACCGAGAACGATCTGGCCATCGCCGTCGCGTCTCACGTGGCCGGCACCAAGGGGCCGGACGTCTTCGTCGTGGACACGCGCGCGCTGCCGTCGTTGCCCCGCGACGTCGCGAACCTGCGGAGGCACTTCCCGCAATCCGGAATCGTCATCCTCGCCAAGACCCTCGATCCCAACGCCATGCTCGACGCCATGCGGATGGGCGTGAGCGAATGGGTGCCCGAGCCGCTCTCGCTCGATGACGTGGAGACGGCCATCCGCCGCATGGTCCGTCCGGTGCTCGGCACGGTCGCCGGGCGCGCCTTCGCCGTGATGGGCGGCAAGGGCGGCGTGGGCTGCACGACCGTCGCGGTCAACCTGGCGACGGCGCTGCGCCAGGCGACGGGCGAGCCCACCTTGTTCGTCGACCTGCACACGGCGCACGGGGACGCCTCGGTGTTCCTGGGCGTGGAGCCGCGCTTCTCGGTGCTCGACGCGCTGGAGAACATCCACCGGCTCGACCAGACGTACATGAAGGGCCTCGTGACCGGCACGAAGGCCGGGCTCGACCTCCTGGCCGCGGCCACGCGTCCGCAGCTCGGTCCGATCGACGCCCTGCGGGTGCGCGCCCTCGTCGAGTTCGTGACGACCACCTATCCCTGGGTCGTGATCGACTGCCCGCGCACCGACGGCACGCTCATCGAGGCGCTCGATTCGGTCTCGGCCGTCCTCGTGGTGGCCAACCAGGAGCTCGCCACGCTCCGCAGCGCCAGCCGCCTGGCCGCGACGGTCCGGCAGCGCGCCGGCGCGCAGCGCGTCCGCATCGCCATCAACCGCTTCGATGCCGAGTCCGAGATCGGCCGCAAGGACGTGGAGCGCGTGATGGGCGGACCGGTGGCGTACACGTTCCCGAGCGACTACCGCGCGTCGGTGGCGGCACTGAACCGCGGCGAGCCGCTCATCATGCAGAACCACACGCGTCTGGCGACGGCCTTCGAGGACGTCGCCCGCGACCTGGCGGGCCTCGGGCCCGTGAACCGCGACCAAGGACGCTCGGGCGGCTTCTTCTCCAGACTCGGAGGACGTCGATGAGCGCAGGCCCACACACGACCGAACGCCGCCCGGACCGGCAGGGTCCCGGCGTCGACGTACGGCAGGCTCATTACCAGGAGAGCAAGGAGCGCATCCACCGCGCCCTGCTGAACCGGCTCAACCTCGACCGCCTCACCCGGGTCGGCCGGGCGCAGGCGGAGCCCGAGATCCGCAGCCTGATCGTCTCGCTGCTGGAGACCGAGACGCGCGGCGTGCCGCTGAGCCTGTTCGAGCGCGAGGCGCTCATCACCGACGTCCTGCACGAGCTGTTCGGCCTGGGCCCGCTCGAGACGCTGCTGGCGGACCCGACGATCTCCGACATCCTCGTGAACCGCTACGACCAGGTCTACGTCGAGCGCGAGGGCCGGCTGGAGCCGAGTCCGCTCGTCTTCAAGGACAACCAGCACCTGCTCCGCATCATCGAGCGGATCGTGAGCTCCGTGGGCCGGCGCATCGACGAGTCGAGTCCGATGGTCGACGCGCGCCTGACCGACGGCTCCCGTGTCAACGCCGTGATTCCGCCGCTGGCGCTCGACGGCCCCCTGCTGTCGATCCGGCGGTTCCGCACCGACCGCTTGGGGGCGCGCGATCTCGTGGATCGACTCACGCTGACGGGCCCGATGATGGAGTTCCTCAGCGCGGCCGTGGCGGCCCGCCTGAACATCGTGGTGTCCGGCGGCACCGGCGCCGGCAAGACGACCTTCCTGAACGCCCTCTCGAGCTTCATCTCGGAGCGCGAGCGCATCGTCACGATCGAGGACGCCGCCGAGCTGATGCTCCGCCAGCGGCACGTCGTGCGCCTCGAGACGCGCCCGGCGAACATCGAGGGCAAGGGCGCGGTCCACCAGCGGCAGCTCGTCATCAACGCCCTGCGCATGCGGCCCGATCGCATCGTGGTCGGCGAGGTGCGTGGCGAGGAGGCCCTCGACATGCTGCAGGCCATGAACACGGGCCACGAGGGCAGCCTGACGACCATTCATGCCAACAGCCCCAGGGACGCGCTCTACCGCCTGGACACGATGGTCGCCATGGCCAACCTCAACATCCCGGAAAAGGCCATCCGGCAGCAGGTGGCGTCGGCCGTCCACCTCGTCGTGCAGTTGTCGCGCTTCTCGGACGGCCACCGCCGGGTCACGGCGATCACGGAGGTGACGGGGCTCGAGCAGGGCGTGGTGACCATGCAGGACATCTTCCTGTTCGAACGCCACGGCGTCACGGCCGACGGTCGGGTGACCGGGATGTTCCGCGCCACCGGCATCCGGCCCAAGTGCGCGCAGCTCCTGGCCACGTCGGGATACGCGATGGCCGCCGACATGTTCGACCACCGGGTGGCCGTCGCCTAGGGACCGTCGATGGCGCTCGCCCTCCTGACCTTCGGGATGACCCTGGCCGTGATGCTCGGCCTGTACTGGGCGTTTGTCGTCCGGCCCGAATCCGAGCGCTCGCGCGCCCTGGCGCGCCGGGTCGAGGGGATCGACCCGACGACGCCCACCGACACCAGGGTGGCCGTCCCGGTCACGACGACGTCGATGATCGACGCGCTGCTGTCGAGCAACCTGACGATCGCCGCAAGGCTGCAGGGCTACCTTACAGAAGCGGGGCTGCCGTGGTCGGCGTCCGGCCTCGCCAGCCGCATGCTGGCCGGGGCCGTCGCGGCCGGCGCGCTTGGCGTGCTGATGACGGGGCGCCTGGCCGGCGTTGCCGCCGCCGTCGTCGGCGCGGCCGTGCCCTACCTTTACGCGGCGCGTCTCCGCGCCGTGCGCCTCACGGCGTTCGAGGAGCAGTTTCCAGAGGCCATCGACCTCATCGCGCGCTCGCTCCGGGCGGGCCACACGTTCACGACGGGGCTGGGCATCGCGGCCGACGAGATTCCGCCGCCGGTCGGCCTCGAATTCCGCCGCGTCTACGACGAGCAGAACTTCGGCATGGCGCTGCCGGAGGCCCTGAAGGGCATGGCCCAGCGGGTCCCCGTGCTCGACGCCCGCTTCTTCGTCACGGCCGTTCTGACGCAGCGCGAAGCGGGCGGCAATCTCGCGGAGGTCCTCGACAACCTGTCGAGCGTCATGCGGGAGCGGTTCAAGGTGCGGCGGCAGATCCGGGTCGTCTCGGCACACGGCCGCATCACGGCGTGGGTCCTCACGATGCTGCCGCTGGCGCTGGCGGGCATCCTCTGGGTGGTCTCCCCGACCTTCATGCGGCCGCTGCTCGACGACCCGCTCGGCCTCCGGCTGATCTTCGCGGCCATGACGCTTCAGATCGTCGGGACCGTCATCATCGCCAAGATGGTGAAAGTGGAGTACTGATGGACGCCTCCCTGCTGATCGCCGTCCTCTTCGCCGCCGTGGCGCTCGGGATGGGCACGCTGCTGTGGCACCTCACGGAGCCGGACGTCACGCGGCGGCGGCTGTCGGAGGTCGTGGCCGGCACCGCCGCGCCCGTGCGCCGCCGCGAGTCGGTCCTGTCGGAAGCCCCCAGCCAGCTGGCCCGGCGCGTGCGGTCGTTCGTGCCGAAGTCCCCGCAGCACATGAACCACATCCAGCGGATGCTGGCCAGCGCGGGCTACCACGGCGAGTGGCCGGCCATCGCGTTCGCCGGCGTCCAGCTGGCGCTGCCGGTGGCCATCGCGGTGACGACGCTGGTCACGTTCGGCTCGGCGGCGCTGCTGCCGGGCGTGGTCGGCGGTGCCATCGGCTACTACCTCCCCGTGCTGTGGCTCGGGCGGAAGATCGACGATCGACGGCGTGAGATCCGGAACGGCCTGCCAGACGCCATCGACCTGCTGATCGTGTGCCTCGAGGCCGGCTCCGGCATCGACCAGGCGCTGGCCCGCGTGGCGGACGAGCTGCAGATCGCGTATCCGTCGCTGGCCCGCGAGCTCGAGCTGATCGGCTCGGAGACCCGGGCGGGCAAGCCCCGCATGGAGGCCTTCAAGAACTTCGCGGAGCGCACGAAGGTGGATGACGTGCGCACGCTGGTCGCCATGCTCGTGCAGACGGATCGCTTCGGGACGAGCCTGGGACAGGCGCTCAGGACGCACGCGGATACGTCGCGAACCAAGCGGCGGCAGCGGGCGGAGGAACGCGCGGCGAAACTCAGCGTGAAGCTGCTGTTTCCGCTGGTGTTCTTTCTCTTTCCCGCGACCTTCGCCGTCGTCCTGGGCCCGGCGGCACTGCAGATCTACCGGCAGCTCGTACAGAACCTTGGTGCGCGATAGCTACGACGATGGGCGGGGACATTTGTGGGACTACCTGGAGGGACGAACGTGGAAACTTGGCAAATCATCATGTATGTCATCGGGGCAGTCCTCCTGCTCGCCTACTTCAAGCGCCGCAGCGATCGCCTGAGCCGACACGAGTAGCGGCGGGGCGCCGCGGCCGGCGGCTCGCCGCATGGCTGCTGTGCGTCGGCGTGGCGGGGTGCGCCACGGGCCGTCCGCCGACATTCGCCGATCGCTTCGTCGCGCGCGGCACACCCGCCATCGACCTGGGGGGCACGCCGCCGCCGGCTCGCCCGGTGCCGCCGCCACCGGGGCCTCGTCCGCCGACGCCTGCCCGGACCCCACGGGCAGACGTCGCCGCGACGACGCTGGAGTCCGTCTCGCCGCTGCTGCGCATGCGCCTGGCGGCGCTGGCGGCCCATCCGACGCCGTCCGCGTTCATCGACGTGGCGGCCGCCTATCGGGCCTACGGCGTGGACGATCGGGCGTTCGACTATCTGGAGCGCGGACTCACGGCGTTCCCGCGCGACTCCTCCCTGCACGACGCGCTGGCCCGGCACTGGCGCGACTGGGGGTTCCCGGACCGGGCCCTGCGCCACGCGCACCTCGCGGTCTGGTACGCCCCGGACTCGGCCCCGGCGCTGACGACGCTGGGGACGGTGCTGTGGGCGCTGACGGACCGCGAGGAGGCGGCCCACGCGTTCCACGACGCCTTCGAGCGGGCGCCTGACGCCGGCTACACGCGCTACAACTGGTGCGTCGCCCGGCGGGACCTGGGCCGACCGGCCCCGGAATGCGAGGCGAGCCGCTGATGACGCTCGACACGGCCTCCCCGGACCGCGCCCGCGTCCCGCTGGCCCCGCTCACCGTCGAGGACACCGGCCTGTCCCAGGACGTGCTCGAGCAGCTCGTCCTGAAGGTCCTTCACATGAGCGGCGAGCAGAGCGCCTCGTCGCTCGCCCGGCGCCTGGGGCTCCTGCACTCGGTGCTCGAGCCGATCCTGCAGCACCTCAAGCATTCCTACCTGTGCGACGTGCGGGGAGGCGCCGCCCTCGGCGGCCCGTCGTACCTGTATCGCATCACCGACGCCGGGCGGGCCCGCGCGATGCTCGCGCTCGAACAGAGCCAATACGTGGGGACGGCGCCGGTGCCCTTCGCCCAGTACGCCGAGTACATGCGCGCGTTCATGGGGCATGCGCCGCGGACCGTCACGCGCGACATGGTGGCACACGCGTTCGACCACCTCGTCCTCAGCCGGCGGGTGCTGGACCAGCTCGGACCGGCGGTCAACGGCGGCCACTCCCTGTTCGTCTACGGGCCGCCCGGCAACGGCAAGACCGTGATCTCGCAGGCCATCGCCCGCCTGCTCACCGGCGAAGTGGCGATTCCCCAGGCGATCGACTTCGAAGGCCATCTCGTGCAGGTCTTCGATCCGGCCGTCCACGTCCCCACCGCCGTGAGCCCCGACGAGCCGCTCGACCGGGGCGCCCCGGCGACCGACGCCCGCTGGATCCGGTGCGCGAGGCCCCTCGTGATGGTGGGCGGCGAGCTGACGCTGCAGTCGCTCGAACTCGCCTTCAACAGCGGCTCCCGGCTGTACCAGGCCCCGATCCAGCTGCTCGCCAACGGCGGCGTCCTCGTGATCGACGACTTCGGCCGCCAGCGCTGCTCCGTCGTGGATCTGCTGAACCGGTGGATCCTGCCGCTGGAGAGCCGCACCGACTACCTGACGGTGCAATCGGGCCAGAAGATGCCGGTGCCCTTCGCTGTCCTCGTCGTCTTCGCCACCAACATCAAGCCGACGGACCTGGTGGACGAGGCCTTCCTCCGGCGCATCCACTACAAGGTCTTCGCCGAGAACCCGACCGCCCTCGATTTCGCCCGCATCTTCGAACGCTGCTGCCACGAGCGCGGCCTGCCCTATGACGCCCTGCTCGTGGATCGCCTCGTCGCCGAGTTCTTCAGGCGCCGCGGCATCGCCCTGCGCGGCTGTCATCCCCGGGACCTCATCGATCACGCGCTGGCCATCGCCGACTATCTGGGCGCGCCGCGGGTCCTGACCTACGAACGGCTGCTGGACGCGTGCACGAGCTACTTCCTCGACGAACAAGCGGTCGGCGGACCGTCATGACCCGGCCCTCCGCGCGGTGGGCCGCCGTGGCGGCGCTCGTCGCGCTGGCCGCCGGGGCGGACGCGGCGGGTCAGGACACGCGCGTACGCATCACCTCGCCGCTCGGGCGGACGGGGGTCCCCGGCGTGATCCGGGTGGTGGCGCAGGTGGAGACGCCGGCCGAGGGCGGCGTGGTGCCCGTGCACTTCTTCGTGGACGGGCAGTCCATCGGCGACGACACCGACGGCCCGCCGTACGTGGTCGAGTGGGAGGACCAGAACCCGTACGAGGCGCGGGAGATCCGGGTCGACGTCGAGGACGGACGCGGCGGCGTGGTCTCCGACACGGTCGCGCTGCCGGCGCTCGAGGTCATCGAGGAAACCAGCGTCGCCTCGGTCCTGCTGGAAGCGACGGTCGTCGACGAGGACGGACGCTACATCTCCTCGCTCGGGAAGGACGACTTCCATCTGACCGAGGATGGCGTGGCCCACGCCCTCGACCTGGTGCAGCTCCAGAGCCTTCCGACGACGTTCACGCTGCTCATCGACAGCAGCCAGAGCCTGAGCCGCCGCATGGACATGGTGAAGGCCGCGGCGAGGCGCCTCGCGACGCGGCTCCGCGACGGCGACAAGGTCATCGTGGCGCCCTTCCGGACCACGGTCGAGTCGACGACCGGCCCGACCGACGACGCGCGGACGATCGCCGACGCCATCGACGCGATTCGCGCGCAGGGCGGGACCGCCATTCTCGACGCCCTGGCCAAGCTGCCCGAGCTCTTCAACCACGTCGAGGGCCGCCACGTGGTGATCCTGCTGACGGACGGCTACGACGAGAAGAGCACGACCTCGTACGACGAGGCGATGAGCGCCCTGCAGCGCCTGCAGGCCACGGTGTACGTCGTCGGCATCGGGGGCGTCGCCGGCATCTCGCTCAAGGGCGAGATGCTCCTCAAGCGCATCGCCACGCAGATGGGTGGCCGCGCCTTCTTCCCGATCCGCCAGGAGCAGCTGCCCGACGTCCACGCCAACGTTGCCGCGGACGCCTACCACCGCTACGTGATCAGCTACACGCCGCAGAATCAGGAGGCGGACGGCACCTTTCGCGAGATCGCCCTCACGACCTCGCACCCCGAGTACCGCGTGCGCACGCGGGAGGGCTACTTCGCGCCGAAGCCGCCGCCGGTGAAGCCGACGCTCGAGTTCAGCGCCTCCTACGCGGCCGGCGCCGTCGGATCGCTGGCGGCGCCCGACCTCGTCATCGTCGAGGACGGCGTGGTGCAGCAGGTGGAGTCCTTCGAGGAGGCCGTCGCGCCGATTTCCATCGCGATGGTGGTGGACACGAGCGGGAGCATGCGCCGGGCGCTTCCCCTCGCGCAGGCCGCGGCGCGCTCGTTCGTCACGTCGCTCCGGCCCACGGATCCGCTCGCCCTCATCCGCTTCGCCGACCACGTCGTGGTCGAGCACGAGTTCTCGGAGCGCCGCCAGACCACCCTGGAGGCCATCGATCGGCTGCAGGCCGTGGGCGGCACGGCCCTCTGGGACGCCATGCACGACTCGATGCAGGTGTTGAGGCAGCGCGAGGGCCGGCGCGCGATCGTCCTCCTCTCGGACGGGCGGGACGAGAACAACCCGGGCACCGCGCCCGGCAGCGTGCACACGCTCGACGAGGTGCTGGCGCTGGTCCGGGACACGGATACCGTGGTCTATGCGATCGGCCTCGGCGCCAACGTCGACAGGCCCGCGCTCGAACGCATGGCGCAGCTGTCGGGCGGCGCCGCGTCGTTCCCGGCGGAGGCCGCGGAGCTCGAGGGCGAGTACCAGCGGATTCTCGAGACGCTCCGGCAGCGATACGTCGTCGGCTACACGTCGACGAATCCCGTGCGGGACGGGGCCTGGCGGAACGTGATCATCGCGGCCAGGCCGCCGGGCGTTACCATTCGCAGCGCCGGAGGCTACCGGGCGCCGAAGCGGGCCGCGCCCCTGCCGCAGTGACGCACCGGCCAGCCGGGCGGATGGGAGCGCGAACGCCTCGCGGGCGCGCCGGGTCTAGCGTCCGCGGATGAGCTGCAGGAACTCGGTGCGCGTCCGCACGTCGTCCTGGAAGGCACCTAGCATGGCGCTCGTGACCGCCGTGGCGTGCTGGGTCTCGACGCCCCGCATGGCCATGCACAGGTGGGTGCCTTCGCACACCACGCCGACGCCCAGCGGCTGCACCTGATCGCGGATGGTCTCCGCGATCTGGCTCGTCATCCGCTCCTGGAGCTGCAGCCGTCTGGCGAACATCTCGACCAGGCGCGGGATCTTGCTCAGGCCGATGACCCGGCCGTTCGGAATGTAGGCGACGTGGCACTTGCCGAAGAACGGCAGCAGGTGGTGCTCGCATAGACTGTAGAAGTCGATGTCGCGCACAATCACCATCTCGTTGTAGTCGACCGAGAAGAGCGCGCCGTTGATCACATCGTCGACGTTGGTCCGGTAGCCGCTGGTCAGGAACTCCATCGACCGCGCCACGCGCCCGGGAGTCCTGGCCAGGCCTTCGCGGTTCGGATCCTCGCCGATCGCGACGAGGAGGCGGGTGATGAGATCCTGCATGGCCGTATCATACCTTGCGGTTTCCATGCTGCTGGCGGCGCCGCAGGCGCCCGCGGCCGCCGCACAGGACACGAGGCCGTCGTCCGCGGATCTCGACGCGCTGTATCGCGATCGCGAGCATCCCGCGAGTGCCGCCGCCGCCGAACGCGGATGGGCGGCGAGGGTGGCCGCCGACCCGCACGACTTCGAGGCCGCCTGGAAGCTCGCGCGGGCCCGCTACTGGCTCGGCACCAACGGACCGGGCAACGACGAGGAACGCAAGGCCATGCTCGAAGCGGGCATCGAGGCGGGCCGCCTGGCCGCGGCCGCCCGCCCGGATGCGCCCGCCGGCTATTTCTGGATGGCGGCCAACATGGGGGCGCTGGCCGACGCACACGGCCTGCGGCAGGGCCTGAAGTATCGCGGGCGGATCAAGGACGCGCTCGAGCGCGCGCTCGCCCTCGACCCGTCGTATCTGGACGGCTCACCCGATCGGGCGCTGGGCCGCTGGTACTTCAAGGTGCCCCGCCTGTTCGGCGGCGACCTGCGTCGATCGGAGGAGCACTTGCGCGCGTCGCTGGCCTACAAGGCCGACAGCGTCATCACGCTGCTGTTCCTCGGCGAGACGCTGCTCGCGCGCGATCGCCCCGCCGAAGCCCGGGACGTGCTGCAACGGGCCGTGAACGCCACGCCCGATCCCGCGTGGGCGCCCGAGGACTTGCGCTTCCAGGCAGAAGCGCGGAAGCTGCTCGCGTCGATCCGCCCGTGAAGGCGTCGGCGCGCGCGGCGCGTCAGGACGAATAGGTGTAGAAGCCGCGGCCGCTCTTCTTGCCGAGGTGCCCGGCGAGCACCATCCGCTTCAGGAGGGGCGGCGGGGCGAAGCGCGTCTCCCGGAACTCGTCGAACATGATGTTCGCGATGAAGTAGGTCGTGTCCAGCCCCACGAAGTCGAGCAGCGTGAACGGCCCCATCGGATACCCGCAGCCGAGCTTCATGCCCTTGTCGATGTCCTCGACCGTTCCCAGCCCCTCCTCGAGGCACCGGATCGCGTCCAGCAGGTAGGGCACGAGCAGGCGGTTCACGATGAACCCGCCGCGGTCGGGCGCCGTCACCGGGTCCTTGCCGATTCGCTGCGCGAAGGCGAAGAGCGCCTGGTGGGTCTCGGCGCTGGTCGTGAGGGCCCGGATCACCTCGACGAGCTTCATCAGCGGCACGGGATTGAAGAAGTGCAGGCCGCCGAAGCGGTCCGGCCGCGTGGTGGACGCCGCCAGTTCCGTCACGCACAGCGACGAGGTGTTGGACGCGAGGAGGCAGGCCGGCCCCACCACCGCTTCCACCTGACGGTAGGCCTGGCGCTTGGCCTCCACGTTCTCCACGATGGCCTCGATCACCAGGTCGCAGTCCTTCAGGTCCGCGTAGGCGGTCGTGCCGCTCAGGTTGCCCAGGATGCGGTCGCGCTCGTCGGCGGTCATCTTGCCCTTCTCGACGCCGCCGTCGAGGAACTTGCGCACCCGGCCGACCCCCTTCTCCAGGACCTCGTCGTTCACCTCGAGGACGATGGTCCTGAAGCCGGCCGCGGCCGACACCTGGGCGATTCCCGCGCCCATCAACCCGCACCCCAGCACGCCAATGGTCTTCATGGTCCCGTCTCCCCGCAGGCGGCGCCGTCAGGCGCCGACCGACTCCAGAATCATCGCGATGCCCTGCCCGCCACCGATGCAGGCCGAGGCCACGCCGTACGTCTTCCTCCGCCGGCGCAGTTCGAGCGCCAACGTCAGGAGCAGCCGCGCGCCGCTCGCGCCCAGCGGATGGCCAAGCGCGATGGCGCCGCCGTTCACATTGGCCCGGTCGGGATCGAATCCGAGCTCCTTCTCGCACGCCAGGTACTGCGGGGCGAAGGCCTCGTTGATCTCGATGAGGTCCAGCGCGTCCAGCGTCAGGCCCGCGCGGTCCAGCGCGGCGCGAATGGCCGGCGCCGGCCCCATGCCCATCAACGTGGGCTCGACGCCGACCGTCGCCCACGACACGAGGCGGGCCAGGGGCGTGAGGCCGCGCTCGCTCGCGGCGGCGGCCGATCCGATCACGAGCGCCGCGGCGCCGTCGACGATCCCCGACGCATTCCCGGCCGTGACGACGCCGTCCTTCTTGAAGACCGTGGGCAGGGCGGCCAGGCCGTCCAACGTGGTGTCGGGCCGGAGATGATCGTCCTTCTCGACGCGGATCGTCCCCTTGCGCGACTTCACCTCGACCGGTACCACCTCCTCGGCCAGGGCCCCGGAGACCCAGCCCTGCTGCGCGCGTTGCTGGCTCCTGAGCGCGTACTGGTCGGCCTGTTCGCGGGTGATGCCGTACTTCGCCGCGCAGTTCTCGGCGGTGATGGCCATCGAGCAGCCGGCATAGGGGTCGTTGAGACCTTCCCACAACCAGTCTTCGAGCTTGCCCTGGCCCAGCCGCAGGCCAGAGCGAAGCCCGCGAATCACGTGGGGCACCTGGCTCATGCTCTCCATGCCGCCGGCCACGACCAGGCGCGCCTCGTCGAGCTTTACGAGCTGGGCGCCGCTGATGACGGCCTGGATGCCCGATCCGCAGAGGCGGTTGACCGTCAGTGCCGGCACCTCGATCGGCAGCCCGGCGCGCAGCCCGACGTGGCGGGCGCCGTAGTGGGCGTCCGTGCTGCTCTGCTGGACGTTGCCCATCACGACGTGGTCGATCCAGGCCGCATCGGCGGCGCTCCGCGCCAGGGCCCCGCGCACGGCGATGGCGCCGAGCTCGATGGCCGAGAAGTCCTTGAGCGCGCCGACGTGCTGGGTCATGGGGGTGCGCGCGCCGCCGAGGATGAAAACGTCGTGAGTCATCGTGGAGTCCTTCTACACTGCCCGTGTCAGTTCCTGGACGACGGCGTCGCCCACCTCCCGGGTACCGAGCGTGCCGCCGACGTCGGACGTCGTCGATCCGCCGGCGACCGCCGCCTCGACCGCGGCGTCGATGGCCGCGGCCTCCGCGGTCCAGCCGATCGTCTCGAGCATCAACGCAGCCGAGAGGATCGCGCCCATGGGATTGGCGACGTTCCGGCCGGCCAGCGGGGGCGCCGAACCGTGCACCGGCTCGAACAAGGAGGTGCGGCCCGGGTGGATATTGCCGGAGGCGGCCATGCCGAGGCCGCCCTGGAGCGCGCCGCC
Source organism: Vicinamibacterales bacterium (assembly GCA_050187355.1). GTDB lineage: Bacteria > Acidobacteriota > Vicinamibacteria > Vicinamibacterales > UBA2999 > CADEFD01. The sequence continues at coordinate 50,681 of JBFWXO010000022.1, forward strand.
GATGTCGGTCACGATGTCCCCGAACAGGTTGTTCGTGACGATCACCTGGAACTGCGCCGGGTCCTTCACCAGGAACATCGCCAGCGCGTCCACGTACAGGTGCGTCGCCGCCACCTGGGGGAACTCGGCCTTGAGCTCCTTGAAGACGCGCTGCCAGAGCGCATGCCCCTGCGGCATGGCGTTGCTCTTGTCAGCCATGCAGAGCCGGAGGCCGCGCGCCGCGGCGTACTCGAAGGCGTGGCGCTGGATGCGGTGGACGCCCTTCCAGCTGTTGATCTCTTCCTGGATGGCGATCTCGTCCTCGGTGCCGGCCTTGAACCGGCCGCCGACGCCGACGTAGACGCCCTCCGTGTTCTCGCGGAACACGACGAAGTCGATGTCCCGGCGGCCCCGGCCCACGAGCGGCGACAGCCGGTCGTGGAGCAGCCGGACGGGCCGGTAGTTGACGTACAGGTCGAGTTCGAATCGGGTGCCGAGCAGGATGTCGCGGGCGTGCCGGTTGTCGGGAACCCGGGGATCGCCCAGCGCCCCGACGAGGATGGCAGCGAACTCGTCCCGCAGCATCCGGTACCCGTCGGAGGGCATCGTCTCACCGGTGGCCAGGTAGTGGTCGGCGCCCCAGGGCAGCTGGACGAGTTCCAGCGTCCGGCCCGACGCCTGGGACACCGCGCGCAGCACCTTGGCCGCTTCGGCCGTGACGTCCTTCCCGATCCCGTCGCCCGGGATGACCGCTATCCGCATCGCACCGACCGTCGCCCCTTCCCGCTCGGAGCCCGGGCCCGTCAGGCCGCGGCCTCGAGACCCATCGCCATGCCCATGCCGCCGCTGACGCACAACGTCGCGATGCCGGTGGCCGCGCCGCGCCGCCGCATCTCGTGCAGCAGCGTGACGACGATGCGGGCGCCCGTGCAGCCGATGGGATGCCCCAGCGCAATCGCGCCGCCGTTCACGTTCAACCGGTCGTCGGCGATGGGCACGTCGCGGAGCACCGCCAGCACCTGGGCGGCGAACGCCTCGTTCAACTCGACCAGATCCACCGCACCCGCCTGGAGCCCCGTCCGGGCCTCGAGCTTCCGGAGCGCCGGCACGGGACCGATGCCCATGACGCGCGGATCCACGCCCGCGCTCGCCCAGCCGCGGATACGGGCGAGGGGTCGGAGGCCGTGCGCCTCGGCCCACTCCGCGGCGGCGAGCACCAGCGCGGCGGCGCCGTCGGTGATGCCCGACGCCGAGCCCGCCGTGATGATGCCGTCGTGGCCCTCGACCTTCGGAAACGTCAGCGGCAGCTTCGCCAGGCTTTCCAGGGTCGTACCGGGCCGGGGATGTTCGTCCGCCGAGATCGTGACGGGCTGGCCGCGGCCGGCCACCGTGACGGGCGCGATCTCGTCGGTGAACCGCCCGGCGGCGATGGCCCGTTCGGCCTTCTGCTGGCTCGAGAGCGCGAAGCGGTCGCTGTCCTCGCGGGTGATGCCGTACTGGCGGGCGAGCACTTCGGCGGTCTCGCCCATGATGAGACCCGACAGCGGGCACGAGAACCCGTCCCGGTACATCGCATCGACGAAGGAGAAGTGGCCCATCTTGTGGCCCCAGCGGGCGTCGATGGCGTCGACCAGGTACGGCATGCGGCTCATGGACTCGACGCCGCCGGCCACGGCCACGTCGGCCTCGCCCAGTTGGATACGCTGCGCGGCCGACGCGAGCGCCTGCATGCCCGATGCGCACGCCTTGTTCACGGTCTCAGCCGGCACCTCCACCGGCAGGCCCGCCTTCACGGCCACCTGACGCGCGGGATTGGGACCCGACCCCGCCTGCCTGGCGTGGCCGAACACCACCTCGGCCACGACTGCCGGGTCGATGCCGGCCCGGGTCAGCGCCGCCCGCACCGCCGTGGCGCCCAGCTCGGCTGGATGCACGTCCTTGAAGGCGCCACCGTAGCGGCCGATGGCGGTCCTGGCGGCGCCGAGGATGACGACGTCTCGTGGCATCGGCAGCGATGATATCAAACGGTTGTTCAAACCTGCCGACGCGCGAGACGCGACCGCCAGCCGGCGCACGCGTCCTCATCCCGTCGTTCGAGTACGTCCTGAGTGCCACTTCACCTGACGCGAAATGTCGCAGGAACAAGACGCGGCATGGGACGCGGCATCCAATGTCGAGAATGGGCTGAATTTTCGCTCAAGACGGCCGATTCCTGGGTTGGCCCGCTTCTTGATACGTGGCAGGACAGGAACCGTGATGACGGCAACGACCAACAGGCCCTCTCGGGCGCTTCGGGTGATGGTGGTGGGCGGCGGCCCGGGAGTGCTGCCGCGCGTCGAGCCGATGCTCCCCGGCGGTGCGTACGACGTGGAGTTCGTGGGTCTCGATCAGGAGCCGTATGGCTGCATCCTGGATGACGCGCCGGACCTCCTGATCGTCTGCCTGAAAATCGAGGACGCAGCCTCGTTCCAGTTCCTCAGCATGCTGCAGATCGACCCGGCGACTCGCGAGCTGCCGGTGCTCACCTATACGACGGAGTCGGAAGGACAGACGCTGCCCGGCGTCGACGACGTCGCCCCGCAGCGGCGCGCCGTTGGGCGGGCCGCAAGCCGGCTGGGCAGACACTGATGCTATAGTTTCGGCCCGCCGGAATGCAGGACGACAGAAAACGCGCCCACGAGCGCCACGACCTTCGTGCCCCTGCGTCCGGCGAGGTGAAGGTCTATCACTCGATGGCCATCCGCCAGTTGAGCGGTGGTGGTGCGCTCATCGAGATCGCGGTTCCGCTCCAGCTCAACTCGCTGCACGACTTCCGCCTGACGCTGGCCGACCGCTCCATTGTGGTCAAGGGCCGTGTGGTGCACTCGCACATCAGCACGGTCGCCACGTCCGGGGTGTCCTATCACACGGGCGTCGAGTTCGTGGAACTGTCCGAGGCCGTCACCACGGCGCTGGCGTCGTTCATCGAGACGCTGAGGCAGCAGCGCGGCTGACAGGTCAGCGGGCGTTGCCGCGGCGACGGGCACGCTGGCCGTGCATGTCTTCCAGCAGGTCGAACGTCTCGGCCGGCACGGAGAACCCGATCGCCACCGTCTTGCCTTCCCCACCGAGCTGGAGGGAATCCACCAGGGTCCGAAGCTCGGGCTTGCCTTCGGCCTGGAGCCGCACCATGGCCACGACCCCGCGTAGCATGTCGCGGAGGTTTCTGGCGGCCTCGTCGTCCTTGGCCTCGGCCTTCAAGGTGCCGGAGAGACCGCCGTTGAGATGTCCGGCGGCGGAGAACCAGGACAGGGTGGGCACGCGCTGCTGGAGCTCGCCCGGCAGGCCCTGCGCGCGGGCGACCGCGTCGAAGCGGCCGACGGCCCAGGCGTTGCTCGGGTCCAGCTCGCTCACGAGCCGCATCATCTCGGTGTTGGACAGGACGTTGCGCCCGGTCCGCTTGGCGTCGACGGCTGCCCGCACGGACTCGAGGCTGCCCATCGCCACGACGCCTGGCTCGAGGAAGCCGAGCGACATGGTCTTCCCATCGCCGGCGTGGGACACGATCCGGACGCCCTGGTAGTCCGACACCTCGCCCCCGTGCTCCCGGGCGACGCCTTCGATGCGGACGACGTCGAAGCGGCCGCGGGCAAGCACGAGCGGCCGGCCGTCGTGGTCTCCGGCCTCGGGCATCAGGGCCGCGACAACCGAATCGATGTCCCGCTCGACGTTCACGCCGGTCTTGGCCTCGAAGTCGTCGCGTTCCCGGCCGTCAGGCTGGAGCCGCTGCAGCCGCTGGCGCAGCTGGGAGGCCATCACTTCCTGCACGTTCGCAAATGCCACCACCGCGGCATCGGGCGGCACAAAGGCCAGGTCGTCGGGCCCGGCCTGGTTGCTCAGGGCAACGGGAGCGCCGAGATACGAGGCCACCAGGCCAGTGGTCAGCCCGGCCGTGAGGATACCGGCGGCAACGAGCACGAAGTAGCGGGTCTTCGCGGTCATGGCAGACTCCCTTGCCCGATTATACGGACCGCCTTCGGCCGAAGTTCGGCCATTCGTCCCAGCCGGCTGGGCTCGGAGCCGTCTCCGGACGGCTCCTGGCGGGCGCCGGCTACTGCTCCAGCACGTACTCCCGGCGTGACACGGTGCGCATCGCCAGCCAGAGGGCCGCGATCAGCAGGAACGCCAGCCAGGCCAGGGCGTTCACCGGCGAGGTCGTCTGCCTGAAGAAGCCCTGAATGGCCTGAAGGGCCGAGTCGGCCGGCATGGCGTGGGGCACGAGGGCCTGGAGGTGGTAGGCGACCGTGAACTGCCGCAGGTAGCCCGGCAGTGCGAGGGCGAACTGCTCCCACCCGAACGCGAAGAGGAGCCCTGAGACGAGGGGCCGCTTGAACCGCGCCCCCACCAGGGCGAACACGGCCCCGTAGGTGGCCAGGCCTATCGCCAGAATCGCCAGGTCGAGGACCAGCGGCCGGAAGGTCGCGGCCACCTGACCGAACGGGACGAGCAGGAAATACGTGAGCATCACCGAGGGCAGCACCACGAGCGACGTGCAGGCCAGGTACGCGAGGTACTTGCCGAGCAGCACCGCGCCGCGGGGGATCGGCCGGGTGAACAGATAGGTGATCGTCCGATCCTCGACCTCGTCGGCCATGAGGGCGGTGCCATAGAACAGCCCGAGCACCGGGACGATGAAGCGGACGTACAGGACCCACACCATCCCGCCGAACGCGCTGGCGCCCGCCACCCGGCTGCCGTTCACCCGCAGGGCGGGCACGCCGACCGACTCGAAGATGCGGAAGATGAGCCCCAGGACCACGGGTCCCGCGACCACGAGCGCCATGAAGATCGTCCGCCTGGACCACAGCATCTCGCCGAACGACAGGTCGAAGACGCGGCGCGCCGCGGCGGCCGTCGAGAGCGGGGCGGGCCGGACCGGCGTGTCGGTCATTGCCGCACCAGGTAGGTGAAGACCGCCTGCAGGTTGTCGTCCGGCGAGGTCACCTCGGCGATGGCCCCGGCCTCGCCCGACGCCGCCAGTTCGGTGATCCGCTGGTAGAAGACGTCAGGCTGCCGCGTCTCCACTACCAGCGCCCCAGGCTCGAAGGTCATCTTCGCGACGCCGTCGTCGCCGATGAGCTTCGCCGCCAGGGTCCGCGGCGACTCGGCGCGGATGTGCACCGTGTGGGGATGCGTGTCGATCAGCTCGCGGATCTGGTGCACGTTGCCCTCGGCCAGGATGCGGCCGTTCGTGATGAGCAGGATGTTCGAGGTCATGGCCTCGATCTCGTGCAGGATGTGGCTGGACACGATGACGTGCCGGCCCCGGCGGGCCCAGTCCTTCACGAGCCGGATCGTCTTGCGCCGCTGCAGCGGGTCCATGCCGCTCAGCGGCTCGTCGAGGATCAGGATCTCCGGATCGTGCACGAGCGCCTGCGCGAGCTTGATGCGCTGCCGCATGCCCTTGCTGTAGGCGCCGATCTTCTTGTCGGCGGCGTCGCTGAGATCCACGAATTCGATGGCACGCCGGGCGGCAGCGGCCGCCTCGGCGTCGGACACGCCGTTCAGCCGCACAAGGGCCGTCACCCATTCGAGGCCGGTCATCCGATCGTAGAAGGCGTCCTGCTCGGGGCAGAACCCGACCTGCGAGAAGGCGTGCGGCTCGTCCCAGAGGGACCGTCCCAGGACGCGGATGGTGCCCTGGCTCGGCTTGAGCTGCCCCGTCATGAGCTTCATGAAGGTGGACTTGCCGGCGCCGTTCGGACCGAGCAGGCCGGTCACGCCGGGCGGGATCGACACGGTGACGTCGTTCAGGCCGCTCACCTGTCCGTACCACTTCGACAGGTGTTCGGCCCGCACGATCGGCGCCGGAGCGGCGGCGGGCTCCATCAACTCACGATCTCCACGGCGCGCACGCGCCGTTCCAGCACCAGGCCCGAGGCGCCGATGAGCGCAAGGATCACGATCACGGCGGCCCACAGCGGCAGGTCGTAGCGCAGCGGCAGGCGGAAGATGGCGTCGCCGACCACTTTCAGCGCGTCGTTCGGCGACATCCACGCGAAGGCGGAGCTCCCGGTGATGCCGCGGACCGCCTGGAAGAGCGCCGACGTGAAGAAGATCAGTCCGGCGTACATGACCGCCACGAACCGCCCGCTCTTCGACAGCGACGAGAGCGCCAGCATGGTCGACGTCGCCAGGAGCACCTCCGCCAGCGAATACAGCGTGATCGCCGGCACCAGGTAGACGTTCGACGTCAGGAACGAGAAGCTGCCCGCGAACCCGATCTGCACCAGCAGGAGCAGGATGGCCGGCAGGAACGTGACCGCGACGAGGAGCGTGAACAGCACCGCGGCCTTCCCCGCGATGTACTCCCATCGGGTCAGGGGCTTGGCGAGGTAGAGCTGGAGCGCGTTGGCGCGGCGGTCGGAGGCGATGAGCCCGGCGCCGACGAAGATCGTGATGAAGAAGACGAACACGCTCTGCGTCTCGAGGAACTCCCGGAAGGTCTCGGGCTTCAGCGCGAGGAGCGAGGCCTGCGGGATGTTCGCGGCAGCATAGGCCTGGACGGTCCTGACGACGAAGGGAGCCCAGGCCACCAGCATGAGCCCGAGGAACTTGCGCTGCCGGAGGACGGTGCGGATACCCGCGCCCGAGATCACCTGCCAGGCCGTGCCCGTCCTGGCCCGTGAGCCGCTGTATCGCTGGTACCCCTGGTCGTGGATGGGCACGTCAGTCTGCTCCCACGGCGCGCGCGAACGCATCCTCGAGGGTCGGGACGCTCTGGCGCAGATGCCGCACCTGCAGGCCGTTGGCGGCGGCCAACTGGAAGATCTGGTCGGCGGCGGCCTCGCCGGGGACGAAGACCCGCATCACGTCCTCGTCGGTCCCGTGGCACTCGAAGCCCGCGCCGGTCAGGACGGCGACGAGGCGGTCGGTGTCTTCCTTCACGCGCACCTCGAAGACCCGCCCCTTCGGCCCCCGGACCGCGTCCAGGGCGCCGGCGGTGGCCACCGCGCCCTTGTCCATGACGACGACGTGGTCGCACGTGAACTCGATGTCGGGCAGGAGGTGCGACGAGACGATGAGGTTGACGCCCTTGTTCCGCGCCAGGTCCCGGATGAGCTCGAGCATCTCGTCGCGGCCCTTGGGATCCATCCCGTTGGTGGGCTCGTCGAGGAACAGCAGATCCGGATCGTGCACGAGGGCCTGGGCCAGCTTGATGCGCTGTTTCATGCCCGTGGAGTAGGTCTCCACGTGGCGGTATCGCGCTTCGCCGAGCCCGACGTAGTAGAGGACCTCGTGCGCCCGCTGCATCGCGTCGGCCGGGGGCAGGCCCGCGAGTTGACCGCAGTAGGCGACGAACGCCACGGCGGACATGCCCGGGATGTGGGCGTCGCTCTCCGGCATGTAGCCCAGCTTCGCCCGGATCTCCAGGGCGGAAGTGGCCACGTCGAGCCCGAGGACGCGCATCTGTCCCTGGGTCGGGATCACGAACCCGAGCAGGGCCTTCAGCATCGTGCTCTTGCCGGCGCCGTTCGGCCCGAGGAGTCCGACGGCCCCACGCGGGAACGCCGCCGTGACGTCCCGGAGCGCGGCCTGCCGGCCGTAGGTGACGCTCACGCCACGAAGCTCGACGACGCCGGCGGCGTCCTGCATGGCGGCGCCGTCGGCGGGAGTGGCGGGGCCTGTCATCCGCTGATAGATACGAGGGACCGCGGCGGCACGTTCGCCCCCGGACCGCGCACTACAGCGCGCCCCGCAGGCCGAGGGCGTCGGCCTCGGCGCGCATGAACGTGATCACGTTGGTCACGTGGACATCGAGCGGCAGGCCCATCAGCTCGGCCCCGCGCTTCAGGTGCTCGCGAGGGACGGCGCGGGCGAAGGCCTTGTCCTTCATCCGCTTGACCACGGAGGAGGCCTCCAGGTCGAGCACGCTCTTGCTCGGCCGCACGAGCGCGGCGGCCGTGACGAAGCCGGCCATCTCGTCGCAGGCCACGAGCGCCCGCTCCAGCGGCGACTCGGGCTGGACGCCCGTGATCTCCCAGGCGTGCGACTGGATGGCGCGCATCACCCAGTCCGGATATCCCAGCGAGCGAAGGTGCTCGCAGCCCTTGTTCGGGTGGTCGCCCAGCGTGGGATACCGCTCGTAGTCGAAGTCGTGCAGCAGGGCCACCACGCCCCAGTCGTCCTCGTCGGCGCCGGCGAGCCTCGCGTATCCGCGCACCGCGGCTTCGACCGCGAGCGCGTGCTTGCGGAGACTTTCGCTGGCGGTCCATTCGGTGAGCAGCCCCCACGCGGCCGCGCGATCCAGTCCCATGGCCGACATCCTACCCGCCTTCGGCCCCGGCGCGTGCCCGAAAACCTCGTTCGATGACGGAGACCGCGTAGGCGTTGACGCCCAGCGCGGACACGTCGGCGCGCGGAACCCACCGGGCATCGGCGGCGTCGTCGCCGGCCGCCAGCGTGCCGCCGACGGGGCGGCACAGGAAGTCCACGATGACGAAGTGATAGCGAATCCCGCCGGCCGCGTCGCGATGGATCCGGTCGAACACCTCCACGACGCCGCCGACCTCGACCTCGATGCCCGTCTCCTCGCGCACCTCTCGCCGCACGCCGTCCGTCATCGACTCACCGAGCTCGAGCCGACCGCCGGGCAGCGACCACTCGCCCTGCCGGGGCGGCAGCGCCCGGCGGACCAGGAGCACGGCGTCGCCGTCGATCACCACGGCTCCGACGGCGGCGACCGGGGCGCTCGGGTATTCGCGGGCCATCAGCCCAACACGAGGGCCGGCACGGCATTCAGCCGGTCGGTGGCCCGTTCGCCGGCGTGGAACCGGCGGAACCCGGCGGCCGCGATCATGGCGGCGTTGTCGGTCGCCAGGGCGAGCGGCGGGACGAAGACGGGCAGCTCGCGCGCCGCGCCGCGCGCCGCGCCATCGGCGCGGAGCCGGCGGTTGGCCGACACGCCGCCGGCAAGCCCGACGGCGCGGGCGCCGACCCCGCGCGCGGCGTCGAAGGTGCGGGCGATCAGCGTCCGGACCACGACGCGCTGGAAGCTGGCACAGATGTCGGCCACCTCCGCCTCCGGCAGGAGCTCGCGGCCGAGCGCCGCCTGGCGCGTCCGGACATGGCGGAGCACGGCCGTCTTCACGCCGCTGAAGCTGAAGTCGAACGCCCCGTCGCGCCCGGGCGCGTTCCGGTCGGGGTGCGTGAGCCGCGTGAACGGCAGGTCGACGGCGTCGTCCCGGCCCGTGGCGGCCAGGCGGTCGATCACGGGCCCGCCGGGATAGCCCAGGCCGAGCAGCTTGGCGACCTTGTCGTACGCCTCGCCGGCGGCGTCGTCGCGCGTCCGCCCCAGCAGACGATAGGTCCCGGCTTCCGGCACGTGGTAGAGGCTCGTGTGCCCGCCCGACACGACGAGCACCACCGCGGGCTCCGGGAGCGGACCATGGGCCAACCACAGGGACTCGACGTGGCCGGCGATGTGGTTCACCCCGACGAGGGGCAGTCCCCGGGCCCAGGCAGCCGCCTTCGCGAAGCTCACCCCGACCAGGAGCGACCCGACCAGTCCGGGCCCCACCGTGACGGCCAGGGCACCCAGGTCGGTCCAGGTGGCGCCGGCATCCGCGAGGGCGCGCTCGACGACGGGACGGATGTCGCGGACGTGCTGCCGCGACGCCAGTTCCGGGACGACCCCGCCCCACTCGCGGTGGATGGCCACCTGCGAGGCGACGACGTTCGACCGAATCCGCCAGTCGCCGCCGGCCGGGTCGCCCGAGACAACCGCGGCCGCGGTCTCGTCGCACGACGTCTCGATGCCGAGCATCAGCATGAAGCGGCGAGGCCCTCCTGAAACGGCGGCCGGATCACGCCGCGCTCGGTCACGATGGCCGTGACGTAGCGCGCGGGGGTCACGTCGAACGCCGGGTTCCGCACCCCGGCTCCGTCCGGCGTCACCTGCGTGCCCGCCATGTGGGTGACCTCACGGGCGGAGCGCTCCTCGATGGGAATACCGGCGCCGGTGGCCGTGCCCAGATCGATGGTGGACCACGGCGCGGCGACGTAGAAGGGCAGGCCGTGCGCGTGGGCCAGGACGGCCAGCCCGTAGGTGCCGATCTTGTTGGCCGTGTCGCCGTTGGCGGCGATGCGATCGGCGCCCACGACGACGAGGTCCACGGCCCCGCCGGCCATCATCGCGGCGGCCATGTTGTCGGTGATGACCGTCGTGGGGATCCCGTCGTGCACGAGCTCCCAGGCCGTGAGCCGGGCGCCCTGGAGGAACGGGCGGGTCTCGTCGGCCAGGACCGACACGGTCCGCCCGGCCTCGACAGCCCCGCGCACGACCCCGAGCGCCGTCCCGTATCCCGCGGTTGCGAGGGCGCCGGCGTTGCAGTGAGTCAGGATTCTGGCGCCGTCCGGCACCAGGTCGGCGCCATGCCGGCCGATGGCGCGGCAGCTCTCGACGTCGTCGTCGTGAATCCGATCGGCTTCCCGCCTGAGCCGGGCCGTCAGCTCGGGCACTCCTTCCCCGGCGCTGACGCCGGCCGCCAGGGCCTGCTTCATGCGCTCGATCGCCCAGAACAGGTTGACGGCCGTCGGCCGGGTGGCGGCGAGCGTGTCGGCCAGGCGCTGGAAGTCCACCGCGAACTGCCGCGTGCCGGTCGCCTTGGTCCGCGCGGCCCCGAGCGCCAGCCCCATGGCCGCGGCCACGCCGATGGCCGGCGCCCCGCGAATCACCATGGTGGTGATGGCCCGGGCCACGTCCGCGCCGCTCTTGCACCGCACGTAGACCTCGCGCCCCGGCAGCTTGCGCTGGTCGATCATCACGATCTCGTCGCCGTCCCAGGCGATGGTCGGAAGCATGCGCCTGATCTTAGTGGGGACGCCGCGGGCCTGGCCAGACGCGCGGCGCCGCGGCGGGGCGCGCCGCCGCGGCCGACGGCCCGGCTCAGGCGCCGCCGGAGCCGCGAACCTGGAGGGACCGGCCGTCGAAGGGCACCGGCAGCAGGTCCGCCAGGCGGTACCTGGCGGTTTCGCGGTCGAGGTTCGCGAGGACGACCTCGATGTCGCCGGCGTACTCCCAGACCAGCTGCCGGCACGGACCGCACGGCGGTGTGGGGGCGTCGGCGTCGGCCACGACCGCCAGCCGCGTGAACGCGTCGTGTCCCTCGGACAGGGCCTTCACGAGGGCCACGCGCTCGGCACACAGTGTCAGGCCGTAGCTGGCGTTCTCGATGTTGCAGCCGGTCACGATGGTGCCGTCGGCGCACTCGAGCGCCGCGCCGACCCGGAAGCCGGAATACGGGGCCCGCGCACGGCCCCGAGCGGCGCGTGCCGCGTCCACGAGCGGATCAGAGCCGGCCAATGATGCCCTCGAGGAGCTGGATGAACTGGCCGCGGACCCGCGTCGTCACCGCCACGACGTCGTCGTGGTGGAGCGGCGCGTCGACGACGCCGGCGGCGGGATTCGAGATGCAGGAGATGCCCAGCACCTCCATCCCCTGCTGGCGGGCGACGATGGCCTCGGGCACGGTGGACATGCCGACCGCGTCGGCACCCAGGATCCGGAACGCCCGTATCTCGGCGGGCGTCTCGTAGCTGGGCCCGTGCACGGCCACGTAGACGCCGTGCTCGACCGCGATCCCGGCGGCCGCGGCCACCTCGGTGGCCAGCGCCCGGAGCCGGCGGGAGTACACCTCGGTCATGTCGGGGAACCGGGCGCCGAGCGCGGGATCGAAGGGGCCGACGAGCGGGTTGCTGCCCATCAGGTTGATGTGGTCGTCGATGAGCATCAGCGCGCCGGTGGCGAAGCGGGTGTTGATGCCGCCGGCGGCGTTGGTCAGCAGCACACGGGGCACGCCCAGCGCTCCGACGACCCGCATCGCGAAGGTGACGTCGGTCAGCGGATGGCCTTCGTAGAAGTGCGCCCGCCCCGACAGGGCGAGGACCCGGCGCCCCCCGACGCGCCCCGAGGCCAGGACGCCGGCATGCCCGACGACCTTCGCCGCCGGCCAGTGCGGGATGTCGGCGTAGGCCACGCGGACGGCGTCGGGCATCGCCTCCGCGAATGCGCCCAGCCCCGACCCGAGCACCACGGCCACATCGCCGCCGGCCAACCCGCGGCTCCGCAGGTACGCCGCGGCGACGGCGATGCGGTCGGTGTAATCGGACACGGGCACCCTCCTCTCAGGCGCTCAGAGCAGCATCGACGCGACGCACGCGTTCACCAGCGTCGCCAGGAACCCCGCCAGGAGCGCGCGGCCGCCGAGGCGCGCGAGATCGCCCCGGCGCGAAGGCGCCATCCCGCCGATGCCGCCCAGCTGGATGCCGATGGATCCCAGGTTCGCGAAACCGGTCAGCGCATACGTGGCCAGGATGTACCCGCGCTCGCTGAGCACGTCCTTGTACTGGGTGGTGAGCTTCACGAAGGCCACGAACTCGTTGGCGACGAGCTTCGTGCCCAGCAGGTCGGCCAGCGGCGCCACGTCGCCGGTCGGGACCCCCATGAGGAACGCGACCGGCGCGAAGAGCGTCGAGAAGACGCGCCCGAGCGTCATCCCCGTCCAGGCCCACCCCAGCAAGGCGTCCACCAGGGCGATGAACGCCAGGAACGCGATGAGCATGGCCGCCACGTTCAGCGCGAGCGTGAGCCCGTCCGAGGCGCCCGACGCGAGCGCGTCCACGACGTTGACGTGCTGGCGCTCGACCGACAGCGAGATGCGCCCTCCCGTGGCGGGGCGCTCGGTCTCGGGCAGGAGCAGCTTGGACAGGTAGAGGCCGCAGGGCGCCGCCATCACGCTGGTGGTCAGGATGGCGATCGGGTCCGCGCCGAGGCCGATGTAGACGGCCATCACGCCGCCCGAGATCGTGGCCATGCCCCCCACCATCATGGCCAGCAGCTCGGACCGCGTCATGCCGGGCACGTAGGGCTTGACGATGATCGGCGCCTCGGTCTGGCCCATGAACACGTTGGCGGCCGCGGAGAGCGTCTCGGCGCCGCTCGTCCGCATCGCGTACATCATCACGCGGGCCATGAGCCACACGATCACCTGGAGGACGCCGAAGTAGTACAGCACCGTGAAGAACGACGAGATGAAGACGATCGTCGGCAGCGCCGCGAAGGCGAAGACGAAGCCATTGGCCGGCCCGAAGACCTTCCCCATCGCCGCGCCGTCGGCCAGGGGGCCGAACACGAAGAGCGAGCCGGCGTTCGTGAACTCCAGGAAGCGCTTGACGACGTCGGCCACGGCGGCGAAGAACGCATAGCCGGGACGGACGCCGCCCACCTCGAACTTCAGGATGAAGAAGGCCAGGACGAGCTGCATCGCCACGCCCCACCCGACGGTCCGCCAGTTCACGGCGCGCAGGTCGGTGGACGCCAGCGCGCAGACGGCGACGAACGCGACGGCGCCGGCCGCGGCCTGGCCCCGGGGACCGATGACGCCGGCCGCCAGCCAGGCCAGGAGCGGCGCCGCGACCGCGATGCCCGCGGCGACGAGCTTCAAGGGACGATCGGACGTGGAGGTGGTCATGGCTGGCGTACGTCTCCGTCGGAGGTGACCCAGGCGAGGATGAGCGGCGCCGCGGCGCTCGCGGGCCCGAACGTGAGAGCCCCGGCGACCGCCCGGCGCGCCTCGTCCATCCGCTCGCGTTCGCGTCCGTGCAGTTCGAGCAGGCCGTCGCCGGGCTGCACGGCGTCACCCGCGGCGACGAGCAGGCGGACGCCGGCCGCGTGGTCGACCGTGTCGCCGGCGCGGCGGCGGCCGGCGCCGAGGACCGCCGCGGCCCGTCCGATCGCGAGCGCGTCGATGTCGGCGACGACGCCGGCGGCCGGGGCGCCGACCGTCTCCACCAGGGGCGCCTGCGGCAGCCCCGACGGGTCGTCGATGACCCCGACGGCGCCGCCCTGCGCGGCGACCATGTCCCGCAGCTTCCGCCGCGCGGCCCCCGAGGCCAAGGCGCCGTCGAGCGCCTCGCCGGCCTCCGCGTCCGAGGCGGCACGCCCCGCCAGCCTGAGCACCCGGACGCCGATGGCCCGGACCACCGTCCAGAGGTCGGCCGGCCCCCGGCCATCGAGCGCGTCCAGGCACTCGCGGACCTCGAGGGCGTTCCCGACGGCGCGCCCGAGCGGGCGCTCCATCGCCGTGATGAGCGCCTCGGTCGGCACGCCGTGCGCGCGCCCGGTCTCGACGAGCGATCCGGCGAGGGCGACGGCTTCGGGCAGCGTCTTCATGAAGGCCCCGCGTCCGCACTTGACGTCCAGGACCAGGGCGCCGCTGCCCTCCGCGAGCTTCTTGCTCATGATCGAGGCCGTGATGAGGGGCACGCTCTCGACGGTGGCCGTGACATCGCGGAGGGCGTAGAGCGCCCGGTCGGCGGGGGCCACGTCCGCCGTCTGCCCGATGATGGCGCACCCGACGTCGCCCAGCACGCGGACGAAGTCCTCCACGTCGAGCCCCACGCGAAATCCGGGGATCGCTTCGAGCTTGTCCAGCGTGCCGCCCGTGTGGCCGAGACCGCGTCCCGACATCTTCGGCATCACGACGCCGCAGGCCGCCACGAGGGGCGCCAGTACCAGCGACACCTTGTCACCCACGCCGCCCGTGCTGTGCTTGCCGACCTTGGGCCCCGGAATCCCGCTCAGGTCCACGCGGCGCCCGGACAGCAGCATGGCCTCGGTGAGCGCGGCCGTCTCGCGGGGCGTCATGCCCCGCCACACGACGGCCATGAGGAACGCCGCCGTCTGGTAGTCGGCCCATGACCCGTCGAGCACGCCGGCGACGAAGGCGGCGATGGCGGCCGGTTCGAGCGCCTCGCCGTCCCGCTTGGCGCGGATGATGTCGACCGCGCGCATGGAATCGGCGCGAAGTATACCAGCCGGTCCTCTATAATCGTCGCGGGTCGGCCGCCCCCGCTTCGGCCAGCCTCCGGCGTCCATGTCCCACGCGACCGAGCCGCTGTCGGCCGATACGACGAGCAAGCTGCTCGATCTCGCGCGCGCCTGCAAGGCGGCCGCGCGAGTCGTCTCCATGTACCCGGCCACCCACCCTGCCATCCAGGATGCTTTGGCCCGGATTACGACGGCAGGCGCCAAGGCCGTCGCCGACGGCCCCTTCGTCGTCACCGTGATGCCCGACACGCTGCAGGTCGGCGGCCGGGCCCTGGCACGCCCCGACCAGGCCGTCTCGGAACTGGCGGCGATGCTGCATGCGCACAGCGTCGGGGAACTGCACTTGGTAGCGCCGCTCGAGGCGCCCGGCTGGCATGCCTTCCTGGTGCTCGTCTCCCAGTCCCCGGCCGACATCCGGGACGAGGGCGGCATCACGCGGGCCTGGGAGTCGGCCGGCGGGGGGCCTCTCGAAGTCCGCGAGATCGACTACGCGGAAGTGCTGCGCGAGCGGGCCGGCTCGGAGGACTCCGACTGGGATCGGATCCTGTCGGCCTACCTCCAGGGGGAGCAGGCGGACCTGGACGACTCGATGCTCCAGGCCCTCGTGGAGATCGTGGCCGACCAGCAGCGCCTGGCCGCTTTCATCGACGGCATCGTCGAGCGCTCCGGCGAGACGTGGCTCAGCGCCCAGAAGGCGCAGCTGGCCAAGCTCCTGCAGGCGCTGGCCGCGTTCGTCTCGCGGTCCGACCCGGGCCAGCTCGATCGCCTGCTCCGCAACGTCGCCGCATCGCTCCCGCGGATGTCCGCCGAGATGGTCCACGGCCTGCTGAACGAGCCGCGGCCCGTCGATGCCGACGGGCGCCCGGAGGGCATCGACCTGGCCGGCGAGCTGCGCGAGCGCGTGGACGAATCGATCGTCGCGAAGTTCATCGCCCAGTCGGTGGCCCGCGACCGGCAGGCCACGGCGCGGCTGGCGCAGGCCTTCCAGGCCCTGGTCCCGGACCCGACGCAGCGCGACCGGGTGCTCGACGCGGCCGCCGAGGTCGCCGCGGCGGGCCCGCTGGGCCGGGAGCCGCAGTTCAGCGAGCTGTGGCGCGACGCAGCCGACCTCCTGTCCTCGTACACCGACGCGAAGTACGTGTCGGAGGACTACGCCCGCGAGCTCAGCCAGTCCAGGGCCATCGCAGTCGAGATGGATCGCATCGGCGACGACCCGCCCGAGCGCGTCGCCGCCTGGATGGCCACGGTGTCGGACGAGCAGGTACGGCGGCTCGATCAGATCGTGCTGGCCGACCTGCTGATCGTCGAGACCCGCCCGGACGAGTGGCGCAAGGTGCTCGGCCTGGCCGTGGGCCGCATCGAACAGCTCGTGCTCGTCGGCGACCTGCCGCCGGCGCAGGAGCTCGTGGACACCCTGCTCAGGGTCGCACGCGACGAGGCGTCCCCGTTCGGCGATGCCGCACGGACGGGCCTGGCCAGACTCGCGGCCGGCGAGGTCGTGACCCACATCCTCCTCTACGTCCGCCAGGCGGACGACGGCGACATGCCGCGCGTCACGCGCTTCTGCCTCTCGCTCGGCAAGTCCATCGTCGGCCGGCTCGTCGACGCCCTGCTGGTCGAGGACGGCGCCCGCACGATCCGGCGCCTGCGCGAGGTGCTGATCTCGTTCGGCTCGGCCGCACGCCCGCGCGTCGTGGAGCTCTGCGCATCGCCGAACCCGGCGGTCCGGCGGACGGCCATCGAGCTGGTCCGGGCGATCGGCGGCAGCGACTCGCTCGCGCTCCTCATGAAGCTGCTCGACGACGAGGAGATCCAGGTGCAGCGCGAGGCCCTGCGGGCCATCGTGCAGATGGGCACCGACGAGGGCTTCGAGCGCCTCCGCGAGGCGCTGACCTCTGGGTCCGAGCGCACCCGCGAGATGATCACGAGCTCGCTCACGACCCTGCGGGACGACCGGGCCGCTCCCCTGTTCGCCTACATCATCCGGCACGGCCAGTGGAGCGGACGGTTCGAGAAGGTCTACGCGGGCGCCATCGACGCGCTCGGCGCCCTTCGGGTGTCCGACGAGATGTCGCTCGGGGCGCTCCAGACCGCGGCCGGCGCCGGCGAGTGGTGGAATCCCTTTCGTACCAAGCGGCTGCGGACCGCCGCGGTGAGGGCCCTCCGCGCCATCGGCACGCCGGAGGCCGTGGACGTCCTGGAAACCCTGGCGTCGTCCGGGGGCTACGCGGCCAAGGGCGCGGCCCGGGCGGCGCTGGCCACGGTGGCCGGCCGGCAGCGCCCGCAGCCAGCGGCCGCGGACGCCCCGCCCAGCGAGGGAGCGGGAGCGGCGGAGACAGCCGCCGCCCCGCCGTCCCAAGGAGAAGCCCGTGAGTGACGCGGCACGCCAGCTGCGGCAGGCGGACGAGTTCGTGCGGCGGCTGACGGCGGCAGTACGCGCCAGTCAGCTCTACGCCGCCAATCACCCGCTGGCCGGCCGTGCGCTGAAGGCGCTGGCCGAGTCGGCCGGCCAGATGCTGGTCGACGAGCCGACGCTGCCGGTGGGCTTCATCGACAACGAGGTGGTGGTCGGCGAGATCCCGCTGGTCCACGCCGGCGAGGCGTTCACCGAGCTGCTGCGCCGGGTGCGGCAGGTCGGCATCGAGCGCATCTCCTTCGATCGGGGCGTGAGCCCTGAGGAACTGGCCGTCCTCGTCGAGACGCTCGCGCATCCCGAGCGCGCGGCCGTGACCCAGGTCGGCCAGGTCCCGGATCCGCTGGCCGTGCTGAACGGACTCACCCGCATTCGTGTGGGCCGGCTGACGCTCGAGGATCGCGTCGATGCCTCCGCGGCCGACGTGGCGACCATCCGCCGTCTCTACACCGACGGCGTGTCGATCGCCGGCGCCTTGTGGGAGATGACCCAGCGCGAGGGCATGCCCGATCCGACGCAGGCCAAGCAGCTGGTGGACTCGCTGGCGCAGGCGGTGGCCCAGAACCGCACGGCGCTCATGGCGCTCACGGCCCTCAAGGACTACGACAACTACACGTTCACCCACATGGTGAACGTGTCCATCCTGGTGATGGCGCAGGCTCGCAGCCTGGGCATCGACGGCACGCTGCTCCGCGAATTCGGCCTCGCAGCCCTGATGCACGACATCGGGAAGGTCCGCACGCCCCTCGAAATCCTCCAGAAACCGGATCGGCTCACGGACACCGAGTTCTCGATCATGCGGATGCACGTGGTGGACGGCGCCGAGATCCTCCGCCGGACGCCGGAGATCCCGGCGCTCGCGCCGGTGGTGGCGTTCGAACATCACCTCCGCATCGACGGGTCCGGGTATCCGCACGGCGTGAAGCGCGCGGCGCTGAACCTCGGCACGATGCTCTGCAGCATCGCCGACGTCTACGACGCCATGCGGTCGCAGCGCGCCTATCAGGGTGCCCACGCCACCGACCGCATCCTCGCCGTGCTCCAGAAGAGCGACGGGCTCCACTTCGACCAGCACCTGGTTCGCCGCTTCTCCCAGCTCATGGGCCTGTATCCGGCGGGCAACATGGTCCGGCTCGACACGGGCCAGGTGGGCGTCGTCATCCGGACCTTCGCGCCCGACCCGCGGCGCCCGCGCGTCCGCGTGATCATCGACGCCGCCGGGGCCCGGCTCGCGCGGCCGTTCGACGTGAACCTGTGGGACGTCGACAGCGAGACGAGCGGACCGACGTCGATCGTGGCCCCGGTCGACCCGAAGGACTTCGGGATCGATCCCCTGACCTACCTGTGACCGGCGCGCCTCGGCTCGCCCGCCGGACGGCCTGGACCGCCTGGGCGACGGCCGCGCTCCTGGCGCTCGCCGCCGGCTGGCCGGCCCGGGCCGCGACCGGGGCCGCCCCACCCACGCTGCTCGTGCTGGTCGTCGTGGACCAGATGCGGGCCGACTACCTGGCGCGCTACGGCCGACGGTGGACCGGCGGGCTGCGCCGCCTCCTCGAGGGCGGGGCCGTCCAGGACCAGACCTACTACCCGTACTTGAACACCGTCACCTGCGCCGGGCACGCGACGCTCGCCACGGGCAGCTGGCCCAAGACCCACGGCGCCGTCATGAACCAGTGGTACGACCGCACGGCGGGCGCGGTGCGGACGTGCACGGCCGATCCGTCGGTCCGGACCATCGCCTACGGCACGAACCAGGTGTCCCGGGGGCACAGCGCGGCCGCGCTGCGGGTTCCCACGCTGGCGGAACGATTGCGCGGGCGATGGCGTGGATCGCGCGCGGTGACGATCTCCGTCAAGGCGCGCTCGGCCATCATGATGGCCGGCAAGGGCGCGACGGCGGTCACCTGGCACGACGCCGCGGGCTGGCAGACGTCCACCGCCTTCGGCCGGCCCCGCCGGGAAGTCGCGGCTGCGCTGGGCCGCCTGGCCGTGGATCCCCGGACGCTGCCGCCGTGGGAGCGCCTGCTGCCGCCCGATGCCTACGCCGGCGCGGACGACGGCCCCGGCGAGCGTCCGCCGCGCGGCTGGACGGACAGCTTTCCGCACGCCTTCGACGGACTGCCGAACGCGCGCCTGCCCATCCGGTTCGAGGAGAGTCCGTACTCGGACGCGATGCTCGGGGCGATGGCGGGCGCGGCAATCCGCGACTTCCGACTCGGACAGCGCGGCGTCGTGGACTTCCTCGGTGTCAGCTTCTCCGCCACCGACCTGGTCGGCCACCCGTTCGGTCCCGACAGTCACGAGGTGCAGGACACGCTGGCGCGCCTCGATGGCGTCCTGGCGCAACTCCTGGACACGCTCGACCGGGCCGTGGGCCCCGGCAAGTACGCATTGGCGCTTTCGGCCGACCACGGCGTGGCCGCCGTGCCCGAGGCGGCGCGCGCCGCCGGGCTCGACGCCGGCAGGGTCCCGCTGGGATCGGTCCGGGCGGCTGTGGAGGGCGCGCTCGCGGATCTCGGCCCGGGACCGCACGTCGCCCATGTGGAGTACACCCAGGTCTACCTGACCCCGGACACCCGGTCGCGCGCCACGTCCTCGACGATGGCGCCCGCGCTGAAGGCGCTTCGCGCCCTGCCGGGCGTCGGGGCTGCGGTCTGGAACGCCGGCCTGCCGTCGACGGACGACGGCACGGCGACGGCGGTGGTGGACGCGGTCCTGGCGGGCCACGTGCCGGACCGGAGCGGCGACCTGTCGGTGGTGCCCTCCGAACACTGGATCTTCGTGCCCGGCACGAGTGCCGCCGGCGGGGACGGCACGACCCACGGGTCGTCCCACGCCTACGACCAGCACGTGCCCCTGATCCTCTTCGGCACCGCCTTCCGAACCGGCCATTACGGCATGCGGGCGACGCCGGCCGATGCCGCGCCCACGCTGGCAGCCACCGTGGGGCTCACGCTCGACGGCATCGAAGGCCGCGTGCTGCGCGAGATGCTCGCCGATACCGGAGCGCCCCCGCGGTAGAATCGGGGCGGCCTGCCTCCTCCGTCGAGAGGTTCCGTCCCTATGTCACAGTTCTCCCGTCGTTGGCGCGCGGGCGCCGGCCTGATGGGCGCCGGCATCCTGGCGTTCACGATCGCGGCGCCCTCGGGCCGGCAGGCGACCGACACCGCCGCGCAGCGCCAGGTTCTCGGCGAGGCCGCCCTGCCGGCCATCGATCGCGGGCTGGCGCCCTATCAGGCGGACGGCGATCCCGCGGAGCGCGCGAGCCGGGCGGCGCTGCCGGCCGATGCCGTCGAGGCGCGGTCCGACGTCGAACCGGGCGAGGTCGTGGTCAAGTTCACGACCGGCGGCGACGACCTGTCGCGCGCCGCCGCGATGCGGGCGGTCGGTGGACAGCGCCTCCGGCGGCCGGCGGGCGTGGACTTCGAGCTGATGGCGATCCCCCCGTCCGCGGATCCCGAGGCCGTGGCCGCGGCGCTGGCGGAGCGGCCGGACGTGGCCTACGCGCAGCCCCGCTACCGCAATCACGCGATGTTCCGGCCGAACGACACCTTCTACTCGCTGCAGTGGAACTTCCCCGCGATCGACATGGAACGCGCCTGGGACATCAACCCCGGCGCGACGAGCGACATCGTCGTGGCCGTGCTCGACAGCGGCGTCGCCTTCAAGGACGTGGTCGTCCGCTATACGGGCCGCGCGTTCCGCCTCGACACGGGCGGGCCCGTGTATCCGGCCCTGGGACAGATCGACGTCCCGTTCGCCGCGGCCTCCGACCTGGGCGACACGAGCCGGTTCGTGGCGCCGCGGGATTTCATCTGGAACGACCAGCTGCCCCTGGATCTCGACGGCCACGGCACGCACGTGGCCGGAACGATCGGCCAGGCCACCAACAACGGCGCGGGCGTGGCGGGCATGGCGTTCAACGTCCGCATCATGCCGGTCAAGGTGATCTCGGACGTCTGGGACGTCGTGTTCGGCAACGACGTCGGCGGCACCGACGACGTGGTCGCGCAGGGCATCCGCTATGCGGCGGACAACGGCGCGAACGTCATCAACCTGAGCATCGGCCGCGAGGCCGGCGGTGCCGCGCCGGTGGTCGAGGACGCCGTGCGCTACGCCGTCTCGCGGGGCGCCTTCGTCGCCATCGCCGCCGGCAACGACGCCGCCGGCCAGAACCGGCCGAACCGCATCGCGGAGTTCGCCACCCGCATCGACGGCGCCGTCGCGGTCGGGGCCGTGGGGCGGGGCCTCAATCACGCCTACTATTCGACGACGGGGCCCTACGTGGAGATCGCGGCGCCGGGAGGCGACTCCCGCGAGGCCGGATCGCTGCGGGACGGCGGCATCCTGCAGCAGATGGTGGACCAGGACCTCGCGGCCACCTACACGCTGGCGCCGGCGCTCTTCCGGGCGCCGCGCTTCGACGTGTTCCAGTACTACTTCGTGCAGGGCACGTCGATGGCGACCCCGCACGTCTCGGGCTTCGCCGCGCTGCTCCGCCAGCAGGGCATCACGAACCCGGCCGCCATCGAAGCCGCCATGAAGCAGTTCGCGACCGATCGGGGCCCCGAGGGCAACGACGATCAGTACGGCGCCGGCCTCATCAATCCCCGCGCGACGCTGCGCGGCCTGGGCCTGGCGCGATGAGGAGGCCGGCCATGCGCATCCTCATCCTGTCGGCCGCCGTGGCCCTGCTGGCGCTGCCCGGCGCCGCGACCGCCCAGACGCGGCCGGGAGGCCAGCCGCCGCGGCGCCCGGCGCCGGCCCGGCCGGTGCCCGCCTACCCGTCCGGCATCCAGGTCCGGGGCTTCGGCACGGTCGCCGTCGACTGGTTCACGGCGTCGAGCACCTTCAACGCCGTGCTCGGCAGCGCGCGCGGCACCGAGTTCGGCGGCGGCCTCAGCCTGACCGAGGGCCCTGGTTTCATCGACATCGGGGCCCGCCGCTTCACGAAGGACGGGGAGCGGGTGTTCGTCGGCAACCTGGGCACGGTGTTTCCCTTGGACATCCCGACCACCATCACGATGACGCCGCTCGACGTCACCATCGGGTGGCGCCTGCGCCCGCTGATGGGCCGGCGGCTGCGCCCGTACGTGGGCGGCGGCTACACGCGCCTCACCTACGAGGAGACCGCCGGTTTCGCCCAGGACGGCGACGACGTCTCGGAGTCGTTCAACGGGTACCACGTGCTGGGCGGCGGCGAGTTCCGGTTCGGCCGCCTCGTGGGCGTGGCCGCCGAGCTGGCGTGGACGTCGATCGCCAACGCCATCGGCGAGGGCGGCGCCTCGAAGGCCTTCGACGAGACCAACCTTGGCGGAACGAGCGCGCGATTCAAGATCGTCATCGGCCGCTGACGGCTTCGTCCGCCGCGTGCTGGCCGTCGTGGCGCGCATTCCGCCGGGACGGGTCGCCACCTACGGCGACGTCGCCGCGATGGCCGGCCGCCCCGGCGCCGCCAGGGCGGCGGGCAACGTGCTCGCCCGCGGCGGCGCTCCGGGCGTGCCGTACCACCGCGTGATTGCGGCCGGCGGCGCCCTCGGAGGGTACTCGGACCTCGGGGTGAAGCGGGCGCTCCTGGCCGCCGAGGGTCACGAGCTGACGGCCCGCCGGCTGCGCGGCTTCGAGCGCGTGCGCTGGCCGTCGCCCCGCCGACGCCGGTAGTCCACGGCGGTCGAGCGCCGCGGACCAGGCGGGCCTCAGCCCCCGATCGACATCACGTCGAACTGCTCGTGGTGCAGGTGGACGTCGGGCTTCACGATGACGTCCTTCCCGAGCATCTGCTTCAGGTCGCGCAGCACGCCCCGCTCCTCATCCTTGAGCGCGCGCGCGATGTCCGGATTCACCCGGAGCAGCACGCCGAGGCCGTCCAGGTCCGGGCCGACCTTCTTCACCTCGGTCAGGATCTCGTAGCACACCGTGGAGCTCGACTTGATGGTCCCGGTGCCGGAGCAGTAGGGGCACGGCTCCGTGAGCGTCCGCTCCAGGCTCTGCTTCACGCGCTTCCGCGTGACGATCACGAGGCCGAAGTCCGACACCTGGAGGGCCTTCGAGGGCGACCGGTCGCGCCGGAGCTCGTGCTCGACCGCCTGGAACACCTTCTGGCGGTTCTTCTTCTCCTCCATGTCGATGAAGTCGAGCACGATGATCCCGCCCAGGTCGCGCAGGCGGATCTGGCGCACGATTTCCTTCACGGCCTCGAGGTTCGTCTTGATGATGGTGTCCTCGAGGCGCCCGGCGGTCTTCTTGCCGACGTAGCGGCCGGTGTTCACGTCGATCGCCACCAGGGCCTCGGTCTGGTTGATGACGATCGAGCCGCCCGACTTGAGCCACACCTTGCTCTTCAGCGCCTTGTCGAGCTCCGCCTGGACGCCGTATTCCTCGAAGATCGGGTACGGCTTGTCGTGCAGCTTCACGCGGGACGACATGCCCGGCATGATGCGATCGAGCAGCTCGACGATGCGCTGGTACTCCCGCGGGTCGTCGATGCGGATGGCCGTGTAGACGTCGGTCAGGAGGTCGCGCAGCAGCTTGGCCACGAGGCTGGCCTCGCGGAACACCACGGCCGGCGCGCGGCTCGTCTCCGACTTCTGCCGCATCTCGGTCCAGACGCGGTGGAAGTACTGGAGGTCCGAGACGATGTCCTCCTTGGGCTTGCCCTCGGCGGCCGTCCTGATGATGACGCCGCCCCCGAAGCTGTGCTGGTCGCGGAACTCCTTCACGATGCCCCGCAGCCGGTTGCGCTCCTCGCGCGTCGAGATCTTCCGCGACACCCCCACGTGGTCCACGGTCGGCATGAACACGAGGAACCGGCCCGGCATGGTGACGTGCGACGTCAGGCGCGCGCCCTTGGTGCCGAGCGGCTCCTTCGCCACCTGCACGATGATGTCCTGGCCTTCCTTGACCAGTTCCTCGATCTTGGCGTCGGCGCCGCGCTCGCGCTCGCCGCGGTCCCGCCCGCCGCGCCCGCGGCCGCGCCCCCGCGCCGGCGCGGGGGCCGCGACTTCCGCCGCGCCGCTGCCGACGGCCGACGCCTCGCCGCCCTCGGCCGGGTCGTCCTCGTCCTCATCGTCGTCGCCGCTCAGGCGCTCGAACTCTTCCATCGTGTTCACGACGTCGGAGACGTAGAGGAACCCGTCGCGCTCCAGGCCCAGGTCCACGAACGCCGACTGCATCCCTGGGAGCACCTTCGAGACACGGCCCTTGTAGACGTTGCCCACGACGCCCCTGTTGCGTTCGCGCTCGACGAACACCTCCGCGAGCAGGTCGTCCTCGAGGATGGCCACGCGGGTCTCGTGGCCGTTGGTCGAGATGATCATTTCCTTGGTCATGCACAGCTCAATTCGTGAAGCGCCGCATCCGGACGTTCAGGATGAGGCCGAAGCCGGCGAGCGTGGCGATCATCGAGGACCCGCCGTAGCTCAGGAGCGGCAGCGTGAGGCCCTTGACCGGCGCCAGTCCCGCCGACATCGAGATGTTGTAGAGCACCTGGAAGATGAAGCTGGCCAGCACGCCGAGCACGAGGTACGCGCCCGCCCGGTCCTTCGACAGACGCGCCGCGTCCAGCGCGCGCATGATGACGAAGAGGTACAGGGCCAGCATCACGACGACGCCGATGACGCCCTGCTCCTCGGCCAGCACCGAGAAGATGAAGTCGTTGTGGGCCACCGGCAGGAAGCGCAGCTGGCCCTGCGTGCCCTTCATGAAGCCCTTGCCGGCGATGCCGCCCGACCCGACCGTGATGCGCGCCTGGATCTGCTGATACCCGGCGCCCCTGGCGTCCTGCTCGGGGTCCAGGAACGTGATGATCCGCGCCTTCTGGTAGTCCTCGAGCGCGAAGACCCACGCCGCCGGGGCGAGCACCAGGGCAATCACGGCCGCGATGCCGAGGTAGCGCACGGGCAGGCCGGCCGCGAACACCACGATGCCGAAGACCGGCAGGAGCGTCACGGCGGTGCCGAGGTCCGGTTCCCGCGCGATGAGCAGCAGCGGCACGATCGTGAGGGCGGCCCCGAGGAACAGGTCCTGCGACGAGGGCGCCGCGCGGCGGACGTCGCCCAGCAGCTTGGCGAGGATCAGGGCCAGGCCGGCCTTGGCGAACTCCGACGGCTGGAGGTTGAACACGCCCAGGTCGAGCCATCGGCGCGACCCGCCGCGCACGGCGCCGAACACCAGGACGGCCACGAGCGCCGCGACGAGCGCCAGGTAGATCCAGTGCGCCTTGTCGACGAGGGTCCGGTAGTCGACGGCCAGGCATACCGCGAGCGCGCCGGTACCGAGGACGAGGGCGTAGATCTGGGTCCAGTATTCCCGCGTGGCGCCGCCGGTGGCGCTGTAGATCATGGCGATGCCGATGAGCGCGATGAGCGCCACGGCGCCGAGGAGCCAGACGTCCAAGTGCGTGGAAAGCCGGCGTTCGAACACGGCTCAGCGTTGTCCCGCGCCCGCGACGTCGCCGCCGCCGGCCGCCGCCGTGCGCGTGGGCGGCGGAGGAGGCGGCGCGTAGCCAGGGGTGCCAGGAACGGGCGGCATGACGGGCGCGGGGCGCCCCTCCTTCCGCGCGTAATAGGTCTCGATGATGTGGCGCGCAATCGGCGCCGCGAGGTAGCCGTGCTCGGAGTGCTCGGCGAAAATCACGCCGGCCAGTTCGGGGTCGTCCTTCGGCACCATGAACACGAACCAGCCGTGGTCGCGGTAGTCCCGGCCGCTGCCGCGCGCCCGCTGGCGGCCCTGCAGCGAGATGACCTGCGCCGTGCCCGTCTTGCCGGCCACGTCGCGGCCGGCGATCTTCGCGCGTACCGCCGTGCCCGCACCGTTCACGGCCATCCACAGGCCGTCGTGAACCGCCGACACCGTCTCGGGCTTCAGGGTGACGGCTGACGCGGCGGCCGGCGCCGGCGCCTGCTGCCACGGGCCGCCGGTGGACGTGGCCTTGACGAGGCGCGGCGTGACCCGCGCCCCGCGCGCCACCGACGCCATCATCACGGCCATCGACATCGGCGTGACCGACACCTGGCCCTGGCCGATGGCCACGGAGATGGTCTCGCCCGGATACCAGCGCTCCCCCGTGCGCTGCTGCTTCCAGGCCGTGGACGGAATGATGCTCTCGACCTCGTTGGGCAGGTCGACGCCGGACTTCGACGCCAGGCCGAGGCGGTCGGACCACTCGTGAATCCGGTCCACGCCGAGCATGTTGCCGACCGTGTAGAAGAACGTGTTGCACGACTTCTCGAGCGCGTGGCGGACGTCCATCCACCCGTGGTGGCCCAGGCACTGGAAGAAGCGGCCGTAGAACATGGCGCCGCCGCCGCAGAAGACCTTGAAGTCCGGCGTGATGACGCCTTCCTCGAGCCCGGCCGTGGCCACGACGATCTTGAAGGTCGATCCCGGCGAATAGCGTCCCTGGATGGCGCGGTTCTGGAGCGGGCGCAGCTCGTCGGTGTTGAGCTGCTGCCACGTCTCGCGATCGATGCCGCCGGCGAACGCGTTCGGGTCGTAGGCAGGCAGGCTCACCAGCGTCAGCACGTCGCCGGAGCGCGGGTCCAGCACCACCGCCGATCCCCAGTAGCCGGTGACCTTGAAGCCCTGCTCGGCCGCCCGCTGCATCGAGGCATCCAGCGTGAGCTGCAGGCGGCGGCCCTCGACCGGCGGCGTCTCGTCGAGCGTGCGGATCTCGCGGCCGACGCTGTTCACGACGACGCGGCGGGCGCCGTCCTGACCCATCAGCATGTCGTTGTAGGTACGCTCCAACCCCGACTGGCCGACCACCGTGCCGGTGGCGATGCCGGCCTCGGCCACCATCTGCTCGCTGACCTCCCCGACGTAGCCGAGCAGATGGGCCCCGAGCGCCTCGGCCGGATAGCTGCGGGTCGGCACCTCCTGCACCACGACGTCGGGCAGTTCGAAGTCCAGCCGGCGGGCCGTCACGGCCGCCACCTGCGCCAGCGTGGCGTCCTGCACGACGACGACCGGCTGGTAGGCCGGCTCGCGGCGGTGCCGCTCCACGGTGTCCCGCATCGCGGCCTCGCTCGTGCCCGTCACCGTCGAGAGGAGCCGGATCGTGTGGTCCAGGTCGCGCGAATGCTCGCGCATGATCGAGATGTTGAAGGCGGCGCGGTTCTCGACGAGCACCTCGCCGTGACGGTCGAAGATGACACCGCGCGGCGCCCGGAGGGGCAGGGTCCGCTGATGGTTGTTCTCGGCCATCTCGCGGAACTTGGCGTACTGCAGCACCTGGAAGTACCAGAAGCCGCAGAGCAGGAGGGTGAAGGCCGCGGCCACGCAGGCGCGCAGGACCACGATCCGGCCCTGCAGGCGGCGGCGATCCTCGACGGCGGCGGGCGACCCGAACCGCATGGCTAGTCCGCGCCCGGAGTCAGGCCCGGCATCAGCGCGACACCCGCATGCCGCGCGAGGCGCGGCGGCGATCGAGGGCGCGCGGGATCCGCTCGCCCAGATGGAAGACGATCGCCCCCGCGACGCCGTTGCCGACGGCCTGGGCGGCGACGACGGTCAACGCATCCGGGTAGCTTCGCAATCCGAGCAGCGTGTAGAGGCCCATGTACACCACGGCGTGCGCGGCGGTCGCCGCCGCGAACGTCAGCATCTGAGGCAGGGCGGCCGACACGACGAACTGGGTGCCGAACCGGCCCACCAGGAACCCCACGATCGTCTTCGCGAGACCCCCTATGCCGAGAATACCGGAGGAGAGGGCATCTTGGATCAGTCCCCCGACGGTTCCGGCGAGAAGTCCGGCGACCGGACCGCCCACGAGGGCCACGTACACGACGACGACGAGCACCAGGTCGACGACCGCCGTCTCGCGCCACGTCACCAGGCCTGCCACCGCCGTCTGGGCCAGGACGGCTCCCACGAGCCCTCCCAGGGCCGCCAGGGCCCTCACCGGGCCGCCTCAGCCGGGGGCACGTCGCGCTGCAGCACGACGAGCACGTCCTCCAGCCGGGAGAAGTCCACCGCCGGGCGGACGACGATCCGGTGGTAGAGGCCATCCCCCTTCGCCACGCTGGCCACCGTGCCCAGCACGAACCCCTTCGGGTAGAGGCCGTCGATGCCCGACGTCACCACGACGTCGCCGGCCGTCACCTCCAGGGTGGCCGGGGCGTAGTCCATCCGTAGCGTCCCGTCCCCCACTCCCACGACGATGCCCTGCACCCGGGTGGTCTCGATGAGGGCGCCGGCGGCGGCATTCCTGTCCACCAGGAGCTGGACCAGGGAGGCGCGGGCGCCGGGCTGGGTGACCCGTCCGACCACGCCCGCCGGCGCCACGACGGCCATGTCGGCGGCCACGCCGTCGTCCGTGCCCTTGTCGATGGTGACGGTGCGGAAGTCGGGGCTGGCCCCCGCGGCGATCACGTCCGCGCCGGCGGTGGCCAGCGGAATCCGTGCGCGGAGCTGGAGCAGGTTGCGGTAGGCATCGGCCCGCTCGGCGCGGGCCCGTTCGGTCTGGAGCTGCACCTGCAGGGCGGCGAGCCGCGCCCGCAGGGCCTCGTTCTCGCGGTAGAGCCCCCGGAGCGCGAAATACCCGTTCCACAGTTCGCCGGCGGCGCCGGCCACGCGGGCGGTGGCCCGCTGCGCCCCGGACACCCCGCCGAAGACGACGGCACGAAAGAGCGTCGTGCCGGAGCCGGTCGTGATCTGGACCGAGACCAGCACGACGTGGAGGGTGACGGCCGCGGCCAGCAGCAGTCCCGGACGCTGTCTGATGTCGGCGAGGGCCATCAGGGCGCGCGGCCCTCCGCCGCGGAGTCGGGAACCGGGAACCAGGAACCGGGGACCACGGCTCAGTCGATGGCGATCTTCCGCAGGAGATCGAAATTGGACAGCATCTTGCCGGCGCCGAGCACCACCGACGACAGCGGGTCCTCGGCATTGGTCACGGGCAGGCCGGTCTCCTCCCGCAGCCGCTTGTCCAGGTTGCGCAGCATCGAACCGCCGCCGGTGAGCACGATGCCGCGGTCCACGATGTCGGCCGAGAGTTCGGGAGGCGTCCGCTCGAGGGCGACGCGCACGGCGTCCACGATGACGTTGACGGTCTCGGCGAGCGCCAGGCGGATCTCCTCGTCGGTGATCGTGATGGTCTTGGGCACGCCCTCGATGAGGTGCCGGCCCTTGATCTCCATCGTGGCGCTCTCCTCGAGCGGGAACGCCGATCCGATCTCGATCTTGATGGCCTCGGCCGTCCGCTCGCCGATGAGGAGGTTGTACGCCTTCTTGATGTAGTGGATGATGGCCTCGTCCATCTCGTTGCCGGCCACGCGCACGGCCTTGCTGTACACGATGCCGGCGAGGGAGATGACGGCGATGTCGGTCGTGCCGCCGCCGATGTCGACGACCATGTTCCCGCTGGGCTCCTCGATCGGCAGTCCGGCGCCGATCGCGGCGGCCATCGCCTCCTCGACGAGGTGCACCTCGCTGGCCTTGGCGCGGTAGGCGCTGTCCTTCACCGCCCGCTTCTCCACCTGCGTGATCTCGGACGGCACGCCGATGACGATGCGGGGGCGCACCCAGACGGTCCCGTTGTGGGCCTTCTTGATGAAGTAGGTCAGCATCTTCTCGGTGACGTCGAAGTCCGCGATGACGCCGTCCTTCATCGGCTTGATGGCGACGATGTTGCCGGGCGTGCGGCCCAGCATCTCCTTCGCCTCGCGGCCGACGGCCTCGACGCGGCCGTTCAGCTTGTTGACCGCGACGATGGACGGCTCGTTGACGACGATGCCCTTCCCCTTCGCGTACACGCACGTGTTGGCGGTACCGAGATCGATCGCAAGATCGGTCGAGAACGCGGAGAACAGCGACCCAAGTGCCAAAGGTGAGACTCCTGACGGCGGTGCCGCGCCCCGCGGCGGCGGGAGCGGCTACGGGTTGGCGACGGCCACGCCGTCCTTCCCCGTTTCCTTTACACGATACATGGCGACGTCGGCCGCGCGTACCAGTTCTTCGGCCGAACTGGCCGCATCCGGCAGGGTGGCGACGCCAACCGAGACGGTCAGACGGACGTCGAGGCCGTCGGCGGCGAGAAAGACGTAGTCCCGGACGCGGTCCCGCACCCGGTTGGCCACGCCGAGCGCGCCTTCCGACCCGGTCTCGGGCAGGACGATGGCGAACTCGTCGCCGCCGAAGCGGGCCGCGACGTCGGTTTCCCTGGCCGACCCGCGGATGACGCCGGCCGCCTCCACCAGGGCCCGGCTGCCCGCCAGGTGCCCGTAGGAGTCGTTGACCCGCTTGAAGCCATCGAGGTCGATGAAGAGCAGCGACAGGGAACGGCCGCTGCGGGAGGCGCGCTTGGATTCGCGCCGCAGCACCTGGTTCAGGTACCGCGAGTTGTACAACTGCGTGAGGTCGTCGGTGACCGACAGGGCCTCGGCCCGGCGGATCGCGAGGGCGTTGTCGAGCGCCAGGGCGGGGCCCTCGAGGACGTCGGCGAGGGCATCGCCCGCGGCCTGCGCCAGGCGGGGCTCCGACTTGGCCACGGCGCGTTCCACGGCCACCAGCGCCGCGACCACCCGGCCGCGGCACCGTAGCGGCACGGCGAAGGCCGCCCCCGCCCCGCCCCGGATGCGCAGGTCACGCCGCAGATCGGGGCTGGCGAACTCGCGGCCGTGCGACAGGACCCAGCGGCTGACGCTGGCGGCCGAGGCCGACAGGCCGGCCGACATGCCGCGCGAGGCCATGAGCCCCACCTGGCCGTCCATGTCCACGGCGTACACGGCCAGCGCCGGCGTCTTGAGCCACTGCGCGGCGCTGGTGACGATGATTTCCCCGATTTCCTCCGGGTCGAGGGTCTCGTGGGCGGAGCGCATCAGCGCGAGTTGCACGTCTGGACGGGCCAGCCGCGTCCGGAGGGCACGCTGCGACTGGCGAAGCCGGGTCGCGAGGTCGGGGCGGGCAGCTGCTGAAGGTGGCATCGGCTTCAGCCGAGACTGGGGAAGTCAGGGGTGAATACTGGCCCGTTCCGGCGTTGTATCGGTTCGCCGACTATACCACACCGACCGGACCGAGACGGGCGCGCGCACGCGTTTCCACGGCCGTATTTGCACGGAGCGTGCGAACGGACGGGCAACCTTGTTAGGATGTGGGGTTCAAGGATCTCCGACCATGACCATGCTCGACCGGATGCGGCGCCACCAGAACCTCCTCAAGTGGAGCCTGGTCCCTTTGATTCTGGCCTTCGGGTTCTTCTTCGTGCCGACGAACTCGGCCACGGTCGGCACGTCCCCGAACGTGGCGATCGCCGAAGTGGAAGGCGAACCCATCACGGTCGCGCAGTTCCAGCGGCGCTACAACGCCCAACTGCAGCAGTACCGGTCGGCCTACGGCGGCCAGATCAGCGAGCAGATGCTCCGGCAGCTCGGCATCGACCGCCAGATCCTGGGCTCCCTGATCGACGAGGAAGCGACGGTGGCCGAGGCTCGCCGCCAGGGCCTGAGCGTCAGCGACGCCGAAGTCCGGGAGCGGATTCTCTCGCTGCCGGCTTTCATGGAGAACGGCAAGTTCATCGGCGAGGCGCGGTATCGCGACCTGCTGGCCCGGCAGAACCCGCCCCTCTCCACCCGCGACTTCGAGGACCAGTTCAGGAAGGCCATCCTCTCCGAGAAGCTCCGGAGCTCGGTCGCCGGGTGGGTCTCGGTGACCGATGCGGAAGTGGCCGACGAGTACCGCCGCCGGAACGAGAAGGTCAAGCTCGATCTGGTGTCGCTCACACCCGACGCCTTCAAGAGCCAGGTCACGGTGCAGGACGCCGACCTGCAGAAGCGCTTCGACGCGAACAAGGAAAGCTACCGCATCGGCGAGAAGCGCCGGATCAAGTACGTGCTCCTGGACGTCGACAAGGTCCGCGAGACGGTGCAGGTGCCCGATGCCGACGTGCAGGCCTTCTACGACCAGAACAAGGCCCAGTACACGACCGAGGCCCGGGTGCGGGCGAGCCACATCCTGCTGAAGACCGAGGGCAAGGACGACGCGGCGGTGCGGGCGAAGGCCGAGGCCCTGCTGATGCAGGCCAAGGCGCCGGGCGCCGACTTCGCGGCGCTGGCCAAGGCCAACTCGGAGGACGAGGGATCGGCCGTCAACGGCGGCGACCTCAACTTCTTCGGCCGGGGCCAGATGGTCCCCGAGTTCGAGCAGGCGGCCTTTTCGCTGAAGCCGGGCGAGATCAGCGACCTCGTGAAGACGACGTTCGGGTATCACATCATCAAGGTGGTCGAGAACGAGCCGGAACAGACGCGATCGCTCGCGGACGTGAAGCCCGAGATCGTCGATCAGCTGAAGTGGCAGAAGGCCCAGGAGCAGGCCGAGCAGACCGCCAAGGCGATGGAGGCGACTCTCAAGACCGCGGCCGACCTGCCCAAGGTCGCGGCCGAGCGCGGGCTGACCGTCGTCGAGTCGCCGTTCTTCCTGCGCGACGAGCCCATCGGCGAGCTCGGCTCCGCGCCGGAAGTGGCCGCGCGGGCCTTCACCCTGAAGGAAGGCGAAGTCTCTCCGGCGCTGCGCGTGTCGCGTGGCTGGGTCTTCGCCACGCCCGACGGCACCGAGCCCTCGCGTCTGCCGCAGCTGTCCGAGGTCGTCGACCGCGTGCGTGAGGACGTGATCCGGGAGAAGTCCGAAGAGCTGCTCAAGAGCCGGGCGAGCGCCATCGCCGCCGATCTCAAGAAGGCGCCGGACTTCGCGGCTGCGGCCAAGAAGGCCGGCTTCGAGGTGACGACGACCGAGCTGGTCGCCCGGGGCGCGACGCTGCCGAACGTGGGGGCGAACCCCGAGGTCGAGCAGGCGGTCTTCGCGCTCGACGCCGGCGGCGTCACCGACGCGATCTCCACCAGCTCGGGCGCCGTCATCGCCCGGGTCGCCGAGCACACGCGCGTCAGCGACGACGAAGTGGCGCTCGGGCGGGATACGCTTCGCGAGGAGCTCACCGAACAGCGCCGCGGCGAGTTCTTCGCTGCCTACATGACCAAGGCGAAGACCACGCTGAAGATCACGACCCGCGAGGACGTGCTCACGCAGCTCATGGGCCCGATGCCCACGGCCCCGGGCTTCCCGATGCCGGTGTCCGACCGCTAGGTTCGCCGGGCCCGGTGCTCCACCGGGCCGCTACGGCGCCGGCGCCCAGGCGCGCAGCGCCGACTGGATCGCCGCCTCCGTCTCCGCCCACGCGGACAGCATCTGGGGCGTCGGAGGCAGGTCCGCTCCTTCGACGAGCCCGAACAGCTGGACCGCCTGGCCCTGAACACGGGCCAGGGCCGTCTCCGCCGCGCGGGCCTGCTCCAGGCGCGGCCCGCGCTGCGCGATCTCGGCGCGGACCGAGGCCAGCGCGGGCGCGATGCGGGCGAGCGCCGCATCGATGGCACGGGAGGTCGCGTACTGGCGCGCCAGGCCGGCGGCCGGCGTCTTCACGCGCGGATCGAGCCGCACGCTGAGTGGGGCGGTCTCGGCGCGGCCATCCACCACGAGACGCACCGTGTAGGCGCCAGGCAGCACGACGCTCCCGCGCGGCACGCGAGGCGTCGCGCCCCTGACGGCCGCGATCGGATACGTGAAGGCCGGGGCGGCGGGCGGCGCGTGGCGAAGGTCCCAGACGAAGCGGTGCAGGCCGGGCGCCGCGGAGAGGACCTGCGGCGGCGCCAGCCAGTAGTCGGGCGTATTGCGGCCCTCTACCGCCGGTTCGGGCGTATCGCGGCTCGAGTACCGGCGGACGAGCGTGCCCGTGGCGTCCAGCACTTCGAGCGTCACCTCCTGCGCCGGCGACTCGAGGCGGTAGTGAATGGTCGCGCCGTCGGGCGGATTCTGTCCGGCGGGCTCGTCCGGCGGGAGGGGCGTGTCGGTGTTCGTGTTGAACCGCCAGCGCCACGCCCCGGCCGGAGGCAGCAGCCGCACGCCGCGCCCCAGGACCCCGGCCGCGATCTGGCGCAAGGGCGAGACGTCGTCCAGGATCCAGAACGAGCGCCCGTGCGTCCCCACGACGAGGTCTCCGTCCTTCACCACCAGATCCCGGATCGACGTCGCGGGCATGCGGCCGCGCAGCGACTGCCAATGGCCGCCGTCATCGAACGACACGTAGACGCCCTGCTCGGTCCCGGCGTAGAGCAGGCCGCGTGCCTGCGGGTCCTCGCGTACGACGTTCACGACCGTGCCGGCCGGAATCCCGTCGACGATTTCCGTCCAGCTGGCGCCGCCGTCGTTCGTCCTGAAGATGTGCGGCCGGAGGTCGTCGAGGCGAATGGTGTTCACGGCGGCGTACGCCGTCTGCGCGTCGAAGTGCGAGGCGTCCATCAATGACACCTTCCACCACGGCCCGAGGGCGGCCGGCGTCACGTTCGTCCACCGGGCGCCGCCGTCCCGCGTCAGGTGGACGAGGCCGTCGTCGGTCCCGGCCCAGATGGTGCGCTCGTCGAGCGGCGACGGCGCCAGCGTGTACACCACGCCGCGGCGCGTCGATGCGGCCTCCGGAGCGCCCCGGTACACGCCGACGGTGGCGGGCACCTCCCATTGCTCCCGTGTCAGGTCAGGGCTGATCTGCGTCCAGTGCTGTCCCCCGTCCAGGGTCTGCCACACCACGTTCGAGGCGAAGTACAGCTTGCGCGGGTTCACCGGCGAGAAGAGCAAGGGCATCGTGCGGACCACGCGGTAGTCGGATGAGCGCAGCGCCCTGGGCCCGACCTGCTGCACCTGTCCGGTCCGCCGGTCGAAGCGGCTCACCTTCCCGCCGTAGACGACGTCGGGGTCCAGGGGATCCGGGGCGACGTAGCCGTACTCCTCGACCCCGACCGGCTCCCAGTCGTGGAACGTGATCTGGCCGCGGTCCCCGCGGCTGGCGATGCAGGCCGACCCGCTCTCCTGCTGGCCGCCGCACACGCGGTACGGGAACGCCGTGTCGGTGGACACGTGGTAGAAGGCGGCGGTCGGCTGGTTGTACCAGCTGCTCCAGGTCTCGCCGCCGTTCAGGGACACGATCGCCCCCTGGTCGGACGACAGGGCCATCACGTCCGGGTGCTGCGGGTTGATCCAGATCTCCTGGTAGTCGTCGCCGCCGGGAGCGCCCCGGATGGCCGTGAAGGTCCGGCCGCCGTCCGTGGACTTCCACGTGACGATCGTCGGGACGAACACGACGTCCGGCTTCGTCGGGTGCACCTTGATGTCGGCGGCGTCGGAGGGCCGGGCGACGACGCGTGGGTCGGCGTTCACGCGGTACCAGCTCTCGCCCGCGTCGTCGGACCGATAGATGCCTTCGCCCTCCCGCGCCTCGACCACGGCGTACAGCCTCGACGGCAGCGTCGGGGCGACGGTGACCCCGATGCGCCCGAGCTGTCCGTCCTCCCAGCTCGGCAGCCCCTTGGTCAGGCGGCGCCAGGTCGTCCCTCCATCGGTCGACTTGTAGAGGCCGCTGCCCGGGCCGCGGAAGTCGCCGTTCTCCCAGGGCCCCTGGCGGGCCTGCCAGAGCGACGCGTACAGCGTCGCCGGCTGCTCGGGGTCCATGGTCACGTCGGCGGCGCCCGTGTTCTCGTCGACGAACAGGACCCGCTCGAACGTCACCCCGCCGTCGCGGGATCGGAAGACGCCGCGCTCGGCGTTCGGTCCGTAGGGATGCCCGAGCGCCGCGACGTACACCAGCGACGGATCGGTGGGATGGACCACGATGGCCGTGATCTGCTGGGTGTCGCGCAGTTGCGGGAGGTGCGTCCAGGTGGCGCCGGCGTCCACCGACTTGTAGACGCCGTCTCCGACCGACAGGTCGGGGCGCTGGTGCGCCTCGCCCGTGCCCACGTACAGGATGCGCGGGTCCGAGGGCGCGACGGCGATGGCGCCCGTGGATCCCGTGGCCTCGCGGTCGAAGAGCGGCGTCCACGTGCGGCCCGCGTCGGTCGTCCTCCACACGCCGCCGTTCGAGACGCCCACGTAGAAGGTGTGGAGTTGCTGGACGACGCCCGTGAGCGCCCGCGTGCGGCTGGCGCGATGCGGTCCGATGTTCCGCCAGGCGAGCTCCTCGAACAGCGCGGGATCGACCGACGCCGGTCCTGCGGGACGGGCCGGCGGCTGCGCCGACGGCCCGGCGCGCACCAGCAGGGCAGCGACGATCACGACCAGCAGGTGACGCATGGGTGAGGCTCCCGGGGGCGCGGCGAGGCGGCCCCGAACACGCCACGAGCACCAGCGGCGCGCGCTGGTGCTCGTGTGACGAGAGGGGGGCGCGCCTACCGACGAGCGGCGGTCGCCGTGCGCTCGCGCGCGGGGAAGATCTCCTTGAACGCGGCCGTGAACGCCGCCATGTCCTCGTCGGTGCCCACCGAGACCCGAAGGTGCTCGAGCATCGGCGGGAACGGCCGGCCCACGAGGATGCCTTTCGCACGGAAGTCCTCGATGACGCCCTGCACCTGCCGGTGCGTGTGCACCATGAAGAAGTTCGTCTCGGACGGGATCACGTCGTAGCCGTGGGCCGCCAGCGCCTCGACCGTCCTGCGGCGGTTGGCCAGGGTCATCCGCTTCACCTTGTCCTGTGCCGCCGGATCATTCAAGGCCGCCGCGCCGCCGTGCTTGACGAGCGCGTTGATGCTGCCCACCGAATACGGGCGCATCTTGGCGATGGTCTCCTTCGTCGCCACGGCGTAGCCCAGGCGCATGGCGGCAAGGCCGACGATCTTGGAGAAGGTGCGGGCGACGATGACCGGCCGCCCCTCCAGCACGTAGGGAATCGCGGTGCCGTAGGCGGGGTCGTCGACGTAGTGGTGGTAGGCCTCGTCGATGAGGACCGGCATGTCCTTCGGGATGCCGTCGAGCAGTTCCCTGACTTCCGTCGCCGTCACGACGACGCCGGTCGGGTTGTTCGGGTTGCAGAGGTACACGAAGCCGAGCTCCGCCGCGTGACGGTTCGTCGCCTCGACCATCGCGCCGATGTCCTGCCGGTACTCGCGCGTGAGCGGGAGCTTGACGGCGTCGGCCTTGATCGCGGTGGCGTGCTGGTACACCGACCCGTAGGAGGGGTCGACGCCGATCACCTTCTTCCCGCCGGCCAGGAACGTCGTGCCCACCACGTCGAGGATCTCGCCAGAGCCGGCGCCGAGCAGGATGTTCTCGGGCTTCACGCCGTGGTGTTCGGCGATCACGGCCGCGACGTTCCCGTCCGGGTACCCGTAGCGGCCGACGTACTTCCACGCGTTGTTCATGGCCGTCATGACGGACGGCGGCGGCCCCCAGTTGTTCTCGTTGTTCGCGAGCTTGATCATCGCGTCGTACTGGGCCGGTGACATCCGGCCCCGGGCGCGCTGCGCCGCGACGGCGGCAGGACCGCCCTGGGCCCACAGTTCGGCGGTCGGCCGGACGCCGACGTACCCGAGAGTGGCTGCGAGACCGCCGACGAAATGACGCCTGGACACGTGGCTGTGCATGTCGAACCTCCCGTGTGGCGGCCCCGGCCGCGCGGCCATTCTACTCCCCGGGACCTCCGGCCCCGCCCGGCGCCGCGAGCGTCACTCGGCCAGGAAGCAGTACGGTCCGGCCGCCGTGGCGGCGTGGTGCTCGGCCACCGACAGGAAGGCGCGCACCGCGTGCGACGGCTCGCCCTCCTTCCGCAGGACGACGCGCAGGTGCCGCTCGAGCGCGAGCTCGGCCACCGGCACGCGGACGAGCGCGCCGCGCGCCAGCTCGTCCTCGACGGAGATGCCCGGCAGGAGCGCCACGCCGTGCCCGAGCGCCACGAAACGCTTGATGGCGTCGATGGTCGGCATCTCCACGGGCATCTGCAGGGTGACGCGGTGCCGCCGGAAGGCCTCGACCACGCGCTCGCGGTAGGGCGAGGCGACGTGGTGCGCCACGAACGACTCGGAGCCCAGCATCGTGATGCTGACCTCGGTCCGGCGCGCCAGGGGATGCGCCGGCGGGACGACGAAGACCAGCTCGTCCTTGTAGACGACGACCGACCGGAGACCCGGCTCGACGGGCCGGTAGGTGGTGATACCGAAGTCCACGGCGTAGTCGAGGACGTTCGCGGGCACGCGGCTGGCCAGCGTGCGCTGCACGGTGACCGAGACGCCGGGGTAGAGCCGCCTGAACTGATCCAGCACCGGCAGCAGATAGAGGCACGTCAGCTCGTTCGCGGCGACGGCCAGGCGTCCGGCCCTCAAGGCCCGGACGTCCTCGAGCGCCACTCGGGCCTGCTCTCGGACGGTGATGAGCCGCCGGGCATAGTGCACGAGGGCCTTCCCCGCGTCCGTCATGCCCCCCCGCCGGGCGGGCCGCTCGAAGAGCCGCTGGCCGATCTCCTCTTCGAGACGGCCGACCACCTGGCTGATGGCCGGCTGGGTGCGTCCCAGGGCCTTGGCGGCGCCCGAGAAGCTGCCGGCTTCCACGACGGCGAGGAACGTCTCCAGCTGGTGGATATCCATAATGAATCATTCTACAGACGAAACCAATTGCCGCCCAACCATGACTTTGGCTTAACTATGTTAAACCAACTGTCATCTTGACTTATTCAACGGAGTCCAGTCGGATCTAGGTATGGCGACGCGTCATGGTCCGGCGATCACCGTCTTCGACACGACCCTGCGGGATGGCGAACAGGCGCCGGGGTTCAGCATGAGCCCGGCGGACAAGGTCAGGCTGGCCGGACACCTCGAGCGGCTGGGCGTGGACGTCATCGAAGCGGGATTCCCGATCGCGTCGGCCGCGGACTTCGAGGGCGTCAGTGCGGTGGCCCGGGCCGTGCGCACGCCGATCGTGGCGGCGCTGGCGCGCGCAGTGCCGGAGGACGTCGAGGCCGCCTGGGAGGCGCTGCGCGGCGCGGCCCGCCCGCGCATCCACGTCTTCCTCGCCACGTCCGATCTCCACCTGTCGGCCAAGCTCCGCATCACCCGCGAGGAATGCCTCTCGCGCGTGGCCGCGGCGGTGCGGCAGGCCAGGGCCGTCTGCGCGGACGTCGAGTTCTCGGCCGAGGACGCCACGCGCAGCGACCTCGACTTCCTCTGCGATGTCGCGGCGGCAGCGGCCGCCGAGGGCGCGACGACCATCAACCTGCCGGACACGGTGGGCTTCGCACTGCCCTCCGACATCGACCGCATGTTCCGGGCCGTCGGCGGCCGCGTCGGCCCCTCGATTGCCCTCTCGGCGCACTGCCACAACGACCTGGGCCTGGCGGTCGCCAACTCGCTGGCCGCAATCGGGGCGGGCGCGCGCCAGATCGAGTGCACCATCAACGGCATCGGCGAACGGGCCGGCAACGCGGCACTCGAGGAAGTCGTGATGGCGATCGAGGTCCGAGGCGACGCCCTCGGCTGCGCGACCGGCATCGCGACCCGCGAGCTCTACGGCACGAGCCGGGCGCTCTCGTCGATCGTCTCGGTGCCGGTCCAGCCGAACAAGGCCATCGTGGGCGACAACGCGTTCGCGCACGAGGCGGGGATCCACCAGGACGGCATGGTCAAGAACCCTCTCACCTACGAGATCATGCGGCCCGAGTCGGTGGGCGCGCCGGCCACCCGGCTGGTGCTCGGCCGGCACTCCGGGCTCCGCGGCCTCGACGCGCGCTGCCGCTCGCTCGGCTACCGCCTGCGCGTCGAGGACCTGCGGCGCCTCTACGCCCGGATGATCGAGGCGACCGACTACGCCAAGTCGATCGACGACGCGGAGCTGGCCGCGCTCGTGAGGGAGCTCGACGCCTCCCAGCTGGATGCGCCGTTCGACGGCCTGCGGGCCGGCGTGCGAGACTGTCACGATGCGACTGCGACTGGTCACTCTCGCTGGTGACGGCATCGGCCCGGAGGTCACCCGCCAGGCGATGCGGGTGCTGCATGCCGTCTCGGCGGTGACGGGGCTGAAGGTGGACGTGACCGATCATCCGATCGGGGCGGCGGCCATCCGCGCGGCCGGCGTGCCCCTTCCGGAAGCCACGCTGGCGGCATGCCAGGCTGCCGATGCGGTCTTCCTCGGCGCCGTGGGCGACCCGGCGTTCGACCAGCACCCGCCGACGCTGCGGCCCGAAGCCGGACTGCTGGCGCTGCGGACGGCGCTCGGCGGCTTTGCCAATCTCCGCCCGGCCGTGGCCTTCGAGCCGGTGCTCGACGTCTCGCCCCTGCGCCCGGAGCGCGTCCGCGGCGCGGACGTCCTCGTGGTCCGCGAGCTGCTGGGCGGCCTCTACTATGCCGAGCCGCGCGGCCGCGAACCCGACGGCGGGGCCGCCTTCAACACGCTCCGCTACAGCGTGCCGGAAGTGGAGCGGGTCGCCAGGGTGGCCTTCGACGCCGCCCGGTCCCGCCGGCGGCAGGTCTGCTCGGTGGACAAGGCCAACGTCCTGGAGACCTCGCGGCTCTGGCGCGAAACGGTCACCCGCGTGGGCCGCGACTATCCCGACGTCGTCCTGCGCCACATGTACGTGGACGCGTGCGCGATGCGCCTCGCGACGGCGCCCACCGAGTTCGACGTGATCCTGACCGACAACCTCTTCGGCGACATCCTGAGCGACGAAGCCGCCGTGATCTCGGGGTCGCTCGGCCTGCTGCCGTCGGCCACGCTCGGCGGCAAGGTCGCGCTGTACGAGCCCGTCCACGGCTCGGCGCCGGACATCGCCGGCAAGGACATCGCCAATCCGATCGGCGCCATCGGGTGCATCGCCCTCTTACTCCGCCACACGGCTCAGATGCCGCGCGAGGCCGACGCCGTGGATGCCGCCACGCGGGAAGTGCTCGAGCACGGCCTCCGGCCGGCCGATCTCGCCCGACCCGGCGAGGCCGCCGCCTCCACGTCGGACGTCGGCGCCGCGGTCGAGCGCGCGGTCGTGGACGCGCTCGAGCGGCACTGGTCGTACCACGGTGTCTGAACGACGCTCCCCGATGGCGAAGACGCTGCTCGACAAGCTCTGGGACGCGCACGTCGTGGAACACCTCGACGGCGGGCGCGACCTGCTCTACATCGACCTCCACCTGATTCACGAAGTCACCACGCCCCAGGCCTTCGAAGGGCTGAGGCTCGCCGGGCGGCGCGTGCGCCGGCCCGATCTCACGGTGGCGACGCTCGACCACAACGTCTCCACCGGTCCGCGCCACCTGCCCCTGACCGACGCGCTCGCGGCGGCGCAGCTCCAGGCCCTCCGGGCCAACTGCGCCACGCACGGCATCACCCTTCACGACCTGGACTCGCCGGCGCAGGGCATCGTGCACGTCATCGGCCCCGAACAGGGGCTGACCCAGCCGGGCATGACCATCGTCTGCGGGGACAGCCACACCACCACCCACGGGGCGTTCGGCGCCCTGGCGTTCGGCATCGGCACGTCGGAAGTGGAACACGTGCTAGCCACGCAGTGCCTCGCGCTGGTCAGGCCCAAGGCGATGCGCGTGCGGCTGTCGGGCCGGCCGGCGCCGGGCGTCACGGCCAAGGACCTCGCGCTCGCCGTAATCGGCCACCTGACGTGCGCGGGCGGCGCGGGCCACACCATCGAGTTCGTGGGCGAGGCGGCCGCGGCGCTCTCGATGGAGGGCCGGATGACGCTCTGCAACATGAGCATCGAGGCCGGTGCCCGGTCGAGCCTGGTCGGCGTGGACGACGTGACGATCGAGTACCTCCGAGGCAGGCCTCACGCGCCGGCGGGCGACGCCTGGGACGCGGCCGCGCGGCGCTGGCGCGGGCTGACCTCGGACGAGGGCGCCCGGTTCGACCGCGAGGTGGAGATCGACGCCGCCGCGGTGGCGCCGCTGGTCACCTGGGGCACGCGGCCCGACATGGTCGTGCCAATCTCGGGCACCGTGCCCGATCCGTCGGCCCTCACGGGCGCGTCGCGCACGAGCCACGAGCAGGCCCTCGCGTACATGGACCTGACGCCTGGCACGCGCGTGGACGACATTCCGGTCGACCGCGTCTTCATCGGGTCGTGCACCAACGCCCGGCTGGAGGACCTGCGGGAGGCCGCGCGAGTCGCCCGCGGCCACCACGTCTCGCCGGCGGTGCGGGCCCTGGTCGTCCCGGGCTCGCAGCCCGTCAAGCGGGCCGCAGAAGCCGAGGGCCTGCACGAGACGTTCGTGGCGGCGGGGTTCGAGTGGCGCGAGCCGGGCTGCTCGATGTGCCTCGGGATGAACGACGACGTCCTGGAGCCGGGACAGCGGTGCGCGTCGACGAGCAACCGGAACTTCGAAGGCCGCCAGGGGCGGGGCGGGAGGACGCACCTCGTCAGCCCCGCGATGGCGGCGGCCGCGGCCATCCGCGGGCGCTTCACCGACGTCCGGGACTGGGCCTACCGGTAGCAGCGACATGCAGCCGTTCCACACGCACACCGGCCTCGTGGCGCCGCTGCCACGTCCCGACATCGACACCGACCAGATCATCCCGAAGCAGTTCCTGAAGCGGCTGGGACGAACCGGCTTCGAGGATGCGCTGTTCTACGACTGGAAGGTCGACCGCGCCGGCCGCCCGCGCGCGGACTTCGTGCTGAACGACGCGCGCTACGCCGGGGCGTCGGTGCTGCTGGCGGGCCGGAACTTCGGCTGCGGCTCGTCACGCGAGCACGCCGTGTGGGCCCTGCACGACTACGGATTCCGCGTGGTGCTGGCGCCGTCCTTCGCCGACATCTTCGCCGGCAATGCCGTGGCGAACGGCCTGCTGGCCGCCGCGGTGGACGAGACCGCGCTCGCGGCCATCCAGCACGCCGCCGAGACGGGCGACGGCTGCCGCGTGACGGTCGATCTCGAGCGCCGCCGGGTGACCGGCGGCGGCGTCGACGCGCCGTTCGCCATCGACGACCGCGCCCGGACGCGCCTGCTCGAGGGCCTCGACGACATCGGCCTCATCCTCCGCCACGAGGCGGCCATCCGCCGGTTCGAGGACGCCCGCGGCCGCTGACGGGCGCGGTCAGGACGTCGGGGGCCCGCTGGCGAGGCTGCGGATGAGCGTGAGGAGCAGGTCCACCGCCACCGCGTTGTGCCCGCCCTCCGGCAC
Source organism: Vicinamibacterales bacterium (assembly GCA_050187355.1). GTDB lineage: Bacteria > Acidobacteriota > Vicinamibacteria > Vicinamibacterales > UBA2999 > CADEFD01. The sequence goes on from JBFWXO010000022.1 coordinate 93,865, forward strand.
GATGATGTCGGCGTAGCGCTTGCTCGGCTCGACGAACTCGAGGTGCATGGGCTTCACGGTGGACAGGTACTGGTCGATCACCGACGCCATCGTGCGCCCCCGCTCGGCCACGTCGCGCTGCAGCCGCCGGATCACGCGCGTGTCGTCGTCGGTATCCACGAACACCTTGACGTCCATGAGCTGCCGCAGCGGCTTGTCGGCGAAGATGAGAATGCCCTCGACGATCAGGGCGCGGCGGGGTTCGATGCGGATCGTCGACGCCGTGCGCTGGTGCCGCGCGAAGTCGTAGACGGGCGCGTCGACGGCCTGCCCGGCCTTGAGCGACAGGACGTGCTGGACGAGCAGGTCGGTCTCGAGCGCGTCGGGGTGGTCGTAGTTCAGGGACGCGCGCTCCTCCAGCCGCAGGTCGTTCCGGTCACGGTAGTACCGGTCGTGCTCGAGCACGCTCACCTGCTCGTGGCCGAGGCTGTCCACGATCCGGCGGACGACGGTGGTCTTACCCGAGCCCGAGCCGCCGGCCACACCGATCACGATGGGCCCCATGCGCGCGCGACGATATCACGGGTCCCACGCGGCTCCTGGTGGCACACCGCTTGCGAATCTCCGGGCATGATGTCCCGACGACTGGGTACTGTGGATCTCTCCCACGATCAACTGCTGGAGGCCGTGACGCTCCTGAACCGCATCGAGCGCGCCACGGCCGACGTCGCGAAGGATCGGCCGGAACTCGATGAGTTCGTGGGGGATGTCCGGGTATGGCTCCGCGAGGTGCGCACGATCTTCCGGACGCCCAGCACCGTGTCGCAGGCGCAGGTGCTGCGACGGCTGCTGGATGAAGTGGAGGCCATCGACCGGCGCCTGGCCGTCCACTGATGTGCTGAATCGGCACGGTCGCCAGGACACACTGCTCCGTTCTTGAACACTCGCCCGGGTCCGTACGGTATACCGGTGTATGACTGGTTTCCGCGGCCTCTGGCGAGGGCCGGGCCTGACGGGCTGTGCGGTGGCCCTGGCGTCACTGCACGCGCTGGCCATGCAGCCGGCGATGCCACGGGCCGTCCGTCCGTTCCCCACCGGCCTTTCGGGCACCCTCGCGTTTGAATCCGACGTCGCGGGCCGGCCGGGCATCTACCTGCTGGACTTGGCGACGGGCACGGTGCGGCGCGCCACCGGCCACCCGGGCCTGACCGAACGTGCTCCCCGCTGGTCCCCTGACGGCCGTCGGATCGCCTTCAGTTCCAACCGCGCCCACTACGAGGGCGACCCTCGCGACACGGGCACGCCCGACCTCGATGTGTGGACCGTGAACGCGGACGGCTCCGGCGCGTCCCGGCTCACGACCGATCCCGCCAACGAGGCCGACCCGGCCTGGACGCCCGACGGCGCCCGCATCGTGTATTCCTCGGACGCCGACAGCCGGGGCGACCTGTACGAGTTGACGCTCGGCACGGGCCGGGTCGCGCGGCTCACCCGGCACTTCGTCGGCCGGGCCATCATGCCGTCGGTGTCGGCCGCCCCTGAGCGCGTGGCGTTCGCCGCGCAGACGCTGCGGGTGGGCGCCTTCTGGGACTACCAGGTGCACGTGCGCGGGGCCGGAGGATCGGTCACGGCCCTGCCGGCCGACTCGGGCGCCTGCTGGCCGCGCTGGTCACCCGACGGCCGCATGCTCGCGCACGTCCGGCTCGAAAAGGACCGGCCGTCCGCGCTCGAGATCCGCCGGGGCGATACGCTCGCGTCCTCGGCCGTCCTCAGGGCCGACGGCCTGTGGAGCTACTACCCCGCCTGGTCGCCCGACCAGGCGCGGCTGGCCTTTTCGGTCAGCCCCGCGCATCACGAGGGCGAGGACTGGGACCTGGCGATGGTGGACGTCGCGACGGGCCGATGGAGACGCCTGACGGAGGGACCGGGAAACGATCGGCTGCCCGACTGGACCGGGGCGGGAGGGAGTGGAGGCGCGGCCGGCGACCCGGATTGATTGGTGCGGAAGAAAGGACTCGAACCTTCACCCGGTTGCCCGGACTAGCTCCTGAGGCTAGCGCGTCTGCCAATTCCGCCACTTCCGCACAGAAGGGTCGAACCGCTCGGCAGGAACGTTCATTAGTATCGCACGCCGGGGCCCGATGTCCACCGCCCCGTAGAATGTCAGCCGTGTCGCTCGACCGCCTCACAGCCTTCCTGGCCGCGGTGCCCCGCGTGCCGCTCGGCACGTTCCCCACGCCCCTGACCCGTCTCGATCGCCTCAGCGCCCGGCTGGGCGTGGACCTCTGGATGAAGCGGGACGAATGCTCGGGCGTCGCGATGGGCGGCAACAAGACCCGGAAGCTCGAATACGTCCTGGCGGACGCGATGGCCCGCGGATTCGGCAGCGTGGTCACGGTCGGTCCGGTCACGTCGAATCACACGATGATGACGGCCACGGCCTGCCGGCGGGTCGGGCTCGACGTCCACTGCGTGGTGGCGGGCGCCGCGCCGGCCGATCAGGCGGCGTGGAGCGGCAACCTCCTGCTCCTCGACTACCTGGGCGCGACGCTGCACGTGTGTCCGGTGGACTTCTCGCATCCGACGCCGGAGGACGGCGCCCGGGTCGACGCCTTCTGCCGCAGGGTGACGGCGGAGACCGGCGGCTACTTCATCCCCGGCGGCGGGACGATGCCGGCGGCCGAGCCCGGCTACATGGCGTGCGTCGCCGAAATCGCCGCGCAACGGGGCGGGCGATTCGACTTCCCCCACGTGGTGGTGGCCTACGGCACCGGCTCGACGACGACGGGCCTGCTGCTGGGCCTGGCCCTGGGAGGCGTGGACGCGCGCGTGCACCCGGTCGCCATCGAGACGCGCTACGCCGTCGAGGAGGCGTTCCGGCTGCCGTCTCCGGCGTCTCTGTTCCTCGACTCGAGCCGCCACTTCAACCTGGGCCTCGGCCCCGACGACGTGCCCCCGCACGCGATCGTCTACGGCCATGCGGAGGAAGGCTACGGCGTGCCGAACCGGGGAAGCGACGCGGCCATCCGGCTGATGGCCTCCGAGGAAGGCTACTTCCTGGACACGGTCTACACGGCCAAGGCCTTCGCCGGACTGTGCGGCCTCATCGAGCGGCGGGCCATACCCGCGGGCGCCCGGGTGCTCTTCGTGCACACCGGCGGCCAGTCGATGACGCCCGCGGCCGAGAAGCGCTTCGCCGGCGCGCCATGAGCGCCGCGCAGGCGGTGCGAGCGCGCACGGTCCGGCGCCGCCGAGGCGGCTACGGACGGCCGGCGTTGTACTTCCGCAGGATCTCGCGGAGGCGGCCGATCGGCAGCGCCTCGGCCGTCACGCTCCGGCTGCTGACCGTGGTGGCGCGAAGGAGCGAGTTGTAGACGGCCTCCTCGGTGGCTTCCAGCGCGGCCTCGAAGAGCGGCGACACGCCGTCGGTCGGGAGCAGCGTCCGCGTCGCCGGTGCGGAGGCGTTGAACGCCACCCTGAGGGACGGATGCGTCGAGAAGGCGATCGCGAAATCGCCGCTGCCGTTGCTGTAGGACGAGCCGGTGCGTCCCAATCCGTACACGGCGCGCGCGGCGAGGCGCTTCAGATCGCGGGCATCGAGCGGCGCGTCGGTCGCCACGACTATCATGCAGGACCCGTCACCGTGATCGTCGCCGCGGGCCGACGGCGCATAGGCGTACCGGCCCAGTTCCTTGCCGACGGGCGCGCCGCCCATCGTCAAAACGCCGCCGAAGTTGCTCTGGACGAGGACGCCGACGGTATAACCGCCGAGGGCCGGCGGCAGACGCCGGGACGAGGTCCCGATCCCGCCCTTCCAGCCGAACGCCTGGGTGCCGGTCCCGGCGCCGACGCTGCCCTCGTCGACGGGGCCGCCCCGCGCCGCTCGGATGGCGTCGACGACGTGTGCCGGCCGGACGTGAAGCCCCCGGATGTCGTTCAGCCCGCCGTCGTTGGTCTCGCCGACGACGGCGTTGACGGACCGGACGTCGGCGTTGCCCGGCTGGTCGAGCGTCCATCGCACGACGCCCTCGACGCCGGCGCCCACCGACAGCGTGTTGGTCAGCACCACGGGCGTCTCGATGGTGCCCAGTTCCTCGACCTGCGTGGAGCCGGCGAGCTTGCCGAACGCGTTCCCCACGAAGACGGCGCCGGGCACCTTGTCCTGGAACACGTTGCCCGGGTGCGGCACGATGGCCGTGACGCCGGTCCGCACCGCATCGCCAGAGATCAGGGTCACGTGGCCGACGCGCACGCCCTCCACGTCGGTGATGGCGTTGACGGGCC
>JBFWXO010000023.1:0-96979 GCA_050187355.1 Vicinamibacterales bacterium
CCGGCGTAGATGGCGGCAGACCTGGCGCCGACGAAGCCGAGCTCGGCGGGTGTGGCGGTCCACGCGGCCCACGCCGCGGCGCCCAGCGCGCCTCCCGCAGCCAACCACGCCATCGAGGTCCAGCGCGCCCGACGCTCCCGGCGCCGCCACAGCAGCCCGGCCGCGGCGAACGGCGAGGCCACGACGATGCAAAGCGCCAGCAACAACAGTCCGCGCAGCAGATCGATCGGCCAGCGGGGGCGCCGTTCGGCGTACGTCGTGCCGCCGGCGAGGGCCATGCCGTCCCGGGTCTCGATGAACGCCAGCGACGCCGCCAGCTCCGGCTCCCGACGGAAGAGTCCTTCGTCGATCGGCACCAGCCTCTCGCCGGCGCCGAACACGGGCGTCATGACGAGCTGGCCGCCGTCGACGGCGATGGTGCGCCCGAGCATCGGAAACCGGAGGCCCTCCGTCACCGCCTGCCGCGGATTGGCCTCATGGTAGTAGCCCGCATAACGGCCGAGCGCCTCCGGGCTGGCGGGCCGGCTGGCGGCGGCGGGAGCCTCCACGCCGCGCTTCAGGTAGCCGAGGGCCAGCGATGACAGACGCCTGAGGGCGTCCGGCGCATACGACGCATTCAGCAGGATTGCGTAGCCGACGTCTCTGGAGGGCGAGTACGCGTAGGTTTCGGCGAAGCCCTCGAGGCGGGCGTCGTGCCCCAGCACCACGAATGGAAGATCGAGGGTGGTCGCGATGCCCAGGCCGTACCCCGTCCTGACGCCGGCGGCCGAGGCGGGCGTCGTCCTCGGCCACTCCATGTTCGACAGGTATTCCGGATCGACGACGTAGGCACCCCCGTGTTCGCCCCAGGCGAGGAGCATCTCGACGAACGCCCCGAGCTCCCGGGCCGACGACTGCAGGCCATCAGCCGGCCGCAGGAGGACCCGCCGGCGCGGCACCGGCGGTCCGCCTGGCACGTCGTATCCCTGCGCCATGACGACGTCGGCCGGCGGCGGCCCGAACGTCGTGCCGGTCATGGCCAGCGGCTCGAACGTGCGCTCTGCGATGAACTGATCGAACGGGACACCGGCGACGACCTCGATCACCCGTGCGGCCACGGCGTAGCCGGGGCTCGAGAAGGCGACCCGCGTTCCCGGCCGCCATCGCACGCGCCTCGACGCCGGATGCAGGCGGAGCACGTCGGCCAGCGGCGGTGCGTCGGCGCCCGCCCGCACGTACGCCTCGTCGAAGTGCGTGTCGTCGAACCCGGCGGTGTGCTCCAGGAGGTGCCGGATCCGGACGGGATCGGTCGGCTCCCACGGGTTCTCGATTGCCAGGTCGGGCAGGACCGACCTCACCGTCGCGTCCAGATCGAGGCGGCCATCCTCGTACAGCTGGACCAGCGCCATCGCCACGAACGTCTTGCCGAGGGACCCGGCCGGGAAGAAGGTGTCGTCGTCCATCGGCCGGCGGGAGTCCCGGTCGCTCCAGCCAAGCCCGCCCGTCCACTCGATGCCGCCGGGCCGCACGAGGGCGATCGCCGCGCCTGGGACGCCGGTGTCCTCGAGAACGCGGGCGGCTGCGGTGCGGAACTCGTCCAGCGATCGAGGCGGAGCTTCGGCGGGTGGTTGCTGGGCCGCCGCCAGGACGAGGGCCGTGGCGAGCCCGACGCTTCCCGCGCCCAGCGTCGATCGCATGGCCACATCTTACCGGCGCGGTTCCGTCGGGACGGACGGCCGCAGCGTGGCCCCGCTATACTCCCACCCGGGCATGGCGTTCTACTGGGTGCTGAAGAAGGTCCACTGGTCGGACGGCGACGCGGCCGGCATCGCGCGGTTCCCGAACTACTTCCGCTGGTTCGAAGACGCGGAGGAAGAGCTGTTCGCGAACGCGCTCGGCCGCTCGAGGCAGGCCCTGCTGGACGCTCAGGGCTTCGGCATGCCGCGCGTGGAGGCGCACATCACCTACCAGGCCCCGGTGCGGATCGGCACCTTGCTCCGGGTGGGTCTCGACGTCCGGGCGGAGAACCCGCGCCGCCTCCGGCACGTGTTCGAGATGCGCGACTCGGCGTCGGATCGGCCGGTGGCGGCCGGGTTCGTCCGCGTCGGCTGCGTCAGTCTCGCCGACTTCGCGCCACGCGACTTTCCCGACGACATCGCGCAGTTCGTCCAGCGCATCCAGAGCCTCGCCGCCGCGCAGGCGGACGGCGCCGCACCGGTGCCGTGGGCGTGACGGTGGCGGCGAAGAAGACCCGACGGGCGTCCGGCGCCCGCCCGCCCACCCCCAAGCCGCTGCGCGAGGGCTGGCAGGGCTGGGACGACTACGCCCCGTTCTACGACTGGGAGAACGCGCGGACGCTCGGCCGCCGCGACGTGCCTTTCTGGCTCCAGATGACCCGGGCCGTACGCGGCCCCGTCCTGGAACTGGGCGCCGGAACCGGCCGTGTCACCATGCCGCTCGCCCGGGACGGCGTTCACGTCGTGGGCGTCGACAGGTCGGCCGCCATGCTCGCCCGCGCGAGGCGGCGGGTGGCGCGGCAGCGTCGGGGCGTCGCGCCCGGCCTGGTGCGGGCCGACATCCGCGGGTTGCCGTTCGCCGACCGGACCTTCCAGATGGCGATTGCGCCATACGGGGTGCTGCAGTCGCTGCTGTCGGAACGTGATCTGCGAGCCACCCTCGCCGACGTGGCCCGTGTCGTGGAGCCCGACGGGATGTTCGGGCTGGAACTGGTCGCCGACCTTCCTTCCTGGTCCGAGTACCAGCACAAGGTGAGCCTGCGGGGGCGGCGGGGCTCCGGGAGCACGCGCATCACGCTGGTCGAGTCCGTGCGCCAGGACCGGCGGCGGGGATTCACGATCTTCGACCAGGAGTTCATCGAGCGCCGCGGTCGCCACACGAGGCGCCAGACCTTCGCCCTCACCTTCCGCACGCTGTCGGTGCCGCAGATGACGCGGCGACTCGCGGCGGCCGGGTTTGCCGTCGAGGCGTTGCTCGGCGACTATCAGGGCGGCCCCTGGGATCCGCGGGCCGACGTGTGGATCGTCCTCGCCCGGCGCACCCGCGCCTGACGCGCCAGCCCGGCCGGGACGGCGGCCTCCTCGGGTGGCGCCGTCCGGTCGGTGGCTGATAAACTATCCAGTCGCATTTTTCCAGCCTGGAGCAGCACCATGTCCGGCCATTCCAAGTGGCACACCATCAAGCACAAGAAGGGCGCTCTCGACGCCAAGCGCGGCAAGCTCTTCACCCGGCTCATCAAGGAAATGACCGTCGCCGCGCGTAACGGCGGCGGGGACATCACCTCGAATCCGCGCCTGCGCACGGTCGTCACCGAAGCCAAGGCCGCGAACATGCCCGCCGAGAACATCAAGCGCGCCATCCAGCGCGGCACCGGCGAGCTGCCCGGCGTGACCTACGAGGAGATCAACTACGAAGGCTACGGTCCCGGCGGGGCGGCCGTCATCATCGAGTGCATGACGGACAACAAGAACCGGACCGTCGGCGAGATCCGGCACATGCTCGCCAAGTACAACGGCAACCTCGGCGAGGCGAACTCGGTGGCCTGGATGTTCTCCAAGAAGGGCTACATGGTCATCGAGAAGGCCGGCGTCGACGAAGAGAAGCTCCTGAACACCGTGCTGGAAGCCGGCGCCGAGGACTTCAGGGACGACGGCGACAGCTTCGAGGTGATTACGGAGCCGAGCGCCCTGGAAGCCGTGAAGGAGGCCGTCAAGGCCCTGCAGATCGAACCGCTGACCGCCAAGGTCTCGATGCTGCCGCAGAACTACATCAAGCTCGAAGGGAAGGAAGCTTCCCAGATGCTCAAGCTGATGGAAGCGGTGGAAGACCACGACGACGTCCAGAACGTGTGGTCCAACTTCGACATCGAGGAAAAGGAGATCGAGGCCTCGTTCGCGTGAGGGTGTTCGGCATCGACCCCGGTTCCGAACGCACCGGCTACGGGTGCGTCGAAACCGACGGCCGCCGCCACCGCCTGATCGCCTGCGGCGCCATCTCCACGGCGGGCCCGTCGCTGGCGGTCAGGCTCGCGACCATCCACGATCGTCTGTCGGCCCTGATTCGCGAGTCCGCGCCGTCCGTCGTCGCCATCGAGAACCTGTTCTACGCCACCAACGTGCGGAGCGCGCTCACGCTGGGCCACGCCCGCGGCGTCGCGATGCTGGCCGCCGTCGAGGCGGGCCTGGAGCTCGCGGAGTACACCCCGACCGAGATCAAGCGGGCCGTCGTGGGGTACGGACGCGCCGAGAAGGCGCAGGTGCAGCGCATGGTCGCGCTGCTGCTCGACCTCGACGCGCCCCCTCAGCCTCACGACGCGTCCGACGCCCTCGCGGTGGCCCTCTGCCATGCGCACCAGGCGCCGGGACGCGCCGTCGCGGCCCGTGCGCGCTCCGGGTCCGGGCTCAAGAGCTGGCGGGCGTATCGGCCGCCGCAGGCCGGCGCCAGACGCCCATGATTGCGTGGCTGCGCGGGCGCCTCGTCGAGAAGCACCCGACGCGTGTCGTCCTGGACGTCCATGGCGTGGGCTATGACGTGGCCGTGCCCGTCTCCACGTTCTACGCGCTGGGCGACCCTGGCGTGGAACTCGAGCTGCGCATCCACACCCACGTGCGGGAGGACGCGTTGGCGCTCTTCGGCTTCCTCACGGCCTTCGAGCTCGACGTGTTCGAGCGGCTGATCGGCATCAGCGGCATCGGCCCGAAGCTGGGGCTGGCGGTGCTCTCCGGAATCGAAGCCGCCGACTTCGTCGGGGCCGTCCAGCGGGGCGACGTGCCAAGGCTCACGCGGATTCCAGGCGTGGGCCGCAAGACCGCCGAACGCATCTGCCTGGAGCTGAAGGACAAGCTCCCGGCCGTCGCGGCCGCGCACCAGGCCGCGCCGCCGACCGCGCCCGACGCCGTCCGCGACGACCTCGTGTCGGCCCTGGTGAATCTCGGCTACCATCGCTCAGCCGTGGACAAGGTGCTCGACAAGCAGTTGGGCGGCGACGAGCGTCCGCGCTTCGAAGACGCGCTCCGGACCGCCTTGCGGGAGCTCGCCCGGGCATGACCGACGCCCGTCTGGTGTCGGCCGCCCGCGGCGACGACGACGCGCAGTACGAGGCCGGCCTCCGGCCCCGCAGGCTCGACGACTACATCGGCCAGGACCGCGTCCGCGAGAACCTGCAGGTGTCGATCGCCGCGGCCCGCCAGCGCGGCGAGGCGCTGGACCACATTCTGCTCTGGGGGCCGCCGGGCCTCGGCAAGACCACGCTGGCCTACGTCATCGCGAACGAGATGGGCGCGGCCATCCGGACCACGTCGGGGCCCGTCATCGAGAAGCCCGGCGACCTCGCCGGGATGCTCTCGGGCCTGCAGCAGGGCGAGGTTCTCTTCATCGACGAAATCCACAGGATGCCGGCCACCATCGAGGAGATCCTCTATCCGGCGATGGAGGACTTCGAGCTCGACATCGTCATCGGTCAGGGGCCCGGCGCCCGATCGGTGAAGGTGCCGGTCGAGCGGTTCACGCTCATCGGCGCCACCACGCGGGCCGGCCTGCTGACGGCGCCGCTTCGCGCGCGGTTCGGGATCAATCACCGCCTGGATTTCTACGGCGTACCGGACATCGACGTGATCGTCCGTCGGTCGGCGCGGATCCTCGGCATGCCCATCGACGCCGACGCGTCGCTGGAGATTGCCCGGCGCTCCCGCGGCACCCCCCGGATCGCCAACCGGCTGCTGCACCGCGTTCGTGACTACGCCCAGGTGAAGGCCGATGGCGTGATCACCGTGGAAGTCGCGCGAGCCACGATGCGGATGCTCGAGGTGGACGAGCAGGGCTTCGACGAGATCGACCGCCGGCTGCTCGGCACCATCATGGACAAGTTCGGCGGCGGACCGGTGGGCGTGAACACGCTCGCCGCCGCGCTCAGCGAGGAGCCGGACGCCATCGAGGACATCCACGAGCCCTACCTGCTCCAGGCGGGCTTCCTCGATCGGACGCCGCGCGGACGCGTGGCCACCCCGCGAGCCTACGAGTACTTCGGGCGCCAGGCGCCCAGGAGAGGACTGTTTTGAGGACTTCCATCGCGAGCCTGCCCGGGAGGACGCCCATCGGACGGGCGGAGATCAAGAGCCTGGCCACCTACGTGCCGCCGAAGGTCCTGACGAACGCGGACCTCGAGAAGATGGTGGACACGAGCAACGAGTGGATTCTGCAGCGGACGGGCATCCGGGAGCGGCACATCGTCGACCCGGGCGTCGGCACGTCCGACATCGCCCGGGAGGCGGCCGCGGAGGCCATCCGCCGCGCCGGCCTGACCCCCGACGACATCGATCTCATCATCGTCGGAACGGTCACGCCGGACATGCTCTTCCCGAGCACGGCGTGCCTGCTCCAGAACAAACTCGGCGCCACCAAGGCCTGGGGCTTCGACGTCAGCGCGGCGTGCTCGGCGTTCGCGTACGCCCTGACGGTGGGCAGTCAGCTCATCGCGGCCGGGTCGTCCAGGTATGCCCTGATCGTCGGCGCCGACGTGATGTCCAGCATCATCGACTACACGGATCGCACGACCTGCGTGCTGTTCGGCGATGGCGCCGGCGCGGTCGTGCTGGGGCCATCGTCGTCGCCCGACCTGGGCCTCATCGACTTCGCCCACGAGATCGACGGCAGCGGCGGCGCGGCGCTGTGCATGCCGGCTGGTGGCAGCCTGAATCCGGCATCGCACGCGACGGTCGACCAGCGGATGCACTATGTCAAGCAGGACGGCTCCACGGTCTTCAAGTTCGCCGTCCGGCGCACCGGGGAACTCTGCGAGCGCCTCATGGCCCGCAACAACGTCACCGCCGCGGACATCGACCTCTTCGTGTCGCACCAGGCGAACCGCCGGATCATCGAGGCCGTCGCCGACCGGATCGGCCTCGACGGGTCCAAGGTGGTGATCAACATCGAGCGGTTCGGCAATACCACCGCCGGGACCATTCCACTCGCCATGAACGACGCCGTGCTCGACGGCCGGCTCAAGAAAGGCGACCTGGTCCTGGTGGCCTCGGTCGGCGCCGGGTTCACCGTGGGCGCCATCCTGCTCCGCTGGGCCTTCTGAACTTCGTTCGCGCGGTTGGGCGCCGCCGTTCGACGGCAGTGCCAGCCGCTCGACCGGGCCCGCGCCCGCGCTTTGTCCCGTCCTGGGACACGCCGCCTTCGAGTCCGCGTCCGCTCGTGCGAGTCAAGTTGTTGATTCAGAACGACTTGACGCATGACGTGCCGAGCCCAGGGCAGCGAAGCTCTCGGTGTGCCGTTTCGGACCGATCACACAAGACCGGCATTTTCAACGAGTTAGCCATGGGGCTGCACGGTCCGGCACGCGGGAGTGTCCCGATATGGCACGGCTGCCGCGTCACGCGGTCCCGCCGCGTCGATGTCCGTAACCAACTGATTCCAGAAACGTTGCTGCCGAAGATCCACCACTCCTTTCGGCATGGCCCCCGCCTTGCTCCTTCCGTGGCCATCGGGCTCGTGGGAGCCCGGGCAAGTCCTCTCCCCCGGCGCGGCAGCGTTCGGCCGGCACCCCACGGGACTCCAGGCCGTTGACGGTCTGGAGTCCACGTGGTCTCGAGCGCGGTCAGGTGAACATGGCGAACAGCGACACCATCGGTTCGGCGCACGGGAGTTCCGCGGTCCGATCGGGACAGCCCCGAGCCGCCGACACCACCGGAGATTGGCGGCGCGTGCTGCCGGCGCTTCAGAACGACGTCGTGACCCTTCGCGAGCCCGCCGCCGCCGATGCGCTGGCACTGCTCACGGCCCTTCCGGAGTACGGGCTCCACGAGATCGTGGCGGATGCCCCGGCGCCAACCGTCGCCGGCGTGCAGTCGTTCATCGAGCGCCTCGCCGTCGAGCGGCGCTCGGGCGCGTTGCGCTGCTGGGTGATCGTGGCCGCGGACAGCGAGATGCCCGTCGGGCTGATCGCGCTGCGCTCCCTCGATCACGGCGGCGCAGCGGCCGAAGGGGTGGCGGTCGTCGCGCCGGAGCTTCGCGGGACGCCGGTCTTCCACGCGGCCGCCAGCCTCGTGCTCGACGCGTTCTTCCAGCGCATGGGCGGCCATCGGATCGAGTTCCGGGTGGACGTGCGCAACGGCCGCGCCAACGGCGCGCTCCGCAAGCTGGGCGCGTCGCAGGAAGGCCTCCTGCGACGGGCCCGCCGCGCCGCCGACGAGTTCCACGACCAGCTGCTGTGGGCCATCGTGGCCACCGACTGGAGGCAGCCGCGCCAGACCGGCAGCGTCCGCATTCACTGATTCGACACGCCGTCCGCTGTTCGGCCCGGGCGCTTCCAGGGGCGCCCGGGCCTTTTTTTCGTCCCGGCCCGTTCGAGACCGGCGCTGCCGCGGGCACGGTACACTGGAACCCCGGCCGGTCCGGGCGTGGTGCCAGCCTGCGCGTCTCCGACTTCGATTTCGACCTCCCCGCGCGCCTGATCGCGCAGTTCCCGCCCCGCGAGCGGGGGACGTCGAGGCTCATGCGCCTCGATCGCCACGGCGGTGAGGTCGAACACGGCGCGTTCACCGACCTGCCGCGCTGGCTGCGCCGCGGCGACCTCCTCGTCGTCAACGACACGAAGGTGTTTCCCGCCCGCCTGCTCGGCCGCCGGGAACCGGGCGGTGGCGCCGTGGAGTGCCTGCTGCTGTCGCGGACCGCTCCTCCTGGCGCGTCGTCTGGAGTCGAGGAATGGCGCGCGCTCGTCAGCCCCGGCGCGCGGGTCGCCCCGGGCACCCGGCTCGTGTTCGAACGCGGCGGCGTGCGCCTCGATGGCGAGGTCGTCGCACGGGCCGCTCCTGCTCGTCTCGTGCGGCTGTCCACGGCCGATGGCACGCCGGTGATGGATGCCGTCGAGCGCCTCGGTCACGTGCCCCTTCCGCCATACATCAAGCGCGCCGACGCGGTCGCGGACCGCGACCGCTACCAGACCGTCTATGCCCGCCACCTGGGCTCGATCGCGGCGCCAACCGCGGGCCTGCACTTCACCCCGGCCACGTTCCAGGCCTTGGCCGACGCCGGCGTCGAGCGGACCTCCATCACCCTGCACGTCGGGTACGGCACCTTCCAGCCCGTGCGCGTGGAGCTCGTCGAGGAGCATCGCATGGCCACGGAGCGCTACGACGTTGGCGCCGAGGCCGCCGACGCCCTGTCGCGCGCCCTCGCCGAGCGCCGGCGCATCATCGCCGTCGGGACGACCACCACGCGGACGCTCGAATCGCTCGCCATCGAGGACGGGCGCGTGACGGCGCAACGCGGCGACACCGACCTCTTCATCTCGCCGGGCTTCCGCTTTCGTCTCGTGAGCGGCCTCGTGACGAACTTCCACGTGCCGCGTTCGTCGCTGCTGATGCTGGTCTCGGCCTTCGCCGGTGTCGACCACGTCCGCCACGCCTATGCGCAGGCGGTCGCGGCGCAGTACCGCTTCTACAGCTACGGCGACGCCATGGTGGTGCTCTGACGCCTGGCGCGTGCGGCGCACCTGCGCCGGCGCGCCGCCTGGTCGCCCCCGAAGTGGGGTGGCGTGCGGCTATGCTCGTAGCATGAAGCTCGGATACGGAGAGGTCGACCTGTCCACCGTGCGCCGCTACCCGCTGGCCGAGCGGGCCAGCAAGGTGCAGCGCGACGATCTGGCGCGGCCGCACGTGCCCGGGGCGAGCGTGGGCGCATGGCTCGACCGTCTGCCTCGGCTGCTCGCCGCCCGTGACCTCGTGACCGTCGTCCGGGCGGTGGCGGCAGCCCGCGAGTCGAATGCGCCCGTCATCTGGGGCCTCGGCGCCCACGTGATCAAGGTGGGCCTCGGGCCCGTGATCGTGGACCTCATGGAGCGCGGCTACGTCTCGGCGGTGGCCCTGAACGGCGCCGGTCTGATCCACGACGTCGAGGTGGCGCTGGCCGGCGCCACCTCGGAGGACGTCGACGCCGCGCTCGGACCGGGCGTCTTCGGCATGGCCGAGGAAACCGGTACCGGCATCAACGACGCCATCGTCCAGGGCGTGGCCGCGGGCGCCGGTCTCGGTCGGGCGGTGGCCGAGTGGCTCGCGGCCCTCCACCCTCGGCACGAGGACGTGAGCGTGCTCTGCGCCGCCGTGAGGCTGGGCGTGCCGGTCACCGCGCACGTAGCCATCGGCACCGATATCGTCCACATGCACCCGGGCGCGTCGGGAGCCGCCATCGGCGAAGGCAGCCTGCGTGACTTCCGGCACCTGGCGGCGTCGGTCGCGCAGCTGGCCGGCGGCGTGTACCTCAACTGCGGATCCGCCGTCGTCCTGCCCGAGGTGTTCCTCAAGGCGGTCGCCGTCGCGCGCAACCTCGGACACGACCTGACAGGCCTCACCACGGTCGACCTCGATTTCCGGTCGCAGTACCGGCCGCTGACCAACGTCGTCCGACGGCCGACGGCCGGTGTTGGCCAGGGCATCCACCTCACCGGCCACCACGAAATCATGATTCCGCTGATTGCCGCCGCGCTCGTGGATCGAGGCACTCCAGCGGGGCCGTGATAAAGTTTCTGGTTCGTGCCGGAGTAGCTCAGCCGGTTAGAGCATGCGTCTCATAAGCGCAGGGTCGGCGGTTCGAGTCCGCCCTCCGGCACCAGCCTTTGCCTCCGACCCAGGCCAAGGCTGCCCGCTCTAGCCGCGTCGGGGGCGGCAGGTCCGCGGGCACGCCGGGGAAGCAGTGGCAGCGGCCCTACGCGAACGGATCCTTCGGCACGCCGCGCGCCACCGGTTGTGGCGGCAGGGGACCCGTCTGGTGGCGGCCGTGTCCGGCGGCTCCGATTCGGTGGCGCAACTGGTCCTCCTGCGCGATCTCGCGGCCACCGGCCTGCTGGAGCTCGCGGGTGCCGCCCATCTCAACCACCAGATGCGGCCTTCGGCCGACCGTGACGAAGCGTTCGTCCGGGACCTGTGCCGGACGCTGGGCGTCCCGGTGGTCGTCGATCGGCAGCCCGTGCCCGACCTGGCGGTCACCTGGCGCTGCTCGCCCGAGGTCGCGGCGAGGCGCGCGAGGTACGCCTTCCTCGACCGCGCCCGGACCAGCCTGGCGGCGGATCGGGTGGCCGTCGCCCACACACGTGACGACCAGGCGGAAACGCTGCTCCTGCGCCTGTTCAGGGGCGCCGGCACGCGCGGCCTGCGAGGGATTCCCGCCCTACGCGGCGCGATCATCCGGCCCGTGCTCGAGTGCTCCCACGCGGAGCTCCGGTCCTACCTGGTGGCGTGCGGGATCTCGTGGGTCGAAGACGAGACCAACCGCGACCTCTCTCAGGCCAGGAACCGGGTCCGGCACGAGCTCCTGCCGCTCCTCGCCGCCGGCTACCAGCCGGCCATCGTGCGCGTGCTCGCACGGACCGCGGACGTGGCCGCCGCCGAGGACCGATTCCTGGAAGAGCTGGCCGCGGAGGCCGAAGCTCGAGCCGTCCGCGCCACCCCGCACGGCGTCGCCCTGGCGGCGGCAGCCCTGGCATCCATTCCGCTCGCGCTCCGGCGCCGGGTGGTCCGGCGGGCGCTCGCGGCGGCCGGCGCCCGCCACGCACCGGACCTGGCGGACGTCGACCGCACCCTGGCCGTGGCGTCCGGCGCCCTGGCCGGTACGGACGTGGCCGGCCTCCGCGTGGAACGTTTTTCCAGCGGCGCTGTCTTATTCACCAGGGGGGCTGCGGCCGGGCAGCCTCTGCCGGACCGGGTGCTCCCGGTGCCCGGGCACGTCGAGTTGCCCGAGCTGGGCGCCGGTTGCCGGCTGGTGGCTGAACGGCCGATAAGTGGGAAAGGCCGGGCCGCCGGGCGCCATCGGGTGGTCCTGCGGGGTGACATCCCCGGACCCTTGGTGGTCAGGAGCCGCCGTCCCGGAGACCGGATCCGGCCAGTCGGGCTCGGGGGCTCGAAGAAGCTGCAGGACCTGCTCGTCGACCGCAAGGTGCCGCGGCAGGGACGGACGCGCGTGCCGGTCGTGGCCGACGCCACGGGGCGCGTGGTGTGGGTGGTAGGGCACGCGACGGCCGCGGCGGCCGCGGCGGCTGCAGGCGCAAGCGACGTGATAGTCTTGACTTTTGACCAGCCGGACGCGCCGGAGGTGCCCGGCTCGGAGGGACCGTGAATTCCACCGCAAAGAGCCTCGTGTTCTGGTCCATCCTCTTCGTGGTTGGGCTGCTCGTGTGGAACTTCTCGTCGAGGCTCCAGCGCAACGAGAACCCGGTCAACTTCAGCGAGTTCATCTCGTGGGTCGACGCCGGCCAGGTCCAGAGCGTCACGATCGTCGGCAATGACATCACCGGCGTCACCAAGGGCCTCGAGAAGTTCCGCACCTACGCGCCGTTCCAGTACGAGGGGCTCGCCAACCGCCTGATCGATCGCGGCGTCAGCGTCGAGAGCAAGGCGCCGACCGAGTCGCCCTGGGCGGCCATCCTGTATTCCTGGGCCCCGATCCTCCTGCTGATCGGGTTCTGGGTGTTCTTCATGCGCCAGGTGCAGAGCGGCGGCAACAAGGCGCTCTCGTTCGGCAAGAGCAAGGCGAAGCTGTCGTCGTCGGCCCAGAAGAAGGTCACGTTCCGCGACGTGGCCGGTGTGGACGAGGCCAAGGACGAGCTGCAGGAAATCATCGAGTTCCTGAAGGAGCCGCAGAAGTTCCAGAAGCTCGGCGGACGGATCCCCAAGGGCGTCCTCCTCATGGGCCCTCCGGGAACGGGCAAGACCCTGCTCGCACGCGCCGTGGCGGGCGAGGCCAATGTGCCGTTCTTCTCCATCAGCGGGTCGGATTTCGTCGAGATGTTCGTGGGCGTCGGCGCCAGCCGCGTCCGCGACCTGTTCGAGCAGGGCAAGAAGAACGCCCCCTGCATCGTGTTCATCGACGAGATCGACGCCGTCGGCCGCCACCGCGGCGCGGGCCTCGGCGGTGGCCACGACGAGCGCGAACAGACCCTGAACCAGCTGCTCGTCGAGATGGACGGCTTCGAGTCCAACGAGGGCGTCATCCTCGTGGCGGCCACCAACCGCCCGGACGTGCTCGACCCCGCGCTGCTGCGCCCGGGCCGGTTCGACCGGCGGATTGTCGTCAATCGCCCCGACGTGAAGGGCCGCGAGGGCATCCTCGGGGTGCACACCAAGAAGATCCCGATGGCCGACGACGTCGACATCAAGACGCTCGCGCGCGGCACGGCGGGGTTCGCCGGCGCCGACCTGGCCAACCTGGTGAACGAGGCGGCGCTCAACGCCGCGCGCCAGAACAAGAAGGCCGTGGCCATGGTGGACTTCGAGTTCGCCAAGGACAAGGTCCTCATGGGCGCCGAGCGGCGCTCGATGATCGTCACCGAGGAGGAGAAGCGCATCACGGCCGTCCACGAGGCCGGCCACGCGCTGCTCGCCGTGCTCCTGCCGCAGGCCGACCAGCTGCACAAGGTCACGATCATCCCGCGCGGAATGGCGCTGGGGCTCACCACGCAGCTGCCCCTCGACGAGAAGCACAACTACTCGAAGGTCTACCTGATGGATCGCATCGCGATCCTGCTCGGCGGCCGCATTGCCGAGGAGCTCACGACGGGCGACGTCACCACCGGCGCCGGCAACGATCTCGAGCGGGCCACCGAGATGGCGCGCAAGATGGTGTGCGAGTGGGGCATGAGCGAGGTGATGGGCCCGCTCACCTTCGGCAAGAAGGAAGAGCAGATCTTCCTCGGCCGCGAGATCGCGCAGCAGCAGGACTACAGCGGTGTCACGGCCGAGCGCATCGACCAGGAAGTCAAGCGCATCATCAGCGAGAACTACGACAAGGCGACCAAGCTGCTCACCGACAACAAGGCGTCGCTCGCGGCGATTGCCGAGGCGCTGCTGACCCGCGAGTCGCTCGACGGCGAGCAGGTGCGGCGCATCGCCAGCGGGCTGCCCATCGACGAGCCGCCCGTGGCCCCGCCCGCGCCGGCGGCGCCGTCCGAGGACGTGCGCGAACGGGCGCACAAGGAGCGCGCGCCGCTCCTGCCGATCGCGCCGAAGCCGCTCGCCCAGGGCTAGCGTCCCGATCGCACGCCGGCGACGCCGGCGTGCGGATCGATCCACGCGACGCCGCATGATCGCGCCGAGAGCTTCGTTCGTCCTCCCGCTGCCCGGCCGCGAGCCTCTCGCGCTGGGCCGCCGCACGCTCGTGATGGGCGTGCTCAACGTCACCCCGGACTCCTTCTCCGACGGGGGCCGCGCCCTGGATCCCGAACGGGCGCTCGACCACGCACTCGCCATGGAGGCGGCCGGCGCGGACCTCCTCGACATCGGCGCGGAGTCCACGCGGCCCGGGGCTCCGCCGGTGCCGGCCCGCGAGGAGCGGCTCCGTCTCCTGCCCGTGCTTCGCAGGCTGCACCGGCTCCGGATTCCGCTGTCGATCGACACCACCAAGGCGGAGGTCGCCCGGTTCGGCCTGGACGAAGGCGCCTGCATCGTGAACGACGTCAGCGGCCTGCAGTACGACCCGGACCTGGCGGCCCTCGTCGCGGTGCGCGAGGCCCCGCTGATCCTGATGCACATGCGGGGGCGCCCGGAGGACATGTACGCTCGCGCCACCTACGGCGACGTGGTGGCCGACGTCGCCCGCGACCTGACGCGGGCGGTCGAGCGTGCGGTCAGCCGCGGCATTTCCTGGGAGCGCCTCGTCCTCGATCCCGGGATCGGCTTCGCCAAGCGCGCCGAGCACAGCGCGCGGCTCGTCGCCGGGTTCGCCCGGCTGGCGGCGCTGGGACGCCCGCTCCTGGCCGGGCCCTCGCGCAAGTCGTTCCTGACCCGGGCGATTGGCGAGGTGCCGGCGGGCGAGCGTGACTGGGCGACGGCCGCGGCCGTCACCGCGAGCGTGCTCGGGGGGGCGCACATCGTGCGGGTGCATGCCGTCGCCGAAATGGTGCAGGTGGTCCGGGTCGCGGATATGATCCGGGAGCACGGCGTCCCATCCGGAGCGGACGGCGAATCCGGTCGCACCTAACGGTGCGTCCGGCTGGCGTGGTCGAGGCCCCGCCCGAGCCCCGGGACCCGAGCCCCGAGACCGCCAGCCATGCCTTGGCTCGACGCACTCCTCGAACGCCCCCCCGTCACCTGGCGGGACCTCCTCGACATCGCGATCGTGTCGATCGTGGTCTACGAGGTCCTCAAGCTGATCCGGGGAACCAGGGCCGCCCAGATGGCGGTCGCCCTGGGGCTCATCGTCGGCACGTTCTACCTGTCGCGGGCGCTCGAGCTGCAGACGGTCAACTGGCTCATCCGGAACCTCGTCGGCTACGTGGTCTTCGCCGCGATCGTGCTGCTGCAGACCGACATCCGGCGCGCGCTCGTCCACCTGGGCCGGGGGCCGTTCTTCAGGTACCTGCGGCGGGTCGAGGCCGACGAGGACGCGATCGAGGAACTGGTCGTCGCCCTCGAGAAGCTGGCGGCCGAGCGGATCGGCGCGCTCGTGATCGTCGAGCGCGGAATCGGCCTGCGCAATCACATCGAGAGCGGCATCCTGCTCGACGCCCGCCTCACGTACGACCTCATCGTCGCCGTCTTCCAGCCGAGCTCGCCGCTGCATGACGGGGCCGTCATCGTGCAGGGCGATCGCGTGGCGGCCGCCGCGTGCTTCCTTCCCCTCAGCATCAACCCGAAGCTCGCGCGCGAGCTCGGCTCCCGCCACCGCGCCGCCGTGGGCGTCACGGAGGAGAACGACGCCGTGGCCCTGGTCGTCTCGGAGGAGACGGGCGCCGTGTCGCTGGTCGTGGACGGCCGCATCGACCGCCACCTGGCGCCGGACCAGCTCCGGCAGCGCCTGCGCGGCCTGCTCAAGCGCTCGCAGCTCGGCCCCGAACGGCGCCTTGCCGTCGCGACGATGGACTGACGCCCGATGGCCCTGTTCCCCATCCGTCAGGTCGGTCTCAAGGTGCTCTCGGTGGCGGTCGCGACGCTCCTCTGGCTCGTCGTCACCGGTGAGGCGGTCGTCGAGCGTTCGCTGCGCGTCGGGCTCGAACTGCAGCGCACGCCCGCCGGCATCGAGCTCGTCAGCACGGTGCCGGACGCGGTCGCCGTGCGGGTGCGCGGCGCCGCGAGCCGGCTGGCGGACCTCGCGCCCGGCGATCTGACCGTCGTCGTGGACCTGGAGGGCGTGAAGGCGGGGCGGCGGCTCTTCCCGCTGGCCCCGTCGCAGGTCACGGCGCCGTTCGGCGTGGAGGTGACCCAGGTGGCGCCCCCGACGCTCCCGCTCGAGTTCGAGGTCACCGCCTCGGCGAACCTGCCGATCCGGGCCCGGCTGCAGGGCACGCCGATCGAGGGCCACAGCGTGACGAACGTCTCGGTGTCGCCGTCGCAGGTGCGCGTCGAAGGGCCGGAGAGCGCCGTGCGCCGCCTGACGGAGCTCTTCACCGAGCCCGTGTCGGTCGACCGCGCCGGCACGCTCATCCGCGAGGCCGTGACCATCGACACCAGCGACAGCGGACTGCGACTCGTCGGCGGGTCGACGGCCGTGGTCACGGTGACGATATCGGCCGATACAACGGTCCGGACCGTCACGGGCGTGCCCGTGCGCCTGCGGGGCGCGGCGACCGGTCAGCTCACGCCGGCCGAGGCGTCGGTCACGCTCTCGGGCGCGCCGGAAGCCGTCGAGCACCTCACGCCGGCCGACATCGGGCTCTTCGTGGACGTGCCGCCCGGCGCCGCGGGGCAGGACGTCCCCGTGCAGGCCGAGTCGTCGCCCCACTACGTCGTGAAGGCCATCGATCCACCGATGGTGGCCTACCGGGCCGAGGCAGCCCGGCGGAAGTGAATCGGGGACGGAGGACGTCAGGGTGAAGCTGTTCGGAACCGACGGGATACGCGGGGAGGCCGGCCGGCCTCCGCTCGACGGCGCCACGGTGACGCGCATCGGTGCGGCGCTGGCCCGCCAGCCGCGCGTCGACCGGCCGCGCGTGCTCGTCGGCCGCGACACCCGCGAGTCCGGTCCGTGGATCGAGGCGGCCCTCGCCGCCGGGGTCCACGCCGCCGGCGGCGAGGTCGTGAGCGCTGGGGTCGTGCCGACGCCCGCGGTCGCGTACCTGACGCGAACGGACGACTACCATCTCGGCGTCGTCATCTCGGCCTCGCACAATCCCTTCGCCGACAACGGCATCAAGGTGTTCTCGGGTGCGGGTGAGAAGTTCTCCGAGGCCGCCGAGCGCGAGGTCGAACGCCTCGTCGCGGACCCGGACTGGCACGTGCCCGCGGCGGCGCCCCCCGTCCTGGCCACCGCCCCGGTCGATCGCTACGTCGCGCACCTGCGCCAGATCCTCGACGACGCCGGGCCCCTCCGGCGCGCCCGCCTGGTCGTGGACTGCGCCAACGGGGCGACGAACGTCCTCGCGCCGGCGCTGTTCACGGCCCTCGGGTTCGATGTCGAGGCCATCGGCGTCACCCCCGACGGCCGCAACATCAATCTCGGGTGCGGATCGACGGCGATGGACGCCCTGCAATCCGCCGTCGTCGAGCGACAGGCCCGGCTGGGCGTGGCCTTCGACGGCGATGGCGATCGCGCGCTGTTCGTGGATCACCGCGGCCGCCGCGTGGACGGCGACGCCGTGATGCTCCTCTGCGCCGATCAGCTTCGCCGCGAGGGCGCCTTGCGCGGCGACGCCATGGTCGCCACGGTCATGAGCAACATCGGCCTGGAGCTCGCGCTCCGGGAGCGCGGCATTCGTCTCGTGCGGTGTCCGGTGGGCGACAAGTACGTGATGGAAGAGATGCTCAAGCAGGATCTGGCGCTCGGCGGCGAGCAGTCGGGCCACGTGATCTTCGCGAGCCACCTGTTCACGGGCGACGGCATCGCCACCGCCCTCCACGTCCTTCGCACGATGATCGCGACCGGCCGCGAGCTGGCGACGCTGGCCGACGCCCTCACCAGCTACCCGCAGGTGCTCGTGAACGTGCGCGTCCGCGAGCGGGCCGACGTGGCCGCCGTCGCGCCCATCGCCGAGGCGATGCGGGCCGTCGAGTCGCGGCTCGCGGGCCACGGCCGCCTGCTCGTGCGCTACTCCGGCACCGAACCGCTGCTGCGCATCATGATCGAAGGCCGCGACCAGGCCGAGATCACGACCTGGGCCGGCGAGATCGCCGACGCGGTCCGCGCGACGCTCGCGTGATCCGCCCACGGCGCTCCGCGCGCCGGGTGATAGGCTTGACTGTCCCGGGACGCGCGGCCCGGTAGCGGCCAGATGGGCCGTCCGCCACTCGCGCCGACGCCATGATCCGCCTGTCCGTCAACGTCAACAAGGTCGCGACCGTCCGTAACTCCCGAGGCGGGAAGGAGCCGTCGGTCGTGGAGGCCGTCCGCGTCGTGGTCGACGCCGGCGCTCCCGGAATCACCGTCCACCCGCGGGCCGACCGGCGCCACATCACCCCGGACGACGTGCGCGAGATCGCCGCGGCCCTCGCCCCGCACCGCGGCCGGATCGAATACAACATCGAAGGCGATCCCCGGCCCGACCTGCTCGCGCTGGTGCACGAGGTGACGCCAGATCAGTGCACGCTCGTGCCGGTGAAGCCGGGGGAGATCACGAGCGAGGCGGGATGGGGGCCCGAGGCGGCAGGGACGGGCCTCGAATCGGCGATCCGCGATCTGAAGGCCGCCGGCATCCGGGTCAGCCTGTTCGTCGATCCCGAGCCGGTCGCCGTCCTGATGGCCGCGGGCCTGGGCGCCGACCGCGTGGAGCTCTACACGGAGCCGTTCGCGCGCGCGTTCGAACGGGGCCCCGGCCCCGCCGCGGAGAGCTTCGCGCGATACGTCGCGGCCGCGGATGCCGCCCATGCCCGTGGCCTGGGCGTGAACGCCGGGCACGATCTCGACCTCCACAATCTCCCGCTCTTCCGGACGCTGCCGCATCTCGACGAGGTGTCGATCGGCCACGCCCTCGTCAGCCACGCGCTGTTCGTCGGCCTGGACGCCTCCGTGCGCGACTTCCTGGTCGCCGTCGGGGCGTCCCGGTGACGGCGGCCGCCCGCGTCCTCGCCTTCGCCATCGTCCTGGGCCTGGCCGCGCGGGCCGACGGCGCCGGCCGTGCCGTTCAACTGCGGGCGGCCGACGGCGTAGCCCTGGCCGCCACGTTGTACGAAGCCGCGAACCCGTCGGCGCCAGGCGTCGTGCTGGTCCACATGTTCACCCGGTCGAGGGACGACTGGCGCGGGTTCGCCGAGCGACTCCAGGCGACGGGTCTCTCGGCGCTGGCGGTCGACCTTCGCGGGCATGGCGGGTCGGGCGGCGACGGGCGGCCCGCCCCCGCGATGGCGCAGGATGTGGCCGCCGCCGCCGCGTTCCTCGCCGGCCGCCCGGGGGGCGGGCCGGTCGCGATCGTGGGCGCGTCGCTCGGCGCGAGCCTCGCGCTCCTCGCGGCCGCGGACGCCGCGGCCGTCCGTGAGGTCGTACTCGTCTCGCCGGCCGCCGACTACCGCGGGGTCCGGTTCGATGCCGCCCTGCGGAAATACGCCTCCCGCCCGATGCTGCTCGTGGCCAGTACCGAGGACCCCTATGCCCTCCGCACCGTGGGCGCCCTCGCGGCCGATGGCTCGGGGGCGCGGGAGCAGCACCTGTCGGCGATCCCCGCGCACGGCACGATCCTGCTCGAGCGCGATCCCGCCGCGGCCGCCGCGGTGGTGGACTGGCTCCGACGGACGTTGCTATTCTGATCGTCTCGTATGCGCGCCGATTCCATCGCCTTCGCCGTCTCCGGGATGCTGTTCGGCGTCATCGTCGGCTGGATCCTGGCCAGCCAGCAGCACGCCGGCGTCCCGCTCGCCGCACCGGCTGCGGTGGCGGCGGCCCCCGCCGCCACCGGGAGCGGCCGCGCCCCGGCGGCTCCGCTCGACGAGGCCCGCGCGCGCGAGCTGGTCGCGGCGGCATCGAACGCCCCGAACGACCCGTCCCCCCGGGTGCAGCTCGGCAATCTCTACTTCGACGCCGAGCGCTATCCGGAGGCCGTCGAGTGGTACGAGCAGGCCCTGCGCCTGAACCCCAACGACGCGAACGTCTCGACGGACCTGGGCGTGGCGTACTACTACACGGACCAGGCGGACAAGGCCATCGCCCAGTTCGAGCAGTCGCTGAAGGTCGATCCGAAGCACACCAAGACGATGCTGAACATGGGCATCGTCAAGGCGTTCGGGAAGCAGGACCTCGCGGGGGCGAGTGCCGCGTGGGAGCAGGTCATCGCCACGGCACCGAACAGCCCGGAGGCCGAGGCGGCCAAGAAGGCGCTGGACGGCCTGAAGGCGGCGCATCCAGGCGGACCCGCGGCGGGCACCGGCTCCTAGTGCGATGGCCCTGCGCATCCTGCTCCTCGTCGTGCTGGCGCTTCTGGCGCTGCGCGCGGTGGGGCGGTTCGTGATGGGGCTCGCCCAGGGCGCCAGCCCGGGCGCGCCTCCCGCTGGAGCGGCCGCCGCGGCGGTCAAGATGGCCAAGGACCCCGTCTGCGGCACCTTCGTGGTGCCCGGCAAGGCAATCGCGGCGACGTCGAACGGCGCCACCGTCTGGTTCTGCTCGGAGCGCTGTCGCGACGAGTTCGCCCGGCGGTCGTAGCAGACCATGTACCCGGACGAATCACAGACGCGGCTCGACATCGTCGAGGTCGGGCGCCGGCTCTGGGTCCAGGGCTTCGTGGCCTCGAACGACGGCAACATCAGCGTCCGCCTCGGCCCCGATCGGCTGCTGACCACGCCGCGGAGCGTCTCCAAGGGCTTCATGACGCCGGACATGATGGTCGTGACCGACCTGTCCGGGACGAAGGTGAGCGGCGTCCGCGACGCGTCGTCGGAGCTGAAGATGCACCTCGAGGTGTACCGCCAGCGGCCCGACGTCGGCGCTGTCGTGCACGCCCATCCCGCCACGGCCACCGGCTTCGCGGTGGCGGGCGTGCCCCTGACGCGCGCGGTCCTGGCGGAGGTGATCACGACGCTCGGCGGGATCCCGATCGCCGAGTACGCCACCCCGTCCACGGCGGAGCTGCCGGCCGCCATCCGCGAGTACATCCGGGCGCACGACGGCCTCCTGCTCGCCAACCACGGTGCCCTGGCCGTGGCCCCCGATCTCTTCGCCGCCTACTACCGGATGGAGACGATCGAGCACTTCGCCCGGATCAGCCTCGTGGCGCGGACGCTCGGCCGCGAGCACGTCTTGTCGCGCGACGAGGTCGCGAGGCTCCAGCAGCTCCGCGGCGCCTACGGCATCAGCTCGCCGGCCCCGATCTGCGAGCCGCCGGGCGAAGGGACCGGCGCCGACTGCCAGGTCGTCGACGCGCCGGACGCCGCCGTGCGGCTCGTTCCCGACACGCCCACCCTGCCGCCCATCGCTCCCGCCGGGCGGCCCCCGGCCCCGCTCGGCAGCGGTGGAGAGATTCGGCTAAAATACGGCCAGCTGACGGCGCTCATCGACGAAGCCGTCAAGCGCGTCCGATAGCAGCGGGCCGCCTGCGGCGGTCCCGGCCCGTGATCCGGGCGGAGGATGGGAATGGGCGAAGCGCTCGGAATGGTCGAGACGAAGGGGCTGGTCGCCATGATCGAAGCGGCGGACGCCATGGTCAAGGCGGCCAAGGTGACCCTCGTCGGCTGGGAGAAGATCGGGGCCGGTTACGTCACGGCGGTGGTGCGCGGCGACGTGGCCGCCGTCAAGGCCGCCACCGACGCGGGGGCTGCGGCCGCGCGGCGCGTCGGCGAGCTGGTGTCGGTCCATGTGATCCCGCGTCCCCACTCGAATCTCGAGGACGTGCTGCCGATCGGCAAGGCCAACGCCAAGGGCTAGCGCGCCAGATCCGGTCGCGCCATGCTTCTCGCCCGAATCGTCGGCACCGTGGTCGCGACGCGGAAGGACCCGCGGCTGGTGAGCAGCAAGCTCCTGCTGGCGCGTCCCGTGAACCCGGACGGCAAGCACGAGGGCAATCACCTCGTGGCCGTCGACACCGTCGATGCCGGCGTCGGCGAAACGGTTCTCATCGTGAGCGGCAGTTCCGCCCGCATGGCCGCCGGCATGAAGGACATGCCGGTCGATGCCTGCGTGGTGGGCATCGTCGATCACGTCGATGTGCCCGGCGGGTCGTGACCCGCCACCAGGCCACCGCCGGTCCCGCCATCGTCCGGCGGCCGCGGCCAGGTTCCTAGCCATGCAGATCGGACGCGTCATCGGCGACGTGGTCGCCACCCGGAAGGACCCCGCCTACACGGGCGTCACCCTGCTGGTGGTGCAACCGCTCGGGCCGGCCCGGGAGCCGGTCGGCCGGCCCCTCGTCGCCGTGGACAGCGTGGGTGCGGGCGTGGGCGAGGACGTCTTCTTCGTAAGGGGCAAGGAGGCGTCGTTCCCGTTCCACCCGATCGGGATCGCCGCCGATGCCGGCATCGTCGGCATCCTCGATCACTGGACACTGGGCGAATGATCCTCGGTCGCGTCATCGGCCAGGCCGTCGCCACCGTGAAGCGGCCGCAGTTCGAAGGGTCCAAGCTGCTCCTGGTGCAGCCCGAGACGCCGGACGGCGCGGCCGTGGGACCGGCGCTGCTGGCGGTGGACGGCGTGGGTGCAGGCGTGACCGAACGGGTGCTCGTGGTGATGGAGGGGCGGGCGGCCGGCGAGATCGTGGGACGCGCGCTGGCGCCGGTGGATGCCGCCATCGTCGGCATCGTGGACCGCGTGGACCTCGACGATCGGAGCCTCGAAGGGTGATGGACGAGCAGCACGTGCGGCACCTGGTCCGGCAGGCCATCGCCCGGCATCTCGGCGCGCCGGCGGTGCCGCTGCCCGCGCCCCGCCCCGCCGCAATCGCGCCGTCCGCGCCCGCGCTCCCGCCCGCCGGGCACCCCGCCGCGGAGCGGTTCGTCATCCTGCGGCCGGCCGGCGAGATCGACTGCATCATCGAGCCCGCCGTGACCTGCAACCATTGCGGGTACTGCCAGTGCTACGGGCACTGACCGGTCTCCGACGCGAGTCGCGCGCATGACGCCTTCCGTCCTGGTCACCCGCCGCCTGCCGTCCGCGGTCCTTGCGCGCGTCGAGGCGGCCTGCCGGATGGACCTCTACGCCGAGCCGGCGTCGATGCCCCGCGAGGAACTGCTCGCGCGTGTCTCGGGCAAGGACGCCCTCGTCTGCCTGGTCACCGACGCCGTCGATGCGGAGGTCCTCGAGGCCGCCGGCCCATCCCTGAAGATCGTCGCCAACGTCGCCGTCGGCTTCAACAACATCGACCTGGCGGCCTGCCGCGCGCGTCAGGTCGTCGTGACGAACACGCCGGACGTCCTCACCAACGCCTGTGCCGACTTCACCTGGGCGCTCCTCCTCGCGGTCACCCGCAGGCTGGGCGAGGGCGAACGCGAGGTGCGCGCGGGCCGGTGGCGCGGGTGGGCCTTCGACCACCTCCTGGGCATGGAACTGCGCGGCAAGCAGCTCGGACTGGTCGGCATGGGCCGCATCGCGCGCGCCGTGGCCGCCAAGGCGCCGGCGTTCGGCATGTCGGTGGCATACACCGATCCGGTCGTGACCGACGCCGAGGGCGCGACGGCCATGCCGCTCGACCGCCTGCTCGCGACGTCGGACGTGGTCTCGCTCCACGTCAACCTGACGCCCCAGACCAAGGGGCTGATCGACCAGAAGGCGCTCGCCAAGATGCGCCGCTCGGCGTATCTGATCAACACGTCGCGCGGTCCCGTCGTGGACGAGGCGGCCCTGGCGTGGGCGCTCCGCGAGCGGCTGATCGCGGGCGCCGCGCTCGACGTCTACGAGCGTGAGCCCCTCGTGCACCAGGATCTGCTCGGTCTCGAGAACGCGCTGCTCATGCCGCACGTGGCCAGCGCGACGACCGAAACCCGCACCGCCATGGCGGATCTGGCCGTGTCCAACGTGCTGGCGGTGCTCGACGGCCGGCCGGCCCTGACTCCGGTTCCATGACCGGCCGTCCGAAGGCGATCGATCCGTCCCGTCGACTGCCGTCGCCGCCGCGCGTGGCGGTCGGCCGGCCGGAGGGTGCGCGCGTCGAGCGCGTGCTGCGGTCGCTCGCGCGTCAGATCGACGGCATGGAGCTGCCGGCGATCGAGAAGATCTCCGAGTCGCAGAAGGAGGACCCCTTCCACGTCCTCATCGCGACGCTGCTGTCGGCCCGCACGCAGGACGCGACGACGCTGGCGGCCTCGACCCGCCTCTTCCGCCGCGCCCGCACGCCGAAGGCCATGGCGGCGCTCACGGTGCAGGAGATCGAGAAGCTCATCTACCCGGTGAGCTTCTACCGCAACAAGGCCCGGCACGTGAAGGCCGCGTGCCAGCGCCTGCTGAGCGCCTACGGCGGCCGGGTGCCGTCGTCGCTCGACGAACTGGTCACGCTGCCGGGCGTGGGCCGGAAGACCGCCACGCTGGTCATGATCCTGGCGTTCCAGAGCACCCAGCACATCTGTGTCGACACGCACGTGCACCGTATTTCCAACCGGCTCGGCTGGGTCCGCACGAAGCTGCCCGAACAGACGGAGCAGGCGCTGTATGCCGCCACCGACGCGCGGTGGTGGCCGTACATCAACCTGTACCTCGTCACGTGGGGCCAAAACTGCTGTCGTCCGGTGTACCCTCGCTGTTGCGACTGCGCGATCGTCGCCGATTGCCCCCGGCTGGGAGTGACCCTCGTCGGCCACTCGAGAAAAGGAGAGTCCTGATGGTGTCCCGTGCGTCCCGGCTCGTGCCCAGCCTCGCCCTGGCCCTCATTGCCGCCGCCGTGCCGGCGGGGGCGCAGGCGCCTGCCGCCAAGCCGGCCGGCCCCGTGATCGTCGTCGAGACCGTCAAGGGGACCTTCGAGTTCCAGACCTTTCCCGCCGACGCCCCGAAGACGGTGGCCCGCATTCTGGAGCTCGTGAAGCAGCGGTTCTACAACGGCCAGCGCGTGCACCGCGTCGAGAAGCGGCCCAATCCCTTCGTCATCCAGTGGGGCGACCCTCAGACGCGCGACATGACGAAGAAGGCCGCCTGGGGCACCGGCGGCAGCGGCAAGCCGGTCGGCGTGGCCGAGACCAAGCGCAAGCACTTCAAGGGCGCCGTGGCGATGGCGCACGCCGGCGATCCGGCCCGGGCGGACAGCCAGATCTACATCACGCTCGCCGACACGCCGGGCACGCGCGCGCTCGACGGGAAGTACACCGTGTTCGGGGGCGTGATCTCGGGGATGGACGTCGTCGAGAAGATCGAGGTCGACGACCGCATCATCCGGATGACCGTCAAGCCGTAGCAGGCGCCGCCAGCCACGGGAAGCGGGCGACGAGATCGGGCGGCAGGGGCTCGGGCGGTGGATCGCCGAGCTGCCGGCGCAGCTGCACCGCATTGGCGACCCCCTGCGCGGAAAAGTGGTTGTTGAAGAAGAGGTACGCCTTCTTCGCCTGCGCCGCCATCGTCGAGACCGCCTGGCCCATCGGCGCGAGTTCGCCCGCCGAATACAGGTAGTTGTAGCGGTCCTCCGCGGCCGCATGGCGCCACCACTCGGCGGCGTTACGCCCGTGGAACCGGACGTAGGCCAGGCCGCCCCCCGGTCCCTCCCGGGGCGCCGCCGCCCAGTTCTGCCGGATCGAGAACCGGAACTTCGGTTCGTCGATCAGCACCCACGCGGCGCCGTAGGCGGCCAGGAGCGCCGCCGTGTCCCCGGCACTGTCGCTCCACGACTTGTGGCGCAGTTCGACGGCCACCGCGTAGTCGCCGAACGTCCGCAGCAGCCAGCCGAGGTAGTCCACGCCCTCGGCGGTGGCCGTGAAGCTGGGCGGGAACTGCACCAGCACGGCGCCCAGCTTGCCGGCCGCGGCGAGCGGCTCGATGCCGGCCTTGAACTCGTCGACGTCGGCCTTCCGGACGTCCCCGGCCGCTGCCAACGCCGCCTCCGGCGTACCGGGCGCCGAGGCCGCCACGGCCTCCAGGAACATCGACGGGTGCGTGAACTTCTGGAACAGCTTGACGGCGAACTCGAAGGCGGCCGGCGTGCGTTCGGCCCAGCGGCGGGTCACCGACGCGCGCGGCTGCCCGTAGAACGTCGAGTTCACCTCCACGACGTC
Organism: Vicinamibacterales bacterium; assembly: GCA_050187355.1. Classification (GTDB taxonomy): domain Bacteria; phylum Acidobacteriota; class Vicinamibacteria; order Vicinamibacterales; family UBA2999; genus CADEFD01. The sequence continues at coordinate 26,028 of JBFWXO010000023.1, forward strand.
GAACCAGCGCGCGTAGAACTCGAGCTCGTCGAATCCGCGGGGCCGGGCCTCCTTCGCCGGGTAGAAGACCCCGTTCCACGTGCCTCGGCCGCCCGGATAGCTCCAGCCGGACGTGCCGACGCGCAGGCTCATCGGACCTTCGCGTACGCGTCCTTGTCGTAGCCGAAGATCACCTGGCGGCCGTGTATGAGGATCGGGCGCTTGATGAGGTTCGGCTGCGCGACCATGAGGTCGATGGCCTCCTTCTTCGAGCGGGGCAGGGGCCGGGTCTTGAAGACCGGGCTCCGCGTGCTGACGAAGCGCAGGAAATCCTTCGCGTCCACGTGCTCTTCCAGGAAGGCCCGGGTCGGCGGCGTCTTGTTGATGTCGCGTTCATCGAGGGCCACTCCGTGCTCGGCCAGGAAACTCCTGGCGTTCCGGCACGTCGTTCACGTGGGCTTGGTGTAGAACGTCGTCGTGGGCATCCGATTACAATAAACGATTGCCCGCCGCCGCGGCCCGTCCATGCTGACCGTCAACGAGATCTTCCATTCCATCCAGGGCGAATCCAGCTTCGCGGGACTGCCGTGCGTCTTCGTCCGTCTGACGGCCTGCGATCTGCGCTGCGTCTGGTGCGACAGCCCCTATGCGTTCCACGAGGGGCGGAAGATGTCGATCGACGAGATCGTCGTCGAGGTCCAAAGGTACGGGTGCGGCCTGGTGGAGCTGACGGGCGGCGAGCCGCTCCTGCAGAAGGAGGTGTACCCGCTGATGGAGCGCCTTCATGCCGCCGGCCTGCAGGTGCTGATCGAGACGGGCGGCCATCGCAGCATCGAGCACGTGCCGGCCTGGGCCACCGTCGTGATGGACGTGAAGTGCCCGGGCAGCGGCGAGGCGCCCCGGCACGACAGCGCGAACTTCGGCCGGCTGCGCCCCCACGACGAGGTGAAGTTCGTCATCGCCGACCGGGCCGACTACGAGTTCGCCCGTGACGTGATCGCCCGCGAGGCGCTGGCGTCGCGCACGGCCGCCGTGCTCCTGTCGCCCGTGCACGGACGCCTGGATCCACGGGTGCTCGCCGAATGGGCGCTGGCGGACCGACTCCCCGCCCGCCTCCAGATTCAGCTCCACAAGTACCTGTGGGGCGCGGACACGCGGGGCGTGTGACGGCCGCGCCCGGGCGCCGGCCGCGTGGGTGGCGCGGGCTCAGAGGCTGACGCGGTCGCGGCCGGCTTCCTTGGCCCTGAAGAGCGCCGCATCGGCGCGGCCCACAAGTGCCTCGAACGTCTCGCCCGGCTGGAGGCTGGCGATGCCCACCGACATCGTGCACGCCGGCGCGCCGTCGGAGGCGCCCCCGCTCACGAGCCGCCGAAGTCGATTGGCCACGTCGGCGGCCGCCGAGCCATCCACGTCGGCGACGAGAATGGCGAACTCCTCGCCGCCGTACCGGGCCAGCAGGTCGCCGGGCCGGAGGCCGGCCAGGACGGCACGTCCGATCCGGCGCAGCGCCGCATCGCCCACCGCATGCCCGTAGCGGTCGTTGAGGTCCTTGAAGCGGTCCACGTCCGCCATCATGAGCGCGCCGGGCCGGCCCTCGCGCAGCAGCCGGACCACCTGCAGGGGAAACATCTCGTCGAACCAGCGGCGGTTGTGCAGCGTCGTGAGGCCGTCGATCATCGACAGGCGCTCGAAGCGGCGGCGCTCGTCGCTCGACTCGGCGATGACGGCATGGTCGTGCCGGACGCGCCCGGCGAGCACCCTGAGCAGGTTGCGCGCGAAGACGGCGCTCGAGTCGATCAGCACCCAGACCTGCGCGTAGTCGAGCTCCAGGACCGTGGTCGGCTCCACCGCGACCACGTCGGCCGAGACGGGCTGCCCGTCGATGATCGACAGCTCGCCCACGCATTCGCCCTGGCCGAGCCGGACGTGAGGCGCGTCGAGCCCCGGCAGCACGACGTCCACGGCGCCGTCCACGATCACGAAGAGCGACACGTTGAGCTCCCCGGTGACGAGGAGCCGGTCTCCGGCGGCCAGGCGGCGGGTCGCCGCCGACTCGACCAGCCGCCGCCTGACGGCAGGCGTCAGCCTGTCGAACAGGGGCGAGGCCGAAAGGCGGTCCATCATCCGGTCGGTCATGGCGCGTCCGATCCTTCCCGCGCGACCACGGTGAAGGTGAAGGTGGCGATGCGATTTGCGTCGCCCGCCCAGAGGGTCAGCGCGTGGCGGCCCTCCGGCACCGCGTATGGCGGCACGAGCACGGAGTGCCGGACCCCGTCGCCGGCCCCGTCCGGCGCCGGGTCCACGCTCCAGCGGCTCACGTCCCCCGTGGCCGGGGTGTCGATCTCGGCGGTCAGCGCGTCAGGCTGGGCGTCCACGCCCGCGAGCAGGAGACGGACCTGCGCGCTGCCTGGGGCGATCGCGACCGTCGGCGCCCGGGAAGCCGCCGCGCCGTCCGGGGACAGGCGCACGGTGGCGACCGGGCCGGCGTGTGCGCCGGCAGGCGAAGGGCCTGGCCCGCACGCGGCCGAGGACAGCGCCACGACGAGGACGGAGAGGAGGCGCATGTCGCGCCAGTTGTACCTCAACCTGGGGCAATAATCACCAGATGCCGGCTGCCGTGGTCCTCCTGAGCGGAGGGCTCGACTCCTACACCGCCGCCGCCGTCGCCAGGCGCGACGGCTTCGCGCTGTACGCGCTCACCGTCCGGTACGGGCAACGTCACGCCCAGGAACTCCAGGCGGCGCGCCGCGTGGCCGAGGCGCTCGGGGTCGAGCGCCATCTGGAAATCGGCGTGGACCTCGCCGGCATGGGCGGCTCCGCGCTGACCGCCGACATTCCCGTTCCGAAGGACGCCCCGATCAATCCCGCGTCGATTCCCGCCACCTACGTGCCGGCGCGAAACACCGTCTTCCTCTCGCTGGCGCTCGGCTGGGCCGAGGTCGTCGGCGCCTCCGATCTCGTCATCGGCGTGAACGCGCTGGACTACTCCGGCTACCCGGATTGCCGGCCGGACTTCATCCGCGCCTTCGAAGCGCTGGCCCGCCTGGCGACGAAGGCCGGCGTGGAAGGCGCCGCCTTCCGGGTCCACACCCCGCTCATCGCCTTGTCGAAGGCCGAGATCGTCACGCTCGGCCTGTCGCTGGGCCTCGACTACGGACTCACCCACAGTTGCTACGATCCCGACGCCGACGGCCGCCCGTGCGGGCGGTGCGACAGCTGCCGGCTGCGCGCCGCCGGCTTCGCCGCCGCCGGCGCCGCCGATCCCCTCGTTCAGCCGCCGTCATGACCCACCGCCTCTACTACACCGACGCCTACCTGACCCGCTTCGAATCCGACGTGGCCGGCTGTGTGCCCGCGGGCGACCGGCACGCCGTGACGCTGTCGGCCACGGCGTTCTACCCGACCTCCGGCGGTCAGCCGCACGACGAAGGAACGCTCGGCGGCCGCACCGTCCTCGACGTGGTGGACGACGACGCCGGAACGGTCGTGCACGTGCTGGACGGTCCGCTGGAGGTCGGCGCCCGCGTCGCCGGCGCCGTGGACTGGCGCCGCAGGTTCGACCACATGCAGCAGCACACGGGGCAGCACGTCCTCTCGGCGGCGTTCGCGGCCACCTGCCGCGCGCGGACCGAGAGCTTCCACCTGGGCGGCGCCGGCGCCACGATCGACCTCGACGCGGTGCTGTCGCCCGAGAGCATCGCGGTCGCCGAGGACGACGCCAACCGCGTGGTCTGGGAAGACCGCGAGGTGCGCGTCCGGTTCGCCACGGCCGACGAGGCCGCCACGATGGGGCTGCGCAAGGCCTCGGAGCGGACGGGCACCCTCCGGCTCGTCGACGTGGACCGCTACGACCTGTCGGCGTGCGGCGGCACGCACGTGAGCCGCACCGGCGCGATCGGCGTGATCGCCGTGACGGGCTGGGAGAAGTTCAAGGGCGGCACGCGGGTGCACTTCCGGTGCGGACACCGCGCCCTCGTGCAGCTGCGCGAGTGGCGCGATGCCCTGGCGGCCACGTCCCGGGTCCTGTCGGTGTCCGCCGCGGAGCTCGCCCCCGCCATCACGCGGCTGCAGGACGAGAACAAGGGGCTGGGGCGGACCGTGCGCGCGCTGCAGACGGATCTGGCCGGCCACCTGGCCCAGCGGCTCGTCGCCCAGGCGCGGCCCGAACCGGACCGCGTCGTCGTGGTGCAGGAGCTCGACGGCTGGGACGCCGCCGGTCTGAAGGCCGTCGCCGCCGCCGTGGCGGCGTCGCCGGGTGGATGCGCGGCCGTCTTCTCGGCCTCGCGGCCGGCGCTCGTCGTCGTGGCCAGGGCCGCCGGCGTGCCCGTGGACGCGTCGGCCGTCCTGAAGGCGCTCGTGGCGCGCTTCGGCGGCAAGGGCGGCGGGAAGCCCGATCTGGCCCAGGGCGGTGGGCTGACTGGCGAGCCGGCCGACATCCTGGCGGCCGCGCGCGCGCTGCTCTTGGGCTGAGCCCCGCGGCGCACCCGGCGCCGTCCCGGGTCCTGTCGCGATTACAACTCGCGGAGGGCCACCATCGGGTCCACGCGCGCCGTGCGCAGGGCCGGCAGGATCCCGGCGAGGAGGCCCGCCAGGAGCAGCACCGCCGCGGCGGCCGCGAACGCCGGCAGATCGAAGGGCCCGACGCCGTACAGGACGCCGGCCAGCGACCGCGCCAGCAGGGTGGCGGCCACGAGGCCGACGAGTCCTCCCCACGACACCAGCGCCAGGCTCCGGCGCATCACGAGCGCCACCGTGTCGCCCCCGGTCGCGCCCAGGGCCAGCCGCAGGCCGATTTCCTTCGTCCGCTCGTTCACGGAGTAGGACAGGACGCCGTAGATGCCCAGGGCCGCCAGCAGGAGCGCGGCCAGCGCGAAGAGCGCGAGGAGCGTCGTGCTCAGGCGCGGCAGGAACACGGCACGCGCCAGGATCTGGTCCACGGTGCTGAGCTCGTACAGCGGCTGCTGCGGATCCACGTCCCAGATCACGCGCTGAATCGTGGCGGCCAGCGCGGCGGGATCGCGCTCGGTGCGCGCCACGAGCGCCATGCCCGCCGACGGGCTCTGGCGCATCGGCAGGTACACCTGCTTCTTGGGCTCACTGTCGAGGCCCTGGTTCCGCACGTCGCCGACGACCCCGACGACCTCGCTCTTGCCGTGCGGGTTCTGGATGATCTGGCCGATCGGGCTGCGGTCCGGAAAGTAGCGCCGCGCCATCGTCTGGTTGATGACGCTGGCGCGCGGCCCGGTGTCGGCATCGCGCTCGTCCAGGTAGCGGCCCTCGAGGAGGGGAATCCGCATCGTCTCGAAGTACCGCGGCGCCACGATGCGGACGTCGGCCAGCGGGTCCTCGTTGGCCGGCGGCTGCTGCCCCTCCACCGTGAAGGGCAGCGCGCCGGCCGCGCCGACGTCGTGCAGGGGCATGGCCGAGACGGCCGAGGCGGCCGTGACGCCGGGAGCGCGGCGCAGCCGCTCCACGACCTCGTCGTAGAAGCGGGCCACCGACGGCCGGGTGTTGTACTTCGTGGACGGCAGCAGGACGCGCGCCGCCACGAGGTTGGCGGGATCGAAGCCGGGGCTCACCTGGAGGAGCTTCTGGAAGCTGCGGGTCATGAGCCCGGCGCCGACGAGCAGCACGAGCGCCAGGGCGACCTCCACCACCACGAGCCCGCCGAGCACGCGGCTCGCATACGCGCTGCCGGTCGTGCCCGAGGCGTCGTGCATGCGCTGGCGGAGATCGCTCGCCGCCCGGAATGCGGGCAGCGCGCCGAACAGCAGCGCGACGGCCATCGACACGATCGTGGCGAAGGCGAGCACGCCGCCGTCGAGCTGAATCGACTCCATGCGCGGCAGCCGCCCCTCCGGCAGCATCGCGAGCAGACGCAGGCCGCCGACGGCCACGGCCAGTCCCAGCAACCCGCCGCCCGCCGACAGCAGCGCCGCCTCGGCGAGGACCGGCCGCGCCACCGCCCACCGTCCGGCGCCGAGCGCGCCGCGCACGGCAATCTCGCGCCGGCGGCTCGACAGCCTCGCCAGCAGCAGATTCGCCATGTTGGCGCAGACGATCAGGAGGAGGAACCCCACCGCGCCGAGGAGCACGAGCAGCGCCGGCCGCGCCGCGGCGACCAGCTGTTCGTGCGCCGCCACCACCCGCCCGCCCCAGCGGTCGTTGCTCTCGGGATAGGCCTGGGCGATGCGGCGCGCCAGCACCGCCACCTCGTCGTCGGCCTGCGCCATGCTGGCGCCCGCCGACAGGCGGCCCACCACCGTCAGCGATCGCGCGCGGCGCGACGCGCCGTGGATGTCCTTCGGATCGAACGCCAGCGGCGTCCAGACATCGACGTTCGTCGCGGTGGGGAACTCGAAGCCCGGGGGCATCACGCCGACGACCGTGAACGGAACGGCGTCGAGCTGGATCGTCCGCCCGACGACGGCCGGATCGGCGCCGAGCTGGCGCGTCCAGAAACCGTGGCCGACGACGACGACGCGATCCGCGCCCACGACGGCTTCCTCCGGCGTGAACGTCCGGCCCAGCGCCGCCGACGCCTGCAGCACGGTGAAGAGGCCGGGGGTCGCCCGGACGCCTGGCACGTTCAGCGGATCGCCGGCGCCGGCGTAGGAGAAATCGACCTGGCGGAAGGCGGCCATGGACTGGAACGTCCGGGCCTCGCGCGACCAGTCGTCGAAGGTCGGGACCGACACGCGGTCGAGGTTGCCCTCGGGGTTCACCTCCCAGACGAGGGCCAGGCGATCCGGCTCGGCGTAGGGCAGCGGGTTCAGCACGACGGCCTTGATCACGCTGAAGATGGCGGTTGTGGCGCCAATGCCCAGCGCGAGCGTCAGCAGCGACACGGTCAGGAAGGTCGGCTGACGGCGCAGTCCCCGGGCGGCGTACTTGAGCGCGGCAATCCAATCGGCCATGGGGCCGGATCTTACGTCCGACCGGGCGGCCAGGACCGCGGGATCGGACACGGTCCTGGACGTCGGCCTTCGGGCGCTACGGCCCGGCTGCCCCGGCGTCCGGGGCGGGCAGTACCGCCGACAGCACCCACCGCACCGCGCGAACGGACACGCTGTCGCCGACGAGTCGCCAGGCCGTGGCGAGGGGGAGGCCCGCGGGGAGGCGGTAGCCGGGCGGGAAGTCCAGGAGCCTGAGGATCTCGGCTGGCGAGAATCGACGCAGGCCCGCCGGCGTCGCCAGGTACGAGCCGCTCCTGACGACGGAGCGCCCGTAGGCCGACGTGAAACACGCGGTGCAGGCCCCGGGATCGGCGGGATCGACGACGTTCAGGGCGCGCGCGAACCGGCGCTCGGTGTCGGGCTCACACCGGAGCTCGGGAGCCGGGACGGCATCGAGCAGCGGCGCGAGCGGCATCGGAGCGCCGGTGCGGGCCGGCCAGTCGGCGAGTCCGCCCAGGCTCGCCACGAGGTAGAAACGACGGCGGCGGTTGGGCACGCCGAGCTCGGTCGGGCAGAGCTGCGTCTCCCGGGTGTCGTAGCCGGCGCGGCGGAGCACCGACTGCAGCCGGGCGTGCGCGCGCGAGCCTTCGAAGCCGGGCACGTTCTCGAGGGCCACGGCGCGCGGCCGCACGGCGTCCAGCGCGTCGACGACGGCCAGGAGGCCCCGGGCGCGCGGATCGTCGAGATCGCGCTGCTGGCCGCGCGTGGTGAATGGCCGGCAGGGCGGCGAGAGCCACCACAGGTCGGCGTCCCAGCGGAACCACGACGCGCGCGGCACCGTCTCGATCGCCAGAGGCTGCACGGGGTGGTCGAAGTTCGCCGAATAGGCCCGGAGCGCGAGCCGGTTCTGATCGAGGGCGGCGACCACGGACCCGCGCCCGGCCACGGCCGCCGCGCAGCCGCCGATACCGCAGAAGAGCTCGAGGACCCGGAACGGTCGAGGTGGAGTCACGTGACCTGGCGCATTCTGCCACCGGGCCCCCGCGCCGACCCTCACCTGGCGGCCGGCCGTGCCGATATTCCCGGTTAAGCCAGTTCATCGGAGACGACCATGACCCGCCGACCCGCCGCCTCGTCCTGGATGCCGTTGTTCGCCTGCCTGTCGCTCGGGGTCCTCGTGACCGGGGTCGGGCTCGAGGCCCAGCGCTGGGGCCGGCCGCGCACGCCGCGCTCCGGCGCGTGCTTCTACAGGAACGCGGACTACCGCGGGGACTACTTCTGCATCGCCGTCGGCGACGAGTACGACCAGATGCCCGAGGGCCTGAACGACCGGGTGTCGTCGATCCGGATCTTCGGCGACGCCGAAGTCATCGCCTACCGCAATCCGAACTTCCGGGGCCGCTCGGAGCGCTTCGCCGAGGACGTGTCGAACCTCCAGACCGAGGGCTGGAACGACGCGATGTCGTCCGTGCAGGTGCGACTGGTCTTCCGCCGGATGAGCCGGGCCCAGGCCGAGGCGATCGTTCGCCGCGCCTACCGATCGGTGCTCGGCCGCGATCCCGATCCCGGCGCCCGCGGCTACGTCGACCACGTGATGCAGGACCGGTGGACGCAGCAGGACGTCGAGAAGGAACTCCGGCGCAGCCCGGAGTACCGGCGCCGGCCGCCGGCGTAGCGCGCCGCGCTCCCGAACCGCCGCGGGGCGCCCGCCCCGCGTTACCGCGGCGCCATGCGCAGCGCGCCGTCGAGCCGGATCACCTCGCCGTTCAACATCTGGTTCTCCAGGATGTGCCGGACGAGCGCCCCGTATTCTTCGGGTCGGCCGAGCCTCGACGGGAACGGCACCTGCTGGCCGAGCGAGACGCGCGCGGCCTCCGGCAGCGCCGCCAGCAGCGGCGTATCGAAGATGCCCGGCGCGATGGTGATCACCCGGATGCCGAGCGGCGCGAACTCGCGCGCCACGGGCAGCGTCAGCGCCACGATGCCGCCCTTCGACGCGGCGTACGCCGGCTGGCCGATCTGCCCGTCGTAGGCCGCGATCGAGGCGGTGTTGACGATCGCACCCCGTTCGCCCGTCTCGTCGGGCGTGTTGGTGGCGATCACGGCGGCGGCCAGGCGGATGACGTTGAACGTCCCGGTGAGGTTGACGCGAATCGTCCGCTCGAAGAGGTCGAGGGCGTGGGGGCCGTTCTTGCCCAGCACCTTGGCGGCCGGGCCGATGCCGGCGGCGTTGACCACGCCGTGCAGGCCGCCGAAGTGCGACACCGCCGCCTGGACGGCCGCCTGGACGTCGGCCTCGCTCGACACGTCGGTCTTCACGAAAGCCGCCCGCGCGCCCAGCGCCTCCGCCGTCGCCGCCCCCGTCTCGCCGTTCACGTCCGCGAGGACGACGTGGCCGCCGGCCGCCACAATCGCCTCGGCCGCGGCACGCCCCAGCCCCGACGCGCCGCCGGTCGCGATGAACGTCTTGCCCTCGATCCGCATCTCCACTCCCCCGACGATGTCGAGCGCCCACCAGCGAACGCCGGCGAACAGGATACCGCGGGGTCGCGGCGTGGCGGGCGGAGTACAATTCCTGGCGGCCCGCCGGCGTGGGGCCGGACCATCCAGATGATCTCGTATTCCAACCTGTTCATCGGCGGCGACTGGCGCGCATCTTCCGCCGCCGAGCGCGTCGAGGTCGTCTCGTCGGCCACCGAGCAGGTGGTCGGCCACGTGCCGCGGGGCACGGCGGCCGATGTCGATGCCGCGGTGGCCGCGGCCCGCGCCGCCTTCGAGGGCGCGTGGGGGGCCACCTCCATCGCCGAGCGCGCCGACTGGCTCGAGAAGCTTGCGGCCGCGATGAAGACGCGCGTGCCCGACATCGCCACCGCCATCGCCCACGAGGTGGGCACCGCGCTCGGCTTCGCCACGAAGGTGCAAGCCGAGTCGCCGGTCGGGATGCTCGCCGCCAATGCCGCCTACGCGCGGGCCGCGAGGCTCGAAGAGGAGCTCGGCAACTCGCTCGTCATCAAGGAGGCCGTGGGCGTGGTCGGCTGCATCACGCCCTGGAACTATCCGCTCCACCAGGTGGTCTGCAAGGTGGCGCCGGCGCTCGCGGCGGGCTGCACCGTCGTGCTCAAGCCGGCCGAGCTCGCGCCGCTCACGGCGTTCATGCTGGCCGACGCCGCCAGGGAGATCGGCCTGCCGGCCGGCGTGCTGAACGTCGTGTCCGGGCCCGGCCGCGTCGTGGGTGAGGCGATCGCAGCGCACCCTGGCATCGACATGGTGAGCTTCACCGGCTCGCTCGCGGCGGGCCGCCGCGTGGCCGCCGTGGCCGGCGACGGCATCAAGAAGGTCTGCCTCGAACTGGGCGGCAAGTCCGCCTGCGTGGTCCTCGACGACGCGCCGTTCGAGAAGGCCATTCCCGCCGGGGTGAACCACTGCATGCAGAACGCCGGGCAGACCTGCTCGGCGTGGACGCGCCTGCTCGTGCCGCGCGCGCGCGCGGCCGAGGCCGTCGAACGGGCCGTGGCGCAACTGTCGAAGCTGACCCTCGGCGACCCGTTCGATCCGGCGACGCGGCTCGGTCCGCTCGTGTCGGCCGCCCAGCGCGACGCCGTGCTGGCCTGCATCGCGCAGGGCAGGAGCGAGGGCGCGCGTCTGGTCGCGGGCGGCGGGCGCCCCGCGGCGAGGTCCACCGGCTACTTCGTCGAGCCGACGATCTTCGCGGACGTCGACAACCGGATGACGATCGCCCGGGACGAGATCTTCGGACCCGTGCTCGCCATCATCCCCTACGACACGGAGGACGATGCCGTGCGCCTCGCCAACGACTCGCCGTACGGGCTGTCGGGCGGCGTGTGGGCGGGCACGCCGGACCGTGCCATGGCGGTCGCCCGCCGGCTGCGGACCGGCCAGGTGGACGTGAACGGCGGACGCTTCAACCCGCTCGCGCCGTTCGGCGGCTTCAAGCAGTCGGGGATCGGACGCGAAATCGGGCCGCTCGCGCTCGACGAGTTCTTCGCGCTCAAGGCGATTCAACGCTAGTGTCCGGCCACTGACCATGCTTGCCCCTCTTGCCGGCGTCGTGGCCGGTGCGCTGCACGTGGTGGCCGGCCCGGACCACCTCGCCGCCGTGGCGCCGCTCGTCGCCAACGACGACCGGCCGGCCTGGCGGGCGGGATTCGCCTGGGGGCTGGGGCACACCGCCGGCGTCATGCTGGTCGGGCTCCTCCTGCTCGCCTTCCGCGAAGTGCTGCCCGTCGAGGCCCTGTCGGCCTGGAGCGAGCGGATGGTCGGCGCCGCCCTGGTGTCGGTGGGCGCCTGGGGACTCTGGCGTGCCCGCGCGGGCGCCTCGCACAGCCACGCGTCCGGGACGCCGTCCTTCGCAATGGGCACGCTGCACGGTCTTGCCGGAAGCGCGCACCTCTACGGCGTGCTGCCCTCGCTCATGTTCGCGTCGCGGGCCGACGCCTTCGCGTACCTCGGGGGATTCGGCGCCGGCGCGGTCATGGCCATGACGGGGTTTGCGGCGCTCGTGGGGGCGGTTTCCCTTGCCGGCGGCGGCGCCGCCGGACCGCTCCGGCGTGTCGTCCTCGTCGCGGCCTCCACGGCGGCGGTCGTCGTGGGCGGCGCCTGGCTGTTGACGTAGGGCGTCGGGACGCGCAGGCCGATGGGTGAAGGACGAACGGCGACGACCTCGGCGGCGGCGAGGATCCCCGGGGTGGCGGCCGCCGTCGCCGTCATGCTCCTGGGATTCAGCGCCGCGGACGTCCTGGGCCGCGCGTTCCTCGCGGCCCGCGGCCTGACCGGCGCCAGCCCGATCTCCGGCGTGCCGGTCGCCATCGTGCTCGGCCTGCTCCTTCGCAACCTGCTGCCGCTGCCGCGGACGCTCGGTCCCGGGCTCGCGTTCTGCACGACCGCCCTGCTCCGGCTCGGCATCGTCTTCGTGGGCATCAAGCTCAGCGTCGTGGAGACGGCGCGCCTCGGACTGGCCGGGGTGCCGGTGGTGGTCGCCGCCATCACGACGGGCCTCGTATTCGTCACGTGGTTCAACCGCCGCCTGGGACTGCCTCCGCGCCTGGGCGCGCTCATCGCCGCCGGCACCAGCATCTGCGGCGTGACGGCCATCGTCTCGACCGCGCCTGCCATCGAGGCCGACGAGCGGGAGGTCGCGTATGCCGTGGCGAACATCGTCGCGTTCGGCCTCTTCGGCATGCTCGTCTATCCCTACCTGGCCCACGCGCTGCTCGGCAGCTCGGCGGCCATCGGCCTGTTCCTGGGGACGGCCGTCCACGACACCTCGCAGGTCGTCGGCGCCGCGCTGACGTATCGCCAGATCTACGCCGACGACACCGTGCTCCGCGTCGCCACCGTCACGAAGCTCACGCGCAACCTGTTCCTGGCGGCGGTCATCCCGGTGCTGACCTGGATGCACGCCAGGACCGGTGCGGCGGCCGCGGCGGGCCGGGGACGGCCGCGCCTCCGGACGCTCGTGCCGACCTTCGTGCTCGGGTTCGTCGCGATGGCGGCCGTGCGCTCGGTGGCCGATGCGATGCTGGGCGCGGGCCAGCTCGCCCTCGGGATCTGGGATCAGCCGGCGTGGGCCGCGGTCACCTCGTTCGTCGGCGACACGGCCGGCGCGCGCTGGCTGCTGGGCACGGCGATGGCAGCCGTCGGTTTGAATACGAACGTGGCGGTCTTCCGCGGCGTCGGTCTCAAGCCGTTCGCCGTCGGCCTCGCGGGCGCGCTCGTCGTCGGCGCCGTCGGATTCGCCATGGCCGCCACGCTCGGGGCGTACGTCAGCTTCTGACGTCGCGTCCGGTGCGCGGACGAGCTTCCATAAAAGTCTGGTCAGGCCCAGACTTCACGATTTCATAAGCCTTTGCTTGACCGGGTCCAAGGTGTGTCAAAGAATGACTCGCCTGTCAGCCATCCTGACCGAGCCACTTTCCGAGGAGCGACATTCATGCGCAACCGACTGATCGTCGGCACGCTGACCCTTGCGTTGGCCGCACTGATTGCACCGTTGAGCACGACGCGCCTGGGCTTCGACCCGGACCGGGCGTTCGAGCACGAGGAGGACGGCGGGGAGGAACTCCCGCCGGCGTTGACCAGGAAGTTCGCGGCGATGGCGACGTTCTCGCCGGGCGCGGCGACGCTGCTCGAAGAGGCCGCCGGCGGCACGGGCGGTCAGGACTGGCTGGAGCACGCCACGCCCGGCACCGACATCCCGTACTCGGCCTTCGCGGGCGCGCGCGGGGACTGGCTCAACCTGAAGGCCCGGCCGGCCGTGGGCGGCGGCGCCTGGACGCCGCTGGGCCCCGTGTACGGCAAGGGCGCGGACAACCCGTACCGGGATCGCTCCGTCTACAACTCGGGCACCGACAACTTCAGCGGCCGGTCGATCGCCGGCGTCATCGACCCCCACTGCGTGGCCGGCGACTGTCGCCTCTGGGTGGCCAACGCGAACGGCGGCGTGTGGATGACCAGCGACGCGCTGGCCGCCGAGCCCGCCTGGGAGTTCGTGTCCCAGACCTTCGAGCACAACAACGTGGCGGCGCTCGAGCTCGACTCGAACGACCCGTCGGCGAACACGATCTGGGCGGGCACCGGCGAACCGAACGCGTGCGGCAGCGGCTGCACCGCCGGCGTCGGCCTCTACCGCACGACCAACGGCGGCAAGTCGTGGCAGGGCCCGATTGGCACGGCCGCGTTCGCCGGCCGCGCCGTCGGCTCCATCGCCGTGCAGCCGGGCAACCCCAACGTCGTCTTCGCGGCCTCGGGCCGCGGCGTGCTCGGTGTCTCGAACACGTGCTGCGGGGGCGTGGACGCGCTCATCCCCGGCGCCCCGCACTTCGGGCTCTACCGGTCGCTCGACGGCGGCAGGAACTGGACGATCGTCAGCCAGGGCGCCGCGAACCTCTGCACCTCCGCGACGCCCGACCAGGTGGCGCTGAACCAGACCGCCTGCTCGCCGCGGGGCGCGCGCCGCGTGATGTTCGATCCGGTGGATCCGAACACGGTGTACGTCTCGTTCCTGTCGCGCGGCATCTGGCGTTCGCGCGATCTCGGCGACACGTGGGAGCAGATCCTGCCCCTCCTCGGCTCGGGCACGGCCGAGCGCGCGGAATTCGACGTGGTGCAGCTCGGCGGCGACACCCGGATGTACGTGGGCGTCGGTGGCGGCGGCCTGACCGCGCAGTTCCGGCGCAACGACGCCGTCCGCATCGCGGCTGGCGCCGCCGTCCAGGCCTCGTGGATCGTCCTGTCGAGCACGAGCCTCGCGAACCCCGCGGGCTTCTCGAGCGTGGCCTATTGCGACGGGCAGTGCTCGTATGACAACTACGTCCACGTGCCGGCCGGGGCGGGGCCCGACACGGTGTATCTCGGCGGCTCCTACCAGTACAACGAGAACAACTTCGTCTCCGGCCGGTCGAACGGCCGCGGGATCCTGCTCTCGACGAACGCCGGCGCGCACTTCACCGACATGACCGAGGACGCGTCCGACGACTTCTACCCGGTCCAGGCGCACCCGGACCACCACTTCATGGTCACGAATCCCGCCAACTGGCGGCAGTTCTTCGACATGGGCGACGGCGGCATCATCCGGTCCAACGGCGCCTTCGTGGACGACTCGGGCGACTGCTCGGCGGTCAAGCTGATCACCAACGCACAGCGCCTGACGCTCTGCCAGATGGTGCTGGCGCGGATTCCCGAGCGGCTGGAGCCCATCAACAAGGGCCTCCGGACGCTGCACTTCTACCAGATCGAATACAACAAGGCGAACCCCGACATCATCGCCGGCGGCACCCAGGACAACGGCTCGTGGGAGACGCTGGGCGGCGACACGTGGCTGAACACCAACATCGCCGACGGCGGCCACAACGCGTTCGACGCGCTGGGCGGCAACCCGGACTTCCGCATGACCGCGTGGCAGCAGGGCCAGATCGAGGTCAGCTTCACGCCCCAGAACCAGACCGACGTGACGTGGGTATCCGACACGATGTTCGTGTTCTACGGCGGCGAAGGAGTGCCGTTCATCGGCAACGCCATCACGGATCCCGTCGTGCCCGGCCGCCTGTGGCACGGGCGCGAGCACGTGTTCCGCGCGGGCAACAACGGGCTGAACTCGGCCTTCCCGCGTGCCGACGTGCTCGCGGCGTGCAACGTCTGGACGGGCAGCGGCGACATCGACGGCAACGGCATCTACGAGCCGACCATCGACATCTGCGACGACTTCAAGCCGCTCGGGGATCCGGGCACCGACGGCCGGCTCACCGCGCCCGTCTGGGGCGACCGGGCCGGCGGTCACGTGTCGGTGGTGGAACGGGGCAACAGCGACACGTCCACGCTGTGGGTGGCGACCAGCCTCGGCCGCGTCTTCGTCTCGAAGAACGCCGACGACGCCACGCCCGTCAACGTGCAGTTCACGCGGCTCGACTCGCTCTCCTCCGCCGCGCCGCCGCGGTACCCGACCTCGATCTTCGTGGACCCGGCGAACGCCAACCACGCGTGGATCACCTATAGCGGCTTCAACGCGAAGACCCCGGCCACGCCGGGCCACGTCTTCGAGGTGACCTACGACCCGACGTCGGGCGCGGTGACGTTCGCCAACCTCGACGGGAACAGGAACAACGGCTTCGGCGACATTCCGGCCACCTCGGTGGTGGTGAGCAGCAAGGGCACGCTGTATGTCGGCACCGATTTCGGCGTCGTGCAGAAGCAGAAGAACTCGCCCGTGTGGCACCAGCCGGCGGCGGGGCTGCCCAACGTCACGGTCGCGGACTTGGTGCTCGTGCCCGAGCGCGGCGTCCTCTACGCGGGCACCCACGGCCAGGGTGTCTGGCAGCTCAAGGTCCACTGAGCGGCCACCCGGCGGTACGGCATGCGGGCCGCTTCGTCCTGGCGACGGAGCGGCCCGTCGTCTTTTCATGCGGCGCCCGGGCGCGCCGTGAGCGCCGCCCCAGGCGCGTGCGGGGTCAGTCCGGCGGAAGGGCGACCAGCGCCTGCAGCAGCGCGTCCACGCCGGCATCGATTTCGGTGGGGCGCACGTCGAAGCCGTTCGCGAGGAAGGCGAACACGAGCGGTTCTCCCGTCAGCGTGTCGACGTAGCCAGCCAGCGAGCGGACGTTCGACATCGACCCCGTCTTGGCCCTGACGCGGCCGGCGGCCGGCGTGCCGGCCAGGCGGCGCTGCAGCGTGCCGGGGCCGCCGGCGAAGGGCAGGGCCGCCACCAGGGGACCGCGGAGCCGCGGGCTGTGCCACGCGGCCGTCAGCGCCGCGACGAGGGCGTCCGCCGACAGGTAGTCGTTCCGCGACAGGCCCGACCCGTCGCGCGCGAGATAGGTCGCGCGCGGCACGCCGAGCGCCTCGAGCGTCGATCGCAGGACCTCCAGCCCGTCGACCGCCGAGGCCGGCGGCGTCTGGTCGAGGGCGACGACCAGCGTCTCCGCGTAGAGGTTGATGCTCCACGCCAGCATCTGGGCGGCGATCTCGGAGAGGGGCGCGGACTGATCGACGAGGAGCGTCGTGCCGTCGGACGCCCGCGGCGGATCGTCCGCGTCCTCGACGTCGATCCCGGCGCCGCTCACCTCGATCCCATGGCGCAGCAGGGCCTGTCGCAGCTGGCCGGCGAAGAACCTGGCGGGGTCCGGCACCGCCACCGTCGTGGACATCGGCGGACCGTCGAGCGGCACCTGCCCGCGGATCTCCAGGAGGCGCGTCCCGGGCTGCCGCAGCGCGCTGAACGACGCGGGCGTGCCCTCGGGCGCCGTGGTGGCGCGCAGGTCCACGAGGAGTCCGTGTTCCGCCGGGGACAGGTACAGCACCGGCGGCGCGCCGGGCGTGATGCCGGGACCCACGGTCAGCCCGACGACGTTCTCGTTGTACTGCAGCGCACCGTACGCGGCGCCGTAGTCCTCCACGAGGTCGTCCCACGCCCAGCCGATGCCCCAGCCGAGCGGCTCCACGAGCCGGTCGTCACCGATGACGCGGCCGGCGATTCGCCGGATGCCTCGATCGCGCAGCGCTGCCGCCCAGGCGTCCAGCGCGTCGACACGCGAGGGGTGCCGGCGGTTGATCGTCGGATCGCCGGTGCCGACGACCAGCAGGTCCCCGTCCAGGACGCCGTCGACGGTTGGTCCCATCGCGACCAGGCGCGTCTCGAAGCGGTAGCCCCAGCCCAGGCGTTCGGCTGCGGCCACGGCCGTCAGCACCTTCATGGTGGACGCCGGCACGAGCCATGTCTGGCCGTTCCGGCGGTACAGGGTCCTGCCCGTCGCCAGCGACTGGACGACCAGACCCACCGAGGCCCTGGCGAACGCCGGCGACGCGAGCGCCTCGTCGATGG
Source organism: Vicinamibacterales bacterium (assembly GCA_050187355.1). GTDB lineage: Bacteria > Acidobacteriota > Vicinamibacteria > Vicinamibacterales > UBA2999 > CADEFD01. The sequence goes on from JBFWXO010000023.1 coordinate 43,236, forward strand.
CCCGCGAGAGGGACGACTCGCGCCCTTCCACGGGCGCGGGCGCGGACGCGGACGCCGGGGCGGTTTCCGGCGGCGCCGCCGCGGGACCGGCGGGCACGCCGGGGCGGGCCGTGGCGCAGCCGGCCCCGAGCGATACGGCGACTCCGAGCGCGACGGCGCGGAGCCGCCGCGGGGTCATGGCTTCTTCTCGGGCGTCGCGGCCGCCGCCCCGGCCGCCGTCGCCGGCGGCGCGGGTGCGGGCGGCGCCAGCACGGCGTCGATCGCCGTCATCAGTTCCTCGATGGCGGGCGCCGTGAGCCGCATGGCGCCGGTCTCGTCCGGCCGGGTGCCGAAGTGGTCGGTGCCGGCGCGCCCGACGCTGGCCTCTTCCTTCTTGTCCTCGTCGAACTCGACGCTGACCTTCAGGATGGGCGCGGCCGTGGCGGGCGCGGCGCCGACGAAGCCGTCGGCCCGCAGGTTCGACAGCTTGGCGAGCATGTCCTCCATCTTCGAGGTGTCGGCGTCGCGCGTGGCGCCGCCGGTGGTCAGCGTCCACTTGTCGGGCACGTTGTCGGCGCCCTTCACCTTCTTCAGCGTGAAGGTCTCGGCGCCGCGCGTCATCACGAGCTGCCGGGCCGAGAACGACCGGAAGTCGAAGAGCTCCTGCTTCCGATAGTCGTCGGCGCCCTTGGCCGCGTCGCCCGCGAGCGTGTTGTCGATCGTGAACACCAGCGGCCGCGAGAGGTCGCGCGCGTAGGTCTTGCCGTCGGCCTCGGCGCCCACGGCCAGCGTGGCGCTGCTGGACCCGGTCTTCACGACGACGGTCGACACCGGCGTGTCGAGCCCGTACTTCTCGAGGCCGTCCGGGCTCGTCGCCTCGATGCCCGACATGGACGCCGTCGAGAGGCGGGTGAGCAGGCCCTCGATGGCGCCGTAGTCGCCCCGCGCGGTGGCCGGCGCCGTCACGCGCCAGTCCGAGTTCGACCGCGTCAGCACCGTCGTGCCCTTCGCGTTGGTGATCTCGAGCCCGTCGGCCTTGTCGCGCTCGAAGTGCAGGACGCGGCGATCGCGGAGCTCGAAGGTGGACCGCGCCAGGTTGGTCTCGACGAACGTGGACACCAGTACCACGCGCCCGCCGTCGTCCTTCACCGCGTAGAGATCGCTCCCCGTGGGCGTCTGATCGCCCAGGCGCACGCGGCCCGTGACGCCGCCCTTGGCCGTGAAGGTGATGTCGGCCTTGGGCGACGACAGCCCGTACTGCGCCAGGTCGGTGGCCTTCGGATCGACCTCGCGGTTGATCTCCAGGCCCGTGAGGCTTCCGAGGAGCGACGTCACGTCGTTCTGGTCGGCCTCGGTGGCCACCGGCTCCACGAGGCGCCACGTGCCGTCGGTCTTCTTCAGCACCGTCGTGTCGCCCTTGGCGACGACCTTCAGCTCCTCCACGTCATCGGCCGCGACGGTGAACAGCTTCTCCTTGGCCTCCGTGTCCGAGCGCCCGGCATCGACGAAGTAGATGTAGGCGCCGAGGCCCGCGGCCACGGCGACGAGCCCGATCGTGGACCACAGTCCGCGCATGGTCTACCGCCTCCGCCACCAGGTGTAGATGCCGAGGCCGAACACCGTCGCCGGGATGAGGAAGATCGACAGGATCATCATCCGGTTCAGCTGATCCGCCGTCATCGTCAGGCGCCGATCCTCGGGCGAGCGCGCCCGGACCGCGATGAGCCCTTCCTGCTGCGACAGCCAGCCGAGCGTGTTCATGAAGAGATCGCGGTTGCCCTGGATGCCGAGGCCGTAGTTGGCGGCGAAGTCCGAGTCGCCGTACGCCACCACCCGCGTCTCCGGCTTCGGCGGCTCGGGCGCGTCGGTGGGCACCGGCGGCGGCGGCGTCGCCGGCTGGCCGGGGAGGGGCGCCGACACGGCGGCCGCGAGCACGATGGGGCCCTGGCGATCGCCCTTGGCCTCGTCCAGCGACACCTCCGTGCCGGACGACAGGCTCGCGACGTCCTTCTCGGCCCAGCTGCGCGGGCTGGTCTCGACGAACGGCTGCGCCGTGTGCCCGTCCATCGTGGTCGTCGTGAGGGAGCGGGCCAGCGGGAAGGCCGTCATCAGGTTGAAGCGGTCCGTGATGGCGTGCGTGGGATAGCTGGCGGCCACCGGCACCGTCGGACCCGCCCCGAAGATCTGTCCCACGCCCGACGCGTCCACCACCACGTCGTCGCCCACCTCGATGCCCCAGGTCTTGAGGAGGCCCCGCAGGTTCGGCAGGTCGGAGGTCCCCGGCTTGTCGGGCGGATCCAGCATGACCATCAGCTTGCCGCCCTTGTCGAGATACGCCTTCAGGGCGTCGATCTCGGCGGGGAAGAAGTCGGTCACGGGCCCGGCCACGATCACGGCCGCGGCCCCGTCCGGGACCGCCGGCGACTGCGCCAGCACGAGCTTCTCGAAGGCGTAGTTGTCGCCCTTGAGGGCCTCGGCGACGCCGCTGTAGCCGAGCCGATCGGTGGCGGCCGGGTCCTTCTCGCCGTGGCCCTGCGTGAAGTACACCTTGCGCTCCTCGCCCGTCGCGGCCTTGATGAACGCGTTGGTGATGTCCTGCTCGTCGAGCTGCGTGATCCGCTCGACCCGGCCCTTGTACTCGAGCACCATCGTGCCCGGCTGGGTCACGTTGGCCGCCTTCGCCAGGGCCGGCTGCCGGTCGATGTCCACGTACTCGAGCGACAGCTGCTTGTTCTGGTACTGGTACTCCTCGAGCCGATCCTTGAAGCGGTCGAAGTTCGCCGCCTGGTCGAAGACCGTGATCTTCGCCGGCGCGTCGAGGCCCTTGATGACCTTCAGCGTCTGGTCCGACAGGCTGAAGATCTGGTTCGCCGTGAGGTCCCACCGCTTGTTCTGGCGGACGCCCAGGTAGTTGACGGCGGCCAGGATGGCCAGCATGGCCACCACGCTCACGACCGACATCGTGCCCATCCGGGTCTGACGGGCGTTGGCGCCGGTGGCCGACTCGCGCCACTGGGCCAGCAGGTACACCAGGATGAAGGCGAGGCCCGCCCAGGCCGCGTAGCTGCGGTACTGGTCCCATTCCGGCTTGAAGAAGCGCAGCGCCAGCGCCACGACCACGAGGGCCGTGCCCACCCATCCCACGATCGCCGAGATTCGAGTCGCCATCAGCCTCGCCACCGTTCGCTGTCCACGGACTTGGCCGTGAGGAAGAGCCCGAACACGATGAAGCTGGCGTAGTAGACCAGGTGCTTCGTGTCGATGATGCCGCGGGCGAAGTCGTCCAGGTGATCCGTGATCGACAGGTGCGACACGATCGCCTGGCCGGTCGGTCCGAGCGACTGCCCGATCCAGTTCACGACCCAGAGCAGCAGGAACACCGCGAAGGTCACCATGCCCGCCACGATCTGGTTCTTCGTGAGGCTCGAGATGAGGAGGCCCGCCGAGATGAAGCAGCCGCCCATCAGCAGGAGCCCGAGGTAGCCCGTCGCCACGGGCTTCCACTCGGGCTGGCCGTAGACGAACAGGAAGCCGAGGTGGATGAGCGTGACGGCCAGCATCACCACGTAGAGCGCCATCGCCCCCAGGAACTTGCCGAGGATGATCTGCAGGTCCGTGAGCGGGGAGGTCAGCAGCAGCTCCATGGTGCCCGACCGCTTCTCCTCCGAGTAGGTGCGCATCGTGATCATGGGCATGACGAACAGCACGATGACGCTGACGTTCATGAACACGGGCCCGATGAGCATCTGGTTGATGTTCATCGTCATGCCCATGCCCGGCTGGACCTGCATGCTCTGGCGATCGAAGTACCAGAGCAGCGTGTAGAAGAAGTAGCCGTAGAGGAGGGCGAAGAAGCCGATAACCACATAGGCGATCGGCGAGGCGAAGTACGCCTGCACTTCCTTGCGCGCGATCGTCAGGACGTTACGCATGATCGCCCTCCGTGGACGCGTCGCCGGCGGGGCCGGCCTGCGCCGGGCCCTCCGAGGCGCTGGAGCCGGCGTCGGCATCCTCCGTCGTCAGGCTCAGGAAGATGTCTTCCAGGCTCATTCGCATCGGCCGCAGCTCGAGCAGGCCCCACCCGTTCGTGACGACGGTCGCGGCCAGTTCCCGCCGCACGTCGCGGCCGTGGTCGCTCTCGACCTCGGCCGACACGAGACCGTGCTCGTTCACGTCCGCCTTCACGCGCGTCACGCCGGGGACGGCGGACAGCGCCGGCACGACGTCCGCTCCCGGAGCGGCGATCTGCAGGTACATCGTCTCGCTGCCGCGGAGCCGGGCCGTGAGGTTGTCCGGCGTATCCACGGCCACCACCTTGCCCTTGGCGATGATGACCACCCGCTGGCAGGTCTGCGAGACCTCGGGGAGGATGTGCGTGCTGAGGACGACCGTGTGACTGCCGCCCAGTTCCTTGATGAGCTGACGGGCCTCGATGATCTGCTTCGGGTCCAGGCCCGCCGTGGGCTCGTCGAGGATCAGCACGTCCGGGTTGTGCACGAGCGCCTGCGCCAGGCCGACGCGCTGCTTGTAGCCCTTCGAGAGCTTCCCGCAGTGCCGCGAGGCCATGTCGGCGATGTGCGTCTTCCGCATCACCTCGTCCACGCGGCCGGCGACGTCGCGCGACGGCACGCCCTTGATGCGCGCGACGAAGGTCACGTAGTCCTTCACCGTCATGTCGGGATAGAGCGGCGGCGTCTCGGGCAGGTAGCCCGTGCGCTTCTTCGCCTCGATCGGGGCCGTGAACACGTCGTGTCCGGCGACGGTCACCGTGCCCTGGGTAGCCGGCATGTAGCCGGTGATGATCCGCATCGTCGTGGTCTTGCCTGCGCCGTTCGGGCCAAGGAAGCCCAGAATTTCGCCGGCGCCGACGCTGAAGCTGACGTCGTCCACGGCCGTGAACGGGCCGTAGCGTTTGCTGAGGTGTTGCACCTCGATCACGGTGGTTGTCCTCCGCGCGTACTGTAGATGGAGTCTGGCGTCTAACCTGTCTAGACTGTAAGCTTTAGACGGGCTGCAGTTGAGCTGCGGCAGCCCCCGATCCTAATCGAAGCCCCGGACGAGCGGCAAGCGTCGCAGGGGCCGGAGGAGCCAGTGAAGCGGGTCGTCGTCGGGATCGTGGTGCTCGCCGTCATCGCCGCCGGAGCCGCCTGGTGGTGGCTGCGCGCCTCCGTGCCTACATATGACGCCGAGTGGCGGCTCACCGGTCTGGCCGGTCCCGTCGAGGTGCTGTCCGACGCGTACGGCGTGCCGCACGTCTACGCCCGCGATGCCGGCGATGCGTGGTTCGTCGCCGGCGCCCTGCACGCCCGCGATCGCCGGTGGCAGATGGAGCTCTACCGTCGCGCCGCGTACGGCCGGCTGTCGGAGATGCTGGGGGCGGCCACGCTGCCGATCGATCGCCGCATGCTCACCCTCGGCATCCGCGGGGCCTCGCAGGCGGAGTTCGCGCGCCTCGGATCCGCCGCGAAGTCGGCGCTCGTGCGCTACGCCGAGGGCGTGAACGCGGTGACGGGCACGCAGGTGGGCCGCCTGCGGGCGCCCGAGCTCCAGCTGCTCGGCGTGACGCCGGAGCCGTGGCGCCCCGAAGACTCGCTGGCCATCGGCCGGCTGCTCGCCTTCCGCCTCGCCGAGAACCAGGGCGCCGAACTGGTCCGCCACGCCCTCACCGCCGCCATCGGCGCCGCGGCCGCGACGCGTCTCACCGGCGCGTACCCGGCCTCGGGTCCCACCGTGCTCGGCGAGTTGAGTGAGGCGGCTGACGTCCCGGCCCAGGGCCAGGACGTCCCGCCGCCGACTTCGGCGCCCGCGCCGTCTCCGGAGGGCGGCGCCGTCGCCCGGTTCGCCTACCCGCCGGGCCTCGAGTGGCTCGACCCCACGGCGCCTCGCGGCAACAGCAACGCCTGGGTCGTGTCCGGCGCGCGCACGGCGACGGGGCGGCCGATCCTGGCCAACGACCCGCACCTCCTCATCGAGATGCCGTCGGTCTGGTACGAGTTCCACCTCGTGGCCGCGGGCCTCGACGTGCAGGGCGTCTCGGTGCCCGGCACGCCCTTCGTCGCGATCGGCCACAACGCGCGGATCGCCTGGGGATTCACCAACAGCGGTGCCGACGTGCAGGACCTCTCGGTGGAGACATTCGACCTGCCTGGCCGCCGGGTCCGCGGACCGCGAGGGTGGGAGGCGGTGGACGTCGAGACGGTCCAGATCTCCGTCAAGGGGCGCTCGGCCCCCGAAGCGTTCGAAGTCTGGCGCACCGGCGGCGGCGTGGTCTTCGCCGACGAGTCGCTGGACTGGGAGGCGCCGCCGGCCTGGCTCTCGCCCGATGCGCCGCGCGAGGGCCAGCAGCGCGCGTTCGTCCTGCGATGGGCGGGATTCGACGGCGGCTACGGCGATGCGTTCGAGGCCCTGAACCGGGCGTCGAGCTGGGTGGAGTTCCAGAGCGCGCTCGATCAGCTGTCGGCCCTGTCGCAGAACGCCCTGTACGCGGACGTGGACGGCAACATCGGCTACCTGCTCACCGGCGCGTTGCCGCAGCGGTCCACCGGCGACGGCAGCCGGCCCGAGAGCGGACCCGCGGCCTGGAGCGGGACCATCGGCGGTCCTGGCGTCCTCCCGCGCGTGTTGAATCCGGCGCGCGGCTTCCTCGCCAGCTCGAACAACCCGGTGAGCCGCGCGGCCGCGCCGCTGGTCACCAGGGACTGGGTGGCGCCGTACCGCGCCGCCCGTGTCACCGAGGTGCTCGCCTCGGCCACCAAGTTCGACGTCGCGGCCGCCAGCGCCCTGCAGGCGGACCTGGTCAGTGGCGCCGCGAACGACGTCCTCCAGGGCGTCGCCCCCGCGCTCGCCAGGGCCGCCCAGGGGGATGCCGATCCGCGCGCAGTGGCCGCGCTCGAGCGGCTGCGCGACTGGAATCGCCAGGTGGACGGCAGCGAGGAGGCGGCGCTGTACGAGGCGTTCGAAGACCGGCTCTGGCGCCGCACGTTGTCCGACGAGCTGCCGGAGCCGCTGTTCCGGCGGTTCTACCAGTGGGCGGGGGCGGAACGCCCGGCCGGTCTCTTCACGATCCTCGACGACCCCGCCGCGCGGTGGTGGGACGACATCGGCACCGTGGACCGGAAGGAGACGCGCGACGACATCTTCCTGCTCGCCGCGGCCGACGCGGCGGCGGATCTGGCGGCCCGATCGTCGGGCGCGCGCGGCTGGGACCGCGTGCACGCGGCGACGTTCGCCCACGCGCTGGCGGCGGGCGGGCGGATCGCCGGGTGGTTCTTCAATCGCGGACCGGTGCCCATCCCGGGCGACGGCGCCACGGTGATGCGCGTCAGCCATCGCCGGCTCGCCGGGTTCGGGGCGTGGGAGCACCCGTCGTGGCGGCAGATCCTCGACGTCGGGGCCTGGGACGACTCCAAGGTCGTGCTGCCGACCGGCCAGTCGGGCCATCCGATGAGCCCCCACTACTTCGATCAGAATCCTCTCTGGCTGGCCGGCCAGTACCGCCCGGCGGCCTACTCGCGGGCCGCCGTGAACGGCCTCGCGACCACCCGGCAGATCCTGACGCCCTAGGCGTGACCGAGCCGCCGCCGGCGGCCGTGCCACCCCGACGTCCTTTTGCTATCCTGAACGTATGAGCAAGCGTTCATATGTTCAGGCGGCCCCGGCCCCTGCCCCGTCCCGCGCCGTGCTCCCGCCGGAGCCGCCCGCCGACGCCTGCGACGTCTTCCACATCGACCCCGCCAGGGTCGCCCGGCTCCGCCAGACGCTGATCGCGGCCCCGTCGGCCGAGGCGCTGGCCGACACCTTCAAGGTGCTCGGCGATCCCACCCGCGTGCGCGTCCTCGACGCGCTCTCCCACGGGGAGCTGTGCGTGTGCGACCTGGCGCAGCTCGTCGGGCTGAGACAGTCGGCGACCTCCCACCAGCTGCGCCTGCTGCGCGCCATGCGGCTGGTCCGGAGCCGCCGCGCCGGCCGCATGGTGTTCTACACGCTGGACGACGCGCACATCGTGACGCTCTTCCGCCAGGGCCTGCGGCACGTCGAGGAGACGACCCGGGGCCGGGGGCGCCGGCCGTGACGACGGCCGCGGCGACGCCCGTCTGCACGCGCTGCGCCGTTCACGCCGAATCGGTGTTCCGCGTGGCGGGCATGGACTGCGCGGAGGAAGCGGCCATCCTCGAGCGGCGCCTGACGCCGATGCCGGGCGTGGAGTCGCTGTCGGTCGACGTCGTGGGACAGCGAATGCGCGTGGCGCACGATGCGGCCGTCGTCACGGCCTCGGCCATCGCCGACGCGGTCGCCCAGACGGGCATGCGGGCCTGGCTGGAGCACGAGCGGCCCGTGGACCTGCCCACCTCGGGCGAAGGGCTGACGCCCGTCATCGTGGCCGGCATGGCCATCGGCGCGGGCCTGGCCGTGCAGGCGCTGGCGCCCGACCCCCGGTGGGCCTGGCCGGCCTTCGCGCTGGCCGTGGCGCTCGCAGGCCGACAGCCGGCCGTCAAGGCCCTCGGCTCGATCCGGCGTCGTTCGCTCGACATCCACGTGCTCATGCTCGTCGCCGTCGTCGGCGCGCTGGCGCTCGGCGACTGGGCCGAGGCCGCCGCCGTGGTGTGGCTCTTCGCCGTGTCGCAGTGGCTGGAGGTCCGCACGATGGAGCGCGCGCGCGACGCCATCCGGGGCGTCATCACGCTCGCGCCCGTCGAGGCGGTGGTCCGCCACGGGGACCACGACCACGTGACGCCCGTGGATCGCGTGGCGCCCGGCACCATCATCGCCGTGGCACCGGGCGCGAAGGTGCCGCTCGACGGCGTCGTGGTCGCCGGCCGCTCCGACGTGAACCAGGCGCCGATCACGGGCGAGTCGCTGCCCGTGCCGCGTGCCGTCGGCGACGAGGTCTTCGCCGGCACGATCAACGGCCAGGGCGCACTCGACGTCCGCGTCACGCGCGCGGTGCGCGACACGACGCTCGCCCGCATCGTGCACCTCGTCGAGTCCGCGCAGGCGCAGCGCGCCCCGGCTCAGCAGCTCATCGACCGCTTCGCGCGGTGGTACACACCGGCGGTCGTGGCCCTTGCCGCCGCGGTCTTCGTCGTTCCCGTGGCCGCCGGCGGCGCCCCGGCGATCTGGGCCTACCGATCGCTCGTGCTGCTCGTCGTCGCGTGCCCGTGCGCCCTCGTCATCTCCACGCCCGTGTCGATCGTGGCCGCGCTGGCCGTGGCCGCCCGGCACGGTGTCCTGGTGAAGGGCGGGCTCCACCTGGAGCGCCTTGCCGCCATCCGCGTGGTGGCCTTCGACAAGACCGGCACTCTCACGGCGGGAACACCCAGGGTCGCCTCGGTGCGGTCCGTCGGGGCCGCGCCGGAGGACGAGGCCTTCGGGGCGGCCGCGGCGGCCGAACTGCGCGTGGCCCATCCAATCGCGCGGGCGCTGGTCGAGGCCGCGCGCGAACGGGGGATCGACGTCCCGGCGGCCGAGGACGTCCGCGAGCATCCCGGGCTCGGCGTCGAGGCTCGCGTCGGCGGCCGGCGGGTCGTGGTCGGCAACGGCGCGTGGGCCATCGAGCACGGCGTCGACCCGGCGGTGGTGAGCCACGCCGCGGACGAGAGCGCCGGACGCGGCGAGACGCCGGTCTTCGTGCTCGTCGACGGTGCCGCGCAACTGGTCGTCGGCGTGGCCGATCGGCCGCGCGCCGTCGCGGCCGACGTCGTCAGGCTGCTGCGCGACCACGGCGTCGGCCACGTCGCGCTGCTGACGGGCGACACGCCCGGCGCCGCCGCGGCCCTCGCGCGGGCGACGGGCGTCACCGACGTCAGGGCCGGGCTGCTGCCGGCCGACAAGCTCGCGGCCGTGCGCGAACTGCGTGAGGCGCACGGGCCGATCGCCATGGTCGGGGACGGCGTGAACGACGCTCCGGCGCTCGCGGCCGCCGATGTCGGGATCGCGATGGGCGCGGTGGGCTCGGCGACGGCGATCGAAGCGGCCGACGTCGCGCTGATGTCGGACGAGCTCCAGAAGCTGCCCTACGCGCTGCGCCTCAGCCGTGCCGCCCTGGCGAACGTCCGGACGAACATCGCGCTGTCGCTGGGGCTGAAGGTGGCCGTGCTGGTGCTGGCGGTGGCGGGCTGGTCGACGCTGTGGATGGCGATCCTGGCCGACACCGGCGCGTCGGTCGTGGTGGTGGCCAACGCGATGCGGCTCCTGCGCCACCAGTGAGCGGCGCCCGGGCGGCACCGAGGCCGCCCGAGCCGCAAGATGCGTGTCGGGCGCCGGCCGCGAGGGAGGGCCGCGCGATCAGGCCTGCGGCGTGGTGTCGCCGGCCGGGGCCTCGTCGCGGCGCCTCGGCTGGAAGAAGTGCGAGTCCACGAACTCGTCGATCGCCGCCTGATCCGCCGGGTCCACACGGTCGAACTGCAGGCCCATCCCCGCCCGCTTGTCGCTCCAGCGCACGTGCGCGTCGATGTCGAAGTCCTTCTTCGACCCCGGCAGCCTGAAGCGCACGCGCACCTTGGTCATGGGCTCGAGCGGGCTCGTCGTGCGGATGGCGATGCCGCCCCTCGAGATGTTCAGCGACAGCGCCGCCGCGATGGTGGCCCCCACGTGATAGGCGGCCGGGATCCCGAGCACCACGCGCGGGCTCCCACGGCGGTTGAAGTTGTCGGGAAAGAGGTGCGGCGCGAGCGACGGCAGGATGTGCTGCACCGCGCTGTATTCGTTCACGTACCCGGCCACGCCGAGCGCGGCCAGCTCCCGGACCTCGTCGGCGCTCGACACGGTGCCGCTGAATGCCAGAATGGGCAGGCGTCCTTCATCGAGCTTCCGGACCGTGCCGATGAGCTCAGCGCCCGAGCAGTGGGGGAGCCGCAGGTCCACCACCAGCAGGTCCAGCCTCGCCAGATCCGCGCGGACGCGGGCGAACAGCTCGGCGGCGCTCCGCACCGTGATCGCCCGATGTCCGGCGCCTTCCAGCGCCGCACGGAACCGATCGCGGATCGACGCGCTGTCGTCGGCAATCACCACGCATTTTGCGGATGCGGCAGTGGTGGACATACGATGTGTTTCGGGTCCGAGTTCGTTGCAGAATAGCTCAGGTTCCCCATATAATTCGAACACTTCTTCGCGCCCTTGCGCGCGGTGCCGCGTATCGGACGCGGGGGCCCGCGGGAGGGCCGAAATTGTTTCCAGGAGTGATTCGCATGTCCGCGTATTGCCCCGAGTGCGACGCCGAGATCGACATCGACAGCGCCGACGCCGAGATCGGTGATGAACTGAGCTGCTCGGAGTGCGGATCGCTGCTCCGCGTCTCGAACGACTCGCCGCTCGAGCTCGAGTTCGCCGACGATGACGATCTCGACGACGACGACGATGATGACGACGACGAGGAAGACGACGACGAGGAAGACGAGGACGACGTCGACGACGACTACGACGAGGACGGCGACGACGAGGACTGATCCCGTCCCGCCGCCCGGCGGCGCCCGGCCCAGCGCCGTCACCGACGTCCAGCCCGGCCCCGGCGCGCGAGCGTGCGAGGCGCGGCTCGAGGCCATGCTCTCGCGGCTCGGCTCCGTGGTGGTGGCGTTCAGCGGCGGGGTGGACAGCGCCTACCTGGCGGTCGTGGCGGCTCGCGTCCTCGGGGCTCGCGCCCTGGCCGTGACGGGCGACAGCCCGTCGCTGCCCGCCCACCAGCGCGAGCAGGCCCTGCGCGTGGCGCGGGAGTTCGGTCTCGCCCACGAATTCATCCAGACCTACGAGCTCGACCGCGCCGCCTACCGGGCCAACGCCGGCGACCGCTGCTTCCACTGCAAGACCGAGCTCTACGGCACGCTGAGCGCGCTGGCGCGCGCCCGCGGGTTCGCCGCCGTCGTGGACGGCACCAACGCGGACGACCGCGGCGACTACCGCCCGGGCCGCACGGCCGCGCGCGCCCACGGCGTGCGGAGCCCGCTCGACGAGGTGGACCTCGGGAAGGACGATCTCCGGAGCCTGGCGCGGGCGTGCGGACTCGCGATCTGGGACGCGCCAGCCGCGGCCTGTCTCTCGTCGCGCGTGCCCCACCACACCGAGGTGACGGCCGAGGTCCTCGGCCGGATCGAGCGCGCCGAGGACGCCCTGCGCGGTCTCGGCTTCCGCCTGGTGCGCGTCCGGCACCACGGACGGCTGGCCCGGCTCGAATTCGGGCGCGATGAACTGCCGCGCGCCCTCGAGCCCGGCGTCGCTGCGGCGCTCGACGCCGCGGTGAAAGCGACCGGGTACGAGGAGGTCGCCGTCGATCCACGGGGCTACCGTCAGGGCAGCCTCAACGAGCCGCTCCTGCTCCGCCCCGTCACGTGAGCGCCGCGGCCTCCCCCCGCGGCGGTGTCGCGGCGCTGGCGATCGTCGCCGCGATGCTCGCACTCGTGGCCGCCGGCCACGTCACGTCGCTGCCGACCACCCTCGAAGACATCGACTCGGTGAACTTCGCGCTCGGCGTGCGCGACTTCGACGTGGCCCGTCACCGGCCGCACCCGCCCGGGTACCCCATCTACATTGCGCTCGGCAAGGCGGCGACGGCCGTGACGGGCGCCGTGTGGCCGGACGGCCGGGCGGATCGCGTCGAAGCCCGCGCGCTCGCCGGGCTGTCCTTCGTCGGAGGGCTGGCGCTGGTCTGGCTGATCGCGCGCGTCACGAGCGTGCTGTCGCCGGGGGGCGCCGATCGCGTGGGCCGGCCCCCGCTGTCGCGGCGCGGGCTCATGGCGACGCTGCTCGCGGCCGCGTGCCCGCTCACGTGGTACTTGACGGCGAGGCCCATGAGCGACGTCCCCGGGTTGGCGGCGGCGCTGGCGGCGCTGGCGTGCATCGGCCTCGCGTGGTGGCGCCAGCATCCGTCCCCGGATGGCGACGGACGTCTCGGGCCGGCCGAGATGACGGCGTCGGGCCGGATGATCGTCCTCGGCGCACTGCTCGCCGGCCTCGCCGTCGGATTCCGGTCCCAGACGGTGTGGGTCACGACGCCCCTGCTGGTCGTGGTGCTCGCCGACCGCATCGGCCGCGGGGTGGCGGGCGCGCTGCTCGGCGCCGCCGTGGCCTTCACGGTGGGAGCGCTGGCCTGGGGGATCCCGCTGCTGGTTGCGAGCGGCGGCCTGCAGGCCTACCTGGCCGCCCTCGGCACGCAGGCGGGGGAGGACTTCGCGGGCGTCGAGATGCTCTACCTCACGCCGACGCCCCGGCTCGCGGCCGCCGCGCTCGTGCGTACGTTCGTGTGGCCGTGGGACCACGTCGGTCTCGCCAGCGTGATCCTCGTGCTCGCGGCCGTCGGCGGCCTGGTGCTGCTCGCGTCGGAACGCCGGACGGCCACGGCCGTCGCGGCCATCAGCCTCCCGTATCTGGCCTTCCACCTCGCCTTCCACGACACGGTGTTCTCGCGCTACGCGCTGCCGCTCATCGTGCCGGTCGCGTTCCTGGCGGCGACGGCGCTGGACGCGCTCGGCCGGGCCGGCGTCGTCGCGGCGGTCGGGCTGGCGGCGTGGAGTCTCTCGATCGCCGTGCCCCAGCAGCGTGCCTACGCCGAACGGGCAAGCCCGACGGCGCGGCTGTTCGACCAGGTGGCGGCCGAGGCGTCGAGGCCGGACCCGCCGATGATCGGGATGCACCAGGCGCTCGAGCGGCCCCTTGAGGCCGAGCCGCGTGACCTCGGGCCCCGCCTGCCCGCGCCGCCGCGGCGGGAGTGGCTCGAACTGGCCCGGTACTGGAAGGGCGGTGGCGGGCCCCTGTCCTTCCTGGCCGACCCGCGCCGCACCGACCTTGCCCTCGTGGACCCCGAGGCGCGGAAGGACGCCACGGTCTTCCGATGGGAGATCCCGAGTCTTTCGATGTTCGGGGGGATGCGGCCGGCCGATGTCGCGCTCATCCACATGACCACGCCCGGCTGGTTCGCGACCGAGGGCTGGAGCCTCACGCCCGAGACCGCCGGCATGGCCCGGCTCATGGAGCGCGGACCCCACCTGGGGCCCATCAGCGCGTTCGTCCGCCGCCGGCCCGACGCCGCGCTCCTCGTGATTGGCGGCCGCAATCTCGGCGCGGCCGGGGATCCGCCTGTGCAGTTCACGCTGGCGGTGGACGGCACGGACACCGAGACGTGGGAGGTCGCGCCCGACCCCGGCTTCTTTCTGCGCACCATCAGCCTGCCGGCCGGGGCGCTCGACGGCGACGGTGCCTGGGCGGAAGTGACGGTCCGCTCGGCGCCGACGGCCGGAACCACGCCCGTCGCCACGTCGGTCGAGCAGTTCGACGTGCAGTCGCCGGGCGTCCTCATGTGGGCGTGGGGCGAGGGCTTCCACGAGCCCGAGCTCGACAATACGCGCGCGATCGCATGGCGGTGGATGAGCGAGCGTGCGGTCATCGAGGTGCCGCAGGCGGCCGGCGACGCCACGCTGACCATCCGCGGCGAGTCCCCCCTGAGCTACTTCGATCGCCCGTCCACCTTCGAGGTCCGGGCCGGCGACGCGTCGCTCGCGCGCGTCGATCTGAGCGGCGATTTCACGCTGCGAATCGGCGTGCTCGCGTCCCGCCTCCAGGCGAGCGGCGGACGAATCGTGCTCACCACGTCGCAGACGTTCTCGCCGGCGGAGCGCGGCGGTCCCGCCGATCGGAGGCGCCTTGGGCTCCGCCTCTTCGAGCTGAGCCTGACCCCGGGGCTGCCGTCGCGTGAATCTTCAGTGAATTCCGGCCAAAACTCGTCCGATCTTCATTGACAGCCGGCGAGCGTGCGGCTACTCTCCGAATCGTCGATCCTCCCAGGCGACGCCAACGAGCTTTAGCAGCCCGCAGGAGACACATGATGCGTTTGCTACGACGACACGCGAGGATGATTCTGGTCCTCTGCGGCCTGGTCGTTCTCACGGCCGCGTGCGCCAAGCAGCCCCCGCCAGCTCCGCCTCCGCCTCCGCCGCCGGTGGTGCAGCCGCCGCCGCCGCCACCCCCGCCGCCGCCCCCGCCGCCACCTCCGCCGCCGCCGCCACCCGCGGCGCCGACCGAGGACGAGCTGTGGGCGCGTGAGACCGTCGAGAGCCTGAACGCCAAGGGCGTGCTGGCCGACGTCTACTTCGACCTCGATATGTACGGCATCCGCGAGGACGGCCGCGCACCGCTACAGCGCAACGCCGACTACATGAAGCGGTGGCCGTCGCTGCGCATCACGGTCGAGGGCCACTGCGACGAGCGGGGCACGTCCGAGTACAACATCGCGCTCGGCGAACGCCGGTCGAACGCGGTGAAGGGCTACCTCGTGAGCCTCGGGATCGCGGCCGATCGCATCGAGGTCGTCAGCAAGGGCAAGGAAGCGCCGTTCTGCAGCGAGAGCAACGAGACCTGCTGGCAGCAGAACCGCCGGGGGCACTTCGTCATCACCGGCAAGTAGCGCGCGCCTCGTCCCGTCGACGCTTGACACCGGGTCGGCCTCTGGGCCGGCCCGGTGCCGTTTCCGGGCTCAGGCGACCTCGGACGAGAGGGCGTCCGCGGCGGCGCGCGGATCGGCCGCGCCCGTGATCGGCCGGCCCACCACCAGGTAGGTGGCGCCCGCCGCCATCGCGTCGCGGGCGCTCAACGTCCTGGCCTGATCGTCCTTGCCCGCCTCGGCGGCGGCGCGGATGCCGGGCGTGACGATCGCGAAGTCCGGTCCGCACGCCGCCCGGATGGCGGCCGTCTCGAGCGGCGACGCCACGACGCCGTCGAGCCCCGAGGCCTGGGCGAGCGCCGCCAGGCGCAGCACCTGGTCCATCACGGGCACCGCCGTGCCCACCTCTGCCAACGCCGCCTCGTCCATGCTGGTCAGCACCGTGACGCCAATCACGAGCGGCCGGGGACGGTTCAGCTTCGCGGCCGCGCTGGCCGCGGCGTCGGCCGCGGCCCACATCATCGCGCGCCCGCCCGAGCAGTGCACGTTGACCATCCACGCCCCGGTGGCCGCGGCCGCCGCCACCGCGCCGGCCACGGTGTTCGGGATGTCGTGGAACTTGAGGTCGAGGAACACCCGGTCGCCCCGCTCCGCCAGCGTGCGCACGATCGACGGTCCCTCCGCCGTGAAGAGCTGTTTGCCGACCTTGACGCCGCCCACCGCGCCCCGCAGGGCGTCGGCGAGCGCCAGGGCCCGGCCGGCGTTGTCCACATCGAGTGCGACCAGGATGGGGTTCACGCGTGCGCCTTGGCGGGGCTGCTGGTGTCGACGGCGCCCACCAGGTCGGCCACGCGGGTGTAGCCGTGACGCTGCATGTAGTCCACGAGGCCGTCGCGCAGCTTGCCCCAGATGAAGGGATCCACGAAGTTCGCGGTGCCGACCTGCACGGCGGCGGCGCCTGCCAGGAGGAACTCGACCACGTCCTTCCAGTCCATGATGCCGCCCATGCCGATGATGGGCAGCGTCACGGCCTGCCGGCATTCCCAGACCATCCGGACCGCGATCGGCTTGATGGCCGGCCCGCTCAGGCCGCCCACGACATTCGAGAGCCGCGGCTTCCGCTGCTCCACGTCGATGGCCATCGCCAGGAACGTGTTGACGAGCGAGATCGCGTCGGCGCCGGCATCCTCGGCCGCCCGCGCGAAGGACGCCGGCGCGGTGACGTTGGGTGTGAGCTTCGGGATGATGGGCAGCCGCGTCACCTTGCGCACGGCGCTCACGACGCCGTAGGTGCCATCCAGGCTGCAGCCGAACTGGATGCCGCCTTCCTTGATGTTCGGGCAGGAGATGTTGAGCTCGAGGGCGTGCACGCCTTCGGCGTCCGAGAGGATCCGCGCCAGCTCGACGTATTCGTCCAGGGTGGAGCCGCAGATGTTCACGACGTTGACGGCACCCCTGGCCCGCAGCTCCGGCAGCTTCTCGGCGATGAAGCGGTGCACGCCGATCCCCTGGAGCCCGATCGCGTTCAGCATGCCCGAAGGGGTCTCGACGATGCGCTCGGGAGAATGGCCCTGCCGCTCGGCCAGGAACAGGCCCTTGCTCACGACGCCGCCGAGCGTCGACAGGTCCACGACGTCGGCGTACTCGAGCCCGTACCCGAAGCAGCCGCTCGCCGACATGATCGGCGAGGGCAGGCGCAGCGAGCCGATGGCGACGGACAGGTCGGGCGTCATCGGTCCCAATCCACGGCGGCGCCGTCGAAGACCGGGCCGCCGATGCACGACCGCACGTAGCGCGACTGGCCGTCGGCGTGCCGCACCGGCACCACGCAGCTGTAGCAGCCGCCCAGGCCGCAGCCCATCGTCCGTTCCATGGAGACCTCGCTCGGCTGCTGGTACTGCGCCGCCAGCCGGGCCACGGCCGCCAGCATCGGCTCCGGGCCGCAGGCGTACACGGTCACGAGGTTCGGGCCTTCGAGGAGGCCCAGCGAGGCTTCCAGCGGGCCCGTGACGCGTCCGGGCACACCCAGGCTGCCGTCCTCGGTCGTGAGCACGAGCTTCACCCCGAGGCGGTCGAAGAACTCGAGATAGTAGAGCTCGCCCCCGGTGCGGGCCCCGTAGAAGAGCGTCGCCGGGACCTCGGCCGCGACGAGCGCCTCGGCCAGCGTGGCGAACGGCGCCAGGCCGACGCCGCCCGCCACCATCCATGCCTCGCCGCTCGTCGGCGGGTTGAACGGGAGGCCGAGCGGCCCGAGACACCAGACGTCGTCGCCGGCGTCGAGGTCGTAGATGAGGCCGGTGGTCCTGCCGGCCCGCTTGTTGAGAATGCTGATGGCGCGCACGGTGCCGAGGTCGTCGCGCAGCACCTCGAACACCGAGAACGGACGCCGCAGGAGCGGGTCGGTCGCGCCGGTCGTCTTCACCATGACGAACTGGCCCGGCTCGGTGAGCGCACCGACCTCGGGCGCGGAGAACGTCAGCACGTTGTAGTCGCGCGACAAGCGGACATTCGAGAGCACGGTCGCGCGTACGTCGACGGGAGGCACCGGAGGGATCTTACTCGCGCCGGCCGGCGGCAGGCCAGCGGCGCGCCGGAGCCGTAGAATCGAGGCTCGAGCCGATACCGTGCGACACCTGCGCGTCTTCACCAACTCGGCCCTCGCCGCGACGCTCCTGGCGGCGTACCTGGCGATCGCGGCGCTCCATCTCAACCCGGCATTCCGCCTGGTGGATGCCGGCCCGCTCGCCGCCGCCTTCTGGGCCGGATACGGCGCCGCGGCCATCGCCGTCTTCTACGCGCTCGTCGTCCTGCGGCAGGTGGCGGCCGTCGAGCTCCTGTCGCCGGGGTGGCTGAGCGTCCGCGTGCTGGCGTGGATGTCCGCGATTGCCGCCGCTGCCGGCGCCGCCGTGCTGTGGCTCAATGCCACCGACTTCTCGCCCTTCCTCGACGCCGACACGGCGCGCCGGATGACGCTGGCGGCCGTCGCGGTGGCGATCTGCGGCGCCGTGTCGCTGGCCGTGGCGCTCGCGCACATCGGGCGTCGCGGCACCTGGCCGAGCGGCGTGCTGCTGGTCACGACGATGGGGCTGTCGATCCTGGTGCCGCTGCTCCTGCGTGGCAGCGCCAGCGCCGGGCCGGCCCCGGCCGTGCGCGCCCGGGCGCCCGCGGCCGTGTCCGGCCCCGACGTCCCCGGCCCCCGCGTCGTCCTCCTGGCCATCGACGGGGCGTCGCTGGACTACATTTCGGTGGCCGTGGCCGAGGGCCGCCTGCCGAACTTCGCCCGCGTGCTCGACGAAGGCGCCGTGACGCACCTGGCCACGCTCAAGCCGACGCAGGCCGAGCCGATCTGGACCACCGTGGCGACGGGGCGGCTCCCGTACAGCAGCGGCGTGCGATCGGCCGCGCGGTACCGCTCGTTTGCCGGCGGGGCGGCCATCGACGTCCTTCCGGACTATGTCTTCGCGCAGGCGCTCGTCCGCTACGGCCTGCTCCGGGCGGAGCCCCACACGGCAGACTCCATGCGCGCCCAGCCGCTCTGGCAGATCCTCAGCGATCAGGGGCTCCGCGTCGGCGTGGTGGGCTGGCCCCTCACGCAGCCCCCGCCGGTGCTGCGGGGCTACGTGGTGAGCGACGCCCTGCACCGGCTCGACGACACCCGGTTCGCCGCCGAGGGCGCCGGCGCGGTCTCGCCGCCCGCCATCTGGCCGAAGGTCGAGGCCGCCAGGCTCGTGTCGCCGGGCCTCGACCCCCACGAGGCCCTCGAGGCGGCCGGGCCGCTGCCGCGCGGCCCCGACGCCGACGGCCGCGGCGATCCGGCGCCCGTGCAGGCCGACAGCCTGCACCTGCGGCTGCTCGACTTCCTGGAGCCGGCGGAGGGGTCCCGTCTGGTCGCGGTGCGTCTGCCGGGCCTCGATGCCGTGGCGCACTATTTCCTGCGCTACGCCCTGCCCGAGGACTTCGGCGACGTCTCCGACGAGGAGCGCGCGACCTTCGGCCGGGTGCTGGACGAGTACTACCGGGTGCTCGACGCCGCCGTCGCGCGCCTCCAGGCGTCGCTCGGGCCCGACGACCTGGCGCTGGTCGTCTCGAGCCACGGCATCGAGCCCCTGACGCCGCCGAAGCGGCTGCTCGAGCGCCTGGTGGGCGATCCGAACCTCAGCGGCACCCACGAACGCGCCCCGGACGGGTTCGTCATGGCGTTCGGCGCGCACGTGCAGGCGGGCGAACCCGAACGCGGCTCGGTCGCCGACATCGCGCCGACGGTGCTCTACTACCTCGGCCTCCCGATCGGCCGCGACATGGACGGCCGCGCCCGCACGGACTTCTTCACCGCCGACTTCACGAACGCCCGGCCGGTCACGTTCATTCCGGGCTACGGACGGTAGGCACCAAGAAAGCGCAGGGACCGGGGACCAGGGACCGGGGACCACACAGCAGCGTGGCTGCAACGCAGATGCGCGGGGTGGCCCGCGGCAGTCCACTTCCAGCCCCCAGCCCCCAGCCCCCAGCCCCCAATCCCAGTCCCCAGTCCCTGATCCCTGATCCCTACAGGCGCGCGCCGGGTTATACTGGCGCGCGCTCTTTAATCGCGGGCCCGCGAGTCCGCAAAGAGGTGAATCATGCCGCACGTACGTCCCGCGCCTGGCGCTTCCCGCGCCGCTTCCGATTTCCCTGAGCCCTGGTCCCTGGTCCCCGGTCCCTGCACTGCCGGCACCGAGCGCAGCGAGGCGCCGCCATGCCCGTAGTCATGGACGGCGATCGGATCAACCGGGCGCTCGTCCGCATCGCCCACGAGATCGTGGAGCGCAACCGCGGCGTGAGCGACCTCGCCATCATCGGCGTGCGCTCCCGCGGCGTGCCGCTGGCGCGCCGCATCGCCGCCGCGCTCAAGCAGATCTCGGGCGACGACGTGCCGGTGGGCGCGCTCGACATCACGCTCTACCGCGACGACCTCATGCGCCAGACGGTCGGGCCGCAGCCGCTCGTGCGGCGCACCGAGATCCCGTTCTCCATCGACGACCGCGTGATCGTCCTCGTCGACGACGTGCTCTTCACCGGCCGCACGACGCGGGCCGCGCTCGACGCCCTCATCGACTTCGGCCGGCCGCGCGCCATCCAGCTCGTGGCCCTGGTGGACCGCGGGCACCGCGAGCTGCCGATCAAGGCCGACTACGTCGGCAAGAACATCCCGACCGCGCGCCGCGAGACCGTGCACGTCCGCCTGACCGACACCGACGGCACCGACGAGGTGTCGGTGGACAGCGAGGCCTGACGATGGACGCGACCACGCCCGAGGTGGCGTCGCCCGCCGCGGCGCTCCGCAGCAAGGACCTGCTCGGCATCGCCGAGCTGACCCCCGAGGAGATTCTCCTCATCCTCGACACCGCCGAGGCGATGAAGGAGATCTCCCAGCGCCAGATCAAGAAGGTGCCCGCCCTGCGCGGCCGCACCGTCGTGAACCTGTTCTTCGAGCCCTCGACCCGCACGCGGACGTCGTTCGAGATCGCCGAGAAGCGCCTCAGCGCCGACACGCTCGGCGTGGCCATCGCGAGTTCCAGCGTGGTCAAGGGCGAGACGCTCGTGGACACGGCCAGGAACATCGAGGCGATGGGGCCGAGCATGATCGTGCTGCGGCACGCGTCGTCCGGCGCCCCGCACCTGCTGGCCAGGATCTGCAAGTCGCCCATCATCAACGCCGGCGACGGCCTCCACGAACACCCCACGCAGGCGCTCCTCGACGCCTTCACGATCCGCGAGCGCAAGGGCCGCATCGCCGGGCTGAAGGTGGCCATCGTGGGCGACCTGCTGCACAGCCGCGTCCTGCGCAGCAACGTGCTGCTCCTGACCAAGCTCGGCGCCGACGTGTGGGTGTGCGGCCCGCCGACGCTCATCCCGATGGGCCTGGAGCGCCTGGGCGTCACGACGACCTCGTCGGTGGACGCGGCGGTCGAAGGCGCGGACGTCGTCATGATGCTGCGCATCCAGCTCGAGCGGATGGAAGGCGGGTTCTTCCCGTCCCTCCGTGAGTACTTCACGGTCTTCGGCATGACCGCGGCGCGGCTCACGCGCGCGAAGCCCGACGTGATCGTCATGCACCCGGGCCCGATCAATCGCGGGGTCGAGATCTCGAGCGACGTCGCCGACGGGCCGTATTCCGTCATCCTCGACCAGGTGGCCAACGGCGTGGCCGCGCGGATGGCGGTGCTCTACCTTCTCGCCGGCGGAGTCTCAGATGAAACGGTTGCTTAAGGGGGCGCGGGTCGTCGATCCCGCCACGGGCCGCGACGGCGCGTTCGACGTGCTCATCGACGGCGCCGTCATCGCCAGGGTCGGACGCGACCTGCCGGCGGGTCTCGCCGACGGGGGCGAGGTGGTCGAGCTCGGGCCCGCGTTCGTCGTGTGCCCGGGCCTCATCGACATGCACGTGCACCTGCGGGAGCCGGGGCAGGAACACAAGGAGACGGTGGCCACCGGCGTGGCCTCCGCCGTGGCGGGCGGCTTCACGGCCGTGGCCTGCATGCCGAACACCAAGCCCGTCAACGACAACGCGGGCGTCACGGAGCTCATCCTGAAGAAGGCCACGGATGCCGCGCTGGCGCGCGTCTATCCCATCGGCGCCGTGTCCCGGGGACAGCAGGGCGAGCAGCTCGCCGACATCGCGGAGCTGCGGGCGGCCGGCTGCGTGGCCATCAGCGACGACGGCCACCCGGTGTCCACGGCGCTCCTGGCCCGGCGCGCGATGGAATACGCGGGCATGTTCGGCATGCCCCTCATCGAGCACTGCGAGGACCCGTCCCTCAAGGGCGAGGGCGTCGCCCACGAGGGGCCGGTCGCGGCCTCGCTCGGGCTGAAGGGGATCCCCGGCATCGCGGAGGCCATCACGGCCGGCCGCGACATCCTGGTCGCCGAGATGGTGGGCGGGCACGTCCACGTGGCGCACATGAGCGCCTGGACCACCCTCGAGGCCGTCCGGCAGGGCAAGGGCCGCGGCGTGAAGGTGACGTGCGAGGTCGCGCCGCACCACTTCACGCTCACCGACGACATGCTGGCGGCGCCGATCCCGTACGACACCAACACGAAGATGAATCCGCCGCTGCGCGAGGCCCGGGATCGCGACGCGATGCTCGCGGGCATCGCCGATGGCAGCGTGGACGTCATCGCCACCGATCACGCGCCGCACCACGCCGACGAGAAGCACGTCGAGTACGACCGGGCGCCGTTCGGCATCGTGGGCCTGGAGACGGCCGTGCCCATCGCGCTCGACACGCTCGTGCACGCCGGCATCATCCGGCTGCCGCGTCTCATCGAGCTCATGTCGGTGAACCCGGCCCGGATCCTCAACGTGGCCGGCGGCAGCCTGGCCGAGGGCGGGGTGGCGGACGTGACCATCCTGGCCCCGGACCTGACGGTCACGATCGACAGGACGCGCTTCGCGAGCCGGTCGCAGAACACCCCGTACGACGGCCGGACCTTCCGCGGCGCCGCCGCCGCGACGATCGTCGGCGGGCGGGTGGTGCACGTGAATCCCCTGGCCGGCCTGGCCCTGACCACGGACGGCCGGCGATGAGCGCGAAGGCCGACGAGATACGGTCGCGCGCCGCGCAGGATCTCCGCCGCTTCGAGGTGGTGATGGACGGCCACTTCGACTACGGCAACGGCTACCACGGCCGCCTGTACCTGAACCCGCACCAGCTGTTCCGCTACCCGTCCACGATCTGGCGCGTCGCGCAGGACCTCATCGACGTGCTGCCGCCGGGCGTCGCCGAGGCCGCCACCGTCGTGACGGGCCCGGCGACCGGCGGCGCGCTGCTCGCCCACACGATCGCCGGGCTCCTGGACGGACGGCGGCCGCTCACGCGCGCGCCGTACTCCTTCGCGCCGTTCCATCACGACAGCGACGGACGCGACGCGCTGTCGCCTTTCTACGCGAGTGTCGTCGAGGGCGCCAAGGTGCTGCTCGTCGACGACGTGCGGAACACGGGCCAGACCTTCCAGCGCTGCGCCGAGCTCATCGCGGCCGCCGGCGGCACGCTCGTCTGCACAGCGGAGATCGTGGACCGCGGCGAGGCCGTCGTCACGCTGGCCGTGCCGAACGTGGCGCTCGTGCAGTATCCGGCGCCCGAGAACTACACGGCCGCCGAGTGCCCGCTGTGCCGCGAGGGTGTGCCGATCACGGCGTTCTGACCCGCGGCCGGGGGCGAGGCGCGGTGCCGAGCCTCCGGCGGCCCGCCTACTTCTTCTTCGCCGTGAACGTGCCCGTCAGCTGCCCGCCGGCGCCGGACATCGAGCCTTGCATCGACGTCCCGTCCACGGTGCCCTGGTAGGTGACGTCGAACGTCTGTCCCTGGATATCGCCCGTGAACGAGAACTGGATGGCCGTGCCCTTCACGGTGCCGCTCAGCGTCGTGTTGCCGAGCTGTCCGTTGTAGGTGCCGGTCAGCTTCTCGCCGTCCTGCTTGAGGCTCACGGCCGGCGTGCCGGACCCGGCGCCGGTCTCCACCGTGAACGCCCAGTCGCCGGTCACGTCCACCTTCTGGGCCAGGCCCACCGCCGTCATCGTCACCGCCGCGACCACGCCTGCCACCGCCCACCGGGCCATCGACCTCGCCATGCTCGGAGCCTCCGGGCCGTAGTATCGCCGATGGCCCGCCCGTCCGGCCCGGTGCGCCGGACGATCGGCCGCCAGTAGGCCGCCTCCACCCGCCTTGGCTAGAATCGCCCCCATGCCGACCCGTACACGCGTCCTGGTTGCCCTGTTGCTTGCCGCCGCCGCGGCGCGGCCATCGGGCCAGACGCCACCGGCCCTTCGCCCGGACGCGCCCGCGGGCGCCGTGCCGCCGCCCTGGGCGTACCTGATCAACGCTCCGGCACCGCCGGGCGCCCCCGCGGCGGCGCCGGACGACGGGGCCGCGCGCACGGTGTCCGGCAGCAGCGTCCGCCTCACCCGGGCGCAGCTCGGCGATCTCTTCAACCCGCCCGACTGGCACCCGGAGAACCACCCGCCGCCTCCCGAGGTCGTGGCCCACGGCCGGCGCCCGGACGTCCGCGCGTGTGGCTACTGCCACTACCCGAACGGCCAGGGCCGTCCGGAGAACTCGGCCCTCGTGGGCCTCTCGGCCACCTACATCGCCCAGCAGATGGCGGACATGCGCGCGGGGCTGCGCCGGAGCGCCGACCCGAACATGCGCCCGCCGGCGGCGATGCTGGCGATTGCGAAGGCGAGCACGCCCGAGGAGGACCGCGCGGCCGGCGAGTACTTCGCGTCGTTCCCGTACACGAAGTGGGTCCGCGTCGTGGAAACGGCCACCGTGGCCAAGATGCGCGTGACCGGCGCGGTACCCGTGCCGATCGTCGGAGACGGCGCGGGCACCGAGCCCATCGGCACGCGCATCCTGGAGTCGCCGGAAGACGTCGGCCGCGCCGAGCTCCGCGACTCCGCGTCCGGGTTCGTGGCCTACGTCCCGCCCGGATCGATCGCCCGCGGACGCACGCTCGCGACGACGGGCGGCGGCGGACGCACCGTGGCGTGCGGCACCTGCCACGGCGCCGACCTCAAGGGCCTGGGCGCCGTGCCGCCGCTCGCCGGACGCTCGCCCACCTACACGGTGCGCCAGCTGTTCGACCTGCAGCACGGCACGCGCCGTGGTCCCTGGGCGCCCTTGATGAAGGCGGCCGTCGAGAAGCTGACCCTCGACGACATGGTGGCGCTCGCCGCCTACACGGCGTCGCTCGAACCCTGACCGATCCGGCCGGCGCGTGAGGCGCCGGGGCGAGGAGCCGGCGCGGCGCGGACGGGCCGCTAGCCGGCGAGCGCGTCGACCAGCGCGTCGATGTCGCGGGCGTCGTTGTAGACGTGCGGCGACACGCGGATGGCGCTGCCGCGCAGCGAGACGAACACCCGGCGCTCCCGGAGCCGTTCGCCGATCGCCGTGATGTCCACGCCGGCCGGCGCGCGCAGGCCGAAGAGATGGGCGCCCCGGAACGCCGGGTCCTCCACGGTGTACCCCAGTTCCCGGACCCGGTCGAAGAGCCCGGCCGTCAGCGCCGCGCAGTAGGCCTGCAGGCGCTCGGGCCGCCGCTCCAGCACCTCCTCGAACGCGGCGATGGCCATGGGCATGAGCGCGAAGTTCGTGCGCTCACCCACGTCGTACCTGAGCGCCCCGGGCTGGTAGTCGTCGCGGTAGTTGACGAGCTCCTTGAAGTTCTCGCTGCCCGCGCGGCCGATCCACGTCTCCTCGAGCGGCTCCCCGTCGTCGAAGCGCGGGCCCAGGTAGGCGAAGCCCATCGAATAGGGCCCCATCAGCCACTTGTAGGTCGCGCAGATGAGGGCGTCGGGCTGGATGGCCTGGACGTCGAACGGCAGCGCGCCGACCGACTGCGTGCCGTCGATCACCACGGCGGCGCCGACCTCGCGCGCGCGCCGCCCCACCGCCTCCAGGTCGAACGTCGTGCCGTCGGTCCAGTGGACGTGGCCCAGCGCGACGATGGCGGTCTTCGCGTCGATGGCCTCGAGCAGGCGGACGTTCCACGCGCGGCCGCGGCCCTCGGCCGTGTCGGGCGGGTGGACGGTCTTCACCTCCACGCCCCGGGCCTGCGCCAGCCGGCGCCAGGCGTGCACGTTGGCCGGGAACTGCTCGTGGGTGACGACGATGTTCTGGCCACGCGAGGCGGGCAGGTTGCGGGCGGCGATCGCCAGGCCGTACGACGCGGCGGGGACGATCGCGATGCGCGACGGATCCGGCGCGTTGACCAGCCGCGCGAAGAGCGCCCGCGCGGTGTTCGAGTCCGTGAAGAAGTCGGACGTCTGGATGCGGGACGGGACCGCCTTGCGCGCCACGCCGGCCAGGCCGGCCGCTTCGACCGCCTTGGAGATCGGCGACATGTAGGCGCAGTTCAGGTAGTGCTCGTCCTCGGGGAGCGAGAAGCGCGACTTCTGGCAGGTGAGCATCGCCAGATTCTATCGGGTCCGTCGGCGCACGCCGGCCGCCCGTCCCGGCGCCGTCACTCGCGGACGTATCCGAGCTTCGCGCTGCGGACGGCGCCTTCGCTGTGGGCCTGGTCCGACAGGGCGTGGACGCCGATGGCGTCGATCCACCGATTGTAGAAGTTGAACAGCGCGCACGCGGTGATGGCGAAGTAGATGGCTTCGTCGCTCCAGCCCGCGGCCGTCAGGGGCGCCATGTCCTCCGGTCCGATCCGGGGCGACTCGTGGTTCACGCGGTCGATGAACCGGAACAGCGCCTTGTGCTTCCCGTCGAGCGCCGAGGTCTCCACGTCGGCCAGGACGCCGTCCACGAGGGCTCGATCCCCGAGCAGTTCCGCCGCAACTGCGGCGTGGGACTTCGTTCAAAAGGGGCAGTGGTTGCGCGACGAGGTGTAGGCCGCGATCAGCTCCCGCAGGCCGGGGCTGAGCGGCGCGGGTCCCCTGAGCACCGCCTGCGTGAAGCGGGCCAGGTGCACGGTGGCGTCCGGCATGAACGCGAACAGGTGCCAGATCTGGGGATACTCCGCGCCCCGCTCGCGCATCATCCGGATCGCGGCGCTCCACGGTCCGGGGGGATTCCTGTGCTCGACGTCGGGCAGGAAGAGCGGATCCATCGCAGCCTCCGTGTGGGCGCGGAGGATACCATGCCGGGCCCGCCGGGCCGTGTGCCACAATCGGGCCCCGAGGTGCTGGACATGCTCCGCCGACCCGACTGCCTGCTCGCGCTGCTGCTCGTCGCCGCTCCCGCGGCGGCCCAGTCGTCCGACCCCCCGGTGTCGGCCATGAAGGTGACGGTGCTGTCCACCATGCTCGTCGGCGGCGCGCGCGAGGGCGTGGGCGAGTGGGGCTTCGCGGCCGTGCTCGAGGTGGACGGGCGCCGCTGGCTGATCGACACGGGCGCCCGCGCGGAGACGGTGCTGCGGAACGCGGCCGAGATGAAGGTCGACCTGTCCGGCATCACCGACGTCGTCATCACCCACAACCACGACGATCACACCGGCGGGCTCCTGACGCTGCGCCGGGAAATGGCGAAGAAGAACCCGGCGGCCCTGTCGCGCGCTCATGTGGCGAAGGGCATCTTCACCAGCCGGCTCGACCGCTCGGGGCGCGAGGGCGGCGGACTGCTGCCGATCAAGGCCCAGTACGAAGCGCTCGGCGGCGCGTTCGTCGAGTACGACAAGCCGACCCGCCTGGCGCCGGGCGTATGGATGACCGGCCCCGTGCCGCGGGTCCACCCGGAGCGCAACTGGAGCGTCAGCACGATGCTGCAGACGCCGTCGGGCCCGGTCGAGGACAACGTGCCCGAGGACTCGTCGATCGTGGTGCAGACGGCTCGGGGACTGGTCGTCGTGAGCGGCTGCGGGCACGCCGGCATCGTCAACACCGTCGAGTACGCGCAGAAGGCGGTGCAGCAGGCGCCCGTGCACGCCGCCATCGGCGGCTTCCACCTGTTCGCGGCGTCCGACGAGACGCTGGCCTGGACGGCCGGGAAGCTCAAGGAGGCGAAGCTCGCCTACCTGCTCGGCGCGCACTGCACCGGCATCGAGGCGGTGTTCCGCCTGCGCCAGGCGCTCGGGCTGGCCCGCAGGAACGCCGTCGTCGGCGCCGTCGGGTCGTCCTTCACCCTCGGCACCGGCATCGACCCCCGCCCGCTCGCGCAGTAGGGCCGCGCCGCGAGGGGCCGTCCGGGCCGCGGGCGGTCCCGGCCGCTGCCCGGGCCCGTGCCGGGCCGCGCAGTCCCGCGCGGCGGCGGCTGCTAACCATTCCCCCCGGCCCGCCGTCAAAACCCGACGGATGCACGACGACGATCGCTCCGCCATCCAGGCGGTGACCGCGGGGGACTCCCAGGCGTTCCGGGCGCTCGTCGACCGGCACGGCCGCTACGTCTACCGCGTGGCCCACCGGCTGACCGGCAATCCGTCGGACGCGGAAGACGTCGCGCAGGAGGCGTTCCTGAAGGCCTATCGGCAGCTCGGCCGTTTCGAGTCGCGGGCGGACTTCCGGACGTGGATCCACCGGATCACCGTGAACTGCGCCATCGACTTCATCCGCGCGCGGCGGTACCGGGAGACGGCGCACGATCCGGACGACCTCGAACGCGACGCGCCGGCGGCCGTCGCGGCGAGCCACGCGCCGGCGCCCGACCGGCAATACCTCAGCGCCGAGATCGGCGCCAGGGTCCACGAGGGACTCGGCGGGCTGACCGCGCTCGAACGGGCCGCGTTCATGCTGCGGCACGTCGAAGGGTGCTCGATCAACGAGATCGGCGCCGCGCTCGGACTGAAGACGGAAGCAGCCAAGCACAGCGTGTTTCGCGCCGTGCGCAAGATGCGGCTCGCACTCGAGCCGCTGGTGGACGTGCGCCATGACTGAGACGACCCCGCACCTGTCGCACGACGACCTCGTCGTGCACTACTACGGCGACGCGGGCGCCGACGCCGGGCAGTTCGACGCCCACCTGGCCGGCTGCGCCGACTGCCGGGCCGCGCTGGAACGGCTGGCGAAGACCCTGTCGTTCGTCGACGCCGCGCCAGGCGAGGAGCCCGACGCCGGCCTCGAGGCGCGGCTCTGGTCCCGCCTGGCGCCGGCGCTGGACGATCGGCCGGCGCGGCCACGGTCGAAGGCGGGCGCGGTGACAAAGTGGGCGCTGCTGGCCGCGGCCGCCGGCATCGTGCTGGCCTTCGTGGGCGGGTGGCTCGTTCGCGACCGGTCCGCTTCGGCGCCGGCCGTCTCGGCCACCGGGCCCGCCCCATCGGCCGATCCCGGCGGGACGCCCGCCGCGGTGCAGACCCGCGTGCTCGTGCTGGCGGTCGGCGACCACCTCGAGCGCACCGAGGCCGTGCTGGCCGAGCTCATGAACACGACCGACGTGGGGATGGAGCGCGACCGCGCGGCCGAGCTCGTCGCCGCGAACCGGCTGCTCCGGCAGACGGCCGAACAGACGGGCGAGGACGAACTGGACGAGGTGCTCGGCGACATCGAGCGCGTGCTCGTGGAAGTGGCCAACGCGCCGCCAGACGCGTCGGACGCCGCGCTCGAGGCGCTGCGCGCCCGCGTCGAACGGCGGGGGATTCTGTTTCGTGTCCGCGTGCTCGGCGACGAGCTGCGCACGCGCCAGGCGCCGGCCCGGACGCCGGCCGTGAAGGGGAAGACGTCATGATCGTGTCGAGACTCGTGAGTGTGGCCGTGCTCGCGGCCCTGATGGCCACGCCGGCGGCCGGCCAGGCCTTCGACGCCGCCCTCGATCAGGCGCGGGCGCAGGCGGCGGGCGAGCGGGATCGCGAGCGCGCCGAACGGGACCGGGAGCGGGCCGCCCGCGAGGTGGATCGCGAGCGCCGCGAGTACGAGCGGGCGCTCGACGCGCTCGAGGACGCCGAATGGACCCAGGCGCTCACCCGGTTCCAGGCCCTCGCCGATCAGGCCGGCGCGAGGGCCGACGGCGCTCTCTACTGGAGGGCGTACGCGCTCGACAAGCTGGGCCGGCAGGCCGACGCCCTGACGGCCATCGCCGACCTCGCGCGGCGGTTCCCCAAGAGCCGGTGGATTGGCGATGCCCGCGCCCTCGAGGTGCAGGTGCGGGCCCGCGTGGGGCAGCCGGTGGTCGTGGACGCGTCCGGCGACGACGAGCTCAAGCTGCTGGCGCTGAACGCGCTCCAGAGCTCGGCCCCCGAGCAGGCGCTGCCGCTGCTGCGCCAGGTGCTGCAGGGCACCCAGTCGCTCAAGCTGAAGGAGCGCGCGCTGTTCGTCCTCGCGCAGAGCGACTCCCCCGAGGCGCGGCGGCTGATGTCCGAGGTCGCCCGCCAGGGCAATCCGGACCTCCAGCGCAAGGCCATCGACTACCTGGGCGTCCACGGCAACAGCGAGAACCGCGCGCTGCTGGCGGAGTTGTACGGAGCGGCCGACGACGACATCAAGCGCCGGGTGCTGCGCGCCTACATGGTGGCCGGCGATCGCGCCCGCGTCCTCGCCGCCGCCACGGGCGAGTCGAATGCGGCGCTCCGCGCGGAGGCCGTGCGGCAGCTGGGCGTCATGGGCGCCCACGACGAGCTGTGGCAGCTCTACGGCAAGGAGCGTGACGCGGACGTGAAGCGCGAGATCCTGCAGGCGATGTTCGTGGGCGGCGATGCGCCCCGTCTCATCCAGCTCGCCAAGACCGAGACCGACCCCGCCCTCAGGCGCACGGCCGTGCGGAACCTCGGGTTGATGCGGGCCTCGGCGACTGGCCCCGCGCTCGTCGAGATCTACGCGTCGCAGGCGCCGGCCGAGGTGAAGGCCGCGGTGGTGCAGGGCCTCTTCGTGCAGAACAACGCCGAGGCGCTCGTGGGCCTCGCCCGGAAGGAGACGGATCCGGCGCGCAAGAAGGATCTCGTGCAGAAGCTGTCGGTCATGAAGTCCAAGGCCGCCGTGGACTACCTGCTGGAACTGCTCGGCAAGTGAGGGGGGAGGAGCCATGACCGTCGACATCCTGCTCGCCGTGGCGCTCACGGCCGCGTCCGCCGTGCAACAGGGCGCGGAGGCGCCCTCCGTCCGGAACGGACGCGTCCTCCCGCGCCAGGTCTCGGGAAGCCTGGCGGCGTCGATCGCCGGCGTCTCCGGGACCGCGGAGGCGCCGGTGTGGATCGGGTGGAGCGTGCCCTCCTCCGCGCGCGACGACGCGTCCGGATGGTACGGCGGGTGCCGCCTGGAGCCGGGCGGCGAGCGCGGCCCCGCGGCTGCGGGGGCGCAGGTGGCGTACCTGGAGCCGTCGCGGAGCCTGGCCGTCTTCGTGCGGGTGTCGGGCGCCCAGGTGGACCGCGTCCGCAGCTTCTCGATGGCCTGCCCGGTGGATGCGGGTGGCCGGACCGTCTACTGGCTGGCCGGCGTCGGTCCCGCCGAGAGCGCGCGCTGGCTGGCCGGCCGTGCGTCGGCGGCCGCCGAGCGCCGCCTGGCCGACGGCGCGCTCGCGGCCCTGGCCATGCACGCCGCGCCGGAGGCGCTCGACGTCCTGCTGACGGCCGCGCGGACCGGCGGGACGCCGCACCTGCGCGGGCAGGCGCTCTTCTGGCTCGCCCAGCGCGCGGGCCAGCAGGCGGCCGGGGCCATCACCGACGCCATCGCGCGCGATCCCGATACCGACGTCAAGAAGCGCGCGGTCTTCGCGCTGAGCCAGCTGCCCGCCGACGAGGGCGTGCCGAAGCTGATCGAGGTGGCGCGCGCGCATTCCAATCCCGCCGTCCGGAAGCAGGCGTTCTTCTGGCTCGGCCAGTCGAAGGACCCGCGCGCGCTCGCGTTCTTCAAGGACGTGCTCTCCCGCTAGGCGCGCGGGAGGCCGCCGTCACGCGCACGCGCGACCTGGCCGGGATCCGGCGCACTTGCTCGGAGTATTGACGCGCCGCCCGCCCGCGCCCTCCGGTCCGCCCGGTATACTCCAGTGCAGGCCCGTGGCGCTCGAGTCGTCCGACATCCTTCCCGGCATCTACGCGGCGTTCGCGACCGTCGTCCTGTTCGTGATCCTCTCGGCCCTCTTCGTGGGCGCCGAGACGGCGGCGGGCGGGTCGGTGGCGGCCGGGGCGGTGGGATCGGGGGCCTTCGGGTTCTACACCGTCGCGCGCGGCCTGGCGGCGCCGCTGCGGGGCGCGGTCCAGTTCGCACGCCCGTGGCTGTGGTTCACGGTGTGGGCCGCCGTGGGCCTCTACGACGGCCGCTACCAGCCGATGCTCGCGTCGGCCGCGCTCGCCGCCGGCATGGCCACCTGCTACCTGCTGGGCGGCGCCGTCGCCGCGTGGCGACGCCGGTGACGCCGGCCCGGCGCGCGGCGTCCGGAGCCTCGTGGCGCGGGCGTGCCCGATCCACTACCATCTCGCACATGCGTCGGGCTGGCGTCGAACAGCGGCTGGATCAGATGTCGGTCACGATGGATCAGCGCGAGCTGGCCGTCGGCGGGCGCTCCGTCACCTACGGCACGCTCGTCCCGAAGGCGCCGCCGCCGGAGTCGGGCTATCCGCTGATCGTCGGCCTGCACTTCGGCACGAGCCAGGAGCCCGGCCTGTCGCCCTACTTCGGACTGGGCTTCGTCGGGCAGCTGGTGTTCCCGGCGCTCGAGTCGCTCAACGCCGTCATCGTGGCGCCTGACGCCCCCGAGTTCAGCTGGGCGCATCCCGACAGCGAGGCGGCCGTCGTCGCCGTGGTGGCCGCGGTGAAGAAGGACCACCCGATCGACGAAGGGAAGACGCTCGTGACCGGCTTCAGCATGGGCGGGCAGGGCACGTGGTTCTTCGCCGCCACTCATCCCGAGCTGTTCCGGGCGGCCATTCCGATGTCCGGCCATCCCCTGACCACCCGCGTCCGCTCCCGGGCGGACGTGCAGGCGGCGGCCCAGGCCCTCGATGCCGGCACGGACTGGGCGTCGCCGCTCGTCCCGATGCCCATCTACGCCATTCACAGCCGGGCGGACACGACGGTGCCCATCGAGCCGGTCGAGCGGGCCATCAGGGTGCTGAAGGAACGCGGCGGCGACGCGACGCTCGTGGTGCTCGACGGCGTCCCGCATTCGATGGTGCCGGGATTCATCGAGCCGCTGGACGCCGCGCGGCCGTGGATCCTCGGCGTGTGGAACCGGTAAGCCTTCCCTGCGGCGGCCGCCAGACCTGGCGCGCCGCGGGCCTCGACCTTCAGGCGCAGCCATGACACCAGAAGAATTCCGGACCTACGGCCACGCCGTCGTGGACTGGATCGCGGACCATCGCGCGCGCGCCGCCGCGCAGCCGGTGATGCCCCGGGTCGCGCCCGGTGAGATCAAGGCGCGCCTGCCGGCCGCGCCGCCCGACGAGCCCGAGCCGTTCGAGGCGATGCTGGCGGACCTGGACGCGATCGTGGCGCCGGGGCTGATGCACTGGAACCACCCCGGCTTCTTCGGCTACTTCCCCTGCAACGGCACCCCGGCCAGCATCCTCGGCGACTACGTGTCGACCGGACTCGGCGTCCTGGGCCTCTCGTGGCAGTCCAGTCCCGCGCTCACCGAGGTCGAGGAAGTGGCCACGGACTGGCTGCGGCAGATGACCGGACTGTCCGAGGCCTGGGAGGGCGTGATCCAGGACACGGCGTCCACCTCCACGCTGCTCGCCCTCATCTGCGCCCGCGAGCGGACCAGCGGATACGCCATGGCGCGGGGTGGGCTCCAGGCCGAGCCGGCCGCGCTCGTCGTCTACGCGTCGGCCTACAGCCACAGCTCCGTCGACAAGGCCGCCGTCCTGGCGGGATTCGGCCGCGAGAACATCCGCCACGTCGGCTGCGACGACCGCTTCGCGATGCGCGCCGATCTGCTGGCCGAGGCCATGGCGGAGGATCGGGCGGCCGGCCGGGTGCCGTGCGCCGTCGTGGCCACCACCGGCACGACGACGACGACCGCGCTCGATCCGGTGGGCGCGATCGCCGATCGGCTGGCCGGCACCGGGGTGTGGCTCCACGTGGACGCGGCGATGGCCGGGTCGGCCATGATCCTGCCCGAATGCCGCTGGATGTGGGACGGCATCGAGCGCGCCGACTCGGTGGTGATGAACCCGCACAAGTGGCTGGGCGCCGCGTTCGACTGCTGCGTCTACTTCGTCCGCGACGCCGAGCACCTCGTGCGGGTGATGTCCACCAACCCGAGCTACCTGCAGTCGGCGGCCGACGGGCGCGTGAAGAACTACCGGGACTGGGGGATTCCGCTCGGGCGGCGCTTCCGGGCCCTCAAGCTCTGGTTCCTGATCCGCGAGCAGGGCGTCTCCGGGCTGCAGGCCCGGCTGCGCCGGGACCTCGACAACGCCCGGTGGCTCGAGACGGCCGTGGCGGCGGCGCCCGAGTGGCGGGTGCTGGCACCCGTGCCGCTCCAGACGGTGTGCGTCCGCCACGAGCCGCCCGGCCTGGAGTCCGAGGCCCTGGACCGGCACACGCAGGCGTGGTGTGATCGCCTGAACCGGTCCGGCGAGGCCTACCTCACGCCGGCGACGCTGGACGGCCGCTGGATGGTGCGGGTATCGGTGGGCGCCCTGCCC
This sequence comes from Vicinamibacterales bacterium, assembly GCA_050187355.1. GTDB lineage: Bacteria > Acidobacteriota > Vicinamibacteria > Vicinamibacterales > UBA2999 > CADEFD01. The sequence goes on from JBFWXO010000023.1 coordinate 77,578, forward strand.
ACCGAACGTGAACACGTCGAGCGGCTGTGGGCCGCGATGCAGCAGCAGGTCCTTCGATGAGCACGGGAACCGCGTCCACGACTTCGCCGAACGCCACGGCCGCGGGCCGGGCCAGCCACGTCGCCCGCGGCGTGAGCGAGACGCACCCCATCTTCGCGGCCCGGGCGGAGGGCACGCGCCTCTGGGACACCGAGGGCCGCGAGTACCTCGACTTCATCGGCGGCATCGGCGTGCTCAACATCGGGCACCGCCATCCGCGCGTCATCGAGGCCGTCACCGCGCAGCTCGACCGGGTGATGCACACCTGCTTCCAGGTCACGAGCTACGAGCCCTACGTGGCGCTCGCCGCCCGGCTGAACGCGCTCGTCGCAGGCGGCCCGAACAAGACCCTGCTGCTCACGACGGGCGTCGAGGCCACCGAGAACGCGGTGAAGATCGCCCGGGCGTACACGAACCGGTCGGCCGTCGTCGCTTTCCACGGCGCGTTCCACGGCCGCACCCTGCTCGGGCTGTCGCTCACGGCCTCGAGCACCGGCTACAAGCAGAACTTCGGGCCCTTCGCCTCGGAGGTCTACCACACCCCGTTCCCGTACGAGTACCGCGGCGTCTCGGCGAGCGACGCCCTGAAGGCCCTCCAGTACCTGTTCGACTCGCGCGTCATGCCCGCGCAGGTCGCGGCCATCATCATCGAGCCGCAGCTGGGCGAGGGCGGCTTCGTGCCGGCACCGCGCGAGTTCCTGCGCGAGCTCAGGGCGCTGGCCACGGCCCACGGCATCGTCCTCATCGTGGACGAGATCCAGACCGGCTTCGGACGCACGGCGAAGATGTGGGCCTACGAGCACTACGGCGTGGAGCCCGACCTGGTCACGATGGCCAAGAGCCTCGGCGGCGGGCTGCCGGTCTCGGCCGTCGTCGGCAAGGCCGCGATCATGGACGCCGCGGCGCCCGGCGGCCTGGGCGGCACCTACGCCGGTAATCCCGTCGCCTGTGCGGCCGCGCTGGCCGTGCTGGACGTCTTCGAGCAGGAGGGCGTGCTCGAGCAGGCGGCCCGGCAGGCGGAGGCGACGTCGGCCGCCCTGGCGGCGCTGAAGGCCGCCCATCCCCAGGTCGGCGACGTCCGCGGCCTGGGCGCGATGCAGGCGATCGAGATCGTGCGGCCGGCCGACGGATCGCCCGACGCCGCCAGCGCCCAGAAGATCGTGGACCTGTCGCGCGATCGCGGGCTGCTGCTCCTCAAGTCCGGGACCGCCAAGAACGTGATCCGGCTGCTGCCGCCGCTCACGACGCCCCCCGATCAGCTCGCGCGGGGCCTCGAGACCCTGGCCGGCGCGTGCAGGGACGTCTTCGCGTGAGACGGGGGCCGCGCGCGGCCCTCCCTCAGAACAGCGTGTAGATGAACGGGGCCGCGGCCGTGCCCGACAGGACCATCAGGAGGCCGAAGGCCAGCAGGATCATCACGACCGGGAGCAGCCACCACTTCTTCGTCTGGCCCAGGAACTGCCAGAACTCGGCGATCACGCCCGGTGAGGCGGCCCGTGACTTGGCGGCGTCTTCGAACTTCTCCATGCGAGGTCTCCGGAGGGCGATCAGAACTGCTTGAAGTACTGCGTCGAATCCGTGGGCTGCGGTTTCGGCATCCAGTACGACGCGGTCGTCCGGCGGCGCCGGCCCAGGGCATCGCGGTGGATCAGGCGGAACACCACCGCGACCGGCGTGAACACCAGATAGTAGAGCACCGCCAGCACCACGCGCGAGACGACCCACCCGATCGGGAAGGCGACGGCCATCCAGGCCGTGAACACGGGCCCCAGCAGCCTGGGCTGGACGAGGCCCAGCAGCCCGAGCGCCCCGCCCGCGCCGCCGAGCACCCAGGTGGCGGCGGTCACCTGGCCGGTGAACGCGCGCCAGGCGGCCATGCCGCCGAACACGACGAGGCCCAGCAGGCCGAACTGCCGGAGGGTCTTGGGCGTCTGCGCCCTGGTGACGTCGGACCACTGCATCGTGTGCCTCAGTCGAGGGCGAACTTCGCGAGATAGGCCTGGCGCGCCGCCGCGTCGGCGCCGTGCGGGACGTCGTCCTTCAGCAGGATGCAGTCGTCGAGCACGAGGACGTCCATCTCGGTGCCGAGGAAGCAGCGATACGCGTCCTCGGGCGTGCAGACGATGGGCTCGCCCCGCACGTTGAAGCTGGTGTTGACCAGCACCGGGCACCCCGTCTTCGCCGCGAAGCCTTCGAGCAGGGCGGTGAGGCGCGGGTGGCGCTCGCGGTCCACGGTCTGCAGCCTGGCGCTGTAGTCCACGTGGGTCACGGCGGGGATGCTGGAGCGCGGGATGTTGAGACGGTTGCGCAGGTCGGGATCGGAGGCCATCGTGGCCCGCTCGGCGTCGGTGACCGGCACGCGGTGCTCGTCACGGACCGGCGCCACGATCAGCATGTACGGGCTCTCGTGCCGCGGATCCAGATCGAACCACCTGTGCGCCTCGTCCTTCAGCACGATCGGCGCGAAGGGCCGGAAGCTCTCGCGGAACTTGATCTTGAGGTTCATGGTGGCCTGCATCCGCGGCGATCGGGGATCGCCGAGGATGCTGCGCGCGCCGAGCGCCCGCGGGCCGAACTCCATGCGGCCCTGGAACCAGCCCACGACCTTCTCCGCGGCCAGCAGATCGACCACGCGGTCCACGAGCGCGGCCTCCGAAGGCGCGCGGTGGTAGACGGCGCCGAGCGCGTCGAGGCTCCGGCGGACCTCGTCGCTGCTGAAGGCGGGCCCGAGCAGGCTGCCCTTCTGCACGTCCGCGCCGTGCCGCGTCCGCGGCTTCTCCAGGAGCTGGTGCCAGGCGAAGAGGGCCGCGCCCAGCGCGCCGCCGGCGTCGCCGGCCGCCGGCTGCACCCAGATGTCCTCGAACGGCCCCTCGCGCAGCAGCCGTCCGTTGCCGACGCAGTTCAGGGCGACGCCGCCGGCGAGCGTGAGGTACTTCATGCCGGTCAGCCGGTGGACGTCGTGCGCGATCTTCAGCATGACGTCCTCGGTCACGGCCTGGATGCTCGCCGCCAGGTCCATGTGCCGCTGCTCGAGCGTGGATTCCGGGTCGCGCGGCGGCCCCCCGAACAGCGCGTGGAATTTCGGGCCCGTCATCGTCAGGCCCTGGCAGTAGTTGAAGTACTGCATGTCGAGCCAGAAGCTGCCGTCGTCCTTGACGTCGATCAGGTGCTCGAGAATGGCGGCCTTGTACTTCGGCGTGCCGTACGGGGCCAGCCCCATCAGCTTGTACTCGCCGCTGTTCACCTTGAAGCCGCAGTAGTAGGTGAAGGCCGAGTAGAGCAGGCCGAGCGAGTGGGGGAACTGCAGCTGCCGGAGCAGCTCGATCGACCGGCCGCGCCCGATGCCCACGGTGGTCGTGCTCCACTCGCCCACGCCGTCGAGGGTGAGGATCGCGGCCTCCTCGAACGGGCTGGGCAGGAACGCGCTGGCCGCGTGGCTCTCGTGATGATCGGTGAAGACGAGCGGCGCCGTCACGTCCTCGCCCAGGGCCTCGCGGATGACGGCGCCCTGGCGGGCCTTTTCGCGCAGCCACACGGGCATCGCCGTCGTGAAGCTGCGCAGGCCGGACGGCGCGTACGAGAAATACGTCTCGAGCAGGCGCTCGAACTTGCGGATCGGCTTCTCGTAGAAGACGACGTAGTCGAGGGCGGAGCGGTCGAGGCCGCCCGCGCGCAGGCAGTAGTCCACCGCGCGGGACGGGAAGTCCGGATCGTGCTTCTTCCGGGTGAACCGCTCCTCCTGCGCCGCCGCGACGATGTCGCCGTCGACGACCAGGCAGGCCGCGCTGTCGTGGTAGAAGGCCGAAAGGCCCAGAATCGCGGTCAACGGACTTCGATTCTAGCGCAGCCACTTTCGGCCGCCGGGCGCCATTTCGTGCCGCGGCTCGACATTGGGCGCCGCGCGGGCGCAGTGTGCGCGGATTTTCTGCTAACGTCTCTGGAGCCGTCGGCCGCCGCGCGTCTGGCGCGCGGCCGGCGCGCGTCGCGAGGTGTGCATGAGCCCGACGTTCGACGTTCAGAATCCCGCCACCGGGGCGCGCGTGCAGAGCGTGCCCAATGCCGGCGCGGCCGAGGCCAGGGTCGCCGCGCGCCGGGCCATCGAGGCGTTCCCGGCGTGGCGCGATCGCACGGCCTACGACCGCTCGGCCATCCTGCGGCGGTGGTTCACGCTCATGCTGCAGGACGAGGACCGGCTGGCGCGGCTCATGACCGACGAGATGGGGAAGCCCATCACCGAGTCGCGAGGCGAAGTGAAGTACGCCGCGGCGTTCGTCGAGTGGTACGCCGAAGAGGCCAAGCGGGTCTACGGCGAGACGATCCCCAGCCAGTTCGCGAACAAGCGGCTGCTCGTCCGGCCGCAGCCCGTCGGCCCGGTGTACGCCGTGACGCCCTGGAACTTCCCCGCGGCGATGGTGACGCGGAAGGCCGCGCCCGCCCTGGCGGCTGGCTGCACGGTCGTGCTGAAGCCGGCCGAGCAGTCGCCGCTCACGGCCCTCCGCCTGGAGGAACTGTGGCGGGAGGCGGGCGGGCCGCCCGACGCGTTCCAGGTGCTCACGACGGCGGACCCGGCCGCGGTCTCCGCGGTGTTCTTCGACGATCCCGCCATCCGGAAGCTCACCTTCACGGGCAGCACCGAGGTGGGCGTGCTGCTGGCCGCCCAGGCGGCGCGGACGGTGAAGCGCGTGTCGCTCGAACTCGGCGGGCATGCGCCGTTCCTGGTCTTCGACGACGCCGATCTCGAGGCCGCCGTCCGCGAGGTGACGGCCTCGAAGTTCCGCAACACCGGCCAGACGTGTGTCTGCGCCAACCGCATCTACGTCCAGGCGGGCATCTACGACGCGTTCGCCCGACGCCTGGCGGAGGTCGTGAACGGGCTGCGCGTGGGGGACCCGGCCGACCCGTCGACCCACGTCGGACCGCTGGTCGATCGGCAGGGACACGACAAGGTCTCGGCGCACGTGGCCGACGCCCTGGCCAAGGGCGCGACGGCGCTGGCGGGCGGGCAGCCGCGCGACGGCCTCTACTTCAGCCCCACCGTGCTGGCCGGCGTGACGCCCGGCATGCGGATTCTCGAAGAGGAGACGTTCGGCCCGGTCGCGCCGCTCATCCGGTTCGAGCGCGATGCCGAGGCGGTGGCCGCGGCCAACGGCACGCCGTTCGGCCTGGCGGCCTACCTGTGGACGCGGGACCTGAGCCGCGCCTTCCGGGTGTCCGAGGCGCTCGACTTCGGCATCGTGGGCGTGAACGACGGCGTGCCGTCCACGCCCCAGGCGCCGTTTGGCGGCGTGAAGGCCTCGGGTATCGGCCGCGAAGGCGGCAAGTGGGGCATCGAGGAGTTCCTGGACCTGAAGTACGTGTCGATCGGCCTGGGCTGAGGCCACGGGCCTATACTCGGACGCTGACGCGGGTGGGATGGCGATGGTGAGCAGGGTGGCGGGTCGCGTGGCCGTGGCCGTGGGGCTGGCGGCCGCCGGACAGCTGGTGGCGCTCCATGCCGCGCAGCGCTCCGGCGCCGAGATGGCCCGCGCGGCCGGCGTCTTCGTCGCGGCGCTGTCCGCCGAGCAGCGCCAGCAGGCCGTGTTCCCGTACGACGCCGAGGAGCGCCAGCGCTGGCACTTCATCCCGAACGAGATGTTCCACCGCAAGGGGATCGCGTTCCGGACGATGTCGACGGACCAGCGGGCGAAGGCGCATGCGCTGCTGAAGACCGGCCTGAGCCAGCGCGGGTATGCGACCGCGACGGCGATCATCCAGCTCGAGGACGTCCTTCGCGACATCGAGCGGAGCCCGCGCTTCGCCCGGTCGCCCCTCGACTACCAGTTCACGGTGTTCGGGACGCCGGGGACGTCTGGCGTCTGGGGCTGGCGCGTGGAAGGGCACCACCTCTCCCTCCACTTCGCCGTCAGGGACGGCCGGGTCACCGCGAGCTCGCCGACCTTCACGGGCTCGAATCCCGCGGAGGTGGCGTCCGGCTCGAAGCGCGGCCTGCGGGTGCTCGCGCCCCTCGAGGACCTGGGCCGCCAGGCCGTGGAGGGCCTGAGCGACCACCAGCGGACGACCGCCGTCGTCTCGACGACCGCGCCGGGCGACATCGTGTCGGGGAACAAGAACGACATCGGCCCGCAGACGCCGCCGGGCCTGTCGCTGGCGCAGATGAGCGAGGCCCAGCGGGCCTCCGTGATGCGCCTGATCGACGCCTACACCGGCCTGATGGCCGACGACATCGCGGCCGATCGCCGGGACCGGCTGGCGGCCGCCGGTCTCGACCGGATCACGTTCGCCTGGGCCGGGCCGACGGCCAAGGGCGCCAAGCACTACTACCGGGTGCAGGGGCCGACCTTCCTCATCGAATACGACAACACGCAGAACGACGGGAACCACATCCACGCGGTGTGGCGGGACTTCCAGGGCGACTTCGGCCGGGACATCCTGCGCGAGCACTTGCAGTCCGATCACGCACGCTAGCGGACGGCCGTCGTCGCCGCCGTCCAGGAGCCTCCTCATGCCCCGTCGCGTCCCGTTGCCCCTGGTGGCTGCCGCCCTGCTCGTCGGCACGAGCTGCGCCCCGCCGCCGACGGTTCCCCCCGCCGCGGCCGCCGCCGATCCCGCTGCCGGGTGGTGGGCCCACGTCGCCTTCCTGGCCAACGACGACATGCGCGGCCGCGAGACCGGCAGCCCCGAACACCGCAAGGCCGCCAACTACGTCGCCGACCAGTTCGCGCGCGCCGGCATCGAGCCGGCAGGCACCAACGGCTTCCTGCAGCCCGTGACCTTCCGGTCGCGCCGGATCGACGAATCGCGATCCAGCCTCGCCCTCGTCCGGCGCGGGCGGGCGGTGCCCGTCGAGCTCGGCGCCGACGCCACCTTCAGCATGCGGATCGACCCGTCGCCGGCGGTGCAGGCGCCCCTGGTCTTCGCCGGGCACGGCCTGGTCGTGCCCGAAGCGCAGCACGACGACTTCGCGGGGCTGGACGTGGCGGGGAAGGTCGTCGTCTACCTGTCCGGCAGCCCGCGTTCGGTGCCCGGGCCGCTGAGCGCCCATTACCAGTCGGCGGCCGAGCGGTGGGCGGTGCTCAAGCGGCTGGGCGCCGTCGGGACGATCTCCATCGCCAACCCGAAGAGCATGGACGTGCCGTGGGACCGATCCGCGCCGAACCGGCTGAACCCGGCGATGGCGCTCGCGGATCCCGCGCTCGACGAGACCGCCGGGCAGCAGCTGTCGGCGGCGTTCAATCCCGCCAGCGCCGAGCGGCTGTTCGAAGGGTCCGGCCACACGTTCGCCGAGATGCTCGAGATCGCCGACGCCGGCGGGGCCCTGCCGCATTTCCCCCTGCCGCTGTCGGTGCGCGCCGCCGTCGGCGTCGAGACGCAGATCGTGGAGTCGCAGAACGTCGCCGGCGTCGTGCGCGGCAGCGATCCCGCCCTGGCCCGGGAGTTCGTGGTGCTGACGGCGCACCTGGATCACGTCGGCATCGGCGCCGCCATCGACGGCGACGCCATCTACAACGGCGCCATGGACAACGCGTCCGGGGTCGCGACGCTCCTCGAAGCGGCACGGGCCGTTGCCGAGGCGCGGCCCCGGCGGTCGGTGCTGTTCGTCGCCGTCACGGCCGAGGAAAAGGGCCTGCTCGGCTCCCGGTACTTCGCGCTGCATCCGACCGTCCCGGCCGACCGCCTCGTGGCGAACATCAACATGGACATGTTCCTGCCGCTGTTCCCGCTGAAGACCCTGATGGTGCTCGGCCTGGACGAGTCCGACCTGGGCGACGACGTGCGCGCCGTGAGCCAGTCGATGGCGGTCGCGGTGCAGGCCGACCCCGAGCCCCAGCGCAACCGCTTCATCAGGAGCGACCAATACAGCTTCATCCGCCAGGGCGTGCCGGCGCTGGCCATGAAGGTTGGCTACGAGCCGGACTCGCCGGAAGCGGCGGCGGCCGCCGAGTGGACGCGGCGCCGCTATCACGCGCCATCGGACGACCTCGACCAGCCGATCGACCGGAGCGCGGCGGCGGACTTCACGCGCCTGATCGGCGCGCTGTCGGTGCGGGTGGCGAACCGCGACGTGAAGCCGGCGTGGCGGGAAGGCAGCTTCTTCCGGCGGTTCAGCAGGCCCGAGGCGCTCGACGCCACGGGAGAACGGTAGGCCGTGATGCGCGCGCTCCTGAATGACCGGCTCCTCGCCGTCGCGGCGGCCACCGTCGTGGCCGCGGCCCTCCCCTCGGCCCAGACGCCGCGCACGCATCGCCTGGAGGCGACGCCGTCCACCGTGGCCTACGGCTACTACTGGGCCGATGCCCCGCCCGTCCTGCGCGTCGCGTCCGGCGACATCGTGGACGTGGACACGCTGCTTACCAACAGCCCGGCCGGCCTCGAGCGCATGGGCCTGCCGCCGGACAAGGTCCAGGCCTCGCTGCGCCGGATCGTCGCGGAGGTCACCGGCGACCGCCGTGGTCCCGGCGGTCACATCCTGACCGGCCCCATCTACGTCGAGGGCGCCGAGCCGGGAGACGTCCTCGAAGTGAAGATCCTGTCCATCGACCTCCCGCTCGACTACGGCTACAACGGCTGCGCGGGCTTCCTGCCCGAGAACTGCGATCGCGCCGTGGGGCAGAAGCTCGTCGCGCTCGACCGGCAGGCGATGACGGCCGAGTTCTTCCCCGGCGTCGTCGTGCCCCTGAAGCCGTTCTTCGGCAGCATGGGCGTCGCCCCGCCCCGGGCCGTCGGGCGCATGAGCAGCAATCCGCCGAGCCGCATGGCCGGCAACATGGACAACAAGGAGCTGACCGCCGGCGCCACGCTCTACGTGCCCGTGTTCGTGCCGGGCGCGCTGTTCGAGGTGGGCGACGGCCACGCCGCGCAGGGCGACGGGGAGGTGGACCAGACGGCCATCGAGACGTCGCTGCGCGGACGGCTCCAGCTCACCGTGCGCAAGGGCGAGCGGCTCGAGTGGCCGCGGGCCGAGACGCCCACCCACTACATCAGCATGGGCACGGACCCGGACCTGGCCCAGGCCACGCGCATCGCCATCCAGGAGATGATCGACTTCCTGGCGCGCACGCGCGGCCTCACGAAGCACCAGGCGTACCAGCTCGTCAGCGTCGCCGGCGACGTCGCCGTCACCCAGCTCGTGGACCGGCCGACCATGGGCGTCCACGTGAAGGTGCCGAAGAGCATCTTCAAGTAGCCGGCCGCCCCGAGGCCGTCCCGGCGGTTCGCTGGCGCGCGGAGCGCCCGCCCGGCGCTACTGGAGCCCCGTCAGGATCGTGCCGTCCTCGCGGATCGTGAGGACGTCGCCGGGGCGTGCCGTGGTCGTCACCCAGCCGGTCTTGAACCGCACGGCGACCTCGTGGTCGCCCGCCCACGAGGTGGGCACCACCAGGTCGTAGCCGTTCTGCGACATGTAGCCGGAGCCCCCCTCCACCACGCGCAGGAGCGTCGCGAGCGGCTGGGCCAGCGGCCGGATCCGCACGAGGCGGCCCTGCTGGTTCTTCTGGCCGAGCATCCCCTCGGCGCGCACCGTGATCGTGCCGGCCGGCGCGCCGCGGGTCATGAGGCGGCGGAACCCGGAGGTGCCGGTGGAGATTCGGCTCACGATGTCGGGGAGGCCGGACCCGTCGATGTCCACGCACGCCTTCAAGTCGTTGTAGCGGGGGGAGAACGGCGGCAGGTCCGACCTCACGAACCGGCCGCCGGCGTTCACCAGCAGGCGGGGCAGCCCGGTGCCGGATACGGCGTCGTTGTGCGCGACGATCACGTCCTCGAAGCCGTCGCCGTTGAAGTCGCACACGTTGATGCCGTAGCCGTACGTCGAGCCGTCGGGGAGGCCGTCGATGACGGTGCCTTGATCGAACGTGCCGCCGTTGTTGACGAAGAGCCGCGTCTCGAAGGCGTCGTGGTGGACGTAGTCGAAGTCGCCGTCGAGGTCCACGTCCAGGAGCCGCATGCCCTCGTCGAACCGGATGGGCAGCGACATCGACGGGCCGATGTCCGAGAACGTGCCGTCGCCGTTGTTCCGGTAGATGTGGGAGTCGACGGAGATGTCGATCCACCCGTCGCCGTCGAAGTCCAGCGCCTGGGCGCCCTCGGGGATCGTATGGTCGTTGTAGTCCACGCCGGCGGCCGCCGCGCGCTCCACGAAGTGGGCGGCGCCGTCGTTCAGGAGCAGGTAGTTCCTGCCGCCGTCGTCGCGGTGGGTGTATTGCGGGACGAAGATGTCGACGTCGCCGTCGTTGTCGAAGTCGGCGGCGAGGACTGTCTCGCCGAATCCGCGGAGCTCGAACGGGGCGAAGGCCTGATTCTCGGTGAACGTCCGGTTCCCGTTGCCGACGTGCAGCGTGGCGCGCACGGTCGTGTCGTCCGCCCGCGTATAGACGTTCGTGAAGATGTCCGGGATGCCGTCGCCCGTGAAGTCCGCGATCCGGGAGTCCCGGGCCTTCGTCGGATCGATCATGAGCGCCTGGAGGCCGACCGACGCCAGGTCGTAGACGTCGAACGTGCCGTCGCACCGGCCCCAGCCGCCAACCAAGTCGAGGCAGCCGTCGCCGTCGAGGTCCGCCAGTGCCGCCGTGACCGGCGACGGCCACCCGCCGGCGTCCACGACGTCGAACGCCGGCGCCAGCGCGATGGGGCCGCCGGGGCCGGAGACCTGGCCGTAGGCGCCGGTGACCCGGTAGTAGAGGGGAAGGTCGGGATTCTGGACCGGCAGGGTCAGGGGACTGCCTGACGTCTCGGCGACGCCGACGCCCGGCCCGAACGCGTCCAGGTCCTGCCGCGACGTCGACCAGAAGACGCGATAACCGCTGACCCCGGTCATCGGAGGGAAGTGGACGACGTGGTCCGCGCCCTGGCGGACCACCGCCGTCCAGGGTGCGGCCGACGGCATCGGCGTGCTCTGCCCGCACGCGTTCCTCGCCGCGACCTGCACGATGTAGTTGCCGGGCGGCACGGGGCCCGACACCTGCCGGGTTGTCGTGTCCACGGTGGCCACGACGCTGCCCGACACGAGCAGGGTGTAGCTCGTGGCGAGCTCGCCCGTCGCCGGGGGATCCCACTCGACGAGCAGCGTGGCCCCCGATCGGGTCGACCGCAGGTTCCGCGGCGGTCCGGGCGCGGCCGTGCACGCCGAGGGGATGGCAAGCGTGACGGGGTTCGACGGGGCGCTGCGGCCGGCCGCGTTCTCCGCGACGACCTGCAGGGTGTAGGTGCCGAGCGGCACGTCCCCGGCCGCGAAGGCGTTCGCGAGTCCGAGCGGAACGCGCGTCGTGGCGGCGCCGCTCACTTCCAGCCAGAGCCGGGCCGGCGTGCCGCCCGCGTAGGTGTTCGTCCAGGCGAGCGTGACCGACGTCCCGTCGGCGAGCCCCTGGAGGCCGGCAGGCGCCGACGGCGGTTCGAATTCGCCGACCGCCACCCGCACTTCGGCCGACGGGCTGCTGACGTCGTTGCCGGCGACGGCGCGGACGCGAAGGTAGACGACCGTCGGCGGCGCATCGAGGGTGAGGCCCGTGATGACGCCCGTGGGCAGGCTGCCGAGCACCTCACCGGGATGGAAGCCGCCCTGGACGATGTAGCCCGTGGGGCTGGGCCCGCTGGCTGGCGGCGTCCAGGTGAGGGAGACCGAGCGGCCCTTGACGCCCGTGACCGTCAGGGACGCGGGCGGCTGGGGCGCCGCCTGGAGGCCCGCGCCGGCCGCCACAACCGCCCCCCAGACGCCGGGCGCTTCCGCCCACGGCGCCGGCAGGACCCAGGCGCTCGCCGTCACGAGCGAGAGCGCAACCAGGAGCGCAGGGGGTACTGCACGCATGCCGCCCGAGCCGTAGGCACGTCTCGTGCCGTTTCTGGCCTGGCGCCGCCTCCGCGCACCCGGGCGCATGGCGGCTCGCTTTTGCCCGGGAGGAATCGGGCAATTTTCCGGAAATTCACGACGGAACGCCGTCGGACCAGCCGGTTCCACGACGCGGCGGGCCACTCCGGCGCACGAAATGACGAGCTGGAACCCGCCTGGGCCTCTTCAAGAAACCGGACGCCCGACACCCGCCGTCAGGACGGACTGCCAATTCGTGCGGGCGATCCTCCGGGACGGCTCGGCCGTTCCGGTCCGGTCGGCGGGCTCGGCCCTGCGCGGGCCCGGGGCGACTAGCGGGGCGAGCCCTTCTGCTTCTCCGCATACGCGGTCCGCAGGGCGGCCACGAGCCGGTCATCGACGAGTCCCGGGGGATTCCCGCTGTAGACCAGCTTCCGGTCGGCCCGGAACTTGTCGACGGCGGCGACGGCCTCGGCGTCGTATTGCGAGAAGTCGCGCGCGAAGTCGGCGGCGGCGCGCCGCGCCTCGGCCTGCATCGCGTCGTACCGGGCGGGATCGCTCCGCCGCAGCTCCTGCATCTCGCGCGTGTTGGGCACGGCCGGCGTCGCCGGGAACGCCGCCAGCGACGGGCGCCAGTACCCGAGCGCGTGCAGCATCCGCTTCAGCTCCACGACGTCCGGACCCTCGACCTGCGAGAAGGACCGGTAGCCGAGCCGCCGCTGCGTCGTGTAGTAGATGCGCTTCATCTCCGCGACCGGCGTGGGATGCTCGCCCACCTCGATGGCCAGGGTAATGAAGTCGTTTCCGCGCCCGGGGTCGTTGGGGTCGGCCACGCGGATGGCCGCCGACTGGAGGTTGCCCCAACGGCTGTCGCCGCCCTTGGCCTGGCCGGCTTCGAGCGCCAGGATCATCCGCTCCGCCAGCGGCATGCCCGTGCCCTCGGTCGCCTCGAACACCGTGGCCACGGCCTCCACCACCTCGGGCCCGACCATGATGTTGGCCTGCACCGTGTAGTTCTTCCCCTGGCGGGAGCCCGCCCAGGCGTTGTTGTTCTTGCCCGTGTGCGCGGCGGCCCGGCCCTGCATGTCGATCATGCCGAGCTGGCGCGACTCACGCCCGGTGTCGTCGGCCAGCAACTGGGCGATCGCGTCCCGGGGAGCGACCCCCTTGGCCATCAGGTCCAGCCCGCGCACGCCGTACTCGACCACCGTCGAGGCCTGGGTGCACACCGCACCGACGCCCGCCCGCGCCCACGGCACCGCGCGGCCCACGAACGGGACGCGCGTGGTCACGGCCGCCCCGGACTGGCCGGTCGCCGGGTCGATCGCGCACAGTGAGAACGTCGAGTACTGGGGATCGCCCGCCTCGTCGATCGTCACGCCGTCCGGCGCGTGCCAGGGCGAGCGCGGCGCCGGCTGCGAGCCGGCCTGCGCGACCGCCAGCGACGGCAGCAGGGCGACCACGGCGGCGAGGACGAAGGGCGTACGCGGCATGGGGACCTCCAGACGGCGTCATTCTACCCGCCGCCCGCGCGCGGTACACTGCTGCGGCCGGGGCGCGGCGGACGGCTTCGCCGGCCGGACGCCGCCCGGGCGGTCAGCCATGCCGCGATACATCGCCTTCCTGCGAGCCGTGAACGTCGGTGGCCGCGTCGTGAAGATGGACGCGCTGCGGGGCCTGTTCGAACGCGCCGGGTTCGACGACGTCCAGACGTTCATCCAGAGCGGCAACGTCGCCTTTTCCGCGAAGGCGCGGGCCACGGCGCCCCTCGAGCGCGCGATCGAGACGCGCCTCGCCGATGCCCTCGGCTACGACGTGCCCACCTTCGTGCGGTCGCCGTCCGAGGTCCTCGGCGTCATCGGGCGGCCCGCGTTTCCGGGGCGGCGCGTGGCGCCCGACGGGTCGCTGCACGTCGGCTTCCTGAAGGGCCCGCTGGATGCGGCGGCCCGCGCGCGCCTGTCGGCCTTGAACACGGACCAGTACCGCTTCGAGGCGGCCGGACGCGAGGTCTACTGGCTGCTCGAGACGAAGATGAGCCTGCTGAAGATCAGGCCGGCCCAGATCGAGCGCGCGCTCGGCGGCCCGACCACTTTCCGGTCGCACCTGTCGCTGCAGAAGCTCGCCGCCAGGCACTGCGCGCCGGAGCGGTAGCGCCGGCCCGCCGGCGGCCCATCAGATCCACCCGCGCAGGCGGTAGTAGGCGTAGCCCACGTACTCGTGCGCGGCCTCGGTGATGCCGGTCAGCGCGTACACCGAGGGCAGGAACGTGATGGCCTCGCCGGGCCAGCGGTCGTCGGGATTCACCGGCCGGCGGTAATCGGTGGGCGCCGGGACGACGGTGAGATCGGGGCAAGCCCGGCGGAAGACCCCCATCGCGCGAGGCATGTGCGACGCGGAGGTGACCAGCAGGATCCGCGAGACACCGTCGGCCTTCAGCAGCGGGCAGAGGTTCACGGCGTGGTCGTGGGTGTCGAACGACGCGGTCTCGCTCGACACCGCGTCGCCCGGCAGGCCGAGGTCCACGAGGAACGCCGCCATGTTCCTGGCGATGGCGGCGCCCGTGCAGATGACGCGCGGCGCGGCGCCCCGCCGGTAGAGCAGCGCCCCGTAGATCAGGCGATCGCCCGCGTCGTTCAGGTCGAGCGACGGACGGGGCCAGAAGGGCATCCGCTCGCCTCCGCTCAGCACGACGATGGCCTGGGCCTTGACCGAATCGTCCGGCGGCAGGTACTGCTGCTCCAGCCGGCGGATCACGGCGGTTGCCACCCACCCGTTGCTGCCGAGCAGCACGATGGCCAGCGCCGTGCCGGCCAGCAGGCGCCGCAGGGGCCGCCGCCGGACCAGCCTCGAGGCCAGCCCGACGCCGAGCGCCATGGAGAGCGGGTTCAGGAGGGCGAGCAGGACGGCATACAGCACGACGGCCCCCCGGGAGGCGCGGTGCCCCCGCGTCTAGCGGAGGTCCGACAGCACCGCGTCCACCATCTTCTTCGCGTCGCCGAAGAGCATGCGGGTGTTGTCGAGGAAGAAGAGCGGATTCTCGACGCCGGCGTAGCCGCTGGCCATGCCGCGCTTCATCACGATGCAGATCTTGGCCTTCCAGACCTCCAGCACCGGCATGCCGTAGATGGGACTGGACGGGTCGTCGAGCGCGCCCGGATTGACGATGTCGTTGGCGCCGATGACCAGCACCGCGTCGGTCTCGGGGAAGTCGTCGTTGATCTCCTCCATCTCGAGGACGATGTCGTAGGGCACCTTGGCTTCGGCCAGCAGCACGTTCATGTGGCCGGGCAGGCGGCCCGCCACCGGGTGGATGGCGAAGCGGACGTTGGCGCCCTTGTCGCGCAGGATCTTGGTCACTTCGAACAGCGGGTACTGGGCCTGGGCGACGGCCATGCCATAGCCGGGCACGATCACGACGTTCTTGGCTTCCTGGAGGATGTCGGCCGTCTCCCTGGCCGTCACGCTCTTGACCTCGCCCTGCGGCTCGCCGCTGCCCTTGGCTGGGGCCGCGCCTTCCTCGGCGCCGAAGCCGCCGAAGATGACGCTCAGGAACGAGCGGTTCATCGCCTTGCACATGATGTAGCTGAGGATCGCGCCGCTCGAGCCCACGAGCGCGCCGGTGATGATGAGCAGGTCGTTGTTCAGCATGAACCCGGCGGCCGCGGCGGCCCATCCCGAGTAGCTGTTCAGCATCGACACGACGACGGGCATGTCCGCGCCGCCGATGGCCATGACGAGGTGCACGCCGAGGATCCCGGCGACGAGCGTCGTCCAGAGGAGCGGGGAGAGCGTCGGCGCGCCGAGGAAGCCGGCCGCGAACCAGAGGCAGGCGCCGACCATCGCGAGGTTCAGGAGATGGCGCGCCGGCAGCAGCAGCGGCTTGCTGCCGATGAGGCCCTGGAGCTTGCCGAAGGCGACGACCGAGCCGGTGAACGTGACGGCGCCGACGAACACCCCCACGAAGGTCTCGATCTGGTGGATCGTGGCGGCCACGCCCTCGTGCACGGCCATCGGGTCCAGCGTGCCGCCGAGGCCGACGAGCACCGCGGCCGCGCCGACGAAGCTGTGGAGGATGGCGACCAGCTGCGGCATCGAGGTCATCTCGACGCGCGCGGCGAGCGTGGCTCCGATCGCGGTGCCGACGGCCATGGCGCCGGCGAGCACGGGATAGCCGCCGGCCCGCGGGCTCAGCGCCGTGGCGACGGCGGCGATGATCATGCCGGCGATGCCGTAGAGGTTGCCGCGGGCCGCCGTGACCTGGGCCGACAGCCCGCTCAAGCTCAGGATGAAGAGGATGCCCGCGACGAGGTACGCAACGGTAATGAGTGTTTCAGGCACGACCGGTCCTCGACAGCCCTAGCGGCGGAACATCCGCAGCATGCGCTGCGTGACCATGAAACCGCCGACGATGTTGATCGTGGCGAGGAGAATCGCGCTCGCGCCGAGCACGGTCATGAGCGACCCGGCCGGCCCCGTGATCTGCAGCATGCCGCCGACGAGGATGATGCCGCTGATGGCGTTGGTGACGCTCATGAGGGGGGTGTGCAGGGCCGGCGTCACGTTCCAGATCACCTGCCAGCCGATGACGCAGGCCAGCGCGAAGACCGTGAAGTGCGCCAGGAACTCGCTGGGGGCCGTGAGCCCCAGGCCCGTGAGCAGCACCGCCGCGACCAGCGCCGCGACGGCCGACCCCGTGCCTCCGGCCGGCGCCTCCGCGGCGCCGTGCCCGTGGCCCGCCTTCCCGGCGTGCGGCGGCTTGGCCGCGGCCGCCGGCTTCGGCGGGGCCGGCGGCGCGTCCTTCTTCGGGGGCGGCCACATCAGCTGGCCGTTGCGCAGCACCAGCGCGCCCCGGACGACCTCGTCGTTCTCGTCGATCCGGTAGTTTTTTGCGCCGCCCATGTCCGTGAGCAGGTGCACCAGGTTGTTGCCGTAGAGGAAGGAGGCGGTCGGCGCGAGGCGACTCGGCAGGTCGGTGTAGCCGATGACGTGCACGCCGTGCGCGTCCACGACCTGGCCCGGCACCGTGCACTCGCAGTTGCCGCCGTTCTCGGCCGCCAGGTCGACGATGACCGAGCCGCGCTTCATCGACCTGACCATCTCGTCGGTGATGAGCTTCGGCGCCGGCTTGTTGGGGATGAGCGCCGTCGTGATGATGATGTCGACGTCCTTCGCCTGGGCGGCGAACATCTCCATCTCGGCCTTGATGAAGGCCGGGCTCATCTCCTTCGCGTAGCCGCCGGCGCCCTCGCCGGCCTCCTCGACGTCGAGCTCGATGAACTCGGCGCCCATGCTCTTGACCTGGTCCTTCACCGCGGCCCGCGTGTCGAAGGCGCGCACGATGGCGCCCAGGCCGCGGGCGGCCCCGATGGCCGCGAGGCCGGCGACGCCGGCCCCGATGACCAGGACCTTCGCGGCCGGCACCTTGCCGGCGGCCGTCATCTGCCCGGTGAAGAACCGCCCGTAGAAGCTCGCGGCCTCCACGACCGCCCGGTAGCCGGCGATGTTGGCCATCGACGACAGGGCGTCCATCTTCTGGGCGCGCGTGATCCGCGGCACCTGGTCCATGGCGATGGCGTCGACCTTCCGCGCCGCCAGCCGGTCCACGATGTCCGTGTTCTTGCCCGGCCACAGGAAGCTGATGAGCAGCGCCCCGGGCTTCAGCCGGTCCACCTCGGCCGGCGACGGCGGCTGCACCTTGAGCAGGATGTCGGCGCCGCCCCAGAGCGACGCCGCGTCCGGCGCCATCGTGGCCCCGGCCTTGATGTAGGCCTCGTCGGCGAAGGCGGCCAGCAGGCCCGCCTGCGACTCCACCTGCACGTCGAACCCCATCCCGACGAGCTTCGTGACGGTCTCGGGCGTCGCCGCGACCCGCCGCTCGCCCGGCCAGCTTTCCTTCGGAACCCCTACCACCATGAACGACACGCCTTCCTTCGCTGTCTTTCGCGCCCGCTGCTAGGATCAACAATCGTCGTCGTCGACCCGTCGCTCCACGAGCGGCGCCCACATTATGTGGTCGCCAGCGGTTTCTGACCAATTCGGTACGCGTATGCCCTTCTCTGCCACGCCCGGGACCCGCCTCGCCGGCCTCGCCACGGCGTTCCTGCTGCTGGCCGCGGCCGCCCCGCGCGCCGGCCAGGGCGCGCGGCCGGTGGAGGTGAACCCGGCCGACGGCGTGGCCATGCTGGCGACGATCACGCGGCTGTCCGCCGACGACATGGGCGGCCGGGCGGCCGGGTCGGAGGGGGGCAGAACGGCGCGTGCCTACATCGCGTCGCGCTTGACGGCCCTCGGGCTTCCCGCGGCCGGACCGTCGGGGTTCGAGGCGCCGTTCACGTTCACGACGAAAGCCGGGGCCTCCGCGTCGGGCGTCAACCTGGTGGCCCGCTGCGCCGGACGGCGTCCCGGCGCGCCGGCCATCGTCGTCTCGGCTCACTACGACCACCTGGGCGTGCGTGAGGGCCGCATCTATCACGGCGCCGACGACAACGCCTCGGGCGTGGCGCTGCTGCTCCTCGTCGCCGAGCGGTGCCAGCGGGAGCCCTTCGACCATCCGCTGCTGCTCGCGTTCTTCGACGCCGAGGAGCAGGGGCTCCAGGGGGCGCGGGCGTTCGTCCAGGCGCCGCCGATTCCGGCCGACCGCATCGCGCTCGACGTCAACTTCGACATGGTGAGCCGGAGCGACGCGAACGAGATCTACGTGGCCGGTCCGGGGCGCTGGCCCGCGCTCGGTCCCGTGCTCCGCGCCGCCCTGGCCGGCGGGCCCGTGACGGTCCGGTTCGGACACGACACCGGCGGGGGCCACGACGACTGGACCACGCAGTCCGACCACGGCGCCTTCCACGCCGCCGGGATTCCGTTCGTCTACTTCGGCGTGGAGGACCACGCCGACTACCACCAGCCCACCGACACGGCGGACAAGATCTCGCCCCGCTTCCTGAGCGGCGTGGCCGCCGCCGCGCTCCGGGCGCTTGCCGCCCTGGACGGCCTCGGCGCCTACCAGTAGCCGCGCCGTGGCCACGCCGACCCTGTCCGCCCCGCCCGCGCGGGGCCTCTCCGCCCTGAAGCCTGCCCTCGATCGCCTCTACGACGGGTTCAACGTGGTGCATTCCACGCGCGATCCGATCTGGACGGTCCGCCGCTACGCCGATCCGGCCGATCGGGAGGTGGTGGCCTTCCTCGCCTCGGCCCTCGCGTTCGGGCGCGTGCAGAGCGTGCTGCAGACGGTGGACGCCGTGCTCGCGGTGATGGGGCCGTCGCCCGCCGCCTTCCTCCGGACGTTCACCCCGGCCCGGGCGGCCGCGTTCGACGGCCTGGGGCATCGCTGGATCCGCAGCCGCGACCTGGCGGCGCTCGCGTGGCAGCTGCACCAGATGCTCGCGCGGGCGGGGTCGCTCGAGGGCTTCTTCGCCGCCGGCCACGACCCGGCGGCCCCGTCGATCGAGGCCGGCCTCGAGTCGTTCTCCAGTCGCGCGATGGCGCACGATCTGTCAGCCGTATACGGCCGGCGCCGGCCGACTCCCGGCGTCGCCTACTTCTTCTCCCGTCCCTCCTTGGGCGGCGCCT